>DAOTTZ010000052.1:0-52937 GCA_034437535.1 Anaerolineae bacterium | reverse complement strand
CAGAAGAATAGTCAATCCTAAGTCCGCAGTCACAATCTGCCATACATGCTTGCTCGGCCAGCCGTTGAGTGCAGACATGCCCAGTAGGACGCCGCAGAACACGACAATGGGCAGTTGATTAGCACGAAGTTTTGCGATCATGCGGCGATGTTAGCATTCACCATCCACACGTCAAGGGCTAATCCAATCTAGCACCGGCATTCAGAGCGTATTCAACAGCATTTCAAATAATTTAGGTTACGCGATGTCGCACAGCCGGGGCAAGTCCGCGTGGACCGAGCGTAGGGTGTGGCCATACCAATCTGATGCGTTCATGGCTTTGTAGATGCGTTGGGGATCAACCACGTCATAACACGCTGGATGCCAAGCTCTCCGACTCATAGCAGACCTGTTAATCATCAAGGGTGTCCAATTACATCTATCACTTACTCATGCCGTTCTCATCTGTCAAAATACAAGTAACTTGATTAGGATGAGATAAAAAGGGAACCCCCCATGAGTGAGATCATCACCCATGATGTTGTCATTATCGGTGCCGGATTAGCTGGCAGTTGGGCCGCAATGGTGGCCGCCCGCGAAGGCGTCAAAGACATCGGCGTTTTGAGCAAAGTCCACCCCCTGCGGAGCCATAGCGGAGCCGCCCAGGGTGGCATCGCGGCGGCATTGGGCAACGTGCGCCCCGTCCCGAACGGTGGCAACGGCGGCCCGCTGGAACAAGTCCCGCCCGGTGAGCAACCCGTAGACTCGCCCGACATGCACATGTTCGACACCATCAAAGGGTCGGATTGGCTGGGCGACCAGGACAAAATCGAGACGATGGTGTATGACGCCATCGACATTATCTATGAATACGAACACATGGGATGCGTCTTCAGCCGGACGGACGACGGACGCATTAACCAACGTCGCTTTGGCGGCCACAGTGCCCCGCGTGCGAACTTCGCCGCAGACTGGACCGGGCATGTCCTGCTCCACACCATCCACGAGCAATGCCTGAAACACGACGTCAACTTCTACAGCGAATGGCAAGCCCTGGAACTGCTGGTAGAAGACGGCGTGGCGACAGGCGTCGTCGTGATGGACATCGTGAGCGGCAAATTGCATACGATCATGGCAAAGGCGGTTCTATTCGCAACGGGTGGTTATGGCCGCGCCTGGAAGATCACATCAAATGCGACGGCCAACACTGGCGATGGTGTCGCCATCGCGTATAACGCGGGTGCGCCTTTGATGGATATGGAATTCGTCCAATTCCACCCGACCGGCATCTACCGGCACGGCATCTTGATGAGCGAAGCCTGCCGGGGTGAAGGCGGTTACCTGATCAACAACAACGGGGAGCGGTTCATGGAAAATTACGCCCCCAGCAAGATGGAATTAGCCCCGCGTGATCTGGTCAGCCGGAGCGAGCAGATCGAGATCGACCAGGCGCGTGGTGTGGGCGATGACGGCCAGGGCATCTACCTGGACCTACGTCACCTGGGCCGCGAACGCATCATGAAGCGTCTGCCGCAGGTACGAGAAATCGCCATGAACTTCCTCGGCGTAGACATCATCGACGCACCGGCCAAGATCCAGCCGACCGCGCACTACAGCATGGGCGGCATCCCGACGGATGTTAACGGCCAGGTGATGCGCGATGCCTCCGGCGAGCCGTTCCCCGGCTTATTCGCCGCAGGTGAATGTGCTTGCGTCAGCGTACACGGCGCGAATCGTCTGGGCACAAACAGTCTGCTGGAAGCGTCGGTCTTTGGTCGTCGGGCTGGCTACGAGATCGCCCGTTACATCAAGAGCGGCGTCCGTGCCCCGGCCACCCCCACCACCGACCCGACGCGGAACCAATGCGAACGCATCGAGCGGTTGATGAACAATCCCAAGGTCAACGGACGGCGTGAGAACGTAGCCGCGCTGGCGGAAGACCTGAAGTGGAACATGACCAACAATTGCGGCATCTTCCGCAATGAAGACAAAATGGCACACGGCCTGGAGACGATCAAAGAACTGCAAGAACGCTTCGAATATGCCGAAGTGATGGACAAGAGTAGGCGGTTTAACACCGATGTCTTGATGGCAATCGAGACTGATAACCTGCTGGCCTTTAGCGAAGTCGTCGTCGAAAGCGCATTGGCCCGGCAGGAAAGCCGGGGTGCCCACGCCCGCGATGACTTCGAGACCCGCGACGATGAGCAGTGGCTCAAGCACACAGTCGCGCTGAAGACCGCCGACGGTGAACCGGAACTGAGCTACCGCGAAGTTGACGTGGACTATGACCGTTATCCGCCGCAAGAACGTAAATACTAACCCAGGAACCGGGGTGGTGTCATCTACGCCGCCCCACCTTCAAAACGAACAAAACGAACGCGAACGAGACGACGAGAGAGAGATCAACCATGACTGAGAACACAAAGATGATTACGGTACGCATCAAGCGGTTTAACCCGGATACGGACAAGAAAGCCTATTATCAGGATTACGCCATCGAGCTAACCCAGGAAAAGACGGTGCTCGATGCGTTGGAGGAAATCAAAGCCACCCAGGACGGAAGCCTGACGTTCCGCCGGTCATGCCGCCATGCAATCTGCGGATCCTGCGCGATGATGGTCAACCGGCGTAACACACTGGTCTGCACCAAGCCACTCTCAGCGGTCATCAACCAGGGCGGCTTATTTAGCAAGGCCGATACCGTGATGATCGAACCGTTGCCTTATTTGCCAGTCATCAAGGATCTGGTCGTAGATCGCACCGTCTTCTGGGAGCAGTATAAGTCGATCAAGCCCTGGCTGAATGGGCCAGATGATGTGCCAGTGCGCGAATATCGCATGTCGCAAGAAGAAGTAGATGCGATGGAGCAGGCGGAGACCTGCATCATGTGCGGGGCGTGTTATTCCTCTTGCCCGGTCATCGCTGGCAACAAAGAATACCTGGGGCCGCACGCGATGCTCAAGGTCTTCCTGCGGGTGATGGACCCCCGCGACCAGATGATCGAAGAACGGCTGGATAGCGTGGCCCACTCCAACGGGGCTTTCCGCTGTCACAAGGTCGTCAACTGCATCGACGCTTGCCCGAAGGGACTCAACCCGGCGAAGGCGATCTCAACTTTGGCGAAGATGTCCTTACGCACCGGCAAGCACAGCGCAGAACGGGCCGCCCGTCTGCAAACGTTAATCGACACTGCCGACGACCCGGCCCTGGTGCCAGCCGATGCCCATCACGACCATGAGCACATCAAAGACGGCCCACAGGTCGCGCTCTCAGCGATCCCGGTGATCAAAGAGTAGGGATTCAAAACGTGGGGATGACCAGTGATTTTCCCGGTCATCCCCTGTATTCAGATTGATAAAAGCGTTAGCCCTGCAAAATCAGGACTCATCGACCTCATCGGCCCGCTTGATGCTGATATTGGCCGGTTGGCTTTCCGTTTTGGGTTGGTCGCGCATGGTGGTCTGCGGGAAGTTCTGAGCCTCAATCGGGGCTTCTTCCATCGGCGGCAGATCGGTTTCCAGCGCGTTAATGCCGTTGCGAACGGTGCTCAGGTTGCGCGTCAGGGTTTGCTCTAACCCGCTGAGGACGCTACGCGCATAATCATCGGCGTCCTGCCGGATCTGCTCGGCCTCTTGCCGGGCTTGCTCTACGATGTTGGCGGCCCGGTTCTGCGCGGCCTGTACGCCCACATCCTGGTCGAGCATCTCTTCGCCCTTGGCCCGCGCCTGTTGGAGCAAGCGGGCGGCCTCTTCGTTGGCCTGGGCTAAAACCCGGTCGCGTTGACCCAGGATCCGGTTAGATTTTTCGATTTCTTCCGGGATAGAGATTCGCATCTGGTCGATGATTTCCAGCGCACGTTCTTCGTCGATCATTGTAAACCGGCTGAAGGGCATGTGGCGGCCTTCGTCGATTAGGTCTTCCAGGCGATCTACCAGATGTTGAATATCCATAATTTAACTACTCCCCTATTCAGAGACAATTTGACCGCTTTTGCTGATCTCAATTTGATTGTTGATCGCATCATATCGTTGCTGTAGGGCATCCGCCACGAATTCTGGCACCGCCCAGGACACATCGCCGCCTAATTCTGCGACTTCACGGATGGTGCTGGAACTGATGTGAACATGCCGTTCGTCCGTCATGATCGACACGGTTTCGATCTCCGGGGCGAGCTTTTTATTGGCTAGCCCCATGCGGAACTCAAACTCAAAGTCGGAAAAAACCCTCAACCCCCGCACAACCGCCATCCCATTAACTGATCTAACAAAGTTTATAGCCAGACCTGAAAATTTTGCAACTTTGATATTATCATAGTCGTTGAAGGCGATTCGTGCCAATCGTGTCCTTTCTTCGACCGAAAATAGCATCGGCTTCTTCGGTTTGTCGTAGACACCGACGATCAATTCATCAAAGATCTTAGCGGCCCGCAAGACAATATCAATGTGGCCGTTGTGAATCGGGTTCAATGACGCCGGGTAAACGGCGATCCGTGACATAACATTCTCCAAAGATTCTTATGATGTTATTGTAGAGGCATTCGTCAAATCACGCCAATATTTGGGATAATTTGGGAAAAATGGCCTATATATCCCAAATGAACCGGCTGATTTATCCCAAATTTTGTTATCACTATGCGAAATGGTAATCCATAATGCTTAACTTGTACACACTTTCCTTTAACGATCTAGCTGATCTGCTCCAACAGTGGGGCCAGCCCGGTTACCGCGCCGAACAGGTGTGGGGCTGGCTTTACGACCGGTTCGAGACCGACTTCGACAACATGCTGAATCTGCCCGCCGACCTGCGCGACCGGCTCAAGGCGGAAACCACCATCGGATCGTTGACGACAGTCACCGAGCAAAACAGCACCGATGGCACGCGCAAGCGGTTGTATCGCCTGCCAGACGGCCAGATGATCGAAGCGGTGTTGATGACCTATGACGACCAGCGGCGCACGGCCTGCATCTCTACCCAGGCGGGGTGCGCGATGGGGTGCGTGTTCTGCGCGACCGGGCAGATGGGCTTCGCCCGGCACCTGACCGCCAGTGAAATTGTAGAACAGGCTTTGATCTTCGCGGCAGAACTGCACGCAGAAGGCGACCGGTTGTCTAACATCGTGCTGATGGGCATGGGCGAACCGTTCCACAATTACGACGAGTCGCTCCGGGCCATGCACCGGTTGATGAACGATCTAGGCATTGGGGCGCGGCACATCACGGTGAGCACGGTCGGCATCGCGCCGAAGATCCGGCAATTTGCCGATGAGGGCTTACAGATCAACCTGGCGATCAGCTTACATGCCGCGACCGATGCTGAACGAAGCGACCTCCTGCCCGTTAATCGCCGTTGGGATCTGCACGAGTTGATGTCTGCCTGCCGTTATTACGTCGGCAAGACCGGGCGGCGGCTGACGTTCGAATGGGCCTTGATTCATGGCGAGACCGATACCGAAGAACAAGCTCACGCGCTGGGCAAGCTCTTGCAGGGGATGTTGTGCCATGTGAACGCGATCCCGCTCAACCCGACGGACGGCTACAGCGGCGGCCCGTCGAATGTCGCGGCGGCAGATCGGTTTCAGCAAATCCTGGAGTCTTACGGGGTCGGCATGACGGTGCGGGTGCGACGGGGCATCAACATTGACGCCGGCTGTGGTCAGCTTTCGGCCAAAGTTAACGCGCCGGTCACCATCGCGGTGGAGGATGTCGAGTAGACACCCTCCTGCCGCTTGATTATTCGTCGGATTCAGTATCCTCTGCTTCCGGCTCCACCTGGATCATGGCTGTATCCAGCATCGTCTGGAGTAGATCCGCCTCAGATTCGGCATTTTCTACCGGGACGCTGGCACTGGTGATAATCAGAAATTGCCCCTGAATGATGTAATATTGCCATTCCTGGCGATCCGGGGTGTTCGCTTCGGCATCCCCTGGGATAGTCATCTGTGCGACGAGTGACGGCCCCGGCGGACGATCCACCAGCATCAGCGAGTCGATAGTCGCGCCGCGTTCTTCCAACGACTCCCGCATGGTGTCTTCCAGCGTGGCGACTTCCACCGTCGCCCCCAGGTCAACCGCCGTCATGACGACCACCGCCAGCGTCTCCTGGTTGGTCAGCGTGACGGTCGTGTCGGTCTGGTTGAGGGCCTCAAAGCCTGCCGGGGCCAGGATGGCGGCGGTGCCGGTGGCGTTGGCATATTCCGTCCACGGGTCGAGCGTATCCGCGTCGATCCGCATGGTGTTGGCAATCGTGTCGATGATCGCCAATGCGTCTTCCGCCGTTGTCGCCTCATCTAAGGCCGCTTCTACAAAGGCCCCCTGGAACAACACGCCACTTTCACCCCCATACGGCCAGATGTACTGCACCAGTTGTACCGGGATGTCGCCCTCTACGATGATTTCGGCCTGAGCTTGCATCCCACGCCCGGCGGGTTTATCAAACGCGCTGACCGTGATGAGATCCGTCCCATAGGCGGCGGATAACTCCGATTCGAGAAAGTCCAGGGTCACCGTCTGAGAGAACTCGATCAACTGGAACTCAACGGTAATCGCTTCATCCGGGCTGGTGATGGCAAGCTGGCCTTGCGCGTTGGCCCCGACCGACCAATCCGGCGGATACGCGACCCCGGCCACCCCGCCGAAAACATACTCCCAGGCACCGGGGTCAGTCTCCGGTTCGGTTTCTTCCTGTGCGCTGACGACGGCCAACGGTAAAATCAACAGACATACACCCAACAGCCACTTTTTCAACATGTTCGTTTCCCTTTTAATCATTACTACTCATCGATCAATTGTAAGGCATCCATCATCCAGCGGATCAACCGCTCGTTTTGCTCCCACAGGTCTTCATCTATCAGGGCCAGGTTGGAAACCAGATTATCATCAAGAACGTACAAGAATTGATATTCGCGTTGTATCGTCGTGTCAGCGTCAATCTTACCAGCCCCATGATACCCGAAGGCAACCGGACGATTGACCGGCCCCGTATAATCAATCTGAATACCCCGGCTCAAAAAGCCCGTTTCGATGGTATCCGCGAACAGGTCAACATCCGGGGTGAGGCCAATTGACGTGACAGACGTACTCATGACGATGCCGTTTTCCATGTTCATCACGCTGATGACACCCTGTTGATCCTCAGAAATCTGCTCGAAGGTGGGCGGGATGAGCAGACGAAAAAGCCCGGATCCATCCACCACCGGCACCCAGGCCCCGCTGATCGGTTCATCAATGCGGACGGTGCCGACGACGGCTTCCGTCAGTGTGATGAACGACTCGATTTCGGCCTCATCATGCTCCGCTGGCGAAAACACACTTTCCAGAGTCAACCCTTTGGTGCCATACACCCACCGATATTGCAGACTGCGAAGGCCGTCATCTTCAAACACCAAATCAGAAAAAATCGCGTCCCCCGCCGGCGTGCTGATGCGGGCCTGCGTCTGGAGCGAGTCTCCAAATTCCCGCTGAAGCGCACTCTGTAACGGCGTCAGGCCGATCACTTCGCCGTAATCCCCCAGCTTGACGGTCAAAGTCAGGCCGGTGGATTCTTCCGGGGCGAGCACGATGCCGCTGTCTTGGTCGCCACTGGCGGTCCACCCCGGCGGATATTGCAAGCGCACGTTGCCAGCGGTGAGCGTATTCCAGGCGGCGCGGTCGTCCAGGTCTTGCGCGGCGACGACCGGCACCAGCAGGCATAGCCCGATGAGGATAAGCAATCGCCTGATCATCAGGCGTGGCCCAAAACAGGCTTCGGCTGGTAAGGGGCTTCCAGCGCGTCGATGTCCTCCGGGCTGAGGTCAATCTCTAGCGCGTCAACGGCTTCAGTCAGTTGGTAGAGCTTGCTGGCCCCGATGATAGGACTGGTGACGCCGGGTTGATGCAACAACCAGGCCAGCGCGATCTGCGCCGGGGATTTGCCGTGTCGCTCTGCGACCGCCTTCAGCGCGTCGATCACCGCGAAATCGGCATCGCTATAATACATCTGCTGATCCATCTTATCGGTCTTGCCGCGTTCGGTCGGGTTTTGCGCGACATCCCGCGTGCGGTTACCAGCCAGGAAGCCCCGCGCCAGCGGACTCCAGGGTATCAAACCGACGCCCATATCGATGCATTGCGGGATCATCTCGCGTTCTTCTTCCCGGTAGACCAGGTTGTAATGATTCTGCATACTGATGAAGCGCGTCCAGCCGTGTGTGCGGGCGATGTGTTGCGCTTTGGCGAATTGCCAGGCGTGCATACTACTCGCGCCGATGTAGCGGGCCTTGCCAGCTTTGACGACATCATGCAGGGCTTCCATCGTCTCTTCGATGGGTGTCTCATAATCCCACCGGTGGATCTGGTAAAGATCGACATACGCCATGCCTAACTTTTGGAGCGAAATGTCGATGGCATCCATGATATGCTTGCGGCTGAGTCCGCGTTGGTTGGGCCGGTCGCCATGTGGGAAGTAAACTTTAGTCGCAACCACATATTCGTCCCGCCGCCCGCCATATTCCCTCAGCAGGTTGCCGGTCACTTCCTCACTGACGCCCAGCGAATACATATCCGCCGTGTCGAAGAAGTTGATGCCACTTTCAACCGATTGTTTGATGAAGGGATGCGCCGCCGCCTCGTCCAAAATCCAGGGCCGCCAGTTCGGGTCGCCATAGGTCATCATCCCCAGGCAGATGCGCGATACCTTCAGCCCGGTATTCCCCAGGTTTTGATACTCCATTGTGTCTCCTCGCGTACCAATTGTGACCTAACCTATAGCCCACTTTGGGTTTAAGGGCAAATTTTGGCAAACAACTTACTCATTGATACAATAAACATGATTCTAACATAGGTGCAATTTTGAATTCATGACTATTCAGTCCACTGCAAACACATTGAAACACTTATGGCAAGTTCACCGGGACGACCCGGCTGGTACAATCCAACAACTCGAACGGATAATCGACCAAGCGCGGCACGATAGCGCATATCCCCAGTTGGCCGATGCGCTGAACTTGCGGGCACGGGCTTTGTTCTACCACAGCAACCATCGGGCCGCCGTCACCCAGGCGCAGGATGTGCTCAAGCTGGCGGATGTACATCATCTGGCCGATCCGTTGATCCGCGTTAAAGCACACCGAACACTGGGGATGCTCTACCGTACCACGGCGAACTACCTCGAATCACTCACGAACCATCAACACGAATATGATTATGCCGTCCAGGCGGATGACGCTGGTGCCCAGGCCGCCGCCTTGCTTCAGATCGCAGAATTATATGCCGAGCGAAAAGACATCGACCATGCCCACCACTATGCCGAGCAAGCCACTGCCATTGACCTGGATTTGAGTGATCCGGTAACAATAGCCGAGGTCTACAACGCCAGTGCCGCTATCTATGGCAACTTGCGCGAGTTTGATACTGCGTTGGGCTTCCTCCAACAGGCTTACGATGCCGCCAACCAGAGTGATAATCTCTACCTGCAAATTCTCAGCGGGAGCAACCTGGGCACGGTCTATGGTGGGTTAGGCCAGTTTGACGAAGCCGGCCAATATCTGCTGGAAAACCTGGATAAATGCCGGCAACTGGGCAATACACGTCTGCTGGCTGTGGTCTGTGCGAACCTGGCAATGTTTTACTTCTACCGGCCACAACAAGACCTTCAGCAAGCCGAGGCCTACGCGCACGAGTGCATCACGCTATCAGAAGAACACGATTACCCAGAGCAAGCCCTGATCGGGTATGATATGCTGGCGCAGATCAAAGTGGCCCAGGGTGATTATGAACAAGCCTATGTGCAACGAGAGGCCCATACCGAACGGCTCCGCGCTTATTTCTCCGCCGAACAGGAGCGACAACTGAAGCAGGCCGAGTTCCGCTACCAGACGGAAAACGCCCGCCGCGAAGCTGAACAATTGCGCCAGCGCAACCAGACTCTGGTAAACCTCAACCAATTAAAAGACAGCCTGTTGAACACCGCCTCCCATGACCTCAAGACGCCGATCTCCGGCTTGTTGCTGGCATTGAACATGCTCGAACAACACGGGCGCACCGACGACCAGCGCGGGCAGGTTCTCATCCAACGGACGTATAATTACATCGAACGCATGACCCTGTTAATCAACGACATCCTGGATTTCGCCCGGTTTGAGACCGGCTTGCGGGGCAACCGAACCCAACGCAATTTAGCCCCGTTTCTGGATGAACTTCAGACCGTGTTCGACCATCTGCTCACCGAGCATAACCTGACCATGACACGCACAGTCTTCCCGCCGGATTTAAGCGCGACGCTTGAATTCGACTCGTTGTATCATATCTTGCAAAATCTGGTGAGCAACGCGATCAAATTTACGCCCGCTGGCGGCAAGATTCAAGTCAGTGCCACCCAGGAACGCGACAACCTGCGGATCGACGTGATCGACACAGGCCAGGGCATCAGCCTCGAAGACCAGGCCCACATCTTTGAGCCGTTCTTCCGCCGGGCATCGGATCATAAGATCGAAGGCTCCGGCCTGGGGTTAAGCATCGTGCAATCGCTCATCAGCGGGCATGGCTGGTCGATCACGGTCAAAAGCACACCTGGAACTGGCACCACGTTTACGGTTCGCATCCCGTTAAACTAATGATAGAGGGATTATTATGCAAATAGAGGATTTAATCGCCGGCTTAAAGCACAGCAAGCCCGAAGTCCGCACCCGTTATGCCTGGATGATCGGCACGGTGGAGGAAGTGACGGCCCTGCCAGAACTCACCCAGGCTTATAAGCTAGAGCAAGAAACAACGGTACGAGTCGCGTTTATGTGGGCGGGCAAACGCTTGCGCCAGGCGGAAAGCAACGGCTACGACACCCAGAACGCGCTATTCAAGCATTTCGGCATCGACCGTGCTATCCGCAACCTGATGACATCCGAAAAAGACCGATTGCTAAACATCATGCGGGAGGCAACTGCCGGCCAGCAGGACGACTCGGAAGATCGCATCCTGGTCGCGCTGATGGGATCACGTTACGAATCATCCTTGCTGGATCAAATGGCCCAGGATTACTTCGGCCTGCCTTACCGCCCGCCACCGCGCCCGTCTCAGCACGACATCCGCCCCTTGATTCAAAAATTGGACGCCGAAAGCCGGGAAGACCGCCAGCAGGCCCTGGCAGATCTGGTCGGCATCAACAACATCCGCGCCCTGCCACACGTCGCCCGCGTCTTCAAGCAAGACCGCGATGCGCTGGTGCGCGACCAGGCGCAGAACGTCGCCCGCACACTTTACTTCAACGCGCTCTGCTGGCAGATGCACATTGACGGCTCCATCGTGGATGCCATCGACGACCAGCGCGAAACGTACAGCGTCAAGCCGGAGACGGATAAACTCACCGCCCCCGACGACATCGACGCGATCTTGAAACAAGCACAAAAAGCCCGCGAAAAGCGGCGGCGGCGTTAACCACCCGCTTCGTCCGCCGGCGGCAGGTTATTGGCCCGGCGGATGACGCCCTCTGTGAACGCCAACTCACGCAGAATACGGTCGCTGATGTTGGTCGCGTTGATGGCCTGGGCGTAAGCCGTGCTGATCTCCAACGGCAAATATACACCGCAATCCTGGTACGCTTGCAAAGTGGCGTTCAGGTCGCGGGTGACGAAGCGACTCAGGCGGGCCAATGCGCGTAATTCCGGCAATTCCACGATGTCCCGTTGGGTGACGGCGAAATCAACATAGGTGCCATCGGCGGGGGGTTCACACGGCCACACCCGCCCATCATTGAGCGCGGACCAAAACTGCGCGACCGACTCCGCCATCTCCCGCTTGGGGATGATGTAATCTCGCAGACGTTGCACCTGTGCCAATTGCACCTCCGGCGGGATGATCTCAATCGGGATGGTGGCGACAGTTAAACCCTGCGCGACTGGCACCTGAGTCAGATCGTCAGTGGTACGAGCGGTCAGTTCCGCGATCCACCCGACAGTCCCCAGGTAATTCACCCGCAAGAACAGGTTATCGGGGCTACGTTCCAGCACCGGCACCGTCGCGTTGAGGGCCACCGTGCCGATGACATCGGAATTGACCGACGGCACATCGCGCAGATTGGCCTCAATGATGATTAAGACAGAGGCATCGGTGTTGATGATCGGCTCGTCGCCGGTCACACCGGTCTCGGTATCGGTGATGGGTAACTGTGCCACTTCAAAGGTATAGGCCAGGTACTCACGCTGGATCCAGCCGACGGCGCGATCTTCATACAGGCGGTGAACGCTCAACCAGGTGCCGTCCGCGTTGCGCCCGACGACGTTCAGCACATTATCTTCGAATACGTCTGCTACCCTCTCGGCATCCGCCAATGGCAGGGCGCGGACGAACGCGCTATCCACCACCACACGGGCGCGGAAGACCGCTTCGGCTGGCGGGTCGGCTTCCTGTGCGGCGGCAGGTAGGGCGGCGGTCAACAAGATGAGCACGAGCAATAATAGCTTACGGGCCATGCGCTTTCCCCAAAATTAGCTTACAATCCGCTTTTATTATAACGACAAGTTGATTTTGCGTAGGGGAACCGTATAGCATCAGTCATCCGCCCGCAGACTCAAAAAGCTGGCAGGTTGCCCCACCAGCCCTATTGAATCGCTATGTGTTCCGGATTCAGATCCTTAACGGTTGTTCATATGCTCACGAGCATGAGCGATAGCTTCGTTAATGTCAGTAAAGAACGGGGTGTCTTTACCGCCGTATTGCTTCTGGGCAAATGAACTGGCTGTAAACTCGGAGAGATCGTCCTTATTGCCGACCATCATGCTGTACACATTAGGATCAGACATCGAGCCAGTCACCTTTTCACTGGCTTTGGCTAACCCGGCAGTCAGCTTATCAAAGCTGAGATTGATGTTTCTAACATCTTCAATGCGGCAGACATACCCGCCGACCTTTTTCATGATCTCCTGGGTGCGCTTATTCGCCTCTGCCAAATCCGTCTGCCCGTCGAACGGCTCACTAAATTGCATGTGAATGATCGCCGGATTATCCGATAATTGTACTGCTTTTACAGTCATTGTAATGCCCCCTACTTTGTTTTGATTGACTTAACATTGATATTTCAACTTGAATCAATTATGCACCAGCAGGAAGCACCAGCATTAGTATCATTCATCATATGTTATGACGACAAATCACACATCATAAAATCGAAGACCATATAGAGTGGGCGGAGGCTACCCTCCACCCGTTGCCGGCATCTTAGCTGACGTCGCTATCTTCGTTGTAGAGCATCGCCACCCGCTCCCGCAGGAGTTGATGCTCGTCTTGTTCCAGGTAGGCGTCTTCCGCATAGAGTGTGCGGGCTTCGCGTTGGGCCAGCGCGACCAATTCCGGCGTCATCAATTCGGCAATCTGCAACGGACTCTGGCCGCTTTGCCGGGTACCGACGAGATCCCCCGCCCCACGCAGACGCCAATCAACCTCTGCCAGCTTAAAGCCGTCGGTGGTGCGTTCCATCGCGGCCAGGCGGCGCACACTCACCGGCAGGTCACCGTCTTCGATGTCCTCCCAGGAGTCGATGCCTTCCAGTTGGCGGGCGGTGTCGCTGGTCACATCATCCGGGATGAGCAGACAATAGCTGACGTGGCCGCCACGCCCCACCCGGCCCCGGAACTGGTGCAATTGGGCCAGGCCGAAGCGGTTCGCGCCTTCGATCACGATGACACTGGCGTTTGGAATATCCACACCGACCTCTGCGACGGAAGTCGTCACCATCACATCATATTCGTGGTCGGCAAAGGCCGCCATGATGGCGTCTTTCTCCGCCGGTTTCATCTGCCCGTGCAACAGGCAGACGCGGTGCCGGTGGAAGACCTGTTGTAGCTCGTCATACGCTTCGACGGCAGAGGCGGCTTCTACCTTGTCAGACGCTTCTACCAGCGGATGCACGATAAAGGCTTGCTCGCCGGCTTCCAGCCGCGCCTTGATGAAACTGAAGATGCGTTCACGCTCACTGGGGAGAACGACGCGCGTATTGACCGGGGTACGGCCCGGTGGCATCTCGTCGATCACGGATAGATCCAGGTCAGCGTGTAAGGTCAGTGTGAGGGTGCGTGGGATGGGAGTGGCCGTCATCACCAGCAGATGCGGGTTGGTGCCTTTGCCACGTAACGCACCCCGTTGCGCGGTGCCGAAGCGATGCTGTTCGTCAATGACCACCAGAGCCAGCTTATCGAACTCAACCCCTTCTTGAATGACGGCGTGCGTGCCGATCACAATGTCGATGCTTCCATCGGCCAGCCCGGCATACACCGTGTCACGCTCGGACGCGCTCAATGAACTGGTGAGCAAGGCGACCGTCGGCCCATCATCGCCCGGCATATCGGCCAGGGTACGGCTGATATTGCGGTAGTGTTGCTCCGCCAGGATGCCGGTCGGGGCCATCAACGCGGCTTGCGTCCCGTTGGCATAGGCTATCGCCAGCGCAGTGACGGCGACAGCGGTCTTGCCACTGCCCACATCCCCCTGGAGCAAGCGATTCATCGGTACATTCTGGCTGATGTCGGCGCGGATCTCATCAATAGCGCGGCGTTGGGCATCGGTCAGCGTGTAGGGGAAGACCGCCCCCAGGAAGGTAGTCAGCGCGTCATCGTCGTAAGTCAACGGTTGGCCGGGATTTTCCTGCCATTCCCGGCGATGCGCCAGAATCGCCATCTGCAATAACAGCAGTTGATCGAAGATGTAACGCCGTTGAGCATGCGCCAGATGATCGTGGCCTTCCGGGAAGTGCAAGTTACGGATCGTCCAATTGAGGTCGGCCAGGTCGGCCCGTTCCAGCACAGAAAGCGGTACATAATCCGGCAGACGGTCGGCCCAGTAGCTCACGGTGTCCTTCATCAAGTTACGCAGACGACGCGCACTCAGTCCTTCCGTCAGCCGGTAGACCGGCACAATGCCGGTGGTGTGCAGGTTTTCCCGGTCGAGTTCTTCCCATTCCGGGTTGGTCATCTGTGGCTTGCCGCGAAACAGCGTCACCTTGCCACTGACGACGATCTGCTTGCCCTTGCGTATCGACTTGATGAGGTACTGCTGGCCGAAAAACGTGACCGGCAACACCCCAGAGCCGTCGTCCAATTCGATGTATAGGTCTTTGCGTCCGTTGCGCCCGATGCGGGTTTGAACCTCCCGCACCGAGCCGATGACCGTCGTCACTGTCTCCGGTTGTAGCTGGCTGATGTAGCGCATCCGGGTGTAATCATCATACCGGCGGGGCAGGGTAAACAGCAGATCGTTAATGGTTTGGATGCCGAGCCGGTTCAACGCGCTGACCATGCGCGGCCCAACCCCCTTGACCTTTTCTACCGATGCCCGCAACCCACGCAGGATGTCCGCCGCTTCGGTCGCACCTAGTGTGTTGGGGCGCGGGCGCGGTGGGCGGCTCAGGCGTGGCTCCGGCGGAATATCGAGCTTATGGGCCGGGATGCTCACGGTTGTTTCGGCCTCGGTCTGCTCTGGCTTTTTGCGGGATGCGGGTTGCTCTTGCTTGCGCGGTCGCTTGCCCCGGTTGGATCGTCGCTCCTCGTCACGCTTGCTGGCGGGTTGCGCTTGTTTTTGTTCGGTCTCCGCCTCGTATTGATCTAACCGGGCCAGATATTCATCGGGTGGCGGGGTGCGCCCGGTGATGCGTTCCAGCATGTAGCTGACGGTATCATGGCGGTCTTCCATCGTATCCAGGTCATCATAGTGGCGCAGGAGATCGACCAGTTCATCAACCAGAATATGATGATCCGGGATTTTGGCTTGATTATGGGCTTTGGTCACCCAGTTATCGCCATAGGCTTTCAGGCCGCCGATGACGGCGTTATTGTTGTAACCGTTTTCACGTTCTAACTTCAGAACTTTGACGAGTGATTCAAGTGCTGATGGCATGTTCTTTCCATCCTTTACTGATTGTGCCGATGCCGACCGACCCCGGCCCGATGTGTGTTCCCAGGGCCGGGCCGATTAACCCGGTCAGCGTATTTTCCGGCGCGAGATCGGCCAGCGCAGAGCGCAAGACCGCCGCGCCATCAGGGTTGTTGATGTGCAAGATTGCCAACCGTTCATAAGGCGCGTGCTGGCGGGCTAGCTCCACCAACTTATCCATCGCCCGTTTGAACGTGCGGACGCGGGTAATCGGGTCGATTTCGCCATCTTGCACATAGACAACGGGTTTGATGTTTAACAGTGTGCCGATACCAGCCATCGCCCAGCCGATGCGCCCGCTCCGGCGCAAGAACTCCAACGAGCCGACGGTGGCGTAAATGTTCATATGATCGCGGATGGCGTCAACCGCCTTGAGTGTTTTATCCAGGTCGCCGGTCTCCGCCGCGACTTCCGCCGCACCCAAAACCTGCCAACCGATGCCAATGCTCAGTTGGCCGCTGTCGATCAGTGTGTAGTGCTCTGGCGGCAGGTGGGCCGCCCCCAGGCGAAAGGCGTTATGAATTCCGCTGAGTTTCGCCGGGGTGGTAATCATGACGACATGATCGGCGTCCTGGGCGGCCCGGTCGATGTATTGGCGGGCCAGGTCGGGCGACATGGCGGCGGTGCTGGGGTAATCGTCCATCGTACTTAGTTGATCGTAATACGATTCGCGCACCAGCTCTACGCCATCATCTTTGTAGCTTTCGCCGCCGTAATTGACGTAGCAGGGGACCACTTCGATGCCCCACCGCTCGACGCGATCCGCCGGAATATCTGCCACGCTGTCAGTCACAAATTTAATCTTCATAACGAAATGCTTCTTCCCACTCGTGTTCTAAGATGACGATGCCGGTCGCTGTCGGGCCGATCAACGCGGCTAATGAAGGATTATACACGATGAATGGAAACGATTGTTCGGGGAATTCCTCGGATAACCGCTCCTGGAATTGGCGCGTATGGTCTGACATGGCGACGGTAGGTTGTAAGACCACCCCGTCTTCGATGTCGGTAAACTCAATGGCGAATTCCATCAGCCGGTCAATCGCCTGGGTGCGCGTGCGAACTTTTTCCACCGGGACGATGCGCCCGTCTTCAATCGTCAGGAAGGGCTTCAGGCCCAGCATATCCCCTAGCAAGGCATGGGCCGGGGATAAAATTTCGCTGGCGTCAAGATAAGTCGGCGTCTCGACATAGTACATGGCATAAAGCCGCTCAGACGCGCCGCGCATCTGGCGCACAATCTCCTCGACCGGCTCCCCGGCGGCCAGGGCGGTCATCGCCACCTTGACCAGAATCCCTTGCGCGGCACACACTGTGCCGGTATCTACCACATGGATGCCGGTGTGGCCCATCTGGCGGGCGGCAGATTGGGCATTGGCCCAACTGCTGGAAAGCTCCCGCGACATATGTAACGAGATGATCGTTTCCGCATGGGCGGTGATCTCCTCGAAGATCTCAAGATACGCTTGGACGGACGGCGGACGAAGCACAGGCCGGGTGCGGGCACGGTGGAAGATCGCAATCGCGTCTTCCGGGGCCAGGTCAACACCCTCACGGAAGGGTTGCCCGTCGATCACGATCTGGTTGGATGCCACTGTGATCGGGCGGGATTCTGTATAATATGGCGTGACGAAGTGCGCCGCGCTATCGGTTACAATATGGATCGTCATAAAATGCCAGTGCCCACATGCCGTCAATCAGTATGTATTATAACGGGCAGACGGCATCAACGGGAGATGCGGTTGGCGCGGGCAATCCAATAAAAAAGCCGGTCAGGGTAGACCGGCTCGGCTCATAGCCCTCAAAGGTTGAGGGGTTGTTACTTTTTCTTGTTCTTGCGGTTTTTGCGCCCACGCAGGCTATCTAGCCCTTCACGGATGGCTTCGCGGATTGCGTCCTGGTGGCCGTCACGATAGCGGTTTTCCCGCTGGCGGTTTTCGATTTCTGCCTGATAGATGTGTCGTAGGTCACTCATTGATCGTTTCTCCTTATTGATTACGACGGTTTTTACGATTACGACGGAATTCGTCCCGTGCAGAGCGAATCACGTTTTTCAGCGTGTCTTTTTCTGCTTGCCGGTGATGATCTTCCCGTTGGCGATTTTCAATCGTCTCCTGGATGAATTGTCTGTGCTCGTGCATCGTTATCTCTCCTGGTTACGCCGTTTGGCGATTATCGGTTTGTTTGCGTGTATGTGTGGGCACCGGGAAACCCCGCCGCCGGGTGGCAAGTTGTTTTAGTCGCCGGTTTTCCGCATGGTGTCGGTCGTCCTCATCGAACGCACTGGCGACGCGCCGTTGAATACTGGTGTGCATCGCGCTATCCTCCCATAAAATAAAAAATGCAGGGGGGTTGTCATCCTGTCCTGCATCTGCGGAGACCGTCGGCTATTCAGGCCATAGTCACCACAGAGCAGAGGGGATGCCGTCTTCTCCTATTACGAATGCTTGGTACATCCCGCGTTTCCTTTGCTCTTAATCGGTCACATTGGGTCACACAAGGTCACTTGTGCAACTCATCCAAAGAATATCATAGTTTTTGCATAGATGTCAAGCTCCTGGCATTAAAATATGTTTAAATGATCGAAAGCATTCAATATGTAGCGGATAAGATCATATGCGGTATAGTATGCTGTGGCTTGGTAAACACTGTAATTAACTCCCCAAAGTCTTATATATCCGCAATTGAGCGAACGAGTGTTGTATGCAACTAGACCATCTAAGAGCCGATCTCATCTTGCTTGACTTTGATACCCCCTGGGAATGGCGAGATTTTTACCATTGGATCGATCAACTTCATGTGGCCTGTCAGCAGGTCAACGGGCCGGTATCTGCTATCGTCCGTCACCAGCATCCCTTGCCAACCGGCAACGCGATGCGCCACTTCTTAAAGGTGGAAGCCCTATACCCGGCGAACCTCAAGCGTGTGGGCGTCGTCTTCCGCCCGGATGACCTGCTGACCATGCAGACCATGTTCCGCGTGATGACGACAATCCAACCGATGCGCCATCAGATTGTCAGTCTACACGCGAATTTTGAGACCGCGTTGATGGCGATGAATATGGTTGTCGAACGATAGATAGCACATTCTCGATCATGCCCCGGCACGCTACAATGCAAGCTCGACTGACCGCCGGACTGATAAGACGCGATGCTTGCCTTTTTACTCTTTACCGTGCTTTACGCCACCTTTGCCTCCGCCGGGCTGGATGACTTCGACTCCTACAGTTTCATACTGGCCCTGGATCAATTCAACCTGACGCTGACACAACCACAACCACCGGGATTCCCGGTTTATATCGGCCTGGGCCAGCTCGCCCGGACGCTCACCGGGGACGCGCAGACCGGGTTGGCCCTGCTCAGCGCGGCTAGTGGTGGGCTGGCGGCGGTCTCATTGGCCGGGATCGGCTCCGCGTTGGGGTATCGTGGGGCGGGCTGGCTGGCCGGGTTGACCCTGGCGGTGACACCGGGCGTCTGGCTTCATAGCGCGGTCGCGTTGAGCGATATGCCGGGGCTGGCCTTCACGCTGGCGGCGGTCTGGGGGTTGCTACGCGGCGCGGATGATCCGCGTGTGTTCTGGCTCGGCTGTGCGCTGGCCGGAATCGCGCTCGGTGTGCGCCCACAGAACGGGATCGGACCGGCGTTGGCCGGTCTGTACGCGGTGTGGTCATTACGCGGGCGGTGGGGTGTGATCCTGGCGGGCTTCGTGGTGGGCGGCATCGCCATCCTGATCTGGTTGGTACCGGTCGCCCAAAGCACCGGCGGGCTGGACGGCTACCTGGACGCACTCCGCGCACATGGCGACCATGTCGCCTCGTCGGACTCGCTGGCCGGTAGCGGCGTCACACTCAGCCAGCGGTGGGAAGCGTTCTTGCGCGGGTGGGGTTGGCTGGTCGGCCCGGCGGTCGCCCCGTTGGTCGCCCTGCTGGCCGTCGCCGGGTTGATCCGTGTGCCCTGGCGTGATTACCGGGTGGGGTTATTGCTGATCTGGTTCGGGCTGGGGGTGGTGCGCCTGTTCTTGCTGGAATCCATCGAGCGTCCGCGCTTATATCTGCCGTCGCTGGCCCCGTTGATCTTGCTGGTCGCACTCGGCTGGATGCGCTGGCCGCGCCCGGCCCGGTTGGTGGCGGTGGCCGGGGTGATTGTGCTGTTCTTCAACGGGATACCGCGTGCCGCCATCCTGCACCAGCAGGCCCCGGCCCCGTCGCAAGCCCTGGCCTGGATCCAGGCAGATTATCCAGCGGACTCGACCGTGATCGTCACCGGCGGATCGTTCCGCGCCGCCCAGGTAGAAGCCCCGGTTTATCCTCTGCTGTATACCGGTCAATTCGACCCGGCGGGCTGGCCCCAACGGATCCAGGACGACGCACCGCGTTATATCGCGGTGATGGATCGTGACGACATCGACCCGGCGGTGATCGAAGCCGTGACCGGGGGTTATGTGCCCATCGCGGATCGCGTCTTCGAGCGTGATTGGCTGGCCTTCCCGCAACATGTCACAATCCGGGTGCAGGTCTTCACGCCGACCGACCAACTGGTACCGGCACAACTTCGACCACCGGCAGACGGCCTGATCTACGCCGGGTTGAGCGACTTCGGCAAGCACTTTGGTGCCGGGTGGTTCCGGTCGGAGTCAATCGGCGGGGTGGCGGCCCGCTGGACGGGGGCGACGGCCACCTTGCGCGTCACGATCCCGGCCCAGGATACGACCATGCGCTTCCGGGTGACCCCTTACCCACCGGAGCAAGCCGTCAGCATCCAGGTGAATGGCGTCCCCATCGCCACCCGCCCGCTGGCTGGCACCTGGCAAGAACAAACCGTGCTTATCCCGGCAGATGCCATCACAGCGGACGGCGTGACTGAAATCACATTCGTCCACGACCGCGCCGAGACACCGGACGGCAGTAACCGCGCCCTGGCCGCCGCCTATGATCTCATCGCGTTTCTGCCGCCGTCCACAACCGCGTTCCATCCGTCCACAGGTGGATCGTGCCGGCCTCATCTGTGCGGAGCAGGGGCCAGCCCGCTAACTGGTCGAGCGTCTCGGTAGCCGGGTCGAAGCGGTGGTTGGCCTCCACCTGGAGCACGACCAGGCTAGGCTGAACCGCCGCCAGGAAAGCCCGGTCAAGTGCGTCCCGCCCGCCCTGCCGGGGCACCTGGAGTACGGTCGCGGTGGGCCACATGCCGTTGGTCATCAGGGCCGCTTGCCCGGCAGGACTCAAATCCCCGGTGAGCAAAAATGAGACATCGCCATAACGCACCCGCACCACGAGCGATCCATCGTCCAGCCGGTCGGCCAATTCCGGCGCGGTGGGTGGATGCAACACCTCCAATACCACACCATCGGCCAGGGTGAGCGTGTGCCCGGCGCGGAGCGTGTGCAAGGCCCCGGCAGGAGCCGCCGCCAGCAGGTCAGCGTAAAACGCGCTCTGGTTGGGCTGGCCGTTGGTGAACACCAGCGGGGTATCGTACCGCGCCAAAACCGGCTCGACCGCGCCGATCTCGTTCGCGTCGGGTTGAGTCAAAATCACGGCGGAAAGCGACCGCGTCATCAACGGCAGACGATCCCCCAATGCGGTCAACAGGCGCGACGGGTACCGCCCGCCATCCACCAGGATAGTCGCACCGGACGGTGTACGGATCAACACGCCGTTGCTATGCCCCACGTCCAAAAACCACACATCGAGCCGGCCTGCGGGCCGGCCACCCAGCCCGGCGACCACCAACACCAGCACCAACACAGCACACAACGCGGTCACACTCAAGACGAACCGCCGCCGAACCCCGGCGATCAGCCGCCGCCACCAGCGCGGTCGGGTCGAATCGATCATTAACCACCCCAATCCGATCAAATAGAACAAAGCGATCCAGCGCGGATGCACGAACAAGGCCGCGTCCGCACCGGGTAGATCCGCGAAGCCGCGCACAATGGCGATACTCCACGCCAGCAAGACCGACGCCAGCCCAAAGAAAAAGGCGGAGACGACCGGCCACCACACCGTCAACACGGCCAACCCGCCGAAGATCAGTAGATAAGCCTGCACCGGCACGATCAGCGCGTTGACCAGCAGAGTGTAAGGCGTCAACCGCCCGAAATAAAGCAACGTCAACGGCAACACCGCGATCTGCGCCGCCAGTGTCAAGACGATCGGCTCTTGCAAAGCGCGGGAGAGACTCCCCAGGCGGAAGCGAACCAGCAACGCATCCAGGCCGCGTGCCAGCGGCGGTGTGAGATACGCCAGCCCCAACACCGCGACCAGGCTCAACTGAAAGCCGACATCGTAGATCACAGTGGGGTTCAACACGATCAAGATCAGGGTGGCCGCCGCCAATGACGCCGGGACGAACGTCCGCCGCCGGAGCGTCTGCCCGATGAAGTACACGCCGGTCATCAAGGCGGCGCGCGTCACGGGGGGCATCGCCCCGGTGAACAGCGTATAGAGCGCGATTACACCTAACCCGGCAATCGTCGCGGTCCAACGCCGTCGCGGGCCGAAGATCCCACGCATGACAGCCATCGTCACACCGGCGATCACCACCATGTTAAACCCGCTGATGGCGATGATGTGCGACGCACCGACGACCTGAAAATCTTGCTCTAACGCCGGGCTGATGCCGCGTTCGTCGCCGGTGAGAATGCCCACCAGCAGGCCGGCCCCTGGCTCCGGCAATGCGCGGTTGATGGCCTGCTGTACGCCTTCACGCAGATGATACAGGCGGGCCGTGATCGACGTGCCGCTATCCGCCGTCGTGACGGTCACATTCGCATCTTCCAGCACGCTGAACACCCCGCGCCGCGCCAGATAATCCGCATAACTGAAGGTATCGAACACCCCCGGCGTGACCAGCCGCCCGGTCGCGGTCACACGGTCGCCATAGGCGACATCCAGCCAGCGCGGGGCCTGTACCAACGCGGTGCCACTGGTCAAAAATTCGCCCTGCGCGGCAATCACACGTTCAGCGGAGACCTGAAGTAAGGTGCGGGTGTCGGTCACATCCGGCGGGCTGACCACCGGGCCGACCAGGGTGACGCCGCCGGAGTCGTTCCACCGGGCCAGGTCGGAGGTCTGCGGGTAGAGTGCGGCCCGCAACCCACCCAGGGCCAGGGCCACGGTGAGGATGTTCAGACCGATGAAAGGGCGATTGTGCCGGTTGAGCAGACTCATCAACACGGTGAAGATGACCAGCCCGCCCCACAGCGGCACCGAATGCAGATCACGCAGATCGACCAGCAGAATGCCAGCGACCACCGCTAACGAGACATATACCAGCCGCATCCGTCACGCCTTTTCCTGACCGTTCGCTCTCTCGACTTTAGATCATACCGCGAGATCCGGCAACTTACGGCCTCATAGCGGCGGCGGGACTTCTTCCGGCAGGCCCTCCAGTTGAATATCAAGGAAAGCGGCGACGGTTCGTCTTTCGTGTTCTTCATGGGTAATCAACCAGAAGTTCAACTGAGAGCAAATCTCCGCGCAGATCAAAAAGACACTGGCGACCAGATAAGCCCACACCATCAAGATGATGACAGTGGCGATACTGCCGTAAACGAACTGATAATTCGCCAGCCCGGCCAGGTAACTGCCAAATAAGGTCTTGGCGATTTCCAGCACAAACGCGCCCAGGATGGCCGCCGGCCACACCGCATCCCAGTTGACATGGCGCGATGGCACATAGCGGAACAACAAGATAAAGATGACCAGATTCAAGCCAAGCGGCAAGAACAGCACGCCGATCCGAATCCAGATGCTCGGCGACGAGAGTAAGAAAGCATCCATCAGGCTCAGCAAGCCGGACGTAATAAACGACGTGGCGATCAGCACGATTAAGCCCAACGTCATGAAGAAAGCCAGCAGACGCTCGGTGAACAAATTGCGGCTGGCTGGCACCTGGAAGATACGGTCAATGCTGGATGTGAGATTGCTAAACAGACCGAGGGCCGACCATACCAGACCGACCAGCGCGAACAGACCAAAGCCGGTGCCTTGCTCTAACGCCTGCCCCAGGCTCTCCTGGAAGAGCGTCAGCGTGTCGGTCTCTTCCGGCAGGAAGAGCTTCAAGCCTTCGTAGATTTGCTCCTGGGCGACCGCCGGGCCGAGGATGGCACTGATGCCAACCGCCAGTAACAACGCCAGCGGGAAGACCGAAAAGACCGCATAATAAGCGAGTGCGGCGGCGTTCTTCATGCCGTGATTCTTGAAGTTCATAATCGCCGTCCACAGGTGGGCTGGCAGGGTACGGGTGGATGCCGGTAACGCCTGCCACCAATCCAACAGGATCTGCACCAGGGGCAACCGTAAGACCGATGCGACAAAATTCTTCCAGATTTTGGCGATATTCACGGTGCAACCTCACGATTCTGGTTTACAATTGGGGGAAACTTGTCTGTAGCGATTGTAGCATATTATGCCAAAAGCCATTATCTTCGATTTTGGGAATGTCATCATGCGGACGGTAGACCCCGGCCCGCGCCGCCGTTGGGATGAGCGATTGGGCCTGCCCTATGGCACCGTCGAACGCGCCGTCCACAACAACCAAACCTGGATCCAGGTGCAACAGGGACAGATCACCCCGGCGCAATACTGGCAGGATGTCGCCCGGCGGTTGACGCTTGAACCGGATGCGGTGCAACAACTAGCGGTTGATTTTTACGCCGGCGACCAACTCAATAGTGCCGTTTTGAAGTTGATCGGCCAATTGCTGGATTCCGGTCATCGCATCGGCCTGCTGAGCAATGACAGCCCCGAATTACGCGCCAAGTTAGACCGGCTGGAACTGGTGGAGTTGTTCGACCCGTTGGTGATCTCTGCCGAAATCGGCGTGATGAAGCCCAAAGAGGGCGCGTACCAGGCGGTGTTGGGCAAGCTAGGCCGCCCGGCAGAAGAGACGATCTTCATCGACGACCGCGAAGAAAACGTCAACGGGGCCAGGGCCGTCGGGATGCACGCCATCCATTACATCCCGGATGAGACCGACCTGGCCGACCAGTTAGGCCAGCTTGCAGGTGCAAACTAAGGCGACTTGCAGTAAGATAGAAAACATCGAATTCATCGATTATCATGGAGAAAAACTTGATGAGACGCAATCGAGTGTTGATCCTGGGACTGGTTCTGCTGGCGTTGCTCCTGCTGGTCGGCCCGGCTTTCGCCCAGCGCGATGTCGCCAACGTCGAGTTATCCGACATTCTGGACGCAATCGGCCCGCGTGATGGGCAGGCCATTCTGCTCGATATTCTGCTTTACTTGATCTTCTTCGTCGCCTTTATCAACCAATTTTTAATCCCGGATAAGCAATTGCCCGTCTCGTTGATGAACTTCGCGGTGATGGGCATCGCGTTGTTTTCCAAGTTGTTGATCGACGTGCAATTTGACGGCGGTCGGTTTTACCCCAGTGCCTTGCTTGAACCAGGAGATTTCGCCGTGTTGCCGATGAACGTGGCGATGATGGCCTTCCCACTTTTGATGGCCGGGAGTTTACGCGCCGTCAAGGGCAAGCCCCCCAAAGCCATGTTCCCCTCGTTGATTATGGGCTTACTGGGCGGGGCGTACTTCTTCATCTTCTGGGCGACCGAACAGCGCATCCTGGACCGTGCCCCGCAGGCCGGTGATGATGCCGTTAATCCGGAAGATTTGCGCAATAACGCTTACTTCCTGGTGGTGGTCTTCAGCGCGGGGATGCTCCGCACCCGCTGGACGCTGTTTAAGAAACGACTAGGAAGATTTAACCTACCGTTATCACGCTTAAATCATAATAACGATATAAACGTGGATAATTAAGGGGATTTCATGGTTAAAATCCTGGTAGTGGAAGACGAAGAGACGCTTCTACATAACCTGGCGGATAAATTGCGCTCGGAAGGCTTCACCGTCAGCACGGCGGACGACGGCGAAACCGGCTTGCAGAAGATCCGTGCGGAGACGCCGGATCTCATCGTACTGGATATTATGCTTCCTGGCCTGGATGGGCTGAGCATCTGCCGTATGGTGCGGCATGACGCGACCACCTCACACATCCCGATTATCATGCTGACGGCACGCGGCACCGAAGTCGATAAGATTGTCGGGCTAGAAAGTGGTGCGGATGATTACGTGGTCAAGCCGTTTGGCCTGGGTGAATTCCTGGCGCGGGTGCGGGCTGTGCTACGGCGCATCGAAGGCCGCCCATTGATGCAACAAGACGAACTCGTCTCCAACGACCTGCGCTTGAACCTGACCGGGCGGCGGGTGTTCAAAGGTGAAGACGAGATCAAACTGAGCAATAAAGAGTTCGACCTGCTCACCGAGTTGATGCGAAACCGGAGCGCGGTGCTCTCACGCGATCTCATCCTGACGAAAGTGTGGGGGTACGATTACTTTGTGGATAAGCGCACGGTCGATGTTCACATCCGCTGGTTGCGGGAAAAAGTAGAAGAAGATCCGTCCAACCCTAAGCGCATCATCACAGTACGCGGCGTGGGGTACCGTTTTGAGGGGTAGAAGACACCGATACCCGGCTTCAGATCGCCCGCATTACGCGGGCTTTTTTATTCCCGTGCTGATGAGCGTGCCGGCTCTGCTGGCGGTCGCGGTGTATGGGTTCGCACTGGGTTTGCCTTACTTCCTGGATGACGGCCCGCACTTCATCATCCTGGGGCAGACCAACGGCCTGCAACACTGGGGAGATTTCGACCCGTTCCCATTTTACCGCCCGCTGACGTTTAGCGTGTGGAAGTTGTTCGCGCCGGTCGGTTACCCGGTGTTTATGCTCCACGCGCTGAATGTATTCGTGTTCGGCGTGTGTGGCGTGCTGGTGGCGGTCATCGGGCGGCGGATTTTGCGCTCCTGGGGTGCGGGCCTGCTGGCAGGCAGTCTGTTCGTGCTGTTCCCGTTCGCGTATCAAGCGGTGGCGATGGTAGCGGCTTTCTTCCATTTGACGCTGACACTGGGTGCGTTGTTGTGCATCTGGGCCGGCCTACATTATACGGCGGGCGGCGGGCGGGGTTGGCTGGCGTTGAGCATGGCCGGGGCGTTTATCGGTGTCTTCAGCCATGAGAGCGGCCTGCTGATCCCGTTTTTGCTGGCCGGGATGGTGCTGGCCGGCCCGCCTACATCCCGGCGGCGGTTGGCGGCAGTGGTGGCCCCGGTGGGGGCCGTCGCTGGTCTTTATTTTGTGTTGTGGTTGGCCTTCGCGCCGGGGGCGGGTACGCGCACCCTCACGGCGGATTTCCCGGCGGCGGCGGCGGCCTTGCTCCAGGGGATGATTTATCCGGTGGTCGGGGCGATCCGGCCTTTCATCAGCGGGGATGCCACCCCCGCGCTGATCTTGGGCGTGGTGGTCGTCAGCGGTACGGTGTTGGTGATGGTGGCTGGCCCTCATCGACGCGGCGCGTGGTGTGGCATCGGCTGGTATGGGCTGGCGATCTTACCGGCGGCGGTCTTGCTGGAAGCAGGCTATGTGCTCGGCCAACTGCGCTTGAGCCTGCTGGCCTCGGTCGGGATGGCGTGGGTATGGGCGGCGGCTTTATCGGCATTATCCCGGCGGCGGAGTCTGCGCCCGGTGGCGGTGGTCATCGGCTTGTGGTGCCTCGGACTCAGCCTGACGGTCATCGGGGCACGCCGGGCCGATTTCACCCGGCTGGCAGAATGGAACGCGCACGCCGTCCAACAGGCTATCCGGACGGACGTCTTGACGACTGGCGCGGTATGGCTCAACGCGCCGCAGAGCCTCGCGCCGCTGGATGCCGACCGCCGCTTTTTGCTCGGCTCGGAGGGTGTGCTGTGGACTGATCCGACACTTGATTACAGCCAGCAATTCTGGATGAACAGCGGCCAGCAGATCCGCGACATCAGCGCGTGGGCCGCCCCGGAATTATTGCAACTCGATGGGGTGCGGTATACGCCGCACGGCCCGCCACTGGTCGATCTGGCGATCCTGCGTGATGCCCGGCAGATTTATAGCACCCGTTTCGATGGCGACCGCTGGCGATCTGTCCAGGTCAAAGGTGCCCAGGCCCCCACCCCGCGCCTGGTGGATTTCCCGCAGATTGACGCCCGCTTACAAGGCGCAGACGCCAACCAGACCAATGATGGCGTGCAGATCACGACGGCCTGGCGGCTGGCCTCCGCCGCACCGGCCAAGTTATTCGTGCATCTATATTGCGATGATACCTTCATCACCCAATCGGACGGTTACATCTGGGGGGATATGTACCCGTTTCATCAGTGGGTCGCGGGCGAAGACGCGGTATCCACGCGGATAATCCCGCTGAATACGGCTGAGTATCCCGCCGGGTGTTTGCGCGTGTGGGTCGGCCTGTATGACGAAAATACCGGGGTGCGCTACTATGCAGAGCAAGCCGGCGACCGCCTGCCGGATGACGCACTTAAAATCGATGTTATGTCCTGATTAAGGATAGGCCAGATGCTATGACAGGTTCTGGCATCAGTGGTACCATAATCGTCTAACGTTTTATTTCAAAGGGAGATTGAGATCATGGTAGGGATTATCCTTAGCGTCATCCTGGCGGTTCTGTTGACCGTCGCTGGCGTCTATACCCTCACATTACATGATCGACTACGCCACCTACAGACCGATCTCAACGTGCAGAAGGCACGCAGTGCGCGGCAGGTAGAGGCGCAATGCCAGACGCTCAAGCGGCAACTGACCGACCAACAAGTCATCTTCACGACGCTGGCCGACGCCGCTTACGACGCGGTGATCGTGATCGACCCGCAACGGCACATCGTCATGCTGAACCAGAGTGCGCGAACCTTATTCCCGCACGATTCGCCCATTGGCGATGACCTGGCAACGGTGACCGGCATCCCAGAACTTGAGATGATCGTCAACGACGCACTCATCAACGAGGAAGAAGAATTCGAAGAGCAGATCATCATCCACGAGCGCAATTACCGCGTCCGGGCGCGGTTTTATCGGCAAGATACGCACCAGTACGTCGGGCTGGCCCTCAGCGACATCACGAAGTTGGTGCGGTTGAACCGGGCGCGGCGGGATATGGTCGCCAACATCAGCCACGAACTCCGCACGCCGATTGCCAACATCCGCCTGCACATCGACGGCTTGTTCCACGACCAGGACAAGCCCAAGCGCAAAGACAGCATCCACACCCTGCGGGCCATCGCCAAAGAGACCGATAATCTGCTGTGGCTGGTGCAAGAGATGAGCGACCTTTCGATGATCGAATCCGGGCAATCCATCGTGCGGTTGATCGACCATTCGTTGATGGATCTGGTCGATGAGGCCATCGACCGCATGGCAGAACGGGCCGAAAGCCACGATGTGCAACTGGTACGCCACATCCCGGAGAAATTGCGCGTGCTGTGTGACCGGGACTTGATCCAGCGCGTGTTCGTCAACCTGATTCACAACGCGCTGAAGTGGTCGCCGGAAGGTGAAGCGGTGACGATCAACGCGACCTATTCTGACGATGAAGTAACCATCAGTGTGCTGGATAACGGCCCCGGTGTGCCGCCCGATGTCGTGAGTCGGATCTTCGAGCGGTTCTTCCAGGTCGATATTTCCCGCACCGGCGGGGACGGTAGCGGCCTGGGCCTGGCGATCTGCCGGCACATTGTCGAGGCGCACGGCGGGCGCGTATGGGCAGAAAGCAACGCCAACGGAGCCGGTGGGCGGTTCCGCTTTACGTTGCTCAGTGCCGGGCCGGTCAACGAGGACGACTTGCCAGAGATGGCGGAATTAGTACAAGCGGACGACCCGGCTGAGGACGAAACAACCGAAGAGGAGACCGCCGAAGAAAAGACGGAGGAAGAAGCCCAATCCTGACGCGACCGGGCCTTCTTCTTCCTGCCGCCGGTTATTCCAGGCTGATGAGATACGGGTAAAGCGGTTGCCCGCCGTCGATCACCAGCAGGCGATGGTCGGGATATTCGGCCTGTAGATCGGCCTGCATGGCTTCCGCCGCGTCTTGATCGACCTCTGACCCGGCATACAGCGTGATGAGTTCGTAAGCATCCATATCCGCATGGTCGAGCAAAGCCCGCACCGCCGTTGTGATGTCCGCCGCCGTCACGACCAGATCATCATCTAACAGCCCGATGAAGGCCCCCTGCTGGACATCGACCGCATCCAGGTGAGCATCACGGGTGGCGGTGGTGATCTCCCCGGTTGTGACGTGCTGGCGGGCGTCATCCATCGCGGCTTGTACCACGTCCAAGTCTGTCTCCCCGGCCAGATCCATATAAGCCAGCATCGCGCTGATGCCCTGCGGCACAGAGGCCGTCGGCACGACCGCGACCTGTTTCCCCTGGGCTTGCTCTGCGGCTTGCCGGGCGGCCAGCAAGATATTTTTGTTATTGGGGAGCAGAATCACCGCGTCGTTATCAACGGCCTGGATGGCCTGCAAGAAGTCATCGGTGCTGGGGTTCATGGTCTGCCCGCCGCTGACAACGCACGCCGCCTGCGACTCGTAAAAGACGTGGTTCAGGCCATCCCCGGCGGCGACAGCGATCACGGCTACGCCCGCTACCTGCTGGATCTTGAGCCGCGCCGGCCCGCTATCCTTGCGGGCTTCGTATTGCCTCTGCATGTTTTCGACGACGACATCATCCAGCGCATCACTCTGGGCGATCCCGTAACTGATCGGCTCACCGGGATCATGGACGTGGATATGCACTTTGATGAGTGTCTCATCGCCCACCACCAAGGTAGACCAGCCCATCGCGTTGAGATCGGCCCGCACCTGGGCCACATCCATCGCGTGTCCATACATCAAGAATTGCACGTCATAACCGTAATCTTCGCCGTCTTCTGCTTCCAGGTGGAAGTCGTCGTCCCAGCGGAGGGCGGAGTCTAACGGTTGATGGTCATCGTCTGCGATGAGCACCGGCAGGCCATTTACCGAACGCGACATGCCCTCCAGCATGTAGACCAGACCTTGCCCGCCAGAATCCAGCACACCGGATTGCTTGAGCACCGGCAGAAGCTCCGGCGTGCGGTGCAAGGTCTCACGGGCGGCGTCGATGGCCGCATCGAGTGCGGCGCACAGGTTATCACTCGCCTCGGCATGATCGCGCACCGCCTCCGCCGCAAAACGAGCGACGGTTAAAATCGTCCCTTCGACCGGCTCCTCGACGGTCTGGTAAGCCCGGTCAACGGCAGATTGGGCGGCGGTGGCGAATAACGCGGTGTCGATGCGTCCCTGCCCTGCGACGGCATCGGCAAAGCCGCGCAACAACTGTGATAAGATCACGCCGGAATTCCCCCGCGCCCCCAACAAGGCCCCCTGCGCAAAGGCCAGCGCGACCTTGCCGGCATGGGCGTCTTCCATGTGGGCGATTGACTCGTATGCTTTTTTGAGCGTCAACCGCATGTTGGTGCCGGTGTCGCCATCTGGCACCGGGAACACGTTCATCGCGTTGATCTGCTCCTGGTGATGTTCTAACCAGGCATAGCCACTGGCGAAGAGCATCTTCAGCAAGCGACCGTCGCAATATTGGTGGATTGTCATCTGTTCATGTACCTTAAAAACCATGATAATATTTGTCTTTTATGCTTACAGTCTACCGCATACAACCCCATTCGCCACAAATTGATGCGAAAGGCACATCCGCTTATGGCATTGTCTGCAAGCCCCCGCGACCGCACCGCACCGCGCACCCCGGCGACCTTACGCCGTCAGATTACGGTGGCCTACTTCGCGCTCTTCATCGCGCTGGGGATGACCGGCGCGACCACCGGCCCGACGGTGCCCGGCCTGGCCGCGCAGACCGCCAGTAGCATCGCCGCCATCAGCAACTTGATCTCATTGCGGGCCATTGGCCGGTTAATCGGCACGTTCCAGGCCGGGCGCGTCTATGATCGTATGCCAGGGCACCCGGTGCTGATGGCTGGCATGGTGACGCTGGCCCTCGGTGCCGGGTTGACTTCGTTCATGCCGTCCTTACCGCCGTTGTTGATCCTGTTCTTCATCATGGGGTTTATGGAAGGCTTTGTCGATGTCGGCGTGAACACGCTCCTGGTGTGGACTCACCGCGACCGGGCCGGGCCGTTCATCAACGGCCTGCACTTCTTCTACGGTGTGGGGGCCTTCATCGTCCCGTTGATTATCGCGCAGATCGTCCTGGTGACCAACCCGGACCCGGTGCCGGTGTTAGCTCCATTCGCCCGGCTGGAATTGACCACACCGGGCATGGATGTGCGCTGGGCTTACCGCTTCCTCCTGCTGGTCTTCATCCCGGCGATACTCTTATTGTTTCGCCTGCCTTCCCCGGCGGCCCATGACGAGGCTCACCCGGTAGAAGCTGACGATAAGCCGTTGGTATGGCGGCATGTCTTGCTATTTGCGGGTTTGCTCCTGCTGTATGTCGGCGCGGAGGCCAGCTTCAGCGCGTGGATCTTCACCTATGCGCTGGCCCGTGACCTGACAGACGCGACCGGCGCGGCCTACCTGGTGTCGGTCTTCTGGGCGATGATTACGGTCGGTCGGTTGCTGGCGGTGTGGCTTTCCACCCGCTTAAAGCCCCGTGTCATCCTGCGGACGGCCATCCTGGGCGGGTTGGGGAGTGTGGGCTTGCTGGCCGCCTTCCCGAATTCGCTGGTGTTGTGGGTAGGCACCGTGTTGATCGGTCTGTTCTTCGCGCCGATCTTCCCGACGGCGTTAGCCTTCGCCGGGCGGCATATGACCGTCAGCGGGCGGTTGACCAGTTACTTTTACATCGGGGCCAGCATCGGCGTGGTGACGGTTCCCTGGATCGTGGGGCAATTGTTCACGACGGTCGGCCCGCAGATCTTGTTGATCTGCATGGCGGTCGCGCTGGTGGCGGAGTTTGTGGTGTTTTTATTGTTGGTGCGCGCCGTCGTGGAGTGACGCGCACCTGTTGAGATGTGGGTTAATCGTCTGCCGGTGCGGGCCGCTCAAACTGCCCGGCGAACCGGCGCGGGCATAACCGTTGCCACGCCCAACGCTCCGGGCGGCGCGTCCAGTAGGGCGCGGTCTCCCAGGTATACGTGCCGGCCTCTACCGGCAAGCGGCGCAATTCGACGGTCACGCGGTTGGTCTCACTGCTGAAGCGCGTCACGTTGCCATCCGGCGCGATGGTATACACGCTGTATCCGTTGGCCCCTGGAAGCTCCGGGATGACGAAAGTCGCCACGTCATCACCGGCCATAAAATCCCCTTCGATGGCGTGGCCTTCTGCCGGCCAGGTGTTGCAGATGTTCACACTCACGTCGAAGGCTTCCGGCACGCGCCCGTTGCCATCACGCGGGGCGGGCCGCCCGGTGGCGGGGATGCTGTCATACGGCACACTGATTCGCACATACCGGGCGAAGATCCAGGCGCGTTGCCCGTTATAGTCGATCTCTAGCCAGCGTTCGCTAAAGCGTCCGCCTTCGCGCCGCCCGATGATTGTCACACTGGCATTTTTGGGCATCTGCCCGATGAACCGGTAAGCGTAATCCGGCCCGGTGTAGACGAACAGATCATCAGCATAGACGATACCGGTAATCGGTGCATCGGGGATGTCGTCCGTGTCTTCGTCCTGGGCGGCTACCGGCACCATGCCTAGCAAGCCGATCAATACAATCATCCATAATGTTCGCATAGCAAGCTCTCCTTACTGTAACAATTGATCGTTCACGCCGGGTCATCATCCACGCACACCGGCGACGTACTCAGCGCACGCTCTCGCCAGGTGGGGAAGGGTTGCACCGGCAAATTACAAGACGCCGACTCTACCGGCCACAGTGAGCAGAAGCGTTGGCCCTGCCGTTGCTCTACCACTGGCTCCGCCTCGGTGTTCACACCGGAGTCGTCGGCCTGGAAGGGATACCCCATCAGCAGGGACGTCTCATCAGCATACGTGCGGATGGCCTCGCGCAGGGTCGCCGCCGTCAGCGGGTCATCGGCCCCGGCCAGCACAGCCGCCAGGGTCTGCACACCAGCGGCGGCCAGATCAGCGGTGACGGTCGTCTCGTTATTATACAGGCGGATGTAAGCGCGATAGTAGGCCGCCTGGATCTCGGCGACGGCTGGATCATCCTGCTGGACCGCCCCTGCCGCCCGCACTGTAATGATATACTCGTTTCGCCCTAACCGCTGGCATAAATTCTGCTGGATGCCGCGTGTGCCGATGTAAATATAGGCTTGCGGATTGGCGTCTTCGAAGCGAAGCGCGTTCCACAACCGGGCGTTGTCCTCGCTCAACAAGGATGAGACCACGATGTTCGCGTCCAGGTCGCGCACCAGGTCGTTCGCATCATAGAGCGAGTCTTCGGGGATTTCCGCCCGGTAGATGATGTGTTCCCGGTAGGCGGATAAAAAAGCGTCGATATTGGGCTGGCTGGCATTGCTCCGGGTGGAATAAAAGACCGCGACTCGCGGCTCGTCAATCGCTAGCTCCGGCAACAATTCCGCGTCGAGAAAATCCGCCAGGCCCAGCGCGACCTGATCCTGGGTGGGCCGGGGAGAAAACGTCCACGCGCCGCCCGGCTGGATGGCTTCGGTGACTTCCCACAATAACCGGTCTTCGGCTTCCGCCACCGCCCGCAGGCCCTCATGCACCAATGCCGAGCCACTGCCGATAATCAGCGGGACGCCGACCTCAGTATACAGGTCGGTGGCGGCCTCTACCGCCGCATCATAACTATCTGCCGTCCGGGTGATCAGTTCCACCGGACGACCCGCCAACCCGCCGCACACATTGAGCGCATCGGCCATCGCCAGGATGCCGCGCCCGGTCTCGCGCAGTTCCGGCACCAGCAACCCCGCCGGGAAAACCGCCCCCAGCGTGACTGGCTCCCCGGTGGCGGGGGTACAGGTCGCGTCTTCGTCGTCGTCATCCTGGGCGGCCACACCACCCGCCAGCACCAACACTAAAAGTAATCCGATGATCCATCGAGGCATAGGGGTATTTCTCCGTTCGCCTGTCCAAAATTCGTAATCATTATAGAATGGAGTTTGTCAAGCGTATCCATAGCGTAGGTTTGCCGTTCGGACATCGCACCGCAGGACGCGCTACACTGAAGGTAAGACCAGGCCGAATACAGGGAAGATACGAAAAATGAGACGATTGCTACTTCTAATCGCGCTGTTTGGCGTGGTGATCGGTGCCGGACTCGCACTCGCCCAGGAAGGCGAAGACGCCGAGCCAGTGCCCCCCTTTGACATCATACAGGAGATCGGGCGGGCCTTACCACGCCAGATCATCTATGACCCCAACTTTGAGCAGTACGCCGTCGTCGATGCGTATGGACGACTGGTGCTGATGGATGCCTTGACGTTTGATGTCGAGCATGTGTTGTATACCTTCGGCAATTATAACGACCTGCAATTTAGCAATGATGGTCGCTGGCTGGCCCTGGCGATCAGCCAACGCATCGAACTCTTCGACACCGCGACCGGCGAAGAAGTGGCCCAACTGGATACCCCCAACGAGGCCATCCGGGTGAACGGCCCGTTGACGTTCAACGCCGATGACCGCGTGCTGGTCTTCCGCACGGTGAACCCGGCCCCGCGTAGCATCCGGGAGTTCGAAGGGCAGACGATTGAATACCCCTGGTTGTGGTATCTGCCCGCCGCCCGCAACGAAGAAGACTCGCCGTTTCGCGGTCGGGTAGAGGCCCTGCCCTACTTTGACTTCCCCTTCGGCTTTGAACTCGGCCCGGATAACCGCATCGTGGCGGCCCTGCAAGGCCGGGTGCAGGTGATCGACGCACTGGAAAGTGATGTGCTGTACGACATCCAGACGACTCGCTTCGAGCAAGAACCGCTCCGGGTGTTGTTCAGTGCGCGGGATAACCAGATCTACCTGCGGCCTAATGACGCCTCATCGCTCATCCAGGTGGATACTCAACGCGGCGAACTGGCCGAATTGCCCTTCTTCCAGGAGATCACGACCGACGACCTGAGCATCTTAGGCGGTGTCGAACTCAGCCAGCAGGCGCGGGTGATCGGCGGGGAGGGCCACACCGACGAAATCCCCCTGCTGGAAGTGTGGCTGGGTGACAATTACTTTGTCAGTGACCGCTATAACGGCCCGCTGACGGTCACGTTGATCGACCTGTTGGTGCCGCCCGCCTCCACCGGGGATAACATCCAGGCGTTGTTGTTTATCTACAACGAAAGAGACGAAGAAGGCCGCTTTGAACTGCGAAGCGGGCGGATGCAACAGGCCGTGCTCAGCCCGGATGAGCAGACCATGCTGGTGCGGGCCGACCTGGGCAATGGCGAACGCATCATCGAATTTGACCTGACGACCGGCGCATGGCTCAGCAACATGACGCCATCTCTACGGGATATTGGCCGTTATTCCCGCCAGGGGAAAAACCGCGTGCTGGCCTACAGCGCGGATGGCTCAGTCATCATCAGCGACTTCCAGCGCATCGACGTGGAGACGTTCCGGGTGACGGATGAAGACCTGCGGTATGCCCGCGCCTTTGACCGCTTCTTCTTCACCGAAGACCGCGACATCGTGACGCTTTCCGGCGATGAATGGCGGTTGTGGGATGCCGAGACCGCCGAAGTCGTCCGGCGAGAGGTGCTGAATTATACCGGCGAGATCGTCGCCACCAGTAACGACGGCTACCGTTACCTGAGCCGTGATAGCCGCTTTGGGGATGCTACCATGCAGGTGACCGACCTCAGCGGGGGCGACATCAACCAGCAGGAGGTGACGATTGACCGTGTGCGGGGCGCGGATGTAAGCGCAGTCTACTGGAATGACGCCTGGACGCGCTTCCTGGTGACGTATAGTGACAATCAATACGGCCCTTACTTCCCTGGTAACCAATTGTCGATGTATCACATCGAAGACGGGCAGTTGTGGTTTATGGCCGGTGACGACCTGCCCCCGCCCGAAGCCCGCAGTTACAACTGGGTGGACGATGAGACAGTCGTCATCACCGGGAGCGGAACCGAAGGCAGTATCCCGGACCGTATCTTCGGGGTGGATTACGCGCCCAACGCCCTGCCGCAATGCGTGGTGGATGCCTTCCCGGATCAAGTCGATGAATACGTCTTGCTGTGGGAACGGCTGAATTACTTCCTGCGGGGGGATGACCTCAACCGGCTGTCACAATCCATCTGTGAAAATCTGCCAGCGACGGCTGACGGCGTGACCGATCTACTGATCCCAACGGCTACTCCCCCCTTCGCCACGCCGACGCCACCACGCCGGGCCGGGGTGCCCGTCTGCCTGACCGGACGCTACCCCGACCAGGCCGACGCCTATGCCGAAGCCTGGGAGCGGATGACCGCCGACCTGAGCGCGGAGCAGATCGAAGAGACCGAACGACTGATCTGCCTGGGCATCGGTGACTTTACCATCAACCCGGCGGGCGCACAGAGCGACCGGCAGGTGATGTTCATCAACGCGCAAGGCGTCCGCTCCATCGGGGATTATTCCCTGCCGCCGGAGCGCATCAGCCGCCCCACCGGGCCGATCCGTGACCTGTTCGAAGATGTGATGCGCCGGAGCCTGGGTACGTTCATCCTCGGCCCGCGTGAAGAGTGGATCGCGGCCAGCAACCTACCGGGTGAACTGGTCATCTACGCCCTGCCCATCACCTACGAGCAGATCACCGCACCGCTGACGGCCACCGCGCAGAGTGTCATCGCCACCGAGCAATTCGTCCGCGCCTTGCCATCCGCCACACCGACCTTCGACCCGGTAGGCACCGCCCGCCCCACACTGACGCCGACCATCACGCCGATCTTCGTCCCCCGCCCGGATCGTGACACACTCGCGCAAGATGAACGCGGCCAGGTGGAAAACTTCTGCCCGTCGGAGACGCTGTATACGATAGATAACCTGCCGCCCGATTACGCGCCGACCGGACGCCTACAAGCACCCTTCAGCGGGGAAAACCTGTGGGCGGTCGAGCCGGAGGACGGACGCCGGTATCAAGACGAGACCATCCCGCGCTGTGATGGCGACGGCAGTATCACCTGTAGCTTCTCGCCCGATGGCGAATGGGTGCTGGCCCGTGATGATAGCTTCACGCCGGATTACGCCCTGTTCCGCCCGGATGGAAGCGACTACCGCGATTACTTCATCGACTACCCGTTCAGCACGATGCGCTGGTCCGGGGTGGATACCATCGAGTATGAGGTGGAATTGACGTTGACTGACGAAGACGGCGACGAGTTCACCGTGATGGCCCTGCAACGTGACATCCTCGGCACGGAAGATGACCCGCCCCCCTGGGTGCCGGATGTCGAGATCAACCAGATCCCGGCGACCATCGTCAGTCGGCAACCGGGCGGCCCCTGGGTCGTGGTCTACACCACGTATAGCACCGGCGTCAGCCCTGGTTACAAGTATTACCTGTACAACATCGAGACGGAAGAAGACATCTACTTTGCCCGGCGCAATGACCGTAACCTGCTGACCAACTGGCACCCGCATGGTGATTGGCTGGATTACAATTACGACGAAAGCTCAGGCGGGCGGAGTAGTGAATGGTACCGGTGGGATTTCGAGACGATGACCAACCGCTTCGTGGGTGAAAACTACAGCGGCACTTACTCCAACGATGGCCGTTATGTGGCCTTCCGTCGGGGCAGTGATACCCAACCTATCGGCGTTTATGACACCGAGACCGGCCTCGTGCGGACGTACTGCCTGCCGGAAACCGGCACCCGCCGTTATGACGGGGCCTTCCACTGGGCACCGGATGGCCGTTACATCGCCCTGCGGACGTTCTTGCCGGAAGACGAAAACGAAGAAGGCGTCGGCCAGCACATTCTCATCCTGGATACCGAGACCGGCGCGGTGGTCGATCTCACGACCGGGGCCGGGCCGATCATCATCTGGGCACGCGAACCGGGCGACTACGGAGGTTAACCCATGCGATACCTGATTATTTTACTCATCATCCTGGCTCTGGCGGTCCCTGCCGCCACCCAGGGGAACACCGATTATGATGTGTGGACCACCACACAACGAGAACTCAACCTGCGCGAAGGCCCCAGCACAGAGTTTGACATCATCACCACGCTGGATTGGGGCGTCACCCTGCCGGTGATTGGGCGCACGCTCCAGGGCAACTGGCTTCAGGTCATCTGGGAGGACGAGCAAGGCCAGCCGGTACGCGGTTGGTTATCGGCGCGATATTTGCGCTGGACGGGCGACATCCTGCGCTTGCCCGTTGATGGCATCGAGCCGGAACCGTTCGCCCGTGAGAGTGGCCCGCTCATCACCATCTACCCGGATACGTTCTACTATCGCAACAGCATCAGCGCGGCCAACCAGGTCATCAACACGGTGAGCGAACCGACCGAAGTCGAATTGACCGGGCGCATCGGCTCTGCGCGGAATGGTGAGTTCTGGGTTCAGTTTCGGCTCAACGGGGAATATTACTGGACGGGATCCTGGGCGGTGGCCTTGCCGGGTTCTTACATCGAAACCGTCAGCGGTTCTTATCTTTATGCGTATGGTCGCCTGGTGGATCAACTGCGGGCGGAGATCAACGATACCAACAGGACTTACGACCGCATCACGAGTAACTGGCAAGCCCTGGCCCAGGATGGCACCGCGTCTTGCCGCTTCATCCCTACCCCGGCGCAGATCGACGAGGAGACACTGCGGCCCGTTGACATCCAACAGGCCCCGGCTTTTGTGCCGGCGATTACCGCGCTGGAAAATGCAATTACCGACATCAATACCGCCATCCGCCAATTTAACGACATCTGCGCGAATCTGTTGGAGCCAGTCACGGAAGATCAAATCAACACCGCGTTGAGTCATCTAAGCGACGCACGACGCCAGCTCACCCTGGCGGAGACCTTGCTGATTCCGTTGCGGCTGGAAGATCCGCTGATCGGCGGTGGCGCGTAATCTAATCAATCACCGGGCCGGGCTGGTGTGTGCTGGCCCGGCTTATTTCTTCTGTCGCCAGCCTTCGTGCGTCTCATCCACGATTTGATCAACGACCATTGCCAGAGCTTCCTCGTGTGACGACCCATTCTTGAGGGCGTCACGATACGTCTTGATCTGGCGGTCGGCACTGGTGCCTTCATCCAGGATGGTGTTGATATAACTTACTTCGTCGCGTGTGCCCAGTTCATCCAGCACATCATCGACAAATTCAAGCAGTTCTTCCGCCAAAAAGCGGAACGGGACCTCTTCCGTCTTGCCCAGGTCAAGCAATTTACCGTCGATGCCGTAGCGCACGGCCCGCCATTTGTTCTCGCTGACCAGGGCGGTACGGTAAATGCGCCAGTTCATATTCTCGTTGCGGAGCTTGACCAGCTTGGCGACGATGGCCTGTGCCAGCGCGATCAACGCGACGGCCTCATCGAGCTTGGTGCAGATGTCACTCACCCGGATTTCCATCGTCCCGAAGCGTGGTTGCGGGCGCACATCCCACCATAATTTGGTGCTATCCGGGTTAGATTCGTTGCTGTGCTTGCCCAACGCCCCCAGCTTGGCGAAGACCCGCACCATGTCTTCGTATTCGTTGTAGCTGTCAAACGTCGGGGTGATGCCGGAACGCGGCAAATTCTCAAAGATGATGCTTCGGTAACTTTTCAAGCCGGTATCCTGCCCATGCCAGAACGGGGAAGACGTGCTGAGGGCCAGAATGTGCGGCAGGAAGTAACGCATCTGGTTCTGGATGTCGATCATCAGTTCCAGGGCCTCGCGTGATTTGCCAAAGCCGATGTGAATATGCATCCCGAAGATCAACAACCGCCGCCCGACGTACTGCATATCGGTCTCCAGGTCTTTATACCGTTCGCCCACGTTGATGCGCTGTTCATCCCAACGCGAAAACGGATGCGTAGACGCCGCCGCGATCAACCGGCCATTCTTCTGGGCAACGTCATACACGGTACGCCGCAAGCGGATCAATTCTTTGCGGGCTTCTTTGACGTTGCGGCAGATATGACTGCCGACTTCGATCTGCGATTGCATAAATTCGCCGGTGACTTGATCGCCCAGCACGACCTTGCCGTCATCCAGCATTTGCTGGACGAACGACGTCAACCCGCGAGTCTCCGGGTCAATAATCTGGTATTCTTCTTCTACACCGAGGGTTAATGGCGGGTGGAACATGACGATATGACCCCATCTTACGATTACACTGGGGCCATATTATCCTGAAGTGTTTGATCGTGCAAATTAAGTGCGGGGGTGCGGCCCATCTGACGAGGCTTTCCAGTCGGATTCGTCGTCGGCAACTTCGCCGCCGAAGACCATTATCAACAGAATTGCCACCAAACCACTGCCCAGCGCGAAGACGAATATCAGCGGGAAGCCGACCTCTGCCACCAGCACCGCGATCAAGCCGCCACCGGCCAGCATCGCAAACAGAATCAACAGCATATCCGGCAACCGACCGAATAAGTTATAGTTGTACTTTAACTTGCGCAGGGTCGGGGCCGCCAACCAGGCAATGAATAATCCAAGTAATAATGTCAATATAATATGCACAACGGTAAACTTTCATATGCCTTACATTGACTAAACTTTAGCACCAGCGGATAAATTGGCAACTAGCATAACTTAAAAATCTATTATACTTTGGCTTAAAGCAAGCCAACGCAAAGGAGTGCATAATGCCCATTCAAATTGCCCCGTCGATTCTATCAGCAGATTTCACCCGCCTGGGGGAGCAGATCGCCGCTGTGGAAGCCGCCGGAGCCGACATGATCCATATCGACGTGATGGATGGGCGATTTGTGCCTAACATTACGGTGGGACCGCTGGTTGTACGGGCGGCCCGGCGTGTGACCAACCTGCCGCTTGATGTGCATCTGATGATCGTCAACCCGACCGATCACGTCGATGCGTTCGCGGAGGCCGGGGCCAACCGGATCACCGTCCACCTGGAAGCCGACACCAACCTGCACCGCACCATCACCCACATTCAAGCGGCAGGCTGTGTGGCCGGCGTGGCGATCAACCCGCACACCCCATCCAACGCACTCCACGAGATCTTATCGTATGTCGATCAAGTCATCGTCATGACGGTCAATCCTGGCTTCAGCGGGCAATCGTTCATCAAGGGCACCATGTCCAAAGTCGCGGAGATCAAAGCGATGAGCGGCGACATCCAGCGCAAGATCGCCATCACGGTTGATGGCGGCATCAACACGGTGACGGCCATGAGCGCGATGCAAGCCGGGGCGAATGTGCTGGTGGCGGGTTCCGCCGTGTTTGATCATGTCGATGGCCCCGGCGCAGGGGTCGAGGCGTTACGAGCATCGTTGGAGGACTAACCAGCATGTGGATTCAGACGCAGATCAAACGCCAATACCGCCGGTTCAGCTACAGCGGCCAGCGCACACTCGACTTTGGCCCGTTTGAAGCCGCCCTGGCCGATTTCACGGCGGCGGACGCCATCGCCGGTTACGTCACCGGCGCGACCATCCCGCAGATTCAAGCTCATCTGGCGGCGGGACGCTTGCACAGTGAAGACCTGACGTTGTTCTATCTGAGTCGCATCCGCGCTTACGATGTGGACAACTTCAACAGCATGATTGAACTCAACCCGGACGCGCTGACGCTAGCCCGTCAGGCCGACGCCGAACGGCAAGACGGCACAGTGCGCGGGCCGCTTCATGGCATCCCGGTCACACTCAAGGATAACATCGGCACGGGGGACGCGATGCACACCAGCGCGGGGGCCGCCGCCCTGCGCGATCACATTTCCGACCGGGACGCCTTCATCGTCACCCGCTTGAGAGAAGCCGGCGCGGTGATCCTGGGTAAGAACACACTCAGCGAATGGGCCAACTTCATGACGTTTGAGAGCGCGAACGGCTTCAGCGTGCTCGGCGGGCAGACGCACAACGCCTATGGGCGGTTCGACGTGGGCGGCAGTAGTTCTGGCAGTGCGGTCGCCGTCGCGCTGAACTTCGCGGCGGCGGCGGTCGGTTCGGAGACAGCCGGTTCGCTGATCTACCCGGCGTCACAGAATTCTATCGTGACGTTCAAGCCGAGCCTGGGCCTCATCAGCCGAGATCGCATCATCCCGATTACCGGCGCACAGGATACCGCCGGGCCGATGACGCGCACCGTCACCGACCTGGCCGTGATGCTCAACGCGCTGGCCGGGGTTGACCCTGCCGACGCCCTGACCGAAGCCGTCGCCAGCATCGCGGAGACTGACTTCACCGCCGGGTTAGATGCGGACGCGCTTCGTGGTGTGCGCGTCGGTGTCGTCCGGCGGGAGGAACCGCCGCGTGCCGGTGACGACGCCATCCGGCAGGGAGCCGTTGAGACGCTCAACGCCGCTGGCGCACAGGTGATCGACATCCCGCCGTTGGGTGGGTTGGAAGACATCAACGTCTATGGTGTGTTGTTGTTCGGCTTCCATGCGGGCGTCAACGCTTATCTGCACGCGACCGATGCCCTGGTGAAGACAGTCGCCGACATCGTGGCATTTAACGCGGCAGATGCGGCCAACCGCGCCCCCTACGGCCAGACCATCCTGGAAGCAACGCTTAATTTTGACCTCAACCCAACCATGCATCAGCTCTATGCGGATCTGGTCGCGGCGAACCGGGCGGCAGGCCGGGCCAGCATCACCGCCGCGCTGGACGACCACGACATCGCGTTTATCGTGGACATCAGCAATTACAGCACGATTCCGTATGCCATCGGCGGCAACCCGGCCTTGAATCTGCCAGCCGGTTACCGGGAAAGCGGCGAACCCGTCGGGGTGACGATCATCGGCGAATGGCTGGACGATGCGCGGGTGGTCTGTGCGGGGTATGCGTTCGAGCAAGCCAACCCCATCCGGCAAGATCCCGTCCCCCAGCAGGTCTTACTTGACGCATAAACACATCATCAAATATAATTCAATCTAAATTGAAGTATAGGGCGTGGTGATTATGGCAAAACAAAAGGTGTTGTTCTTATGTACGGGCAATTCGGCCCGGTCGCAGATAGCGGAAGCGTTCTTGCGCCAGCATGGCGGGGAGCATTATGAGGTATTCAGTGCCGGGCTAGAACCAAAAGGCATCAACCCGTTTACCATCCGCGTGATGGATGAAATCAACGTGGATGTGCGCGGGCAATCCTCAGATGCAATGCGCGATATGGACGGGCCGTTTGATTATGTGATTACGGTCTGTGGTCATGCTGATGAACATTGCCCGGCCCCGTTGTGGCAGGGCGGCGTCAAGCTCCACTGGCCGTTTGAAGATCCAGCGGCAGTGACCGGCGATGACAGCACGATCATGACCGCCTTCCGGCAGACCCGCGACCAGATGGAAGCACAGGTTCAACGATGGATCAGTGAGAACTCACCGGCGGGATGAGATGCGCCGCCCAATCGAGACGAGGCCGATGCTGATGATATACAGGCCGAGCAACGGGAACATCACCAGGGCCATATTCACCGGGTCTACCGTCGGCGTGATGAAAGCCGCCGCGATGGCACTCCCGACGACGGCCACCCGCCATTGATTAATCAGCATCTGCGGGCCGACGACGCCCAACAGAGACAGCACGAAGAACACCAGCGGCAGTTCGAACGAGACACCCATCCAGAAGAGCAGGGCCGTCACGAAGCTGAGGTATTGCCCGGCGGCCCATTCCGCCTGGAAGACATCGCTCTGGAAGCCTTCTAAAAATTGAATCGCGGGTGGCATCAGCACGAACCAAGCGAACGCGATCCCGGTCAAAAATAGCACCGTAATCGCCGGGATTGCCGACAGCACATAACGGCGTTCGCGGCGCGTCAAGCCGGGGACGACGAACATCATAATCTGGTAGGTGATAACCGGAATGGCAAGGATGCCGCCAAGCATAATCGCAACGCGGAAATAACTAACCACCGCACCAGTCGGCCCAAGCACCAGCAGACGCCGGGCATCCTCCGGGTTGACAGCGCGGTACGGCTCAAGCAAAAACTCCAGCACCGGCGGGGCGACGACCGCGCCGATGGCGGTGCCGATGATGAGTGCCAGGAACGCCCGAAACAACCGCTGGCGCAGTTCTTCCAGATGTTCAAAAAGCCCCATCCGCAAGCCATGACCATCCGACATCGAGTCTTGCTCTTGCTGTTGGTCGGGGGGATGTACTGTCGTCATCGATCAGCCGCCCTTGCCGCCGGACCAGGTACCGAACGATGCGTCGTCTTTTTTAGCCGGGGCATCGTCCGCTGTCGGCGCGGCCTCTGGTGCCGGGCCGATCACGTCCGCGTCGATACGGGCTTCGGCCTCAATGGTGCGCTTGAGTTCTTGCGCCTCCCGCATGGCCTGTTCCATCGGCTCGCGGAAGGGCTTCAGCGCGTCTTGCGTAAAGCGTTGAACCTGCCGCCGGTCGGTCGGGTCACGCGGGAGTTGAAAATCAACCCCGGCATCGTCGATCTCCTTCTGCACGCTATCCATCGCGTTGCCCCACATCACGCGCACCTGCCCCAGGAACCGACCGACAATGTAAGACCAATGAAGCAGACGCTTCGGCCCGGCGACCACCATCGCAATCACCAGAATCAGCACGAGTTCCCACATGCCCAGGCCGAGAATGTTCATACCGCGTCATCCTCTGCCGTCAGCAAGTGCATAACAGTCTCCTGGTCTTGCATGACGGCCCCTAACACCCCGTTGATAAACCGGGCGGAGCCTTCCGCACCGAAAAGTTTTGCCAGTTCGACCGCCTCATCAATGGCGACTTTGGCCGGCACACGGGCGTTATCGGTCACGATCTCGTAAAGCGCGATACGCAACACGTTGCGATCAACGATTGCCAATTGCTCCACCGGGAATTCCGGCGCGTACCGGCTAATAACAAGGTCGTACTGCTTACGCCGCTGGATGATGTGGGTGACCATCTTATGCAAATAAACCCGGCCAGCATTGGTCAGGTCGTGGGCGTAATATTGAACTTGCTGGCCGAGTACCGTGCCGACCTTATGATCGGCACTGTCAATCTCGTACAGGACCTGAAGCGCAACCCGCCGCACCAAACTATTCTCATTGGTGATCGGTGGCGGGTCAATCACTTCACTATCGACGACATCATCCGGGTCGAAATCCGGTATATCAGGAATACTATGAGTCATATGGACATAAGGTGGGCTACACACCATAACAGTACAGTCGTATTTATCAGTGTACCCGAATGGGCGGCAATTGTCACCAGTGGCTTAACCGGGTATGCTAGGGGAGATCAACCGCAAACCGAGGTCTATGATGAGCCTTTTTTGCACATACTTAGTGGTCATCGGCTACATTGGCGTGACGATGTACCTGGCGAATCAGGCCCGGCTCACCGAGCAAGAGGCCCAACGTCACGCAGTCGAAGATAGTGTTACCGTCTACGACATGGACGCCCGGCGGCAGGTGGAAGCCGTGCGTGGCCTGTTGATGGTCGGCGTGTTCTTCATCACGCTGTTCATCCCGTTCTTACTTCTGCTGGCGTTCGGCAGTGCGTTCGGGGAGCCTGACCCGGAAGCAGTCGTCAGCGTGCCGGAAGTCGGCCTGCCCGCCGCCGCCATCGGCGTCTTGCTGGCGGGGGCATCGGCCTTGCTGGCTTTCCGGGCGGTAACATCGCAATCCACCCGCGAATTGATCGCCCGTGTGGTCAGCCACCGGGGAGATTACAACGCGGATTCCATCGTCCATACCACCGCTATCGTGCTGGTGTTATTGCTGGTCACCGGGCAGATCATCCAGTTTATCGCCATCGGCGGGGTTGAGGGCCTGACGGAAAGCATCGAGGCCAGCGGCATCGACATCGGCGCGTTGTTATTCCAGATGAGCTTACAAGTCGCGGCGACGTTGCTAGGCGTCGGCTTTGCCATCCGGAGAGATACCGCCGCCACGCTCGAACGGTTGGGCCTGCGCCTGCCAACTGAAGAAGATCTGCGCTTTGGTGCCGGGGTCGGTATCGCGTTGATCGCGGCGTTGTTCGTATTCGGGTTGATCGTCACCGCGATTACCGCGCTGTTTTCGTCCCCGGCATTAGAAGAAGCCAACGCCGCCAACCAGGCGTTTAACGCCGCGCTGATTTCGATCCCGGCGTTGTTAATCGTACCGGTGGCCGCCGCCATCGGGGAAGAATTGCTGTTTCGGGGTGCGCTACAGCCGATCTTCGGTAATCTCATCATCAGCATCGTGTTTGCGCTGTTGCACACCCAGGCCCTGCTCACACCGGGGATTATCTTCCTGTTCATCGTGTCGTATACGCTGGGTTGGTTGCGAGAGCGATACAGCACAACCGCCGCCATCATCGCCCATTTCGTCTATAATTTCGTCCAGTTGTTCCTGGCCCTGTTACTCAGTGGAGCGAGTGCGTGAAAAGATCAACCCTGGCGAGTATGTTCGCCCTATTCTGCCTGCTGATCCCGTTGACAGTATCCGCACAGGATGACACCCCGGAGCCAACGCCAACGGTGACCCCACAACCAACCGAGCCATCGCCGACGCTCGACCCAACGCCCAATACGGCCACGCCGACCGAGACCAGCACCGCGACGCCTTTCGGCACGCCCCGGCCCACCATGCCGAGTCCGACGCCGACCCTCACCCCGCGCCCGGAAGTAGAAGATTTCGTCAATACATGGCAGGAAGACGTTCTCTACCCGCAAGCGGTAGTCTTCGACCTGGTGTTAGGCGTGCCGCTGGCGGATGTCGAGACGATGACCATCACACTGACGCCGGCGACCGGTGATGACCCGCGCAGTATCAGCTTTGAGACCATCCAGACCGGCGTGACCGCCGAAGACCCCTTCCTGACGGTGAACCTGATATGGCCGGTGCCGCCAGCCGACCCGTTGCCATTTGAGGCACTCATCCAGTACGAATGGTCGATCACGCTGACAGACGGACAGACCGCGACGGTGCCGGGGGTGTTCGCCTGGGCCAACCCGGATCAACGGTGGATCTTCCTGGATGATCCAGCGGAGCGCGTGAACCTGATCGTCCCGGCGGATATATCACTCAACCAGCAGGCGGCCATCACACAGTTAAATCAGGTGTATGATCTGCTGGCAGACATGACCGGGGCGGCCCCGCGCTTTGACCTGTTGCTGACCGACCAGCGCGAACGGCTCGACCCGTGCCTGACGGCTGAAACGATCACCGGGCCTCGCACTGGCAACACAGCGACGTGTGAAGGCGCGGTCGTCAACGCGATGCTGGATGACCTGGGGTATGAAGTCATCGTACTTTCCAACCGGGCCGGGGTATTCCCGCTAGGCCGGGCCATCGACCGCATGATCGACGGCTTCTATGATCCGATCTGGGCCGAGATCGACCTGCCGCAATGGTTCCAATACGGCTTGCGGGCGTTGATCCAACCGGTAGCGGATGAAAGCACCTTAGCCCGCGTGCGGGATGCGACACGCTTCAACACATTGTTGACGTTGGAGCAGATGACCACTATCCCGCCGGATGCGCCACGCTGGCAAGATCAAGCGGTGGTGATGGTCGCATATATGGCGGATCGCTTCGGCTTGCAGGCGGTGTATGATCTGGCGGCGGACACGACCGAGACGCCGTTCGACGCACGCTATGCCTTCAACACAGGTGGCCGGCTGGATGCACTTTTGCCAGCAATGGAAAATTGGGTATTTAGCCAGCGGGCGGTGGGTGCGCTGACGGTGAACCTATACACCGAGACGACCGCGACCCCCACGCCGACCCTCAGCCCGACGGTCTTCCCGCCGACGGCCACGCCGACCGCGACCGACACCCCGACGGCCACGGCGACCCCGACCGTGACCGGCGTCCTGACGGCGACCCCGCTTCCTAGCTTGACGCCGACGCCGACCGAAGAACCGGGCACCCCGACGATCACACCGTTACCGGCAGATTTCGAATTTGTCGCGCCGATCCAACCGACGGCCACACCGGCCCCGGTCATCCCGGCAGATGATGCCGGTGATGACGACGGCTTCACGCTGGCGTTGATCGTATCCGCCGGGATTATCGTACTTTCCGGCGTGATCGTGCTGTTGATCCGCAGGCGGCGCGCCCGCTACGGCTAGCCGTCGTTCCAGGCGCGGACGCCACCCGCCGAGACGGCCTTGTACACCGCATTGCGGATGGCCTGGGCCATGATCTCGGCGGCATACGCGCCGATCACGTTCACATTGGCCGGGATGTCGCCGGTTGCCAGCGTGAAGAAGGTATCGCCATCAAACATGGTATGCGCCGGGCGGACGGCCTGCGCCAGTCCGTTTTGCGCCATACCCGCGACTTTGTTGGCGTCTTCTTTGCTCAACCGGGCATTGGTGGCGACCACGCCGATCACGGTGTTACTGCTGGACGGCGGTTCGGTCATGCGGGCCAGCGGCAGGATCGCCTGCATGGTAGAGGCAAACGCGCCGTCTTCCCCGCGCAGACCGGCGATGATCGCGCCGTCCTCCCCGACGACATCACCAAAGGCATTGACCGCGACCAACGCGGAGACGATCAACCCGCCGCCCAGGTCGATGCTGGCGGAGCCAAGCCCGGCTTTGGTCGCCTTTTCCGGCCCCATCATCGTGCCGACGGCACACCCGGCCCCCGCGCCGACATTGCCCAAAGGCACCGGGGCATCACTGGCGACTTGCGCGGCGGCATAACCCATCTCGGCATCAGGCCGGCGGGTGCCATCCCCGATGAGCAGATCCATCAAAATAGCCGCCGGGACAATCGGCACATGATACGGCCCGACCGGGTACCCGGTGGCTTGCGCTTCCAGGTGCCGCAGGACGCCATCCGCGACTGACAAGCCGAAGGCACTGCCCCCACTCAGCACGACGCCGTGAACGTGTTGAACCATGTGCAGGGGCCGCAGGAGATCGGTCTCACGGGTGCCAGGTGCCCCGCCGCGTTGATCCACCCCGCCGACTGTTTCCGGCGGGCACAGGATGACGGTACAACCGGTCAGCGCGTCCGGGTCTGTGGCGTGCCCCACCCGGATGCCGGGCACATCGGTCAAGGTGTTACTCATCGTCGTCATGGTCGTCTTCCTCCCGGTAGATAATCACGTCATCCGGCTGGACTTGATCGGGCAATTCGGGCGGTTCTTCGGGGTGAAGCAGGTCAAAGGCGGCGTCATAATCCGCCGGATGAACCAGTACCTTCACCTCTCCCCAGGCCCCAATCGTCAACCCGATGGCATCACGCCCGGCGATATGATCCAGAAATGCCGGGATGCCCTCATGTTGCAGTCGCCCGGCGACGATCTGCGCGTCGGTCATATGTTGTGTCACATAGACGACCATCCACGCCGGGCGGTCGTCGTTCTTTTGTCGTCGTAAACCACGCATCCTCACACCTTACCTATCAACTTCAATACGGCAAAACTGACCCCATTGTAACCCGCGTAGAATACGGAATCAAAAAGGGGACGCCTCAGCGTCCCCAGGGTGTTTATGTATCAGACGATTTAGCCGTCGCTACCAGATTCTTCGGTGGCGGCAGGCTCTTCTTCGGTCGCTTCTTCTTCGCCAGCTTCAGAATCGTCTGCGGCTTCTTCCTCTTCTTCAGCAGACTCTTCTTCGTCCATCGTTTCTTCTTCTTCCATTGCCTCGTCTTCTTCCATCTCCATCATCGATTCAATGATAGACAGGCTGAAGGGGCCGGACGATGCATCTTCAAAGCCCTGAATCTCGATGACCAGTTCCAGGCCACCAGGAACTTCGATTTCACGCAGGGCAGAGGTAAAGACCTCACCCGGCACGTCATCATCGTTGGAGATGGCCGGTGCGCTCAGGTCTTCCGCCAGGTAGATGTTCAACACGGTATCCAGGTTCGGGTCATCGCTATCAACCACGAAATCCAGGAAGCCGCCATCTGCCGGGGTGGTGAAGGTGTACTGAATGCGCTCACCTTGGGTCAGTTCACCCACGATGTTATCGCCCACATTGATCTCGCCGCCTTCGGTGACGGGAACGGTGGTCGCGTCGTTCAGGACCTCAACAGCGGTATCCAGCAGGACATCGCCCTCATAGAAGAAGGTATCTTCGGTCACCGGCACGATGACATCCGGTTGGGCACCCAGCCCTTCCAGGCGGATGTCACCTTCGGCGTCCAGGGAGCGGCCAATGGTGAATTGGAAGTAGACGTCATCCGGCATAAAGACCGGCGTGATGTTCCCGCCCAGGCCATCGGTCGGGTAGAAGCCGATGAGCGTGGCTTGATCGAGCAGGCTCATGTTGTAGCTGAAGTACTCACAGGCACTTGCACAAGCCGGGCTGACCAGTACCGCGATGTCGCCACCGTAGAAGCGGCCATCGGCGGGCGGGGTGATGACGTCTTCGTTCAACGGATCAACGAAGAAGTCACCCAGGTCGGGGTAGAAGTTGGCGTCGTTACCGACGACGATTTCTTCTTGCGTGAAGTAACCGACCATCTGGTTGTACAGGTTGTAACCACCACCGTTCCAGCGCATGTCGATGATGACACCCGGTACGGCATTGTCGTTCAGCCAGTCGATAATCCATTCCCAGTCACGGAACATGACTTCGGGATACTCGCTGAAGCTGTTGATCTGGATGTAGCCATAGCCGCTGTCCTCCAGGAAGTCGAAGGTAATCGGCTGGGCATCTGCCGGGGCAGAGCCGTTGTTGACGGAGCTAAAGCTCCAGCTAGCACGCTCGGCGACGGCGGTCAGTGTGGCGGTCTCTTCTTCGCCATCCGCGTTGATGAAGCTCAGTTCGACTTCTTCGCCAACTTCAAAGCGGGTGACATAGCGCAGTTCTTGCAAGGTGCGGCTGTGATCGGTGCTGAAGGGCGACGACCACACGTTCACATCGTCGGCGCGGTCCAGCGGGGCCTCACCGTTGATGCCGGTGATTTCAGTGCCGACTTCGACACCAGCTTCCGCCGCCGGGCTACCTTCTTGCACGAAGGAAGCGATAATGGTGCCGTCATCCAATTCACGGATCGCCAGCCCCAGGCCGCCATCTGTTTCGGTGAAGAAGGCGTCATTGGTCAGCGGCAGGCTCGCACCGATGTGACCATCCGGGATCGACCAGGAGAAATCACGCAGGGCGAATTGATAAGCGACCGGATCATCATTTTCTTCTGCCTCCGCAAAGCGCGGGGCAAATTCATCATACAGCGCGTCCCAATCCACACCCTTTAGCTCGGTAAAGGAGTATTCGTTACGCATCTGCTCGATGAGGGCGTCGAAGGCTTCGGTGTAGCTCAACGCGGTGTAATCTGCCGGTTGGAGCGACTGCTCGGCCTCGATCAGATCAACCTGGGCTGTTTCTGGCCGGTCAATCGTAAATTCTGCTTCGGAGATGGCTTCACCATCGCCCAGGTCAACCACACTCCACCCCGCTGGGATGGACATAACCGGGTCATCTTCGGAGAACAGAATCAGGTCTTCCCCAAAACCAGACGGGAAGCTCTGCGCGTCATCCGGTGCCCACACCAGCATCTTGCCACCGATGATCTCATTCCGCAGTTCGAAATCAGTCGAGCCGATGAAGGAGTTAAAGCCGGTGCTGTATTCGTAGTCTGTATCCCAATAATTTGATGCCAGGAAGTTGATGAACCCCTGCAAGACATAAGCCTTCACACCGGTATCTTCTTCGCCGTTGTTATCAACATCGCGGAAGGGACCAGGAGGCACCACCGGCAAGTTAAACTCGAACTCAAACGGTGACACATACGGATCGGTCGTCACCAGGCCCAGCACCTGCCAGTCAGTCGGGATCGACTCATCGAAAGCACGGTCAACCTGGTTGGCGACGTTGCTCATGACAACATTAATCGCCCCACGGTTGAAGTCTGTCAAAAAGCCGACAGTATACGGAGCCTCACCGACGATGCGCGTTACGCCTACGCTATCATCTGTCATGGCTTCGTCGCCGTCGTCCTGAGCAAAGGCCCCAGGCACCGCAAGCAGTACCAGGCTGGCAAGTACCAGCAGAACCAAGTAACGTCTGGAAGCTATTTTCACTGTGAATACCTCTATATTTAACACGGAATAAATTACGACGCCTATCATTTTACTCAAGATATGAAGAATGTCAAAATTGGTAGCCGGGGCGAAATATGGGGTTTGTTACAATATCAGCTAAAAGTATGGAATCAAAAAAAGGCTTGAGGAAGTAGAGTGACGTTGGCGACGGCTTACCCTCCCACACCGTCTCCGGTGCAGTACTATCAGCGCTTGCGGGCTTAACTTCCGGGTTCGGGATGGATCCGGGT
>DAOTTZ010000051.1:0-16672 GCA_034437535.1 Anaerolineae bacterium | reverse complement strand
CTATAGTATATCTCAATTCTATTTCATGCCTTCAACCTGATAGCATCAGCAGTAGAAGTAAGAGAAATTAAATAATTTCGACAGAAATTGTCAGTTTCCACTGATAGTAATGGTGTAATAAACACCTTTACATTGCTTTTGCCATCGACATCGCGGGAAACTATGCTAACGACAATGAACTGCTGTATCTGCGGGCACGCTACGCCAACCTGAGCACGGCGAGCTTCCTCAGCCTGGATCCGGTGCACGGGCAGGTGGGCGGCGGCTCCGTGCGCTGGAATCCCTACGGGTAATTCACCGGGCCAAGCGGAACCGCCGTCTCATCCGTCCCGGTGATTTGCATCACATCCCCCGTGCGCGGATCAACCAACCGTAGGTCCAGTGTCCAGCGCACCGGCGCACTAATCACCGGCAGATCAAGCACCCGCACATCCGCCACCACATCCCCCGCCCGCCAGCACGTCGGCAGATAATTGCCCGCTTGCGCCGGCCACCGTTGCGCCGGCACGACAATCGCACCGTCGATCTCGTTCTCCGCCCGCGCCACCACCTCTAGCAGATACGGTCGCTCGGTTCGCGCCATCCCCTGCCACACCGTTTCCAGCGTGATCGCCTGCCGCGCCACATCCGCCACAAAGCGATACGACTCCAGCCGTACTTCCCCGCGAAAGTCCGCGCTGGTCAGCGTCGTCTCCACCGGGATTAGCTCGCGGTCATCCAGCCGGGCGATGTCAGTACGCGGTTCATCGGGCGGCGGGTTGAGATCCAACGGTACCACGCTCAAGACCGTTGCCATGACCAGCACCGTGATCGCCTGCCCGGCCAGCAAGCCCCAATCCCACCCCGCCGGATGCGCCAGCAAGATCCCGCCCCCGGCCAGCAGGAAGAACGGCGCGTAAAAGCTCAGGATGCGCCCATTTTCCCCCTGCACCAGCCCCAGCACATTCACCAGCAAGAACACGGCCACACTTGCAACCGCCAGCAGATCAACCGGCTCCCACACCCGGCGTCTCACCGCCCGCCACACCCCCAGCAAGAACAACCCTGCCAGCGGCCAACCGAGAAAGGTCAGCGTGTCGTAAGGATGCAAGATCAGCCATGCCAGCGGTTGATCGCGCTGGACGAGTTCGCGGTGTTCCGCCTGTGCCACCTGCCAGATCGCCAGCGGCGTATCCCCGGTGGCCGCGCCATAAATCAACCAGGGCAGGCCCAACCCCACCCCGAACCACACGCCCACCAGCACCGCCCGCCGGATCTGCCCCACACCCGCCCGCAAGTGCCAACCCAACGTAAACAACCCGACGATCCCCAGCAACGGCAACACCGCAAAGTTAAGCAGAGTCGTCAGCCCCAGCACCAGCCCCGCCCCCACATGATATGCTGGCTTCTCCCGCCGGAGTCCGGCCACCAGCAGGGCAAAGCTCCACGCGCACAGCATCGGATAAACCACGTTCCACACCGGCAGGAACAGGCCAATCGTCGGCACCAATGGCGACCAGGCCGCCAGACTCAGTGCGGTCTTGCGATCCTCCGTGAGCAACCACCCGGCCCAGTACACCGGCACCGCCAGCAGAGCGGCCCACAACGGCATCAACACGCCGAACACCCCCACCGCCGTGATCTCCCCCCGTGTGTACACCATCACATCCTGGTTGGTGCATTGCGCCGGGCGCAACGCATAACTCACCGGCTCCGCCAAAACACTATCCTGTAGCAGATTCGCAACCGCATGATGCGCCAACGCCTGCCCCGGCGGGCTGGTCGTAAAATGTATCAGATTCAACGCCTTCGCATCCGCCGCCATAAAGTCCGTCCAGCGGTCGAGCGTCTCCACCACGCCATCCGCCGCCATATACCGCACCGCCACCGTACTCGCGCCGGTCTGCACCGGGGAAACCGCCCGCATGAATAACAACTCCCCCGGCATCCCGCGCACCCCTACCACCGCATACAACACCCCGGCTCCGGCCAGCACAAACCACAGCAGATTCAACCACACTGCCCGCCCGCGCAACACCCGCACGCCGACCAGGTAACCAGCCAGGGCCAATGCCAGCCCGATAACCGCCAGCAGGGATTCCCCCGGCACATAAGGCCATCGCCAGCCCGCCCCCCCCCGCAAACCGGGATACAGATCAAACGCCAGGGTAAACAAAAACAGACCGGTTCCAGCCAGGATCAACCGCCGCATGGTGCCGCCTTTTCACACTCATCAAAATTCAGAGAAATCATAGCCGCTTTGGCCACAATTGTGACCTGCTTTTCCAGCCTTAATCAAATGTTAACATTCACAGCACCGGATTTAATTTCTGTTTTGTATCTTTGCAAACGGTGTACGGTGCCAGTGGGTAACCAGCACCGTCCTCACGTCAAATGAAAATTCAAGAGGAGATAGTTGATAATGAAGCGTTTTATGGTTGTACTGATGGTTGGCATCCTGGCTCTCGCGCTTGCCCCGGCGGCTCTCGCGCAGGATGACAGCGATCTCGGCACACCGGATAATCCCATCCAGGTTTATTTTGTCCCATCCGCAGAAGCCCAGACCCTGATTGAGGGCGGCGAAGTTCTGCGCGAAGCCCTGGAAGAAGCCACCGGCCTCAGCTTTGAGGTCAGCGTCCCGACCAGCTACGCGGCCACCATCGAAGCGATGTGCGCCGCACCGGAAGTCAGCATGGGCTTCATCCCCGCCGCTGGCTACGTCATCGGTAACGAGCGCTGTGGCATCGAAGTCCACGCCGCCGCCGTCCGCTTCGGCTGGCCCGTCTACTGGGCGCAGTATCTCGTCCGCCGGGATAGCGACATCTACACCCTCGGCGACCTGGAAGGCCGTAGCTGGGCCTACCCAGACCGCGCCTCCACCTCCGGCTTTATCGTCCCCTCGGTTGAACTCCAGGCCGATGGCATCGAGCCGGGTGAAGAAGTCGAAGCCGGTGGGCACAATCAGGCCGTCCTCGCCGTCTACAACGGTGAAGTAGACTTCGCCACCAGCTTCTTCTCCCCGCCACTGACGCCCGGTGCCGCGTGGAGCTTCGAAGACCTGCCAGAGCCGTATGATCTGACCGTCGATGAACCCTTCGTCAATGAAGAAGGTCAACTCTTTGTCGGTGACATCCGCGTGCTGGATAGCCGCTCATCCGTCGCCGATGTGGCCCCGGACATCATCGAAGAAGTGCGCGTCCTGCGCATCAGCGCACCCATCCCCAACGACACCATGAGCTTTGGTACCGGCTTCCCGGAAGAACTGCGCGACCAAATCTACACCGCACTGGTTGATTTCAGCGACACCGAAGCCTGGGGCGAAAGTGCCCTCGGTTCCGACCTGGGCTATAGCTGGAGCACCCTCACGCTCATCGAAGACACCGTGTTCGATAGCGTCCGCCAGCAATTCGAAATCCTCGGCCTGACCGAAGCCGATGTGTTCGAGGAATAAATAACGCACCACTTTTCGCAACAACTCAGCAGGCAGTGGGTGTTCGCCCCTGCCTGTTGTGTTATCTAATACCCGTCACCGTGTACTAGGGGCGCACCTATGCTTGTTATTGAAAACCTCACCAAAATTTACGACAACGGCTTCAAAGCCCTCGATAACGTCAGCTTTGAAGTCCCTGATGGGCAATTCGTCGCGCTCATCGGCCTCAGCGGTTCCGGCAAATCTACCCTGCTCCGCTGTATCAACCGGCTGGTAGAACCAACCGCCGGGCGCATCATCTGGAACGGACTGGATGTCACCGCCGTCAGTGACGAAGAAATCCGCTATCTCCGCCGCCGCATCGGCATGATCTTCCAACAATTTAACCTGGTCAAACGCTCAAAGGTCATCAACAACGTGCTGGCCGGTCGCCTGGGCTATACCAACCCCGTCTTCAGCTTTTTGAATTATTTCCCCAGTCAGGATAAAACCCGCGCCCTGGAAAACCTGGAGCGCGTCGGCATCGGCAGTCAAGCCTACAAACGCGCCAGCGAACTCAGCGGCGGCCAACAACAACGAGTCGCCATCGCCCGCGCCCTCATGCAAGATCCAGAACTCATGCTCGCCGATGAACCCGTCGCCAGCCTGGACCCGGCCACCTCGCACTCCGTCATGAAATACCTTGAAGTCCTCAACAAAGAAGACGGCCTCAGCATCCTGTGCAGTCTGCACTTTCTCAGCCTGGCCCGCACCTATGCCGACCGCGTCATCGCCCTCAAAGACGGCAAGCTAGAGTTCGACGGCCCGCCGTCCGAAATCGACGGCGACCGCTTCCTGGAAATCTACGGCGAAGAAGCCGTTGAAGTTCACGTCAATTAATCCACACCATCAGGGGGAAGCTAACAATGAGCGAAACACCACCCGATCCTAAAAATGCCCTGCGCCGCCTGCTGATCGTCATCGGCGCCGTCATCGGCTTTATCATTTATTCCTACGGCTGGACGGTCACCAACATCGACCTCGAAGTCCCGCAAGAAGAACGCCGCCAAAACAACGTCTCCAACGCCCTCCGCGAACTGCTCGCACCCAATATCTTCGAGCAAGATCGCGAAGTCGAAGATATTTTCGTCAATGTCCGCGTTGAATGCATCGAAGGCGAAGCCGTCGATCAACCCGACCTGCCCGATGGCACCACCATCGACCTCTCCGTTGATTGCGGCGAAATTGGCGATGAAGTCACGCTGGAAATTCGCGGCTTTGCCCCCCTTGCAGAAGGCCGCATCCGCTGGATCCCGCCCGGCGCAGATGATCAAGCACGCCCACGCGACATATTAGAGACCGAGCGTGAAGACTTCCGCTTCGATGCCGACGGCGACTTCACCGGCACCATCGAGATCCCGCGTGTGCGCGGTACCGAAGGCGAAATCTCACAGATTAACGTTCGCGCCGCCGTCCCCACCGGCCCCATTCGCCTCAGCGATACCGCCGAAAACGTCCTCGATGCCATGGTCGAGACCATCTTTATGGCCCTCGTCGCCACCACCGTCGCCATTCCCATCGCCGCCATGATTAGCTTCTTCGCCGCCCGCAACATCATGCGTCCCATCAAGCTAGCCTTCGGCAGTCTCATGCTGGCCTTTATCGGGCTGGCCGTCGGCTTCTGGCTCGGCCAGGTCATCCTGACCGATGTCATCGCGGAAGGCATCCGCATCGGCTCCGCCAATGTCACCGAGTTAAACCTGTTCGGCAACACATTGGTAGAAGGCGAAACCTTAGCCGTTGTGCTGGCCTTCGGTGTGCCACTGGCTCTTTTCGCCCTCGTCATGATCCTGGCACCCTACGTTCTGCGCGAGACGCCCGACCTCCCGCCCTGGTTAAACACCACCAAGAGCGTCACCATCCGCCTGCTCAGTATCGCACTGATAGTGCTGTTCATGGGGTTGATCGCCGGCCTGGGCTTGCTCGGTAGCGAGCAAATCAACAACCTGTCCGATAACATCCGGCCTGATCCCGTCATCGAAATCATCGACGGCGAAGAAGAGGCCACCACACCGGTTAGCATCGGGACAATCGGCGCGGATATTGTCAGCGCGGTCGGTGTCTTGCTCAATGTCCTCAGTGATCTGGTGCGCCTGTTCGCGCCGTTGTTGGGTGCAGTCGCCGGGGGCTTCGTCGTCTCTGGCATCGCGACAGATCTACTCGTCACCCCCCTACGCAAGACGCCGCCCGTCCTCAGCCGGGTATTAGGGGCCATCCTCGGCGCGGTCGGCGGCGCGATCCTGTTCGTCTTTCTCGGCAACGTCGCCACCCTCGCGGCTCTGCTCGGCCTCATCACGCCGATTGTCGCCGCCATCCTCGGCGGCCAGCTCTCGGTGATCGTCTATCGCGCCGTCCTCCCGCGTGACCCGGAAAAAGCCCGCTACACCCGCGACCGGACTGACGACCTGGCCCGCCTGGCGACCTTTATCATCGGCGCGGTCATCACGTTTATCCTCTCGTTCAATTACATGAACATAGGCCGCGCCTTGATCGACGGCACCCTCCCGCTGGGGGATACCGTCACCCTGATCGACTTCTTAGGGATCGAGATCGTCCTGCGTGAATACGTGTTAGATACGATGTGGCTCGGTGTTGTGCTGGTCGGCATCATCGGCGGCATCTCCGGTGTGCAAGCCGTCTTCCCGATGGGTAGCGTGCTATACAACGTCTCCCGCACCATGCTGAACACCATCCGCAGTATCGAGCCGCTCATCATGGGCCTGGTCTTCGTCATCTGGGTTGGCATCGGCCCGTTTGCCGGTGTGCTGGCGTTGACCCTGCACTCCATCGCCGCGTTGGGCAAGCTCTACTCCGAACAGGTGGAAAACATCGACGATGGCCCGGTGGAAGCTCTGCAATCGACCGGCGCGAACCGCCTACAAACCATCTGGTACGCCGTCGTCCCGCAGATCATCCCGCCCTACATCGCCTTTACCATGTACCGCTGGGATATTAACGTCCGCATGTCCACCATCATCGGCTTTGTCGGCGGTGGCGGCATCGGCCTGCTCTTACAACAGCAGATCAACCTGTTGCAATACCGCGATGCTGGTGTCGCCGTGCTGGCGATTGCCGTCGTCGTCTCCATCCTGGATTACGCCAGCGCGACCATTCGCGCCCGCATCACCTAAAGGAGGATCAACACCCATGCCACAGTTGATCCTTCATGGTGGGGCTGGCCCCTGGGAAAAAGATAATCATCCGCAGGTCTTGCAGGGGATGACCGCCGCCTTACACGTCGGATGGCGTGTACTGGTCGGCGGTGGCCCCGCCCTGGATGCCGTCGAGGCCGCTACCATCGTGCTGGAAGACGACCCGTTGTTCGACGCCGGAATCGGTAGTTTCCTCAATGATATGGGCGAAGTCGAGATGGACGCCCTCATCACCGATGGCACCACCCGTGATTTCGGCGCGATTGCGGCGGTCAAGCGCATCAAAAATCCCATCAAGCTGGCCCGCCTGGTGATGACTCATAGCGACCACCGCTTTTTTGTCGCCGACGGCGCAGAGCGTTTAGCGACCGAACTTAACATGCCCCACGTCCCGAACTTTACCTTTATCACTGAAGAAGAATTCGCGGATTTCAAGCGGCGGCTTATCAGCCGTCCACCGTACCCGCCGGGGCATGGTACCGTCGGGGCCGTCGCCATTGACGCTCACGGCCATGTCGCCAGCGCGACCAGTACCGGCGGCTCTCCCCACAAGAAGCAGGGCCGCGTGGGTGATGTCCCGATCTACGGGGCCGGCGGCTACTCCGACGATGCCGCCGGCGGCGCGAGTTCGACCGGCCTGGGGGAAAATATCATGCGCCACCTCTTGAGCAAAACCGTTGTCGATCTCATCGCCAGCGGCACGCACGCCCATCAAGCCGCCCGGCAGGCGGTGGCGTCCGTCGCCGCCCACATCCCCACCCCGGAAGTCGGTGTCATCGCGCTTGACCAAAACGGCGGCATCGGCGCGGCCCACACCACCGCCCATATGCCCATCGCCTGGGTAGATTCTGACGGCAATCATCACACCGCCATGACCGGCCCCTATCATTTTCTACCGTAGTCACATCAAATTGATGGATGATTGACCAGTTACCCCCGCGCTAGCTGGTCACCTTCTTCTTTTCGGTCGCGTCGTTGAGGATCTCCATCGCGCTCTGTTTGCTCCCCGCACCCGTCGCGCCCAGCATCTCCGCCAGTTCTTCCAGCCGGTCATCTGCCGCCAGCGGATGAACTTCAATCACCGTGCTGGATTGGTTCAGTTGTTTACGCACCCGGAAGTGCCGGTCGGCGTAACCCGCCAGTTGTGGCAGATGCGTCACCACCAACACCTGATGCCCGTCGGAAAGACTCCACAACTTCTCCCCGACGATGCTCCCGATCCGGCCACCAATCCCCTGATCCACCTCATCGAAGATCAAGGTCGGCGTGTGGTCAGCCTGCGTCAGCACCCGCTTGAGTGCCAGCATGATCCGCGCCGCCTCCCCGCCGCTAGCCACCTTTGCCAACGGGCGCATCGGTTCGCCCGGGTTCGCGCTCATCATAAATTCCACATGGTCGATGCCGGTGTAATCGAACTTATACCGCTTAGAGCCGACAAAACAGCCATCTTCCGCCGGGGATTGCGTCAGCGCGACCGCGAAGCGTGTGCGCTCCATCCGCAAATCCTTCAGTTCGCCCTCCACCCGCTTGCTTAATTGCTTGCCGATGCGATCCCGCACCTTGCTGATGTTAGACGCCATCTCACCGATTTGCTTCAGCAATTCCATCTCTTGTTCGCGCAGGCCGGCCAGTCGTTCTTCGCTGTTGTCGATGCCGTCCAGTTCTTCACGCGCCTTGTCCGCATGTTCCAGCACCAGCTCAATCGTCAACCCGAACCGCCGCTTCAGCGTGTTGATGACTTCCAGCCGCTCCTCAATCTCGTTGAGCCGCACCGGGTCATACTCCACCTCATCGCCATACCCGCTGATCTCTATCGCCAGTTCTTGCGCCTGGGCGGAGACACTCTCCGCCAACTCTGCCGCGTCGCTCAACTCCGGGTCAATGCCGGAAAGCTTCGCCATGATGATCGCCACCCGCTGGAGCATATCCACCGCCGGCTGTTGATCGTCCACACTCTCCCCGCCGGAAAGCAACAACACGGCCTCCGTCACAAGTGTCGCCAATTGCTCACTGTTTGCCAGCCGGTTACGCTCGGCCTTCAACTCGTCGTCTTCCCCTGGCTTCAAGGCCGCCGCGTCGATCTCCTCCACATCTGCCCGCAGACGTTCCGCCCGCTTCTTGATCTCCGCCTCGTCTTCTAGCAGGCTGGCAATCTCGCGCCGCATCGCACTCAGTTTCTGTGTCACCGTCCGCAATGCTTCCCGGATGTCCATCAGGTCGGCATAACGGTCTAACAGGTCGATATGTTGCGGCGGATTGAACAAACTCAGGTGTTCGCTCTGCCCGTGAATGTCAACCAGGGTATCGCCGACCGTGCGTAAAAGCTCCTGGTTGACCGTGATCCCGTTGATCCGCGCCGACGAGCGACCGTTTCGCCGCACCTCCCGCATCAACGTGACGAAATCAGCCGCTTCACCCTCCTGCAAGCCCTCCGCCTTGAGGATCGGGGCGACCGCCTCTTTCGCCCGCCCGGCCAGACCAAACACCCCTTCGATCACGGCTTTATCTTGCCCGGCGCGGATCATCGCGGCGTCCGGCTTGCCCCCCAGCAACAACTCCACCGCGTCAATGATGATCGACTTCCCTGCTCCCGTCTCCCCGGTGATAACGTTCAACCCCCGGTCAAATTCCAGTTCCAGCGAGTCGATAATGGCAAAATTATGAATGCGAATTTCTTCTAACATAGCACTCCTCGTCTTAGAGCCGCAGGCCGATCATAACGGCCATCAAACCGGCGAACAGGATAAAGATCAGGCTGAATCCACCCACGGCCAGCACACCAGCCACCAACGCACCAACCGCACCACCAGCCCAGGCCGCCTGCTGGCGATACCGCAACTTCCGCCGCTGGATCGCCCGCAAAGCCGCTTCACCAATGGCCGGCCCGGCGATCACCGCCACAAAGAACAACAACAAAATGAACGGGATAATCACCGCTGTTAAAAACGTCACCACTGCCGATAACCCAGCCGTGACCGCGAACACGATCACATAATCCGCCTGCTTGCCGTTAAAAAAGCTGTTTTCTACCTGCCGCACACACTGCCGGCAACGGTACCCCACCGGCGTCTGCACCGCACACTCCCGGCACATATACCGGTCGCACTTGTTACAGCGCAAGCCCGTTTCCCGCGTCGGATGAACCGCGCAATAAGTAATCTCATCATCTGGTTGAATCGTATCGGTCAATGCTGGTTCCTCTGGTCGAGCGGCACACGCGGCTCCAACCGGTCTAACAACGAACGATAGAAGTAATTGCGCGACCGCATCCGCACAAACCGCGTGATATGATCGCTAGCATGAATCCGTACCATGTCCCCTTGCTTCACCTCATCCAGCGTCGCCCCGTCCGCGTTGAGCATGACATCGGTCCGGTTGTAAGCCGTCGGGCGCACGTCCACCCGCGCTCCTTCGCTCAAGACAATCGGGCGCGACATACTCAGATGCGGCGCGGCAGGGACGATCAAAATGTTCTTTAGCTCCGGCGGCAAGATCGGCCCGCCACATGCCAGCGCATACGCCGTAGAACCGGTCGCCGTCGCCACCACCAGCGCATCCGCACTGTATGTCGTCGCCCAGTCCCCGTCAATAAACGTCTCAATCTGGATCATCCGCCCGACTGTGCCGCCACTCACCACCACGTCGTTCAGGGCCTCATCCGTGCGGATCACCGCACCATCCCGCACAATGCTTGCTTGCAACATCATCCGCTCTTCGATCCAATAATCGCCGGATAACAACCGGTCGATCCCGCGCCCGCAATCTTCCGGGTCAGCGATCTCGGTCAAAAAGCCCAATTGTCCCATGTTAACGCCCAACACCGGCACGTTGTAAGGCGCACCGACTCGCGCCGCCCGCAACATCGCCCCATCACCACCGATGGCAACCACCAGATCCGCCTGGCTCACATCGTCTAATACATCCTCTGGTTGCCACTCGGTGTGCATCCACGTCGTCTTATCCCGCTGGCGGAGCATCGCCTGGATGCGCTCGGCCATCGGGAAGCTCTGCGGGCGGAGTGGGTGCGCCAGCACCCCAATTGTCTGTATGTCGGTCATAAGTCCCTATGTTGTTAGCCTCAGATGCCTAGAGTCTACCGTGTGGGGTGCGAACTGACCACATCCAAAATGGTAGCACAGGTGTTCGCCCAACGGAATAGCCGAAGGGTTGGAATGCCGTTAGTTTTCTCTGGCGTAGGGCAAGCGTTTTCTTTACGTAGACTCACGGTTTCTCATCTTGTGTCATAATAAACATAGTACGAAACCGACAGGGATAATTATGGCGCGGGTGTTTTGCTTCGGTATGCTGATCTGGTTCATCCTCTCTGCTTGTAGCAGTGACGGTGTGCCGCGTGTCACGCCGACCGTCGCCCCCACCGATACCCCGGCGGCTGGCACCCCGGTCGTACAGGCTCCCACCGATGCCGCGCCAACCAACGCCCCACCGACTCAAACACCATCCGCCACCGCGACCGCCACCCTAAAACCGACCATCCAGGCAACACCCTTACCCATCTTAGGCCGTCCGACCGATACCATCACACCGTCGCCCACCATCACCCCATCACCCACACCGACGATCACTCCATCGCCGACGGCCACACCGTCTACCACCACCACACCGACACCGACCGTCACGCCATCACCCACTGCCACCCAGACACCCACCGTCACCCCATCACCGACGGCCACATCTACCGCTACACCACCGCCCACCACCACCTTGAGCTTGCTCCAGGTGCAGAGTACCGTTTCCGCCCGGCAGACTGAAACCGCGCCCACCGCCGACCCCGCCACCCAGATCGCGCAAGACGTCTTCGCCACCCAGACCATCTTCCCGCAGACGGCCACCGCCCGCGCCAGCACACCCACCATCCCCAGCACACCCCTCCCCACGCTGGATTCAACGCCCACCCTCATCACAGCCACGCCCGGCCCCGGCCCGACACTAACCCCGCCGCCGCCAGAAGCCGACCTCGGCATTTTGCCCGTCGGTGATGCCAATATTGAGGAATTCCCAGAGACAGCCACCGCCCCTGCCATCACATCGACCGCCGTCTTTCCCACCATCCCGCCGGTTCTACCCCCGGCCACCCTCCCGGCGGATTGGCAAACATCGATTGTCAGCCGCCCGCCGGTTGGCGGGGTGTCGCTCGGCCCGCAAGCCTTCACCATCGGGGATGTCATCCCGTTGCAAGCCGCATCTGTCGGCATTCAGGTCGGCAGTGGGGAGATCCTGCCCCAATTATTCGCCCGTAACCCGGCCAACCCCGATCAATACGTGCGGACAAGCGGAACCGGCGCACTCTACATCAACACCGGCTCCGGCGATGTCATCCCGCCGGAGCCATTCTCGGCCTACGTCCGTGATGTCACCTCCCCGGCGGAAAATGATTATTTCGTCAGCGCGGTGGCCTGGTCGGGGGATGGCCGTTACGTCGCCTTCATCGTTGATGGGGATCGCGGCGGTCACCCCGGTTCTACTTCGGAAGACGGCGTGCATCTGCTGGATACCGCCAGCGGTACCGTCCGCCCGCTCTTTCACGATTGCCCGTTTGACTCGCATCCTGCCTGCCAACTGGGCGGCCCTATCAGCTTTCACGGCCAATCCACCGAGATTATCTGGTCGCCGGATAGCACCCGCATGATTATCCGCCAGCAGATCACCGATCCCTGGGCCTTGGCGGACGACCGGGGCGTCTTATTCATCACCCCCACCGGCCAGAACCCCGCCGTCAAGCCGACCGCGCTCGGCTATGATTACGGCTCCTGGACGGCGGACGGTCGCCGCGTTGTCGTCAGCGGGCGGAGCGATACCGGCGTCATCCTCGGCACCGTCAACCCGGATGGCACCGGCCTGCAAATCATCCACAACGGGAGCGCAAACAACCAGTGGATCCAACACGGCGTACAGACCTCGGCGGGCGCGTTCCTGGCGTTGGGCCGTCCCAACGGTGAGCAAGCCGTCCGCATCATCGACGCCAACGGCAACTATCTCACCGGCCCCATCGGGGATGCCCCGCCGCAAAGTGTCGCCTGGAACAGCAACCGTACAGCGGTCTCAGTCATCGCTGGTGGGCGGCAATTCATCGCTTACACCAACGGGCGCATCGAAGAAGTCTCTCTCGGCACCGAAGTCCCCGGCGGCGCGGTGCCCATCCCGGTCACACCAGCCCCGCCAACGGTGCCGCCGCCCGGCGTCATTGTGGATCCTGCCGCTACTGTCGCCCCGCCGATCCCGGATGGCGTGGTCGCCGGCTCCCGCTTCCAGCCCGGCCAGCAAGTCCAGGTCCAGAGCGAACAACTCAACATCCGCGCCACCCCCGGCCTGCAAGGAGCCTTCGCCGGCGTCTTCCTCAGCCGGGGAGAATACGCCCGCATCCTGGCTGGCCCGGTCGAGATCGACGGCTACCCCTGGTGGCAGATCACAGCCGAAGGCCGCGTCGGGTGGGTCGCCGGGCGAATCGGCGCATTCCAGACCATCACCCCCATCGACCCATAAGCGGCCTTCATTCGAGCCATTTTTCGTTTATAGTATAGGTGAATCGATACACGATAGAGAGATCGTCGCCTATGAACTTTCTCACGCCGTTAGCCTTCGCCGGGCTGGCCGTTTCCATCCCCATCATCTTGATGTATATGTTGCGCCTGCGCCGCCGCGAAGTCAACATTTCCAGCACCTTCTTATGGAGTCAAGTCCTCCAGGATACCGAAGCCAACACCCCCTGGCAAAAGCTCCGCCGCAACCTGCTCTTGCTCTTGCAGTTGCTCATCCTCCTGTTGATCGTGTTGGCCCTGGCCCGCCCCTTCATCACGGTTGATGCCGTCAGTGCCGGGCAGATCACCCTCCTGCTGGATGCATCCGCCAGCATGAACGCCACCGATGGAGCCGGCGGCACCCGCTTTGAGACCGCCCGCGACCGCGCCATCGACATCATAGACACCCTCAGCGATAGCGACCGCATGACCGTGATCCGAGTCGCAGGCGTGCCGGAGGTGCTGGCCTCCGCCACGTCAGATAAAAACGTGCTACGCGCCGCCGTCCAGCAGGCCGAACCCACCCAGGCCGAAAGTGATTGGGGCGCGGCTCTCAATCTGGCCGCCGCTGGCTCCGCCGCCGCTGAGGACTTCGCCATCGTCATCATCGGGGATGGCGGCTTGCCGGTGAACGCGGGCTTGCAGGGCATCGCCGGTGATGTGCGCTATATCCCGGTCGGCACGACCGATCAAAACGTCGCGATTACCGCCCTCTCCACCGACCGTCAGGCCGGGCGTCCGCCGGAACTCTTCGCCCAGATCACCAACTACAGCACTACGCCCGCCGAAGTCACCTTCGCCCTGCGTGTAGATGGCGAACGCTTTGAAGCCACCAACCTTAGCCTGCCCGCCAATGCCGAATTGCCCATCATCTCCGCCGCCCTGCCCGATGACTTCCAGACGTTGACCGCCACCCTCACCCAGCGCGTAGATTCCGACCTGACCGATACCCTCCCCACCGATGACACCGCCTACGCCACCACCGGCAACAGCCAGGGCCGCCGCGTGTTGATCGTCACCGATGGCAACGTCTTCTTAGAACGTGTCTTCGGCAGTCTGCCCACCATCAACGCGGTACGCGCCGAACCCAACGCCAATATTCCAGAGGGCTTTGATCTGTACGTCTTCGATGGCACCCTGCCCGCCACCCTGCCCGCCGGCGACCTGATGTTCATCAATCCGCCCGCCAATACCGAATTCTTCACGCTGGGCGGCTTCCTGGAAGAACCAGAGACTGTGCGCGTGGTTGATCCTGCTGATCCCCGTGTCAGCTTTGTCGATCAAGGCACCTTTAGCTTTCTGCGCGTACGTCGCGTCACAGCGGCGGATTGGGCACGCCCCCTCATCACAGCCGACGACGCCCCGGTACTCCTGGCCGGGGAGACCGACGGACGCCAGATCGCCCTCTTGCCCTTCAGCCTGAGCGAAACCGACCTCCCCTTGCAGATCACATGGCCCATCCTCGTCGCTAATCTGGCAGAGTGGTTCACCCCCCGTGCCGTCATCGACGTTACCGCTAGCATCACCATCGGCGATGCCCTCACCATCCGCCCCCCCTTTGAAGCCGACGCGATCCGCGTCACCGCCCCAGACGGCGGCACGACCACGCTGGAAGTCCGCCGCGATGAGGTCGTCTTCGCCGGTGCCACCATCCCCGGCTTCTACACCCTGGAGCTACTCCAGGATCAAGCCGTCATCGGCCAGCAGACCTTCGCCGTGAACTTGTTTAGTCCGGCGGAAAGCAACATCACCCCGGTGCCGCAAGACGCCCTCACCATCCAGGGCATCACTGTCAACCCACCGCAGGGAGAAGAACGCGGCCAACGCGAGTTATGGCCCTTCGTCGCGCTGGCCGCGCTGGTCGTCCTGCTCATCGAATGGTACGCCTATTACCGCCGCTTGCGCGTGCCCACCGTCTTCCGGCCAGCGAGGGGGACGGCATGAGAGCGTTCAACGTCATGACCTTCAACCTGCGCGGGAGCATGTTCGAAATCGACGGTGACAACTACTGGCCCCACCGCGCCGATCTCAACCTGCGCGTCATCCGCCAGGCCAACCCGGATCTCATCGGCTTCCAGGAATACCAGAGCGGCAATCAAGCCAGCTATGATACCGGCCTGACCGATTACGCCTACGAGCAAGGGCCGGTCACCATTGATGATAGCGAGTTCGGCATGTACAACCCCATCTACTGGCGGCGAGATCGCTTCCACCGGCGGGATGGCGGCGCGTTCTACCTCAGCCCGACGCCCGATACCTGGTCTTACGGGTGGGATACATCGCTCGTGCGGGCCGCCACCTGGGTACGCCTGCACGATACCACCACCCACCAGGACTTGATCGCGCTCAATGTCCATCTGGATCACCTGGGAGAACAAGCCCGCGTAGAAGGGGCACGCCTGGTCGTCCGCCGCCTGCAAGCCCTGCGCGACGGCCTGCCGGTCGTCATCACCGGCGATTTTAACTCCCGCGTCTGGGCCATCGAAGACGCCGGCGGCGTCTTCCCCCCCGGCCTGGAAGAAGAAGCCACCCCCGCCGGTACCGTCCATCAGGTATTCACCCACGCCGGCTACCAGGATACCTTTCTCGCCGTCGGCCATACCGACTCGCCAGCATCCAACACCTTCCACAACTTCCAGGGGATCGCGTACCCTGCCATCGGCCAACGTATCGACTGGGTGCTGGTGGATGGTTTCACCCCGACCGACTGCACCATCATCCGCACCGGAGAACCGCCGGTCTTCCCCAGCGACCATTACCCGGTCATGGCAACCCTGGCATGAACCATCACACCCACGCCCGGAAATCCGCCCGCACCTGGGCACGCCAAATGCTCAAAATCGGCGCGGTGATCCTCGACTTTGAGACCACCGACGTTAAAAATGCCGACATCGTGCAGATCGGTGCGTTACGAACCGATGGCACCGTCTTGATGAACACCCTCGTCCGCCCGGATCTGCCGATTTCGCCCGGTGCCCAGCGCGTACACGGCATCACAATGCAAACCGTCGCGGATTCCCCCCGCTTTCATCAGGTCTACCCGGCCTTAAGCCGGGTGCTGGCTGGCGAAACGGTCGTGGCCTACAACGCACCCTTCGAACAGCGCATCCTGGGGAAGTCTGCGGACGGCGGCGGTTGCCACTGCCGCGCCTGCGAGAATGGGCCTGCGCCATGCGCCAATACGCCGGTTTCTACGGTCAGCCCGGCTCACGCGGCTACCGCTGGCAGAGCTTATCTAAAGCCTGCACTCAGCAGAAGATCCCGGTCGTCGCCGCCCACGACGCCCTCGGCGACTGCCGCCTCACCCTCGCGTTGCTCCAGGCCATGGCTAAAGAGGAGTGATAACAAACGTCTTCCAGTCAAGCGCGATTCTTCGCGCCCGATCAAGTCAACCGTAAGATACGTGGGCGCATAGCCTTATCAAATGGGTGTGGCTACTTTGCGTTTTAAGAGATTGAAAGACAGAGGAAAACTCGCGATTATATGCACTATCAGTCCTATCTGGCACAGGGTTATACCATTGGAACAGGCGTGAT
>DAOTTZ010000050.1:0-2450 GCA_034437535.1 Anaerolineae bacterium | reverse complement strand
CCGGCCATCCAGAACGACCCGCCAGATATGGGCGACCCGTTCACCCGCGCCATCTATAGCGGTACCGTCGCCTATGGCATCGTCTATGTCGCGCCCATGTTAAGCATTGATAACGACCAGCCCAGGCCGGTCAAGACGATCCCCGGCCACTTTTCGCGGGTATACAACGCCAGCGTAGAAGATGTTAACGACGTCTTCGGCCATGAGGATGCCACTCACTTTAACGTCGGGGTGCCGCTGGAACTGGAGGAAACGCAGGTCAACCTTGATCTCAAACGACTGGTGGAGCGAAGCGTCGGCGTGTTCGGCAAATCCGGCACCGGCAAGAGCTTCTTGACTCGTGTTTTGCTCTCCGGGGTGATTAGCCGGGGAATCGGCGTTAATCTGATCTTCGACATGCACAACGATTACGGCTGGCAGATCACCAGCGAAAATGGCTACAACGTCAAGGGGCTGGCGCAATTGTTCCCTGGCAAGGTGACCATTATCACACTCGACCCGGAGAGTAGCCGCCGCCGGGATGCCAAGTACGACTTTGAGGTCAAGCTATGTTATGACGACATCACGCCGGAAGACATCGCCATGCTTCGGGCCACCATGAGTCTTTCCGACGCGATGATCGACGCCGCTTACACCTTGAACAAACGCTGGGGAACGAACTGGATCGCCCGCCTGCTAGAGGGCCGGGTGGATGATATGCAAGAGATCACCGACCATACCAACATCCTGGGCGGGACGCTGGCCGCGCTCCAACGTCGGCTGGAACGCTTCGAGCGGTGGGGCTTCCTCACACATGAGCGCGTCGATGACAGCGTGGAAAAGATCATTCATCTGCTGGTGGATCAACAGCGCAGTGTGGTGCTGGAATTCGGACGCTACGGCAATTCGCTGGAAGCCTATATGCTGGTGGCGAACTACCTCACGCGCCGCATCCACGAGCAATATGTAGACAAGATGGAACGGTCATTGGGCGATGCCAGCCTGGAGCCGCCCCAGTTGATGATCGTCATCGAAGAAGCCCATAAATTCCTCGATCCGCTGGTGGCGTCGCAGACCATCTTCGGCATCATCGCCCGCGAGTTACGCAAGTACAAGGTCACGCTATTGGTGGTAGACCAGCGTCCTAGCGGCATTGACGAAGAAGTGATGAGCCAGATCGGCACGCGGGTTACTGCTCTGCTGGATAACGAGCGCGACATCCACGCCGTCCTCAACGGGGTGAGCGGGGCCGCCGGCCTGCGGGAGGTGCTGGCCCGGCTGGATACCAAACAGCAGGCGATCATCATGGGCCATGCGGTGCCGATGCCGGTCGTCGTCCGCACGCGAGCCTATGACGAAGCATTTTATAAGGCGGTACAAAATGGCCGCGCCGATCCTGCCGAGGCCCGCCGGTCACTCGGCCAGGGTGGCAAAAAGCGCGTATGAGCGACCGCACTTCTTGCCGCCGGGGCAGGATTAACTGTACAGTGAATCGTCATGCCAGCGTAAGGGATTGGTGGCGATGTACTGGCGGATCGCGTTCAGGCCTTTCACATCGCGGATGATGTGATCGTGGAAACTGCGTTGCCAGACGGGTGTGCCAGGTGTATCGCGCAATTGGTTAATTTTACGGGCGGAGAACGTTTTAAATCCTCGTACAATCTCGGTTAAACCGTGCCGTTTCGTAGTAGGGGAGGGTTTCGTAAGGGAGGGTTTCGTAAGGGAGGGTTTCAAACCCTCCCCTACACCTACACCATCGCCGCCGGATATAAAAATGATCCCATGCATATGATTGGGCATGATGACAAAGGCGTCCAATTCAATGTGGTTGTAATGATTGGGCAAATCATCCCAACACGTTTCAACAACACAGCCCAATGTGTTCAACACCATCTCACCATCCACCACATCCCCGAACAGATGAACGCGATTTTGTGTGCAAATGGTCACAAAATAGGCCCCGGATTGTGAATAATCATAACCCTGCAATCGTGGAGACCGGCGTTGTGGCAGTTGTTGCGTCATGGTTGTTCTCCCAATGATCCGTAGGGACGCGCCACTGCGCGTCTGCTACTGCGCGTCCGCTACTGCGCGTCCCGTCAATTTCAAAATCGGGATAATTTTCGACCGCCTTCGGCGGTAAGCAGGCAGAAAAACAGGAGTTCAGCAATCAGAACATAAGAACTATTAATGAGAGAGGGCGAGGCGAAACCCGAAGTAGTTGTTCCAGTAGTCCGGGACATTCCAGTACCGATCGACGCAGCGGAAGAAATCTGCATCCGTAAGGTACCACGAACCGCCCCGGAGGACGCGCTTCGTAGCATTACTATTAATATCATTGGTCTTATCATTAGCATCGGTCAAACACCACTCCCACACGTTGCCTGCCATATCCACCACACCGAAGGGGCTGTCGCCTTTGCCTTCATATTGTGTGACAGGTGTTGTCACATTGCTATCGCAAGGTTTCA
>DAOTTZ010000049.1:0-3368 GCA_034437535.1 Anaerolineae bacterium | reverse complement strand
GCAACAGCTACGTGAAAAGCTGGTATGTACCCGCCGGTGAACTCACCGAGCCGGGGACTTATCGCATCGAATATCGCGCCTCCTGGAGCCAGCAAATCAGCGATGGCTATGAGTTATTCGGCCCAGGCACCAATAACCTGATCGAAGAAGGCTCCTGTACCTTCACTGTTGGAGATTAGCCCGGATGCTGAACTTGAAGCTCACGTTCTCGATCACCAGCCTGATCTTTATGATTGTTTTCGCAGTCGTCGGCTTTCTGCTGGCTGGCAGTCTGCTGGATTTTGCAACCGGGGACGCGCTCATCTTTGCGGTGGGGGCGGTCATCGTCCATTGGTCGGGGGAATATCTGCATAATATCGGTCATGCGCTGGCCGCCCGGCGGGCCGGCTACCCGATGCAGGGCATTCGCTTCTGGGGGGCGTTGGCGACATCGGTCTACCCGGCAGATGAAGGGCCGGTGCCGCCTGCCGCGCATATCCAGCGGGCTATGGGTGGCCCGCTGTTCAGTGCCGGGGTGACGGTCGTCTTTCTGGTTGCCACGCTCCTGCTGGCGGAAGGGGGCGGCGTCTTCGCCGCGATTGCGCTGTTTGGCCTGGTAGATAACCTGGCGGTGTTTACGGTTGGGGCGTGTATGCCGGTCGGGTCGTTCTTACCGATCCCGTTTGAAAGTGATGGCGACACCATTCTGCGCTGGCGTCGCCATCGAACCGCCTAGAACATCGGGGTTTGGGCACTGATGACGGTGCCGACGCTTTGATCGCCGTTGATTGCCCGTACCAGGCTATCGGATGCCCAGAAATCCAGCACCATGATCGGCATGTTGTTTTCCTGGCATAGTGTAAAGGCCGTCATATCCATGACCTGGAACTTGCTATCCAGCACTTGCTGGTAATTCAGTTGATCGTAACGCACTGCATCCGGCTGGAGCTTGGGGTCAGCGGAATACACGCCGTTGACTTTGGTCGCCTTGATGACGATCTCCGCCTTGATCTCCATCGCCCGCAGGGCGGCGGCGGTATCGGTGGTGAAGTACGGGTCTCCCAGCCCCCCCGCGATGATGACCACGCGCTCTTTTTCCAGGTGGCGGATAGCCCGCAGGCGGATGTACGGCTCTGCGACGGCGTTCATCTGGACGGCGGTCTGCACACGGGCATCGACTCCGGCCCGTTCTAGCGCATCACGCAGGGCCAGTCCGTTCATCACCGTTGCGATCATGCCCATGTGGTCGGCGGTGGTGCGATCCATACCGCGCTTAATGCCGTTGGCCCCCCGCCACAGGTTGCCGCCGCCGATGACGATGCCGATCTGCACCCCCATGTCATACACCGCTTTGACCTTGGCCGCGATTTCTTCTGCCCGGTCGGGGTCAATCCCGCTTCCATCCGGCCCGGCAAGAGCCTCGCCACTGAGTTTGAGCAAAATACGTTGATATGCCGGTTCAGACATTGCTTCTCCTCCTATTTCGGCAAAAAAAAGGGACTAGCCAATGCTAATCCCAAAAACGCTTGCTTTTAATCGATCCACGACGGTTTATTCGTCGTCATCGCCGCTCTCTGCATCGCCTTCACCCAGCGCGAAGCGGGCAAAGCGGCTAATCTGGATGCTTTCGCCGATCTCGGCCACCGTCTCCTGCAACAGGTCGTTAATGGTCTTGGCGTCATCCTTGATGAAAGCCTGTTCCATCAGCACGATTTCTTCGTACCACTTGTTCATGCGGCCTTCGATGATCTTTTCCAGGATGTTGTCCGGCTTGTTGGCGTTCTTCTCATCCTCTTTGAGGATCCGCATCTGCATATCTTTTTCCGCGTCATACACCTCCGCCGGCACTTCCTTGCGGGTGATGTACAGCGGGGCCATGTTGGCGATGTGCAGGGCGACATCCCGCGTAAACGTCTGGAAGGCATCGGTGGCGGCTACGAAATCGGTCTCGCAGTTGATCTCCACCATCACGCCGAGCCGGTCGTTATGGTGCGAATACATCTCAATGCGGCCTTCGTTCATGGTGCGGTCTGCGCCGAGCTTCTTGGCGGCCTTACTCAGCCCTTTTTCCCGCAGGTACTCAACGGCCTTTTCCACATTACCGTCGGTCTCTTGCAGGGCTTTCTTACAATCCAGCGGGCCGGCCCCGGTCGCTTCGCGCAGGTCTTTGACCATCTGGGCAGTAATTGTTGCCATTTTATTCGTCGTCCTCTTCGTCTTCGTCTTCTTCGTCAAATAACTTGCTATCGCGGAGCTTAGCCAGTGTGGCTTCGCCCAGATATTCTTCGTCGTCACCGTCTTCGTCTGTGTCGTCGTAACGATCCAGGTTGACCTGAGACATATCCTCGTATTCTTCTTCGCCGTCATCATCCTTAAACGAGGCCCGCATGTTCTGGCCTTCGATAACGGCTTCGGCCAGCGTGTGGACGATCAGGTTGATCGAGCGCATCGCGTCATCGTTGGACGGAATGATGTAGTCGATCTCGTCCGGGTCGCTGTTGCTATCCACCAGGGCCAATACCGGGATCGCCAGCTTATTGGCTTCGCGCACGGCGGTGTTTTCGCGCACGGTATCGACCACGATGACCATCTGCGGCAATTTCTTCATGGTGCGGATGCCGCCCAGCCGGATCTGTAACTTTTCGATCTGGCGGTTAATCATCACGCGCTCGCGCTTGGTCAGCAATTCCAGCTCGCCCCGGTCGCGGCGGCCTTCCAGCTTTTCCAGCGTCTTGATGCGGTCGTAGATCGTGCTCCAGTTGGTGAGGGTGCCGCCTAACCAGCGTTGGTTGACGTAGGGCATCCGGCACCGGTCGGCTTCGCGGGCGATGGTCTCTTGCGCCTGTCGCTTGGTGCCGACGAACAGCACCTTGCCGCCATTGGCGACCAGATCCCGCACCCGATCATAATACTTGTTCAGGTTGACCAGCGTTTGTTGCAGGTCTAAGATGTGGATGCCGTTACGTTGGGTGAAGATATACGGCTCCATTTTGGGGTTCCACTTCTGCTTACGATGGCCGAAGTGAACACCCGTCTCCAGCAATTGCTTGAGCGATACGGAAGATGGCATTCGATTGAGTCTCCTGGACTTGTGTTTAAGCGATCACGTCGTTCGTTCTCCCCGCGCAATCACCCACACTGTGGGGTGACAACACCGGCGGGTAAGTCCCGACGTGTGAAAGTATTCGATGATGATTCATCGAACCGGGGGGCATTGTAGCACGCGCCTTCTCGCTCGACAATGGCGGGCTGGAAACAGTCACGCGAAATCCCCGCAATATAACGTATGACTCCCCTGAAAAAAGGTAATCCAGAGCCGAATTTGTTAAAATAGAGTCACGAGAACGTCAGCGACCCAAACTGCCATGTATCGTAAAAATGACCAGCAC
>DAOTTZ010000048.1:0-2820 GCA_034437535.1 Anaerolineae bacterium | reverse complement strand
TCTTCGCGGCTTAATTCGGGGGGACATGTAGGATACTTTGACATATTGCTATTCTCTACCCATTGTTCCAATTTGCCAAGTCACTCTTTTCACCCACCTGAGTAGTTACTTAAACAGCGTGATTATCGCGTCGAAGTCATCCGGCTGGTAAGTACGATACTGCATAAGGTTGATCTCCATTTGAAAACATTTAAACAGTATACGCGGTTAGATTATCCAGGGTTTCAAATCCACCCATGCTATAATCAACCACACACAATCATCAACCAGAGGGAGCAAGCTGTGGACCCACTGCTGACATGGCGGGACGAATTCCCCATCCTACACAAGACCAACTACCTGATTAACAACTCACTCGGCGCGATGCCACGCGGCGTCTACGATAGCCTCACCCATTACGCCGATACCTGGGCCGAACACGGCGTCTCCGCCTGGGGGCAGGAATGGTTCGACCTGACGCGCCAGGTCGGTAACAAGATCGCGCCGCTGATGGGTGCCCCGGCGGATAGTGTGCTGGTGCATCAAAACGCCAGCATCGCCAATAGCATCCTGTTCGGTGCGCTGGATTTCAGCGATACCCGGCGGAACAAGGTCGTCATCACCGATATGGACTTCCCCAGTGATATTTATGTGCTCAAACGCTGGCTCCCCGGCCATATGCACGTCCACACCGTCAAGACCGACGACGGCATCACCATCGACACGCAGAAGTTACTCGACGCCATCGACGAGACCACCCGCCTGGTGAGCGTGTCGCATGTGTTGTTCCGTAGTGCCTACATCATGCCCGCCCAGGCCATCGTAGAGAAAGCCCACAGCGTCGGCGCGGAGGTCGTCTTCAACGGTTATCACAGCATCGGCGTCATCCCGGTCGATGTCAGCGCGTTGAACGTCGAGTATTACATCGGCGGTGTGCTGAAGTGGTTGTGCGGCGGGCCAGGCGGCGTCTTTATGTACGTCCGCCCGGATCTACTGCCCACGCTAAACCCTAAAGTGACTGGCTGGTTCGCGCATCAACGCCCTTTTGCCTTTGAAGTCGATACCTTTGAACTCCGTGACGATGCCTACCGCCTGATGAACGGTACACCGGGGATCGCGTCCTTGCACGCCATCCAACCCGGCGTAGAGATCGTAGCCCAGGTCGGGGTGGAGCGCATCCGCCAGAAGTCCATCCGGCAGACTCAGCAGATTATCGACCTGGCCGACTCGTATGGGTATCCGGTGGTCTCTCCACGCACGGACGACCAGCGGGCCGGCACCGTCACGCTCAACCCGCCCCACGCTTACGCCGTCTCGCGTGAGTTGCTGGCGCGGAATATCAAGATCGACTATCGTGAAAACGCCGGGATTCGCATCGCGCCGCATTTCTACAACACCGATGACGAAGTTCACACCGCCGTAACCACCATTGCCGCCATCCTGGAAGACGGTAGCTGGCGACAACATATCGACTCGCGTGACTTCGTGACTTAACAAACAAGCAACGGCAGGACAAATGGAAGATTTAGCCGTGATCGCATTATTGATCGGTATCTTGGCAGTGGGATTATTCGCAGGGTAAAGAAACGCAACTGCGGGCGTTTATGCAGGGCGTTTTCACAGATGCTGAGGTCATTGTGCAGGCATTCAAGGACAACACCCTCACCCAGCTTCACAATAAAGCCGCGCATGATGAGGTTATGACTCGCGATGAGGCGCGTCAGGTCCGTGCATGAGCGGTCGGCATCCTGGGGATGGTATAATGGGCGAAAACGAAGGAGCGCAAATGGTCGCTGTACAAACGGATGATCTACCACCGATGACGGTGACTGAATACCTGGCTTTCGCCGATGCCCAGGAAATTAAATACGAGTATCACGCAGGCCAAGTCTACGCCATGACCGGGGCCAGCGTTCGACATAATACCATTGTCGCCAGCACAATCATTCATACCGGTAGTCAATTGGCCGACCGAGACTGTACGGTCAATTCGTCAGATACACGGGTGTTTATTGCCAGCACCAGATCGTACCGTTATCCGGACGTAACAGTCTTCTGTGATGACCCTGCGTACTGGAAGGGGCGCACGGACACGATCACCAATCCGGTGCTACTCTTTGAGGTTCTCTCACCCGGTACAGCCGTGCGCGACTATAACGACAAGCTGGAAGAGTATACACAGATCGCCAGCCTGCAAACCTATGTGATCATTGCCCAGGACAAGCCCAAAGTTGAGGTGTATCGGCGCGATGAATCCGGCAAGTGGATTTACGAGTTTGTCACCGGGTTAGATGCAGAGATCACCGTGCCAGTGACCGATGCTAACCTGCGCCTGTCACTCGCTGATATTTATCGTCGCGTCCGCTGGGATGAAGATGGAGACCCGAACGATGACCCTCGATGAAATTCTGCAACAGGCGAAAAAGCTGACCCAGGCTGAAAGAGATCAACTCCTGGAAGAACTACGGGTGTAGTGCGGCGGTTTTTCTGAAACAGATCAATCGGAGCTTAGGCGAGGATAGCGCGGATTGGCCTGCGCCGCCATCCCCAGATCCGCTGGTAAAGTGACCCATCGTGCCCTCGTATGGATCCAGCGAGGGGAAAATCCCCAAACTCAGATCGTAGTACCGCGCCCGCAGGTAGAGTTGCCCGTTCGCGTCGGTCTGCTCCCCCGGTGAAAAGCAAACGCGCTCCCGATGGAGAGCGCGTCTGGTGGTGTGCTAAGGAAAGTTGGTTCTTTAGGACTTCGCGTGGTGAACAGAAGTTCCAGTGAAATGAGTGAAAATATTTGTTAAGGTAATGGGCTAATGGATAAATGAAATCAAACCCAGAGTAAAATCG
>DAOTTZ010000047.1:0-11227 GCA_034437535.1 Anaerolineae bacterium | reverse complement strand
GCCTGGGCCTGACGATCAGCCGCCGCTTCTGCCAGATGATGGGCGGCGACATCAGCGTAGAAAGCACACCGGGCGAAGGCACCGTCTTTACCGTCACGCTTCCTGCTCATGTCATCGACCCGGACGCCGCACCCGATCACCCGGCGGCCCCTGGCTTGAGCGAAACCCAGACAAGCGACCGTAACTCCGGGCGTGTGCTGGTCATTGATGACGAACCGACCGTGCGTGAGTTACTCGTCCGGGCGTTGACGAAAGAAGGGTTCGAAGTCTACACAGCGGAAAACGGCCCCGATGGCATCGACCTGGCACGGGAGATCCAACCGGATATTATCACGCTGGATGTGATGATGTATGGCATGGATGGCTGGAATGTGCTGGAACGCATCAAAGAGGACGAGACTTTGCACGACATCCCGGTTGTGATGATGACCTTAGTCGATGACCGGCGGCGGGGGTATGCGTTAGGTGCGGCGGGCTACATCACCAAGCCGGTTGACCGCAAAGAGTTGCTCAGGACGATCAACCGCTTGCGACGTGGAAATGCTCATGCCCTGGTGGTCGAAGATGACGCCAGCACCCGCGAATTGCTGGTTCGTACCCTGGAACGCGAAGGATGGCGCGTCGCCCAGGCAGAAAACGGACGAGTCGCGCTAGAGCAAGTCGAAGCGCACCCGCCCGATCTCATCTTGTTGGACTTGATGATGCCAGAGATGGACGGCTTCCAATTTGTAGATGAACTCCACAACAACCCGGATTACCGCGCCATCCCGATTATCGTCGTCACCGCGAAAGATGTGACCCAGAGTGAGCGTCAAATGCTTGATACCCACGCAGTCAAGACCGTCGTCAAGAAATCTGGCAACACCCGCGATGAACTCATCCAGCGCATCCAAGATTTGATTGACGCTCAAGTCACCCATCAGAGAGGACAGGACGACTCATGACACGAATTTTAGTCGTTGAAGACAACGAAATGAACATGGATATGGTCACCCGGCGGTTGGCCCGGCGCGGTTACGATGTGCTCCAGGCGGAAGACGGCGCGAAAGGCGTTGCTATCGCCCGTGAAGAACTGCCCGACTTGATCCTGATGGATATGAGCCTGCCGGTGATGGACGGCTGGCAGGCCACGCGCACGCTCAAGGGCGATGACGGCACACGCCACATTCCTATCATCGCGCTGACGGCTCACGCCATCGCCGGGGACCGCGAAAAGTGCCTGGCCGCTGGTGCAGACGAATACGAAAGCAAGCCGATCAAGTTCCCGGTTCTGTTAGAGAAAATCCAGATTTTCCTGGACAAGAATTAAGGCGGTTGGCAAATATCCGTGTATACTACAAAACAAATAGAAGGTTGTTCACACCAGTAAGGTATTTGCATGTTGTCAGAGATCACAACCAATATCATTGGCAAACGATATGAACTTCAATCGACCATCGGGCGCGGTGGCATGGGGGCCGTTTACCAGGCCTACGACCGCCTGACTGGTGAGTCAGTCGCGCTGAAGCGCGTCTATGAGGACGGCGCGAACCTGCCCGACCTCAACACATCCGGCGGTGGGCGAGACTTCCGCCTGATGCTGGCACAAGAGTTCAAATTACTGGCGACCATGCACCATCCTTACATCATCAAAGTTCAGGATTACGGCTTTGACTCTGCCGGGGTGCCTTACTTCACGATGGAATTATTGGCAGACGCCGTGAACTTGCTCGAAGCCTGCCAGCAGGCCGACCAACCCACCATCGTGCGCTACTTCGTGCAGATTCTGCAAGCCCTGGAATATCTACACCGGCGCGGTGTGCTCCACCGTGACCTCAAACCGGCCAATGTGCTGGTCATGCAGGGCGAAGTCCGTGTGTTGGATTTCGGCCTCTCCAAGATGCTAGACCGCGCCAAAGAAGAAAGCGGCGAAGATACCGCCACAGCGGGCACCATCGCTTACATGGCCCCGGAGATCTTGATGGGGCATCGGGCGACCGTCGCATCCGATCTATACGCTACCGGGGTGATGTTCTACGAAGCCCTGGCCGGCGTCTTCCCGTTTGATGACAACAATATCACCACCTTGATTAACCAGGTGATCTATGAAATGCCGGATCTCTCCCGGTTAGAGTCTGCCGATCTTAAGCTGGTGGTCGAGCGATTACTCCAGAAAGACCCGGACTCACGCTATGCAGACGCCCGCGAAGCATTCCAGGCCCTGGAATGGTCGGCGCAACTGCCCACCGAACTGAACACAACCGGCGTGCGAGAAAGCCTGATTAAGTCTGCGCGGTTAGTCGGGCGAGATAGCGAAATCGGGCAATTGACCGACGCCTTCAACACCACACTAAAGGGCCGGGGCAATGTCACCCTCATCGCCGGGGAAAGCGGCGTCGGCAAATCACGCTTGATCGACGAGATCCGCACGTTGACCCTGGTGCAAGGTGCGCTGGTGATGCGTGGCTCTGGCGTGGGGGAAGGCGGCACGCCTTACCAGATCTGGCGGACGGTGTTCCGCTGGCTGGCCCTGCTGGTAGACGACATGACGCCGCTTGAGGCCGGGTTGATTAAATTGCTGGTGCCGGATGTCATCACCGTGCCAGATTACGACCTGAACGCCGCCGAAGAACTCGAATCACAAAAGGTGCAGTCGCACCTGCTCCAACTATTAGAGCGCGGCCTGCTCAACCAGGATCGACCGATCATGATTATGCTGGAAGACCTGCACTGGGCCGGGAGCGAGAGCCTGTCGCTTCTGTCGCACCTGGTGGGCGCGGTCGCCAACCTGCCGGTGATGGTCATCGCCAGTTACCGGGATGACGAACGCCCCGACCTGCCCAAGACCTTGCCCGCGCTCCCTGTTATCAAGCTTGACCGCCTGGACGAACAAGACATCGCAGAACTGAGCAGGGCTATGCTCGGCGATGCCGGAACGCATCCGCAAGTCATCGACCTGTTGAACCGGGAAACCGAAGGCAATGTCTTCTTCCTGGTCGAAGTCGTGCGGGCACTGGCGGAAGAAGTCGGTGATCTCGATCAAATCGGGCGCATGACCTTGCCCCAGAGTGTTTTCGCCGGGGGCATCAAGAAGATCATCCAGCGGCGGTTAAACCACGTCCCTGAATCGATGCGACGGCCCTTACAACTGGCCGCCGTCAGCGGGCGAGAGCTTAACCTGCAATTGCTGGCCGCCATCAGCCCGGAGACGAATATCGACACCTTCCTGACGGTATGCGCCAACGCCGCCGTATTAGAATCCCGTGATGGCACCTGGCAGTTCACGCATGATAAATTGCGTGGCGGCGTCCTGGAGCAACTCTCCCCGGTAGCTCGGCGTGAGCTTCACCACCGGGTGGCCCAGGGCATCGAAGCGCAATCCGGCACAGAAGCTTTCGCCGCCGCCCTGGCCTATCATTGGGGGCAAGCGGGCGACCGCGAACGCGAAGAACATTACGTCGCCATCGCCGGGGAGCAAGCCCTACGAAGCGGCGCGTACCAGCAGGCGATTGACTTTTTCGAACGGGCCTTGCAGTTGATGCACCCGGAAGCCCTGAGCACCGAAGAAAGCCAGATTCACCGCGTTTACCTGCAACACCGCAAGGCAGAAGCCTATCTTGGTTTCGGCGGTTACACCCAGGCCCGCCAACTCTACCACGAAAGCCTGATTATCAGCGAGCAAATCGGTGATCTTAACGGCATGGCGGAAGCCCTGTTCGGCCTGGGCAACGTCGATTATGCCCGCGCCATCTTCGAAAGTGCCGAGGTCAGTTTCCAGCGTAGCCTAGAGACCTTCCGCCAGTTAGAAGACCGGGCCGGCGAAGCCCGCGCCCTCAACAACCTGGGCAATGTCGCGTATGAACTGGGCGACGACGAACGCGCCCGCACACTCTACCAGCAGAGTCTGTCCATCATGCGCGAGACTGGCGGCCAATGGGGGATGGCTGGCTCACTTTCTACCGATGACCAACCCAAAGATGTCGAAGCGTCACAACTCCAACAACAACGGCGCGACTTAATCGAACAACTGACAGACCACATCAGCAACGATGACCAGCCCGGCATGGCCGATACATTCTACGAACTGGCCGTCATCGGGCAACGCCTGCGTGAGTGGGATGACGCCCGGCAGAACTTCCGTAAAGCACTGGGGATCTATCGTGATTTGGGCGATCATCAGAAAGCATTGAAGACACAATCACACCTGGGGCGGGTGCTACTGGCGGCCCACAAGCTAGACGAAGCGGAACCCACGCTTAAGACGGCCTTTCAGCTTGCCATCCAACATGAAGCCGTCGATACAGCCTTGATAATACTGGTTGATCTGGCCGATCTCAAAATCCAACAGACGGATTATGCCCAGGCCTTGCAATGGTTAGCGTTCATCATGACGGCAGAGGCGTTAACGCTCGACGTAGAAGACCGCGCCGAACGGTTGATCTTTACGATTGAAGACTCAGTCCCGGATGCCGCGCTTGATCAACACTGGGAAGCCGGGAAGACACTCACCTGGGATGCCGTCATCGCCCAGGTCACATAAGCGGGAAGTGCCGCTGGAACCAACGAGTCACGATGTCATCATAGGCATTGCCGCTCTCACTCATCGGCATATGCCCGACGTCCGGCATCATCACCAGCTCCGCCTGGGCCACCGCCGCCGCGATCTTGCGCGACTCCGACGGCGGCACAATCGGGTCATCTTCCCCGGCGATGACCAACGTCGGCACGTCAATCTGGTGCAGGTCGTCGCTGATGTCGATGTGTGGCATCTGGCGGAAGTAGAGCAAGAGCGCGTCTGTGTCAATCCGGCTGAAGTTCGGGTACATAGCGGCAAAGGTCGGCTCCGCTATGGGGTGGGCGTACAGGGCCTGCCGGTTGTGAGCGTACAGGCTGATCGACCGGCGGAAGACCGGCAAACTGGTGCCCAACAAGCGAAAGCTCAACCGGAAGATTGACCGCCCCACCGGGCCGAGCCGCGCCATCCACTGAGAAATACCTAGCACCCCCGTCCAGCGGCCATGCGCGAAGCCAGCGTTCGAAAAGACCCCGGCCACGTTCAACCGGTCACGCGCATTCGCCGCCAGGTTCAGCGCGGCAAAGCCGCCGGTGCTATGCCCGGCCAGCACGACCGGTTGATCTCCCACCAGATCATACACCGCTTTCGCCAGCACACGCGCCAGCATCACCGCGTTGATCTCATACGCCTGCGTGCCAGCCGGCAGGGTCGATGGATAATGCCCCGGCAGACCCAGCGCATACCAACGGTATCTCTCGCGGATGAGCGGCGTCTGGCCGATACCCCACATCGTGTTCGACGCGGTGATGCCGTGTATGAAGATGATCGGGATCGAGTCCGACTCCAGGTTATACCCTATCGAGTCGATGGTGTGACCTTCGATGTGCAATGTACGGGTGATTGGCATAACATCCTCTTATAGACAACCTACTTGACAAAAGTCTACCCTAAAATCCACACTGCCGCAGAATACGATTTACCGACCCAACATAACCAGAACCAAACAAACGGACGTGAACCAGCAACGGATACAGGTTGTAAATATCGCGGCGTGTCTCGAAGAAACCGGGGGCGATGTCATGCTCATAAGCGGAGAAGAAAGCGTCGCCAAAGGTGCCGAACAACGTGCTAAATGCCAATTCGATCTCCGGGTGGCCGTAATAAATAGCCGGGTCGATGAAGGCGGTCACACGCCCATCGTCGGCCAGGATGTTTGTCGTCCACAGATCACCGTGTAGCAAAACCGGTCGCGCCGGTTCTGCGATGAAGTCTCCGATGCGGGCCGCCAACGCCTCAACCCGCCGGTGAAGCTCCGCTGGCAGACGGCCAGCCCGCCGCGCCGTCTGCGCCATGTATAACAGGCGATGCTCACGGAAAAATGTCACCCAGGAGTCGGTCCAGGGGTTGGGCTGATGCAGGCCGCCGATCAACGTATCATAATCAAAGCCGAAAGCCTGCCCATATACCCGGTGCAACGCGGAGACATGACGCGCCGCATCCGCTTGAATAGCCGCCGATAAATTGCTGTGGCCGGGAATATAAGTCATCACCAGTAGGCCCGGCTCGGCCCTCTGCACCACCGGCACCGGGAGCGGACTATGCGCCGCCAGATATTGCAACATCCGGCCCTCCAAATCGAGCGTGCCATCGGCACCGGCAACTTTGGCGACGAGTGGCTCGCCTTCAGCGAAATCAACCCGGTAAACCTGGCCGATGCTCCCACCCTGTAATGGGCGAATTTGCTTAATGCTTCGATCTGGAAAAACTTGTTGCCAGTCCATGATTATTAATGCTCCGTTTACGTTCAATTAATTTTGAAAGTTTAAAATGTACGACATATTTGATATAAAAGGATGCTACAATGCCATACGACATTCACCTAGAAGCCGATATAATGGTAATCGACTGCCATAATCCGTTCAATTTTACCGAAGACCTTGACGCCATCTTTGACGGCACGGCAGATTATCTCGGCAATGAACACCAGACCCGACTGTATCGCATTTTTGACTTTCATGAAATTGAAATGACCTTCAACGATCTGGTCGAAGGGCTGGCGACTAAAACCCGTCAACGGCCTGGTTCTCTGCGTGATGCGCGAGTCTATAACGTGCTGGTCGGCACGCATGAACTGATAAAGATGAAAGCCGACTCTCTGGGCCAGCGGCAATACGGCGAACTCGACGTGCCGCTATTCGAGACGTTGGATGCCGCCATCGCCCATTGTAAGAAGCACCAGATGACCCGGTCACGTCCTTGACACAGCCGGAGATCTGCGCCTATAATCAAGCTCCTTACGCACCAAGTCATTAAGGAGACCACCGGTGGGTCCGTTACCAAAGCGCAAAATATCGAAGAGTCGCAGAAACAAGCGTCGCACGCACGATAAAATTTCCCTACCGAACCTGATCTATGACCAGGCTACCGGCGAATACCGTCTGGCGCATCACGTCGGCAAGAAATCCGGCATGTACAAAGGGCGTCAGGTCATCGAGCCGAGCGACGACGAATAAGCTCAACTTGAAAAACCGTGCTACCTGCCTGGGACGCGGTTTTTTTATTTGACAACATGCCAGAAGGATGATGACATGGATTGGCAAAAGACAGCGGTCGTTTTCCCCGGTCAGGGATCGCAACAGGTGGGCATGGGCGTAGATTTCGCCCAACAGTACCTCGCCGCCCGGTCGATCTATGATTTGGCCGATGACCTGCTGGATACCAACCTGAGCGCGATCATGTTCGGCGGGCCAGCCGATAAATTAGATCAGACTTATAACACACAACCGGCTCTCTATGTCAATAGTATCGCCATCTGGCGCACCCTACGGGCTACCATGCCGGACGCCCGACCGGCGTTTTTCGCCGGTCACAGCCTGGGGGAATTCACCGCGTTGAACGCCGCCCGCTCACTTCGGTTCGAAGACGGCTTGCGGCTGGTGAGAGAACGTGCCCGGTTGATGCGAGACGCGGGCGAAGCAAACCCCGGTGCGATGGCCGCCTTGCTCGCTATTGAGCCAGATCAGGCCGATGCGCTGTGTGCCCGTGCCAGTGCAGAGACCACCCAACCGGTCGTCATCGCCAACGATAACTGCCCCGGCCAGATCGTCCTCAGTGGGGCGGAAGAAGCCATCGACGCCGCTGTTCAACTGGCACCAGAGTTCGGGGCGAAGCGTGCGGTTAAGCTGGCCGTGAGCATCGCCGCGCATTCCCCCTTGATGGCGTCCGCGTCGGATGCCTTCCGGCTGGCCCTGGCAGAGACCACGTTTCATCAACCCGATGTACCGATCTATGGCAATGTGAACGCCGCGCCACTGCTGGCGGTTGATTCGATCCGGGCGGAACTGGACGCACAACTCACGAATGCCGTCCGCTGGTCAGAGTCAGTGCAAGCGATGATCGACGACGGCGCGACGACCTTTATCGAGATCGGGGCGGGGGATGTGTTAAGCGGCTTAATCAAGCGCATCGACCGGACAACGCGACGCATTACCATCAACAGTGTGGAGTCCTTCCAGGCGTTTATCGAATCAGCCCGCGAAGAACCACTTGATGTATAACACGGTGTAAACGCTCAACCCCAGGATCGACAACGACCGGTATACCCGGTCGGTCAGCCGGTTTTCCCCCCAGTGGGCCAGCAAGATAAACACCGGGAACAACACCACCGCATAACGCGCCATACTACGCAGACTGCCCGACCACGCCGCCAGCATGATCGACGCGAAGCAATACACCCCCCACCCCAGACCGAACCGCCGCGCAATAATCACCGAAGCGACCAGCACGAAAAAGAAGACCGCCACATCGAACGGGAAGTTATAAGCATATGGCAACACACCATCGAAGAAGCGCGGCACCTCCCGCTGGAAAGCGGCTATCGGCCCGTTCATGCGTTGGGCATTGGCCCGTGTGGAGTCCAGGAAGATCAGCGGATCACCAAAGCGGAACCACAAATACCCAAAATAAGCGATCAACCCGGAGGGAGCCAGCGCGATCACCAGCGCAGAACGCCAATCCCGCAAGAGTGACCGCCACGCCCAACCATGCACCCGGAGCCATTCCAGGCCGAGCATGACCGCCAGCAAAAATCCCGGCACCCGGGTAGCCGCACCAATCGCCCCCGCCAGGGACGCAAGCACCCACCGCTGTTTACGGGCATAATAAGCCACCAACAAACTGAGCAACAAAAAGATGCTCTCAGTATACACGGCGGAGAAAAAGAGCGCGGTCGGGAAGATGGCGATATAAACTACACTGCGGCGGGCAATCGAATCCCGCCCGGTCATCTCATAGACCAGCCGGTACAACACGATCAACGCCAGCAGAAAACACACATGGCTTATCACCAACCCAGCCCACAACGGATTGCCGACCAATGGCGTGAGGAAACGCATCAACATGGGATAAACCGGGAACCAGGAGACCGGCGACAAGTTACCGGGGCGGAACCAGTAGCCATTTTCCACGATCTCGACGTACCACTGCGTATCCCAACGCAACCACAGGCTTTCAAAGCCCTGGTACTTCCAGGTATCGGCTGGATCGTAAACGGAGTCGTCGAAAGTCGCCGGGAGTGTGGTATCGGCCAGCACAGCGATCATAATCACCAGCAGGCGTGTGAACAAAAACACGGCAACCGGAACGGTGAGCCAGCGTGAGTTCGGTGATTGAAGCCACGCCAGCCCCGCTTGAACTGTTGTGCGGGTGGATTGTGTGGTCATACCCGCATTGTACGCGCTTTATAGCAGGCTATTCAAGCCCTCAAAGAACCGGGCCATCGCGTTGCGGGTGGTTTCCGCTGGCAGGGCATAACTAAAGCGCACCCACTGCGCCCCCGCATCGGAGAAATACACCCCCGGCACGACCGTCACGCCATACGTCCGGCCCAACCACGCGCCAAGCTCGGCGGTGTCATCCATGCCGCTTGCTTGCAGATATTTTTCCAGGTTGATGAACGCATAGTAGCCATCCCCCAGGATGTGCGGCAAGCCGGATTCCTTGAGTGTGGTTCGCATGACATCCCGACTGGCGCGGCAGGCTTCCAGCACCGGGGCCGCCGCTTTCTCGAAGCCCATCTGATAAGCGGCAATGGCGACGGCCTGCGCGTAGAAGCTCGGAATCACCCCATGAGAGGCGCGGCTATTAATATACTTGATAACCGCTTTGCTGGCGACCAGATGGGCACTGCGGATGTTGGACGCGCCCAGGCTCTTGGTGATGCCATCCAGGAAGATGAGCCGTTCCCGTTGTTCTGGCTCAAACGCCAGCAGAACCTCATTGATGTCGTTCGCGCCGGTATCGCTCACCCAATGATAGATCCAGTCAAACAACACAAACGGATACCCGGCTTCTAGCGCAGTCCGTGCCAGCGCGATTTGATCGGACACGGTCAAGGTGCGCCCGGTCGGGTTATCCGGGGAAGTGATGACAATGCCGGCGACATCGCGCCCGTCCTTCTTGGCATACTCCACACAGGCGCGGATTCCGTCCGGCGTGTATCGCCAGCCGTCCTCCGGGCGGCCAGGGGCGCGGAGCACGTTCAGCCCGACGTCATACGGCCCCCAGTTGTAGCTGATCCAGGGCACGCGGCTGACGACCAGCCCATCACCGATCTGCTGGTTACCGAGCGCGATCATGGCTTTATAGGCTTTTTGCAGGCCATCGCGCCCGCCCTGGGTGAAGATGATATTTTCCGGCCCCCAGCCGGTCTCAGGCTTCAGCCCCCAGTATTGCTCGACCGCCACCTGCCGGAAGAGCGGCGTGCCAAAAGGCTTATCATACCCGGTGCCGTGCTCCACCTGGAGCTTGTACGCCTGTTCCAGCAGTTCCGGTGAGACGCCCGGTAGGCTGGCCCCGCCATCACCCTGGGACGCATCGTAGGTGACGGCCTGCGGCCCGGTGGCCCGCTTGTAATCGGCCAGTGCTTCCTTAATCTCGAACATGCGCGAGGCCGGGATCTCCGCCATGTCGGCCACGTATCGATCCACGTTGACGCGGTTGGCTTTAGGGACGGCGAATTCTGGCGTATCGAGGTTGACTTTTGGTGGTGATTGCAAGAGGGTTCCTCCTGTATTACGTCACTTTAAGCGGATATTATAACGGCTTTAGCCGCAACCGCCATCAGTGCATGTTGTACGAGAGTCACTGTAAGAAACGTAAAGAGCGCCACCTGAAGCCAGATGACGCTCGAAGATGTTGCTTTATTGCTGGAACGTTAGAAGTCGATGATGTTGTCTGCCGGGAGCGGCTTACCGTTCCAGACGTTGTCGAAGTTCGGGGCCAATGTACCGACTTCCATCCAGTAGAATTTACAGGCGTACAGCACGTACCAGTATTCACCCGCCGCGTCGATGCCGTAAACGATCACGGTCTTTTCCGGCATGAGGACGACACCGGTGCTGGCACCCGAAAAGTTAGACCAGTGGAGTTCACCCGGTACGATCACGCTACCACCAGCGGCGAAAGGCGGCGCGGCACCGTTACATGACGGGCCAAAGATAATCTGAGAACACTCGGCGTCAAAGCCAAGCTCACCTTCATAATCGAAGCCAAAGGTGGATGTGCCATTGCGGAAAATATTTACTGCAACTTCCGGACTGAGGGTACCAACAAACGATGCGGTATAGACAAATGTTCCTGTTGCACCACCGTCCAAAGTCTGGGTCTGGTTGAAGACTTCACTACCATCATCGAATATGGAAACTGTATAATCCCCCGGTTCTGTAGCAGTGA
>DAOTTZ010000046.1:0-83674 GCA_034437535.1 Anaerolineae bacterium | reverse complement strand
TCCACGCGCATGCCGGTTTCGTCGCTGTGCAGCACATCCGCCTGGACTAATTGCGCCTCAATCGCGTCCAGAGCGGGCTGAATGCGCTCCTGCGCCTGTTCAATCGCCCCTAAAACCATCGCTTCACTCGGGGCATGACCGTAGAAATCCTCAAACAGCTCACTGATACGGGCCAGCGGGAGCAACTGATAGGTGTTCAAATACACCGCTTGCGCCTGAATCCGTTTCCCATACTGCACCGGATGGGTCACATCCTCTGGAAAACTGGCCTTCACCTGCGCCTGTGAAATGCTGTCCGCAGTGTCAGGCGCAGGTGAAGGCCAGTTTCCCATACTGCACCGGATGGGTCACATCCTCTGGAAAACTGGCCTTCACCTGCGCCTGACACTGCGGACAGCATTTCACCTCCACCTGATGTTCGGTCACTTCGATCTGCACCGGTGGTATGTCAAACACCTGTCGCTTTTCGACCCGTTCCAGCTCCACGTTGCTTAAATCGGTCGCGCAATGAGGACAGCTATTCAACCTGTGCAGCACGGTCTCGTCTGGAACTGACACCATCTCCAGCGTGCGGCCCTTGTGTCCTTTTTGACCGCCTGTTTTGCGCTGGCCTTTTTCGCGTTGGCTTGTTGGCTTCTTCTTCAGCCCATCGCTACTGGGCGGCTTGCCACTGTTATCGCTGTTTTTGGCGAGTTGATCTTCAAGCGCTTGAATGCGCTCGGTCTGTTGCGTGATTACTGTTGTTTGTTGGGTGATGACCTCGCGCAATTCGAGATTCATCGCCCATAGGTCTTCGCGGCTTAATTCGGGGGGACATGTAGGATAATTTGACATATTGCTATTCTCTACCCATTGTTCCAATTTGCCAAGTCACTCTTTTCACCCACCTGAGTAGTTACAGAATACATGACAAAGGCATTTGTGCAAGGCAGATTATCCATTTTGGTAGCGTTGGCGGGCGGCGTCGAGATCACGCAGGGTGGCGTCATAGGCATCTACCATGCCGAGCGACTCAAACAGACGTGATGCGGCCAGATACGTCTGCGCGGCGCGTTGATGATCCCCCAATGCGCCGAGCAAATGACCGATTGTCCGCATCAGGTGAGCTTCGGCTGGCAAGTCTTGCAAGCGACGGGCAGTTTGGAGGGCCTGCCGGTATTGAGTCAAACCAGATTGCAAAATTTGCGGCTGACGTAACCGCCGCGCCGACCGGGTATATAAATCACCCAGGGTATTCTGCACAGCCAGCAGATCTTGCCACGCGCCTAGCTCTGCCAGCAGGGCCGCCACTTGATGATACTGCTCAATCGCTGGCTTTAGCTCACCCGCCGCCAGATGACTACTGGCAAGGTTATCCAGGCGGGCGGCCAAGCCCCGTTGATCGTTCAACGCACGGGCAATCTCAACCGACTCATGATGATGGGCCTGGGCTTCGGCATGATGCCCCAGGTCATCATAAAGCAAGCCGAGATTGCTCAACCAGATGCCGCGCCCCCGGCGGTCTTCCAGGTCATCGGCCAGGGTGAGCGCGGCTTGCAGGTACTCACGGGCTTGATCGTGCCGCCCCATCTCCCGCAGGATATTGCCCATATTGCCCAGGATGCCGTTTTCGGTGTAACGGTCGTCATCCTGGCGGGCACATGCCAGCGCAGAGCGAAAGTGTTGCAGGGCTTGCTCTGGTTGATTTAGCCGGTTGTAGATCAAAGCCAGGTTACCCAGGTGCCGCCCCTGGGCACCCACATCATCCATCGCACGCGCCAGTTCGACTGTCTGCGCCAGAAAATCCGCCGCCGCCCGTAGATCATCGACTCGCAGAGCTTGCCGCACCTGTCTCAGCAGGTCGATCTGCTTACGCATGGCATCATCCATCATCTTCGTCTTTCTCGTCCTCATCGGGCAGACGCGGCACCGGCGGCATTCGCTTAGAGCCAGACTTCGGCAGGGGCAACCGCACGCTGAACATCTGCTCGGTCGGCGTTGGCGGCAGGTCATCCTCTGGTAGATAATCCAGATCGAATTCGGTCACGGTCTGGCCGGGGACATCCGGCGGAGGATCCGGCGCGATAGGTTGCGGTGTGGCTGGCTCCGGGACGGGATCGGGCGATTGCTCAACCTGGAACATGCCATCGACGCGCCGGTCTAACGTCGTCAACGAGATATGCTTCACCGTCGCGTTGAGGATCTGCCGAATGGCCGAGACACAACTTTCGCGCAAGGCTTCCAGCGAAGCACCTGGCAGGTCACCGGCTTCCAATTCATCGAAGATCACGTTCAGCAAGCCTTCAACCTCTAACTGGTTAAACGATTTGCCCTGCCGCAAGGCGACATAAGGCACGATATACCCCGCAAACGTGCCTAACACCGGGGCGGCGTCGCCTTCCATGACGGCAACGACCGGCAGATGGTCATCGGCATAAAATGCTTCGATCTGCTTTAATGACGGAAACAGGCCGTAAACCAGTATTTGATACAACCGGCCATAAGTCTGGATCCAGTCGTGGATATGCACTTCGGGCAATTTTTGCGCGACTGGCGGCAGATCCCCCACCAGCACCAGGGCACCGTAATCTGCCAGCTTTCGGGCCAGCCGGGCGACACGCTCGGTCGGCGTGGAGTCTTGCTCCCAGCCAGGTGGCGTGAGGTGGGGCGCGTGGCGTTGGGCCAATTTATATAGGATGCGTTCGATGCGTCGTTGGCTCATGAATCAGGTCAGGGACTAAGATCATCTTACCCATTGTGAACTGAAACAGCCCGTCTGACAAGCCGAATTAACCCCAAACCCCGCTAACCACTAACTGAATCCCCAGGCCAGCCAGAACGACGAGCGACGCCAGCAAAACCCACCGGGTCAAGCGTGGATCCAGCCGGCGCAGACGGTCAAAGACCATCACCCAGACCGCCATCAGCCCCAGGAACGTGCCATAAAACATGACGAGGAACGACAGGGCCGCGCCAACCGACACATCCAGGGCCGAGCGCAAGATCGGCCCGGTGACGGCCCCCCAGAAGATATATGGCCCTGGGCTGACATAATTCATGCCGACCGCCTGTAGAATCGTCCGGCGGGGCGAAACGGGCACCGGTGCATCATCCGTCGGGTTGATGCCGGTCTCCCCGGCGCGATAGGCTCGCCACCCGCCCCAGGCCAACCACAAGACATACAGACCGCCCACCAATTGCAACAGTCGAACCGCTTCATCCGGCAAGGCCCCCAGTAGAAAGGTCATCACCAGGATAATCGGCAAGTCGGTAATCAAAGGGGCGATGACAACCAGCAGACCGCGCCGCCAACCATAACTCAAGGTCGTGTTGATTAAGAAGCTCAAAAGCGGGCCGGGTGACGTCCCCGCCGCGAACCCGAAGCCTGCCGCCTGGATGATATATGTCATGCGCGTCTCCCAACGATCACTACCGAGAGTTTCGCATTATGCTATCGCCTGTACAATAGAGAAAAACGAGATGGTTTGTTATGTCCCAATTTCAATCTGATGACGATCTGATTATCAATGATCAGAAGCCCGCCCGCGCCGATGCCCGCCGGAATCATGCGCTTTTGCTCCGTACAGCCCGCACCCTGTTCAACGAACAGGGCGTCGATGCCGTCTCCATGACACAAATCGCGGAATCTGCCGGGGTTGGCAAGGGCACGCTCTACCGCAACTTTGAGAACAAGATCGACCTGTGCTATGCCCTGCTTGACCAGGAGCAACGCGAGATGCAAGAGACCACGCTCAGGCGTCTGCGGGCAGGTGGCACCACACCAGGGGATGATCTGCGCTGGTTTACCGAACAAGCGGCAGATTTCGTCTTGCGGAATCTCGATCTGTTGTACGCCGGGCAGGCTGGCGCGACGGCTGTCACGCTGGAATTACCGGCGCATCTCTGGTGGCGGCAGACTATCCGTAATTTACTCAATCGGCTGGATGTCTGCGAGTCCTTAGACTACATGAGTGATACCTTGTATATCATGCTCCACCCGAACACGTTGCACTTCCAGCGTTTACGGTTGGGATACTCTCGCCAGCAGATCTTCACCGGGTTGAGCGACCTCATTTCAAAGCTGATGGTGTAAGTTATAATCGCCTCCGGGTCGTCCAGAGCTTGGACGACCTTTTGTTTCCTCATGGATCTTTTATTCGACAACGTAAGATCACCATGTTATGATGCGTCCTATAAACAAGTGGACGGTAGTCCGTTTATAAATCAAAAGACAATCAAGGAGAGATAATCATGGCAAAGTGGAGTATTGACACCGCGCATAGCAACGTCGAGTTTACCGTTCGTCATATGATGATTACCAACGTGCGCGGCGCGTTCCGGGAGTTTGATGCAACATTAGAATTCGACCCGGAAAACCCGGCAGAAGCCGCCGTCAACGCCACCATCGGTGTGAGTAGCATCGACACTGGCGCGGCAGACCGCGACAATCACCTGCGGAGTCCGGATTTCTTCGAAGTGGAGACGTACCCGACGCTGACCTTCGAAAGCACCAACGTGGAATTGGAAAATGACAAGGTAGCCCGTGTGCATGGCAACCTGACCATCCGCGACGTGACTCAGCCGGTCGTGCTGGATGTCACCTTCCTGGGTGAAGGCACCAACCCCTGGGGTGTGAAGGTCGCCGGGTTCGAAGCCAGCACCAAGATCAACCGCGAAGCCTTCGGCCTGACCTGGAACCAGGCTCTTGAAGCCGGCGGGGTGCTGGTGGGTAAAGAGATCAAGATCGAGCTGAACGTCCAGTTCAACCCGGTAACAGAAGCCGCCCCGGCATAATTTACCCCTGCCGAACCGCGCCAAGCTCTGCCGTCAAGCCCGCCTGCGTGTTTAAGTGGGCGGGGAGTAAGCAATTATCCAGCAGGCGCGGGCGGCCCACCTGCGCGGTGAGTGACGCCAACAGCGGGGCATCCCCGGCCTGATTTACCGGGCGCAGATCTGCCGCTGATACCACCGAGGCATAATCCAGCCGGGCCAGAGGCTCGGCTTTTACCGTATCGCGCATGATCGCTTCCAGGTGGGCGGTGTCGCGTTCACCGGCACGGTAAGCATCCGTCACGGCAGATAAGGCCCGGCGCAATATCAGCGCGGCCTGCCGTTCATCCGGCATCAGATATGCATTCCGAGAACTCATCGCCAGGCCGTCGGATTCTCTCACCGTCGGGCAGACTGCAATCGACAGCGGCATATTAAGATCCGCGACCATGCGCCGCAAGACGACCACCTGCTGAGCGTCCTTCTGGCCGAAATATGCGACGGTGGGCTGAGTCAGATTGAACAACTTGGCGACAACGGTCGTGACACCACGAAAATGCCCCGGACGGTGGGCACCTTCCAGCCCTTGCGTCACATCATCAACCTGTACATAAGTCTGGTATCCTGGCGGGTACATCATCGGCGGGTTCGGGGTGAAAACACAATCGACGCCAGCGGCCTCTAACCGGGCCAGGTCACCTTCCAGATCACGCGGATAAGCGTCCAAGTCCTCATCCGGGCCGAACTGCGTCGGGTTGACGAAAATGGTGGCAATCACCTGGTCATGATCGGCGCGGGCGACTTGAACCAACGCCATATGCCCGGCATGGAGTGCGCCCATCGTCAGCACTACCCCTACCGTCCCCTGCATCGCGGCGCGGGCCTGCCGTAACGCCGCTATGGTATCAGCGACACGCATTATGCCAGGGCCTCATGCACCTGAGCCAACACCTCGTCATCCATGCCGAAAGCATTATCACCTGTCGGGAACTGCCCGGCTTGTACTTCCGCCACGTATTGTTCAATGGCCTGCTGGATCAAGCCGCCAGCATCAGCGTAACGCTTGGTATGGCGGGGCAAAAACTCCGTGAACAGTGTCAAAATATCATGGAAGACCTGCACCTGACCATCACACCCGGCACCGGCACCAATGCCAATCGTCGGGATGGTCAACCGCTGGCTGATGAGTTCTGCCAGGGGAGCCGGGACGAGTTCCAGCACCAGCGCGAAAGCCCCCGCCGCCTGGACGGCTTCGGCATCACGCACCAGCGCGACGGCCCGGTCAAGATCACGGCCCTGCACCTTAAAGCCGCCCAACTGGTTGACGCTCTGCGGCGTCAAACCGATATGCCCCATCACCGGGATGCCGGCCTGGGTGATGCGTTCAATAGTCGGGGCGATGAACGCGCCGCCTTCGAGCTTGACACAGCCCACACCAGCAGATTGCATCAAGCGGGCGGCGTTTTGCAGGGTTTTTTCAGCGTTGGTGGTCGCCGTCATAAAGGGCATATCCCCGACTACCAGCGGACGCCCGGTGACGCGAGCGACGATCTCGCAATGATAAATCATATGGTCGAGCGTGACCGGAATCGTGGAATCATGCCCTTGCACCACCATGCCCAGCGTATCCCCCACCAGCAAGAGCGGCACCCCCGCCGCCTCTGCTACCTGGGCACTGAAGGCATCGTAAGCAGTCAACATGGTGATTGGCTGGCCTTCGGTCTTCATGGCCTGGATGTCTAAGATCGTCAATCGATTTGTCATCGTTCTAGTCCTCCCAACGCTCCGGGCCACGAATCTCTAAAATTGCATTGGTGTCATCCATAATGAGAACACGCGGTTCCCACCCCTCCGGCGGCGGAAACGTGACGTTGGCAAACGCCATGATAATAACGCGGTCGCCAGGGCTGACCAGCCGGGCCGCCGCCCCGTTCAAGCTGATCTCGCCACTGCCAGCCGGGGCCGGGATGATATAGGTTTCCAGCCGGGAGCCGTTCTCGACATCCACGACCAGGACTTTTTCATAAGGATACATACGGGCTTGTGCCAGCAGATCGGTATCAATGCCGATGCTCCCGACGTAATCCACCACTGCGGCTGTCACCCGCGCCTGGTGGATTTTGGTGCGTATCATTTCGATGTGCATGGGTTCTTTGCTCCGTGTTTCTTGTTCAAGGGTGGCGGAGACCGGCCACCCGGACAGCCTAGCATAACGCCTCTGTCGGCGTTCGACAATCCGTTATGCGGTAGGGATCGGGAAGCGACAACGCCGGATAAATGTGCGATCTGCCGTGACGGTGACGATGCTATAGCCTGGCTCCGCCCGTGAGTCAACTTCGGTCTTCCGCAGGCCGGGGTAAGCGCGAAGTTGCATCCAGCTACTTAACGTGCTGGCGTACAAAATGCCGTCACGATAAATATCAATGTTCTGATGCACATGACCGAAGAACACCCCGCGCAGACGATGCCGGGCGGGTAAAATCGCCGCGTGGAAGGCTTCCCCATTCTGGATACCCATGTAATCATCCAGCCAGGGCACGCCGACCGAAATCGGATTGTGATGCGTGGCGATAATCAACGGGCGTGGGTCATCCGCATCGCAGATCTCTTGCAGGAAGCGCAATTGTGTATCGGTCATGTATCCACGCGGTGGATCTGCCGGGCCGTTACTATCGACCGCGACAATCTGCACGCCGTTAACATCCATGTTGTAATGCAATTGGCGCATTACGGTTTTATCCGGGATGAAATGCCGTTGTAGCGCGGCACTGGCGTCGTGATTGCCTGCCAGATAATATACCGGGTAACGGATGCCAGCCAGGATCTGGGCGGCGGTTTCGTGGGCGGCTTCGTAAGGGTCATAAGCCACATCCCCGGTATGCAGGACGAAGTTAGGCCGGAAAGACAAACCATTGATCTCTCGCACCAAAGCACGCGCCCCGGCCTGGCTGGTCGTGGGTGCGCCCTCTCGTGTGTAAGATGGGTCGCTGTGGATGTGTGTATCAGATATGTGAATAAAGGTCAGCATGAGTCATCGCTCTTCTCTCTCAATGTCGTTTGAGGATATTTTACCCGTTTTCGACGAAGCCGACTGATCCCGCCGGTGATCAAACAGACTGCGGGCATCGCCATACAGCCGGGTGACCGCGATGAACACTACGAAGAATTCTAACCGGCCCAGGAACATGGCCACCATCAAGGTGAGTTGGAGCGTCACCGGGGCCTCTGGCCCGGTCAGGCCGACTGAGAGACCAACCGTGCCGACGGCACTGGTAATTTCAAACAGACTATCACCGATGCTGTGTCCGTGTGCGGCCACAATGACCGCGCCGATAAAGATCGCCGTCACATAAATGCCGACGAACAACGTCGTGCGCCGAACCATATGGTCGGATAAGAAACGTTGTTGACTGCCTAACCAGATCGCCGGCTCATTGACGGCATGACGCGGTAACAGAGTCCGCCGCACCTCCCACCGGATGGACTGAAACACGATATGTGCCCGGCTTAACTTCAGGCCGCCAGCGGTCGAGCCGTGCCCCCCGCCGATAATCATCAAGATGATTAACAATAGTAATCCCGCCGACGGCCAGGGGTTGTAGCTGGTCACCGTGTAGCCAGTGCTGGAAAGAGCTGAGATCGCCTCAAAGACCGTGACGCGCAGGGTTTCCCCCACTGAAGCGTACAACGTGGCCCCTGCCAACAACAAAAACAGCGCGGGGATAACGACGACCAGCAGAAAGCCCCCCAAGCGGATTTCGCCATTATGGATGACTGGCTCTGGCTGGCGGCGGATGAGCGTCCAGGCGGTGACGAAATTTAACGCCCCCAAAAGCATCAAGACCATGATGACCGCTTCGATGATCGCGCTGTCGTAATGGCCTATCGACGCGGCCTGCGTGCTGAAGCCGCCGGTCGAGATGGCACAGATCGCATGATTGAGCGCGTCAAACCAGGTCATCCCCGCCAGGCGGAGCGCGACCGTCCCGACGACGGTATACGTGAGGTAAATCTCACCGACAATCGCGGCAGAGCGGCGGATGTTGGGCACCAGCCTTTCATCGCGTCCTTCGGCCATGCTCAACCCACCGCCAGCCGACAGGGCGAGGAAAGTCAAGCCGAGGATGGCAAACCCCACCCCGCCGGAAAATTGCAACATGCTCCGGTAGAAAAGCACCAGGCGCGGCGTCTCGTCTACATCGACCATTGAAAGGCCGGTGGTCGTCCACCCGCTGACGGACTCAAACAGAGCTGACGACGGGGCAAGATCCAACAATGAGGCCAGCGGGATCGCGCTCAACATGGAGGCCAGCAACCACGCCAGGAAGATAACGATCATACCTTCGTGTTGCTTGAGGCTGGATGTGCTACGCGGGCGATAACGCCAGTACATGCCCGCCGCAAAGAGCAAGATCGGCAGGCCGACGATGAGAAAATGACTGCTCAACGCGGCTTCTTCCGGGTAGAAGGGCACCAGCAAGACCGGGCTGAGGATCGTCAGGCCGATGATACCCGCCAGCGGCCCTAACGTTTCCAGCATAAGCCGGTAACGTGCCGCTAAATGTTGACGATGACGACGACTCATGAGTGATCTCTCAGGGATTGTTGGTCGTTCTGTTCCGGCAGATCTGACTCTGATTCATCTTGCCGCACATTGAGGCTGTGTATCATCTGCTTGCGTGGTGGGTGTGTCAGCGTCCAGCCATCCAGCAACAATTTGGTGAGGCCGATGAACACCGCGAAGAATTCCAGACGCCCCAGGAACATGCCAATCGTTTGTGCCCACAGCAGGCTGGCCGGGGCGTCGGGCATGGTCACGCCGACGGATAGACCGACGGTGCCTAACGTACTGGCATATTCAAACAAGCTCTCGCCGACGGTGTACCCATGCGCGGTGGTGATAGCTGTGCCAGCCACCAGAAAGCCGATATACAGGAAGACATATAACGCAACCCGCCGCACCATCTCATCGTTGAGGAACCCGCGTGATTCTCCCTGCCAGATGGCCGGTTCGTTGACGGTATGCTTGGGCAAGAAGGCCCGGCGCAATTCCCACCGTACTGCCTTGGTGATGATATACACCCGAATTAACTTCAAGCCGCCGGCAGTCGAGCCACTGCCCGCGCCGATGGTCATCAAGATGACGAAGATCATCCAGCCGAAAGCATTCCAACCGGCTTGATCGACCGAGGCGAACCCGGTGCCCGTCAATGCAGAGGTCGTGTCGAAGATCGCCACCCGGATCTGCTTGCCCAGGTCATCATACAGCGGCGCGGTCGTAAAGACAAAGATCAACGGGATCGTAATCAATAGCAAGATGGCTTCCAGCCGGACTTCTCCGTTGCGCCAGACCGCCCGGAACTTACCACGCAACAACGTATAAGCCGTCAGGAAGTTAAGACCGCCCAGGATCATCAACACGATGATGACGCCTTCGATCACGGCACTATCATAGTACCCGATTGACTCCGGACGGGTGCTAAAGCCGCCGGTTGCCAGGGCGGTAAACGCATGGTTCACCGCGTCGAACCAATCCATCCCGGCTACATACAGCGCGACCACCCCCACCACGATATAACTCAAGTAGATCCGCAGGACGATGCCAGCAGACTGGCGCACATGCGGCGCGAGTTGGTCACTCCGGCCTTCCGCCGTCGTCAAGCCGGAGCCAGCCGGGCCAGCCAGGGCCGCCAGCGCGATAATCACAAAGCCAGCCCCCCCGGCTAGCTGAAGCAAGCTCCGGTAAAATAGCACGATGCGCGGGGCGGTTTCGACATCGACCACCGATAAACCGGTCGTCGTCCAACCACTCGTAGACTCAAAGACGGCTTGTGTCAGGTTCAGGTCAAGCGCAAGCATCAGCGGCAGAGAGCCGACAAACACCGCCATCAACCAGATGACGAAAACCAACACCATGCCCTCCTGCACGGTGATACTGCGTTCGTCATCTGCCAGCGGCTTAAACCGGCGGCGCATAAAGGCCCCCAACAGCACAAAAGGCACCGCGACGATCAAAAAGTCCCCGGCATATATAAATTCATCCGGGTAGAATAGCAAAACCATCAACGGCAGGAAGAACACGCCGCCAATGGTCATGAAAAGCGACCCCAAATACCCCAGCAAGGCGCGATACCGCCCGCGCAGGTAATGCCGATACCGCATTTACGAGTCCTCACCGCACAACGTCACCAGATCTTGCTCTTGATGATCGGGTTGGCTGATGAGGATCAAATGGTCGTCGATCAGCAGACGAGTCGCGCCACGCGGCACGATCATATCTTCACCGCGAATGATGGCCGCGATGAGTGATCCGCTGGTCAATTCGAGTTCTTGTAAAGACTTACCAATAGCCGGTGAGTTGGCGTCCAACCGGACATCGGTCACGTTGATGCGACCCTGCGCGATGGGCAAAAGCGTCGTGATGTCATCAAAATGGGCGAACTGGTCGATCATCTGGCCGATGATGCGTGTAGCGGAAAAGACGACCGTGATGCCCAACTGCTGGAACAAGGCTTCGTTTTCCGGGTCGTTGACCAGGGCCAACGTGCGCGGGACGCCGTATATCTTCTGCGCGATCTGGCAGGCGATAAGATTATCCTGGTCGTGGGTGGTCAAGGCCAACAGGAGGTCGGCGCGGCGGGCACCGGCTTCTTCCAGCCGGTCAACGTTACTGCCTTCGCCAAACACGACGGTCGCTTTGGTCTGCTGGGCCAGTTCCTTACACCGTTGGCGATCCCGGTTAATAATCGTGACGTGATCGCCGCGTTCGACGAATTGCCGCGCCAGGAAGTAAATCGTCTTACTACCGCCGATCATCATGATTCGCATTTTCATCAGGCTTGTTCCTCGTCGGTCTTATCCAGCAGGCGCATGAATGATTCCGCCGACAATTTCGTCGGGCTGATGGTCTTGATGCCGAACTTGCTATAGATAGCCTCGCGCTGAGGATCATACACACGGGCGATCACATTGGGCACGTCGAAGACGGTCTGGGCCATCTGCGCGACCATCAGGTTAATGTTGTCCTCGGTGGTGGTGGCGAAGACGAAATCTGCCTTTTCAGTATGGGCCTTCCGCAAGACAGAGACTTCGTTGGCATCCCCGACGACCTTAAACCCGCTGAACTCGGTAGAAAGTTTGTCGAATTTGCTTTCCTGGCGATCAACGACGACCAACTGATTGCCGGTCGCGCTGAGCCGGTTCGCCAACATGCTCCCCAGGCGGCCACACCCTACGATGACAATATAATATGATTGCGACATACAGCCTGCTCCCTTTCAATCGTTGTTGCGCTGGCGCATCTCGTCCTGGCGCATCGGCATGGTGTCGATCAATGCGAATAACCTGGTCACATCGGCTGGCATGGGCACCCGTTTCTTCTCGGTGCCGTCCTTGCCGATTAAGATTACGACCGATTGATTACGCTTGATGCGGTACTGGCGGCGTAGGTCGTCGCCTGCCGCCGGGTCGATGTCGTCCCCATCCACATCCCCTACTTCCTCTTCGAAGATCGAGACCACACGCAGATCACGTTCCAGCACGCCATCCCAATGACGATTGAGCGTATCCCACTGCGCGATGTATTCATCCGAACTGGCGGCGGGTGCGAACAAAAGCAAGAGGCGGTTTTTCCACTGATAGGCTTTAAGTTCCAACGATTGACTCCGTTTATCGTGTATCTTCGTCTATTCTACGCCGGGTCTTTCCCTGTGTGAATGATTGCGTTATGCTATCGGGCATGATGATGAGACGACTTTTACCGTTGATGCTACTGGCCGGGCTGACGCTGATGTTCTTCTATCAGTTGGCCTTTACCGATTTGATCCTGGCAAGGGGGGATACCTTTGCTTACTTTTACCCCTATTGGCATCTGCGGGATGCTTTGCTGGCCGGGGGAGATTTGCCGTCATGGTCGCCGACATTGTTCATGGGGGTGCCATTGCTGGCAAATGCCCAACTCGGCACACTGTACCCGCCCAATTGGCTGACCCTGGCCGCCACCGCACCGGATAGCATCCGCATTCAAATTATACTCCATACCTTCTGGGCGGCGGCGGGGGCGTTCGCGCTGGCCCGCCAGCAAGGTTTGAGCATCAGCGCGGGGATCGTCACGGCGGCGGTGTTCGCGTTCGGCGGGCATGTGGGTGCCCATGTGGAACAGATCAACCAGTTACAGGGGCTAGCCTGGATGCCCTGGTTGTTTTATCTGCTGGGGCAGACGATGACCCAGCCCCGTCGTTTTCTGCCAGCATTCGGGGTGGCCTGGGGGTTGCAGTTGCTCTGCGGGCACACCCAGACGGTGTTCATCACCGGCGTGGGGTTGGGCGTTTATGGCCTGGCCCTGGGTTGGATGCAGGAGCGTGGACGGCGGCGCGGTCTGCCGCTGGTATGGGTGGGCACGGCGGCTGTGCTGGCTGTGGTTATCGCCCTGCCGCAATTGATCCCGACGCAAAGCCTCACGTCGATCTCAAACCGGGGTGATGGACTCAACGTGCAAGAAGCCACCGCCTTTTCGCTCGATCCGGCGATTATCGGGCGTGGTATTTTGCCCAGTTACGCCGGGCAACCCTTCAGTGAGTACGTCACCTATCCCGGCGTGATCGCGCTTGGACTGGCGGTGGTTGGGGCCTTCCTGGCATTCGGTGCAGGTGGCAAAAAGGTGCGGCCCTGGCTGATTCTGGCGATTGTAGGATTATTGTTGGCGTTGGGTCGCTTCAACCCGTTGTATTTGCTCCTGGCGGAATTGCCTGGTTTTAACCTGTTCCGGGTGCCGGCCCGCTGGTTGGCATTGTTTACGTTGGGGGTCGCGCTCCTGGCTGGATACGGTACCGCTGGATTGGTGCGCGGCCCGGAACCGAATGCCCCCCGGCCTTTACGCATCCTGGGGATATTCGCCGGGTTGATGATCGCTTTAGGAATCGGTGCCGGTTTCGCCGGGTCTGCAACTGAACCGCCGGTCGCGCTCCCAGTGGAACCCTCCGGCGTGACGCTGGCTGGCTGGGCCATAGCGGCGGTTGGGTTCGTCGCGCTGGTCGTCTTGAGCCGGTCGCTGTGGCGCGTGATCGTACTGGCCGGGGTGATCCCGGTCGTGGTCATCGCGGAATTGTGGCTCGCCAGCCACACCCTACCGTATCATGATCTGAGTGATCCGGCAGTCTTCAACCAGCCGCGCTTCGCCGCCACCCAATTGACCGCTTACGGCCTGGAATCTACCCCGGCGGACCGCTTTTTGAGTGTCAGCAATCTAGCGTTTGATCCCGGCGACAAGCCAGACCTGGACATCCGCTGGCAACAGATGGCATTGAGCGACCAGGCCCAGGCTTACGCCTTCACCGCGACCAAGCTACAGGAGACAGTGGCCGGAAATCTGCCGTTGGTGTGGGATGTACCGACCATTGACGGCTTCGACGGCGGTGTTCTGCCGACACAGTATTACACCGCGTTCACGTCGTTGATCTTGCCGGATGGATCACTCCGCACCGTTGATGGTCGCCTGCGGGAGAACCTGGCCCAGGCCGCTTGCGGCGGCATCTGCCTGCCGGATGATCGCTGGTTGGATCTGACAAACACGCGCTATCTGCTGGTTGATAAGGTCTTCCAGCGTGTGATTGATGGCATCTTCTACGATACGACCTTCCAGACGGCCCCTGCCACCGTCTACCCGAACGACAATGACTTCACCGGGACGCACCTGCACCTGCTCTATACCTGCGCGGATGATTGCGATCCGCCCGCGCTCCGCGTGGATGATGACCCATTGCCAGAGCCAGCGACCGACCGCACATCAGAGGGCCTGACGTTAGCACGGTATGCGGCGGCGGGACCAACCGCCCCGGCAAGCTTCACAATCTCCAGCCAGCCAGCGGAGATGACAATTCTCGCGCTCAGTTGGGTCGATGCCCGTACCGGTGATTTTGTGCAACTCAGCCCGCAGGGTTGGCGGCGTGTCTATTCTGCCGATGTGGCGATCTATGAAAATGTGGATGTGATGCCGCGTGCGTTCGTCGTGTTCGATGCGGAAATTTTCCCTGATGATTGGGATGGGACAGAGGCGGCACTCGCCACACTCCGGGCGGCGGATTTCGACCCGCGCACGATGTTAACGCTCAACACGGTAGATGCAGAGTTAGCAGCACACGCGCAGACCGGCGGCACCGGCTCCGCGCAGATCATCGACTATACCCCGACCGAAATTCGAATCGATGTGCAGGCAGATCGTCCGGGGTGGCTGGTGTTGACTGATGCCTATTACCCCGGCTGGCGTGTTGATTCCGGCCAGCCTATTGTGCGCGGCAATGTGATGTTTCGGGCGATCCCGATCAACGGGGACTCCACGCTAACCCTGCGTTATGATCTACCGTTTTATGCCGGCGCAATCGCGCATCCTGCCGGGCGGATTTTCATCTTGCTGGCAGTCGGTGGCTTCTTGCTCTGGCTCATCCACTCCGTAGATTATCAAAGATCTCGCCCATCACCTGCTTGAAGTATTCCAGGTTCTCGGCATTTGCCAGCGTCGGCAAGAGTGGGACTGTCGGGCGGCGGTCGGCTTGATCGTCAATAAAAGCCTCGTCGGTTAGCAGGCGGTTGAGCGATATAAGAGTCGAACGGCGCATCTTGTCGTTATCATATGGCGGGTACTCCGACAGATAGAGGAATTGCACCTGCGCCTTTGGTTGGCGGCGGAAGGCAAACACGCTGAACACCGTCACATCGTCCGAGTCGTCATCCAACACCGCCTTGACGTGAAACCCCGGCGTGCGCTTGCCCTCGCCGAAAACGACCTGATCCGCATTGGCTTTGGCCCAACGATACAAATCACGGGCGATGAGCGCGTTTTCTTTGCCATCGGGCAATTGGCGCAAATATTTGAAAAAGTTATCCTGGTCGGGCAGAGTCGCCAACTTTTTACGATTGGTGGTCTGCTTGCCACTCAGGTTGAGCTTTCGCAGGTTAGCCGCTAATTTTTTGATGCCCTGATGACCCTGCTTATCGCCCACACAGTCGATATACTGGCGGTTGGTCAGGTGTAAGGGAAGCGGCATATCCTCTACGAGCGCGACTCGCAACGGTTTCTTTACGTCCATCGCGAAAAGTGTCTCTCGCTCCACCCACTCTGATTCTTGCGCGGCACGAGACATCACCACGACCACCACACCGGCGGCCTCGATGTTTTCCTGAATGGTACGGAGCCAGCGGTCACCACCGCCGATGTTGTCGAAATCTACCCAGACTTCAAAGCCGGCGTCGATGAGTGTATCGGCTATTTGGCGGGTTACTGTGTTGTCGGCCTGGCTATGGCTGATGAAAATATGCGTCATAGGTCCGATTATCCTTCGCAAACTTGCGCTTCATTATATGAGAAATTTGCCACTAATGCACCTATAAGCCAGGGACTTTATACTCCACGCAATAAAGTGAAAAGAGATTTGTAATGGCTGGTCGTTACGCAAATTGTAATGAAATTCAATCACTCGACCCGGAAAAAGACGCCTGGCGCATCGTCTACCTGGATAGCGCGTATGAATTCCCCTGGTTGGTCACACGGGCGTTAGAGTTCGCGCTGTTCCGCACCTATGGGGTGCCGAGTATCTCGAAGTTGCTCGACCAAACCGGCCAATTCCAGAACGCCGGTCAACGGCGGTACGATGACACCGCGCTCATCCTGGCGGAGATCACGGAATACGGTTATGACAGCGACCGGGGCCGTGCCGCCCTGCGCCGTATGAACCGCCTGCACGGACGTTTCGACATCAGCAATGACGATTATCTGTATGTGTTATCGACATTTGTGTTTGAACCGTCTCGTTGGATCGACCGTTTCGGCTGGCGGCAGACGACCGACAACGAGAAGTTAGCCGCGTTTTACTTCTGGCGGGAAGTGGGCAAACGCATGGGCATTAAGGACATTCCAACCGACCGAGAGGCGTTCGAGCAGTTCAACATCCAGTACGAGCGGGAAAACTTCCGTTACACTGATGAAAATCACCGCGTGGGCGAAGCGACTGTGCGTATCTTCCTGGGTTGGTATCCAAAATTTACGCACGGGCTGGTGCGCGAAGCCACCTACGCGCTGATGGATGATCCGCTGAGAGAGGCGTTCGGCTTTCCGAAGGCGTCATCCTGGGTAAAAGCAATGGCAGAGGGTGCGCTGAGGCTACGCGGGCGAATCCTGCGTTATGCCCCACCACGCCACGCGCCACGCCACATCACTGAAGAAGAAAATCGGACGTATCCACACGGTTACACCATCGAAGCCCTCGGCCCGGTTGATGTACCAGCAGATCCAGCCCGCCCGTCTCAACGCGCCGCTGGCGACTAAAGCGCGAACTCAAAGACCTGCTGGACGTGGGGCTTTTCGTACTCCGCGCCACCTGTGATGACGTGCAAGTTCTGCCGCATAGAGACAGTCCCGGCGTGATGCACATGCCCGCATAACACCGTTAATTGCACCGTCGGGTAACGCTCTGCCGTCGCAAGCAGGGCATCCCCGACTGCCTTACAGGTGAAATGTGGCAGATAGGGGTTATCCCATTCCGGCGTCTTGCCCTGGAACCAGCACGCCTCTTGAAACGGCGGGGAATGCGTCATCACAGTGATATTGGGATAGCGGCCAGCGGCCACTTCTAACATGCCGCGCAGATAATCCCCCGCGCCATCAGCCAACTGCTGAAGCCGGTTGAGCAGGTCGGGCTTTGGCAAACCAGCCAGATCTTCGATGTGCAGGTAATCGTTGAGTATGATCTGCGAGCGCATAAAATCCCCGTAGCGTCCATCCGACCAGCCACCATGCCCGACGAGTGCGGTATCCGGTGCCAATTCGACCAGGCCGGCGGCGGGCATCCAGGCGACGCCTTGCCCCTGGCCGGTCAGGTCACGCATGGACGTTCGTACATCAGCAATGCGTGCGCCGTAATAATCATGGTTGCCGAGGACAAAATACACCGGGGTCAGCAAGCGGCGAGCGATATAGGTCAACACATTCGCCAGCACCTTCGGCGTGGTGATGTCGCCGGTAATCAGTAGCACATCGGGGTCATCCGCCGCCACCGTCACCAGGAAGGCGTCAATCTGCGCCGTATCGAGAAATTCCAGGTGGATGTCGGTCAACCAGCTTACACGGCGCGTGCGCTTAGAGTGTTTCGCCACCGTTGACCTTTAAGATCGTGCCCGTGACGAACGTCTCCGACGCGAGATAGACGACGGCCCGCGCTACGTCTTCCGGCTCGCCAGTGTAGCCTAACGGCAGGGACTGCCCGATTTCCTCCCAGCGTTCTTCGGTCGCACCATCATCACGCAGAACCGGCCCCGGCAAAACCCCGTTGACGCGCACCTTTTCTTTACCCAGGTCCAACGCGCTGACTTCGGTCAGCATAGCCAGGGCGGCCTTACTCACGTTATGATCGGCTCGTTCTGCCCAGGGGCGGACTGCGCCGTAATCCAGAATGTTGATAATCGCCCCGCCGGGGGGGTCATTTTCGCGCATCAAGCGGACTGCCGCTTGTGTACACAGGAAGGGGGCGGTGGCATTGACCTTCAGGCTTTTCTCCCAATCGGCCAGTGTCACATCCATCAGATGATTGCGGGTAAATGTTGACGCGCTATTGACCAGAATGTTTAACTTGCCAAAGTTCTCTTTCACCGCGTCGAAAGCAATCTGGACGCCCTCCGGCGTGCTGACATCCGCCTGCACCGAGAAGGCATCCACACCGAGCGATTTCATATCTTGCACGGTATCCCGCACAACGGCTTCATCGGTCGTGTGATAATGGATCATGATGTTGACGCCAGATCGTGCCAGTTCCATCGCAATCGCTTTGCCGACGCGATGTGCGCTCCCGGTGACGAGCGCGACCTGTTCGCTTAAATCCTGCAACATACGGCTTCCCCTATTTCATCCATCCAATTAGATTAGACCGCCCAGAGTGTACCGTGTGCAGTTATGCCTGTGCAACTTTAGGCCGCATCCAGCGTTCGATGATTAAGCCGATGACCAACACGGTCGCCTCCGCCAATGACCAGCTAATCCGCATCCCGATGGCGACGACCGCCGGATAAGGCACCGCCAGGAAGACCGTCATCCCCAGGATGATAATGCCATCACGAATCCCGATGCCACCGGGCGACAGGAAGATCAAAAAACCCAGGATCCAACCGCCACTGTACAGACCGACCAGCGATAACGTCCAGCCGAACTCAAACTCCGGCACGATAGCGACCGTCATCAACACGAAGGACGCACCAAACAACCCGAAGATGATGCTGTAAAGCCCTAGCAAGCTCAGGAATTGATGACGAGTGAGGCTTTCATCGGTAAAGGGACGTGTGATGACGGCTGGCAGACGTAGCAAGCGGGCACGAAAACCGGGTGAGACCACCAGCAGACCATATCCGCCCGCCACCAGCAGAAAAACCAGCCCCAGGCCGCCAAACACAACCCAGGCCGGCAAATACACCAGCACCAGGCCGATGCCTAACAGCGCGACGACTGCCGCCCCTAAGAGCTTGGTGACGGTCTCCCAGAAGACCGCGATCACACTCTGCCCGGTGGGGATGCCGGCCCGCTGGAAAAAAAACACCTGACCGGGCAACGCCCAGATGCCGCCCGGCAGATACTTGGCGGCGTTTGCGATATAGGCAATCGGCCACACCGCCGATGCCGCCAACGGACGCCCCAGATAGCGCAAGATCAAATACGGCCCAAGCGGTAGTAAGATCCAACCCAACATCATCACCGCCTGGGCCAGGCCCAACAACGGCCAGTTGAACGTCAGGTCTTCAGCCTGGATGATGCGCCATTGATCCCGCAGGTAGACCGCGATGATGACCAGCACCACCACCAGGAAGATCAACTGCGCGATGTTTTTGAGACGAGTTAGAGTCATTGGGCCTGTACTTGCAGATTCGGACTTGTGGCATGATAATCGCAGACAAGATTAACCAGCGCAAGGTTCGACCTCGATGACCAAACTCATCATCCAAATCCCATGCCTCAACGAAGAGGCCACCCTGCCAGTAACGATCCAGGGCTTGCCAACCGCTATCGACGGCATCGACGTGATTGAGACGTTGGTCATTGACGACGGCAGTACCGATGGCACGGTCGCAGTCGCCATCGAACACGGTATCACGCATATCGTGCGGCACAACACCAACAAAGGACTGGCGGCGGCCTTCCAGACCGGGTTAAATGCTGGCTTGCATTTGGGGGCAGATATTATCGTCAATACCGATGCAGATAATCAGTATCCGGGGCGGTATATCCCGGATCTAGTCGCGCCGATCCTGGCCGGGCAAGCCGATATCGTGATCGGAGATCGCCAGACCGACACCATCGAACACTTCTCCCCGATTAAGAAACGCCTGCAAAAGTTCGGGAGCGCGGTGGTTCGGTCGGTCTCACGCACGGATGTCTCCGACGCACCCAGTGGCTTTCGCGCCTGGTCGCGGGAGGCGGCCCTGCGGATCAACGTCATCACCGGGTATACCTACACGCTAGAGACCATCATCCAGGCCGGGCATAAGAACCTGTCCATCGTCAGTGTGCCAGTGACCACGAACGATAAATTGCGCGAGTCCCGCTTGATTAGCAGTATCCCGCAATACGTTATCCGCTCCGCCTCCACGATCCTGCGCTTGTATGTCCTCTATCGTCCCTTACGGACGTTCACCTGGATGGCGGCACCGTTCGTGCTGGGCGGCCTGTTCTTATGGGTGCGCTACGGCTTGATCTTGCTGACCTCTGACCCAGGACGTGGCAGTAACGTACAATCGGTGGTGGTGGGGTCGGCCTTGCTCATCATCGGTTTCATAATCTTTTTGATCGGCCTGGTGGGGGATCTCATCGCGATCAACCGCCGCCTGCACGAAGAAACGCTTTACTACGTCAAGCGATCCGCCATGCAAGCCCAACCCGCTGGTGCCACCATCCAGACGGTTGAAGCGGACGATCAAAACTGAGCGTACAAAATCCACCGTGTCGGGTAGCGATCCACCGCCGGGATAGCCTGTCCGGTCGGGTTGAACGTATTCAGCGCGGCGGCCAGGGCGGGCAAAAACTCCCGGTTGACTGCCTCTCGAAAATGCGTGGGAACATCGACTGACCAACCGGCCAGGCGCAACACCAGAATGCCATCATCCGCCGTCGCTTGGACAACGAAACGCCCGGTGGTGCCATCCGCTAACCGCGCCGTGACCTGCAAACCGTCGGTTGTCATATCCGGCAGAGCAAAGGTGATCGTCTCTGAAGATTGCGCCAGCGACTCTGCCAGCGCGTTGTAAAGAGCCTGCTCTGTGACGATGACCTGATTCAACACACGGATTTGCTCAAAGCCGGAGAGCGTGACCAGCACCGAGTCAAACGTAATCACCGTCGCCCCCGCCCGGATCGAATCCGCCAGGGCTTGCAACGTAGCCGGGGGGATCGTCTGGGTTGTCAGTTCCAGCCGGTCAAACCCAGGGCCACCCTCAAGCGCGACCAGGCTCCCCTGTAAGCCGTCTTCCAATCGCATCCAGTCATCCCCGGCCCCCAGGTCAACCGTGTTCACGCTGATGCCAGACCGCAACAATAACCGATCATCGCCGGCTCCGGTCGTGATGTCCGGTATCATCAGGCCGGGTTCAACCGTGATCTGGTCATCGGCGTCAAAGGTCGCCAGGGTGGTATCATCGTTGCTCACATCTGGCAGATCAACCGCGCAGACCAGCACATCTTCGCGTGGTGTTCCATCGGCACAAGCCGGGATCTCGCTCTGCACTTCGACCGCGCCGATGTCACACGTACCACGCCCGTTCTCGACCGATGGCAGATCAACCGCACGCGGCAGACCGCGTATATCGGTGGTGGCATTACACGGGATCGCGTCCAGGGCCGGGCTGTTGCGCGTCGGGCGGAGGATCAACAAGCCATCTTCTTCTACTGGCAGGGCCAGCCCAGGGTACGGCTCTATGATGTCTGTCTCGACCGCACCGGGGAGTGAATCACCGATGAGATTATCACCGCCGGATTGAATGGCCTGTGATGCCAGGGACGGCCCATTTTCCGCCAGGAGGGACCGCGCCAGATGAAAATCCGGGCTGATGACACCGCCAAATGCATTATCCACGATGGTGCTACGCTCGACATAGACCGCTCCCACCGCATAGACGCCGCCGCCCAGGGTCGCATCATTGCCGATTAACGCACTCTGCGTCAGCGTGACCTCCCCACCGGCATAAATCCCGCCGCCGTCATCCCCGGCTACATTGCCGTCAAACGTCGCATTTGTCGCCACCAGTGCTCCACTGGTATAAATCGCGCCGCCATCACCGGGGGCCACATTGCCATGCCAGCGACCGCCCGTCACGGTCAAAGAGGCACCACTATGCCAGATCGCCCCACCATCCGAAGCGGCTTGATTATCGCTAAACGTGGATCTCTCGACCTGTAGATCCGCCTGAGCTTGAATAACATTGGTATTCATTTCGAAATCACTATCGCGGATCGTCAGCGGGCCATTCGCGCTGATGATATGACCGGGGAATGGCTGATTGCCCTGGGCCGTCACCCGGTTCAAGCTCACACGGTCTGACGAACTGGCGTGCAACAAGACGATGCCGGTATTATTGAACCACTCAGCATCGGTCACCGTCAGGGTAGCTTGATTGTAAATTGTCGCTACATTGGGATCATTTTCGACCAGACGGGAGTCAATCAAGCGGAGATCACCCGTATTCCAGAACGCGTAATCACGGGCATTTTGAATCGTGACATCACGTAGAACCAACGTAGCCCCGGCCTGCACATCGAAGCCGCGTATCGCGTTCATCGTGTTGAAGTCGAAGGTCGCGCCGTTGCCGTTGATTGTCAAAGTTAAGCCCGGTTGGATGACCATCGTCTGGGTGACGGTCTCGGTACAATTTGCCGGTAATGAGATCGTCTGGTTGCCGCCGGTCGCGTTCGCCAGCGTGATCTGGCCCACAAGGCCGCCACAGGTCGCCGCTACCGACCCGGCTGATAACCCAAAGGTCGCCCCTAACACCATCAACAGCAAAATCCCACGCATACTGCCCCCTGTTGCTATTTTCTGGCATTATGACATATCTCGATAGTTGGGGCGAATCAAAAAAGCACCTACGTTTTGAGCAGGTGCCTGGGGTTAGTGCGGGGATGATCGTTAGTAGCCGGTACTGGGTACCGCGATCAAGAACAATAACGACAATGTGACGATGCCGACTGGTACGGCCAATGTCAAAGCGAACACGCGACTGTCTTCCCGCAGGTGCATGTAGTAAAGCACCACCAGGAACGACTTAGCGATAGCGATGGTGAACAACACCGGTATCTTGATCTCTTCGACGTTAATCAGCAATTCCGCCAGGATGACCTCGGTCAGCGTCAGGGCGGCCAGCGCGAAGAACACCATGGTGTAAATCGGCACCGGGAACTCACGCCCCAGGAACGTCGTTGTATCGCCGTGTGTATCGTGTGAGAGGGCTTCTTCAGGTGTATCAGGTGCGCCCGGCACAGCTTCGATGCTATCTTGAATTTTCGATACAGTTTCCCCGAAAGCTTTGATCGGTCCGGCATCGGAGAGTTCTTCGGCGGCTCGTTCTGCCTCAACGACGGTCTTTTCTAAACCGTTGGCGTCTTCCGGCAGGCTTTCTTCCATCTCATCGGCTTGACCTTCTGGATATTCTGAGGGCGGTGTGGCACTCTGGGCGATCTGTTCGACTTCTTGCGTGCCGACTCGACCCACCTGAGCATCGTCGTCAGTCGCCTGGGGTGTTTCGTCCTGGGGTGTTTCGTCCGGTTTTTGTTCTTCAGCCATTATGATCCTTCCTTATATCAGGTAGATGAACGTAAACAGAAATACCCAGACCACATCGACGAAGTGCCAATATAGCCCGAAGATCTCAACCCCGACCGGGTTATCATCATAGGCTCCTTGCTGTGCGCGCCGGATGACGAACAACGCCCATAACACACCGACGATAACATGTGCCCCGTGGAAGGCGGTCGGCGCGTAGAAGCGCATCCCAAAGCCGCCAAACTCAGAGTCCGGGTTGTAGTTGAGTGCGATTCCTTCTTCTGCCAATCGCATATATTCATAATACTGCAAGCCAAGGAAAGCGATCCCTAGCACGGTGACGAACCAGAACCAGCGGATCAACCCCTGCCGGTTGCCTTTCTGGATCTGGCGCAGGCCCATGACCATCGCCCAACTGCTGGTGAGCAAGATGAACGAGTTAAACGTCACGATCAAGATGCCGCTGAGGCCCAGCCGTTCGTGGACTTCTTTCACGATTTCGGGGTTATCAATGCGGAAAATGATGTAAGCCGCGATGATCGTCGTGAAGATCACCGTTTCGCTGGCGAGGAACAACCACATCGCAAATTTCTGATTGTCGATGCTCCGTGCTTTTTCTGCTTCGCTTACGTGGTGATGATGATCGACTGTCATATCACTCATGATTCTGCCACCTCAACTTGATTCGATTGCGTATCGTTGACCGGCTGGATCGCGGTCGTTTCGGTATCAGGCTCACCCTGAAGATTGCGCCGCAAACCACGCGCCGCCTTGATGATGATGTCGGATACGGTGTCATTGTATAACACGAAAACCAGTATCAACGTCAGGGCGATGGCCCCGCCAAGCGAAGCCGGTGTACGGATGATCTCCGGTTTGAAGATCAGGCCGACAAAGACTTCATAATGCAGAATGTACAACGTGGGGAACAAAAACACCAACGAAGCCGTCATGCTGTTGACCTTGATCGCCTCGATCATGCTATCGGTTTGATCCATATTTTGGGTGCGGCGCAGGGTAAAGAACAAGCCAAGCGTAATCGCCAGACCGACAAAAACGATGTTCCAACCGTGCGACCAGCGCATCGCGCCGCGTAGCATAAAGTCGAACAGCGCAATATAGACGAAGATCACCACACCGGCGATGATTAAATCACTGGCATAATGCTTGCGTTCGAGTTCTTCTGGCTTCTGGTAGGTCATACGTGTCGGTTTTTCTTCGGCAAATCCGGTGAGGTTGCGTGAAGCCGCCGTCGTTAACAGGGCCAACCCCATCCCCAACGCACCGATCAAAGCCAGGATGACGATCACAAAGATGATGAAGGCCGTCAATTGGCTCATCTGGGCTTCCCCCAGGCCCAGCGGTAACGTCACCGTGTAATAACCGATTGCTTCGGTCGAGGCCATCGGGTCATTGCTCTGCCGCAAGAACAGGCCAGTCGGCAAGGCGGCGAAGCCGAACACGACCACGACCAAGCTCACCACCCAGAAGGCGATCTGCCACATCGAATACTGCAAAACCTGGCCGGGCTTCATCTGCTCTGCCAGCCGGTTTTCTTCTTCGGTTTCATCAATGGCCGTCTCTTCTTCAACGGCGACAATATCTGTATCGGCCCGTTGAAGGTCAACGAGGGCGATGCCGGTCTCTTCATCGACTTCTGGTTCGTGCGGATGTTCGCTCATACGGGGATCCGCCCCACCCGCGCCCCAGATGAACGCAAATGAGGAGACTAACGAACCGAGGATCAACGCTAACTGCGCGTCAAAGACCGGTTCGATTGATTGTAATGCCCGCAGAATAATAACGAAAACAGCCGACCCCAAGAAGCCCAGAATTCCCGCGCCGACGGCTCTCCCAAATCCGGGTTTCATTTAACTAGCTCCTTTGCAAGAAAATGTTTTGGCAACAATACCGAGAACACAATGAAATTGCACACTCAGATTATACCCAGTAAATCACGATATAGAATAACAGCCATGCGACCAACACGAAATACCATAATTTCGCGCCAGCCTCCACAGCCCAGGCATTTTGCCGGTTATAGGCTCCCATCCGCCCGGTTTGCCACACATAGACCAGATAGGCCCCGATAACAAAGGCATGGAACATATGGAAACCGGTCATCAGGCGGAAGACTTTCGCATAGTTGGTGCCTTCCGGCAGGGCGAACCACTCTACCAACATGGTGAGGATGAACACCCCCCCCAGGCCAATCGTCCCCGCCAGTTGAACCAGAAACGACTTGATGTCATCGTTGCGGATGGCCTGCAAACTGCGCCAGATCAAAACGGAACTAAAGACCAGCGTCAAGGTGGCGAAGATCCCGATCAGTGGATTCGCCTCCGGGGTGCCTTCCGGTTTCCAGACCGGGCTAAACCGCATCTGCCAGTTGACGACGATCAGCGCGACGAATGCCATGATCCAACTGACCTGAAAGATAAACATGCCAGCACGTTTATTCTGCAACGCCTGATGTTCTTCGCGTGAGAGTTCTTCTTCCAATAAATTCTGATTCTGCATGTGGTTTGTTTACCTTATAAACGTGGAACGGGGCGCGGCCTGTGACCTGCGCCCCGGAAGTATAGATCAAATTAACTGCGGCCAGGCCCCTTAATCACCGGCGGGTTCCGGTGCTGGCTCCGGTGCATCGTCCGGACGGACGGGTTGCGGTTGGCTGGGAGGTGGCGGCGGGCCGAAGCGCGTCTGCATCGCGTCCAGGTAGGCGGATGCGGCCTCGGTGCCATACCCGTAAGGATCCTCATACGGGATCGGTTCGCCGACGAAATTATACGCCGGCGGCGGGGAGGTCGTCTGCCATTCCAGCGTGAGGGCACGCCAGGGGTTCGCCCCGGCCACCTTGCCGTTCACCGTGCTGACGACCATGTTGTACAGCAGGACGAACGTCGAAATGCCGAGAATGAACGAGAACAAGCTGACGATGACATTGAGATCAGCAAATTGCGGATCGTAGACGGCCACACGGCGCGGCATCCCCTGCATGCCCAGGATGTGCTGAGGCATAAATGTACCCAGGAAGCCGATGTATGTCAGCCAGAAATGTACCTGGCCCATGCGCTCGTTGAGCATCCGCCCGGTGATCTTCGGCCACCAGTGATAAAGCGACGCATAAATCGCGAAGACCGACCCACCATAAAGTACAAAGTGGAAGTGGCTCACCACGAAATACGTATCGTGCATGTGGATGTTGACCGGGACGGCGGCAAGCATCACGCCGGTGATGCCACCGATGACGAACAGCGACAGGAAACCAAGTGAGAACAAGTTCGCGCTGGTAAAACGTAACTTGCCACCCCAGATGGTACCCAACCAACCGAAGATCTTGATCCCGGTCGGCACCGCGATAATCATCGAGGTAATCATGAACGGAATACGCAATTCCGGTTGCAGGCTGGTGAACATGTGATGCGCCCACACGGTAAAGCCGACGATTGCAATCGCCATGCTGGAAAGCGCGATCATGCGGTAGCCGAAGATCGGCTTGCGGGCATGAACTGACAGCACTTCGGACAAAATGCCAAAGCCCGGCAACACCATGATATACACCGCCGGGTGGCTGTAAAACCAGAAGATATTCTGCCAGATCAACACATCACCGCCAGCCGTCGCGTCAAAGAACGTCGTCCCGGCTACCCGGTCGAGCAGAAGCAAGGTCAACGCACCCGCCAGGAACGGTGTCGCCAGCACTACGATAATGCTGGTTGCTAGTATCGACCATACAAATAGCGGCATCTGGAACCAGCCCATGCTGGCCGGGCGCATGTTTTTGATGGTCACGATAAAGTTGATGGCACCCAAAATCGAAGACAGACCAAGCAGGTGGATCGAAATCGCCCATAACGTCTGGCCGTCCGGACTCCAGATGGTAGAAAGCGGCGGATAGCTTGTCCAGCCAGCTTCTGACGGGCCGACGAAGAAACCCAGGATGAGCAGGAAGCCCGCCGGGGGGATCAGCCAGAAGGCGAACGCATTCAACCAGGGGAAGGCCATGTCTTTGGCCCCTAGCATCAGCGGGACGAGATAATTCCCCAGACCGGCCCAGAATGGAATGATCCAGGTGAAGATCATCATAGTGCCGTGAATACTGAACAACGAATTATATTCTGAGCCGTCCGACAGGATGTCAAGTTCTGGCGTCATCAATTCCCAGCGGATGAGCATTGCCAGCGCACCGGCGACGATGAAGAAAAACAACGTCGTTACGATGTACTGTACGCCGATAATTTTGTGATCAACACTCCAGCGGAAGTATTCGCTGAGTGCCGGTCGCTTGACTGGACGTTCTGCGCCGTCAATTGGATAAGCTGCTGTAGCCATACGGGTGTCCTTTCGTTCCTCTAGTCCATCGGCTCAAAAACTTCTGCGAAGGCTTCGAGGTTCTCGAAGTCGCAGAGCGGATTTTCTTCAAGTTCTTCCGGCGTGCGGCCATCACTGACCGTACACAGATAAGCGGTGATCGCCAATCCGTCCTCTTGCGGCATGTAATACACCGCATCGGGGTCCGCAAACTGGAAGTTGTTCATCAGGTTTTCGTAACCTGGAACCAGGTAGGCATCGGTATCATACATGGTGGTATAAAGATATTCTTCTGCCGTCTGGCCGGGGACGCGCTCAGATGCGCGATCACCGATGCCTTCTAACGATGGGCCGGTGATGCCTTCCCAATCAATCGTGATGCCCTGGCGCGAGTCTTCCAGGATGTGGCAACTCTGGCACCCGTAGACACCGCTGGCGAGGATCTGCATCCCGTTCAACACCGGGTCTTCCGGCGGGTTGAGCAGGCGATCTACTTCTGTGTCGATCCAGGCGTTGTATTGTTCTTCGTCTTCGTAGATGAAGACATTAGCCCACATATTGCCGTGCCCGCTACCGCAAAGCTCGGTACAGACCACCCGATATTGAAGCGGATAATCTTCGCTGGGTGTGCCATCGACCTGTTGCGGGGTGAACAAGATTTCGGTGGTTCGCCCCGGTAGCACATCCTGCTTGACGCGCATTTCCGGCACCCAGAAGGCGTGGATGACATCCTGCGTATTCATCGACAAACGCACCGGCTGACCGGCATAAACGTGCAGGTCACTGCTGGCGATGCGGGGGGCGTCGCCATCGGCGTTCGCCAGTTCTTCCAGGCGTGGGTCTTCGTAGTAGAACGTCCACGCGAACCGGGCGGCATCGACTTCTACCATCATTTCATTGTCTTTGGGTTCACGAATATCAACCCAGACCTGATAACTATAAATAACCAATCCCAACACGATGATCGACGGGACTGCCGTCCAGACGAGTTCGAGCGTCACGTTACCGTGAACAGTCGGCCCATCGGTGTTATCGCCCTGCCGCCGGCGGAAGCGAATCACTGAATACAGGAGCGCGCCCTGCACCAACAAGAAGATCGACCCGCCAATGCCCAGCAAGACCTTGAACAACTCATCAATCGACTCTGCTTCTGCCGACGCCTGCGCCGGGAAAAGCCAGGGAGTCAATTGGGCGATCAAGAATCCACCAATGGCTAGCAGGACAGTCAACCCGACGATTAAACCAATTAACGCGCCGGAATTCGCCGAGGAATTGTTCGTTCCTTTGCCCAAATCCATATTTGAACTTCCTGATTACTCAATATAGGTGTGACTGCAAAAATATCACAAACAAACGCTATGTGTAGGATTGTTACATTTTGCACTATAACTGGTGACATTGTACATGACTTAAAGCACTTTTACAAGCAAGTAGCAGACCAATCACTAGGAGTCTCGTCACCGACTTTTTAGTAGCTCGTGGGGAATTGCATTGCAGTGCGCCGCGAACCTCAGTACAATCGTCTTATATTCGATTGGAAATCGCAAAGGGTGCTTCCAAAATGGATCTTGGAATCATTGTTATGATCGTCATCATCGTCGTTACGCTGGCTGTAGTCGCGGCAGTGCTATGGTATGGCATACAGCACGACCCGCACACTTCTATTCGTAGTGTAGAGTCGTCACGCGCTACCCAACAGATCGCCACACAAAATCAAATCGTAGAGCGCAAGCGGGAAGAATTCGCGAATCAGCGCAAGGCGGCCAAGGAAGCAGAAGCCCGCGCCGCCCAAGAAGCCGAAGCTAAAGCGGCGGAAGAAGCCAAAGCCAAGGCAGAAGCCGAGGCTAAAGCTAAAGCCGAAGCAAAGGCCCAAGAAGAAGCCAAAGCGGAAGCCGAAGCACAAGCGGCAGTAGAAACTCCTGCCGTAGAACCAGAAGCGGAAGAAAAAGTAGAAGAAAAGCAAGAAACACCAACCGCCCCACCGGAAGCCAAGAAAAAAGACGCAGATCCGCTAGGGTTGGGCGATGAGGAAGCCCGGCGTAAGCGGCGCGAAGCGGCCCTGGCAAGAAAGGCCGCCCGCCAGAAGCAACGCGAAGAAAATAGCTAACGACCCGGCTCCTCCCCGTATCATAATGGCATCAAATGGCGGCGGCAACATTGCGCCGCCTTACGTGTTTCTTACGAATTCATGCTATCGTATAAGCTGGTTTGTGATGTAAAAGGTGTGCAACATGACACAAAACGAGATCATCCAGAAAGCAATGCAAGATCTTGAAAGTAATGATGCGGACACCCGCGCCGATGCCATCACGCAATTGGGTGAGCTAGGCCACACCCCCGCCGTCCAGACGATGGCAGGCATCTTACCCGATGTAGACCCCGGAACCCGCTTTATGATCGTTAAGGCCCTGGGGCAAATCGGCCACGCGGATGCTGTGCCAGCCCTACTGGATGCCATGCAATTTGACGACATCTGGACGCGGGCGGCGGCTACACAATCACTGATTCAAATCGGCACGGCCAGCGCGGTGACCGGCCTAGTTGATGGCTTACGCAGTGAAAATAAGGCCGTCCGCCGGGCCAGTGCCAAAGCGATTGGCAAGATCGGCGCACAGGATAGCGACCAGCAACGGGCTGTTGTCCGCGCCCTTTCTGCCGCCCTGCTCGACGTAGATCAAGGCGTGCGCCGGTTCGCGGCGGAGGCTCTGGGCCGGGTTCATGCCGAAGGTAAAGTCGAAGAATTGACCGCCACGCTTTCCGACCAGAACGCGGATGTACGCATCGCGGCCTTCCGCGCACTGGCAGAAATCGACACGCCCGAAGCGCGGTCTGCGGTGCGAAGCTGGGCCAAAGACCAGGGTTAACGCAGAATGCCGATCATCGACCTGAGCCAACCGATTGAAGACGGGATGCCAGTCTACCCTGGTGACCCGGCGGTGCGGGTTCAGGTCGCCCACACTTACGAGCGCGAAGGCTGGCTTCTGCGGGATTTGCGGATGGGATCGCACACTGGCACCCACGTCGATGCCATCGCCCATATGCACCCGGATGGGCCGACGCTGGACGACTTACCGTTGAGCCGCTTCTGCGGGCCAGCCGTCGTTCGTGTTGTAGGGGAAGAATTCCCCAATTCACACGGCGTCTTGTTCCGCGCTGGTGATCTAACAACCGCGCATCTGCCTGCGCTACAAGCGGCACGAGTCCCATTCGTCGGCCTGGGTGATTCTGCGACGATGAGCGTCGAGACCGAACGTGCCTTGCTTGGCGCGAATATCCTCACCTATACCGGTTTAGTCAACCTGGATCAACTGCCATCAACGATTGCTTTTACATTTTACGGTCTCCCGCTGAAGATCCGTAACGGCGATGGCTCCCCGGTGCGAGCTATCGCCGTCTTACCCCCGGCTTGATTACCGCCGCCGGGGTGGGTTCTCGTACCGCTGGCGGATCTCCAGGTTGACGACGCGCTCATCACGCCCGTAACGGGTCTGCGAATGCGACCGGATGACCTCTGCCCCGTCATAATCCGGTCTACGGTTATCCGGTAATGTGCGCACCGGGAACGGTGAGACCGCATCCCCGTTGACCAGCAACTTCGCCAGCATGTAGAAGTTCGGCAGGTTAATCAGGTCGTTCTCGTCATAGGTTGGGTAGAACTCTTGCGCCAGGAATTGCGCATCTTTGATGCCGACCCGGAACGAGAGCAACGTCCCCACATTGCCGAAGACCGCCTCTCGGATGCTCGGCGTCAACTGGCTGATGAACTGGTTGGCGACCGTCAGCGCAACACCGTACTTACGGGCTTCGGCCAGCATGGTGCTGAAGGCCGGCGTGGTGAAGTTATGGAATTCATCCACATACAAGCAGAACAACCGCCGGTCATCTTCCCGCAGGCGTGCCCGGCTGAGGGCGGCGACAAAGATCTGCGGCATCAAGATCAACCCCAGGAAGTGACTGCTCTCCGGGCCGATTTTGCCCTTTGCCAGGTTCACCAGCAAGATTTTGCCGTCGTTCATGATCTGTTGGAGGTTGAGCGAATTTCGGCTCTGGCCGATGATATTTCGCATCAACCGGTCGTTGATGAACCGCCCAAACTTACTCGTCACATAATCGAGCATATCGCCGTTACCCAACCGCGCCATATCCGACGCGACATCCGTCCAGTAACTCTTGACGACCGGATCGGTGATGATCTTCAGGCATTCTTCGCGGAACTTCTTGTCGGTCATGATCCGCACGACCTCCACGAATGTACTCCCCTGGATCTCCATCGCGGTCAACATAGAATTCCGCACAGCATTTTCAAAGCGCGGGCCGATCATGCCGATGCGATTAGGATCAAACAGCGTGTACAGCAGGCCGATGAAATCTGAGATGACCACACTCTGCGCGTAGGCCCCTTGCACATCCAGAATGTTCAACCCGATGGGTTTATCCACATCTGATGGGTCGAATAGAATGACATCATGCCGGCGGTGGGCCGGGATGCGCGACAGCAGATTTTCCACCAGGTCGCCGTGCGGGTCGATGATGCCGACCCCGCGCCCGGCCTCGATGTCTTGCAGGGTCATATTTTGCAACAGGGTAGATTTACCTGTGCCCGTCCGCCCGACTACATAGGCATGGCGCAGACGGTCGGCATCCGTCAGGTGGATGGGCAGAGGTTCCCCACGAACCGGGGTCACACTTTCGCCCAGCACCGCGCCTGTTCTGGGCAGGCGACCGGGCAACGGGGCGACGCGCACCTTCAGCGTGGAGACCCCAGGCAGGCCATCCGGCCCCGGCGTCGGGAGGCGGGCGGCGGTGAGGGCTTCCATCGGCGTGAGCAGATACCGCCAGCGTTCCAGGCCATTGGGCGCGGCGGTATACCCCCAGCGTTCGCCACTGATCGCAGTCAAGTTCTGGCGGGCGGCATCGACATCGGTCGTGGTGTAGGCAGTCTGCACCCGGTAAGACGATGCGCCGAACAATTCCAGGCCGACCATCTCCGGTAGGGCCGGGTCGATGGCATTGGGCGCGGTGATGCGCGTCTGCACGATGAATGGCAATGTCTGGAGTGATCCGGTCAGTTCCTGGTAGACCTTCGCGGCGGATTGATAGCCGGCGGATTTTTCCAACTGCACCATGACCTGGCCGCGCATCCGCCTGAAGTCCGGTTCATCACCACTGTCGGAGAGCATGTCCTCGATGGCTCGCCGCTCCCAGGGGTATACATCAGTCGGGTGGAAGTAAGTCTCCACGACTGCACCACCCGGATGCTCTGCGATCATACGGAGCATCCGGTGCATCGGCCCGGCATACACGCCGAACGACGACACCCGGTAGAAGTCATCCCCCAGGGCGGCGGTGGCCGGTTCATCCCGCACCACCTGGGCGGCGGCCTGCACCGGGAGTGGTTCCAGCAGGTACGCCAGTTCATCCGGGTGGATGACCGGCTCGTAAGTGTAGATGCGGGCCTCTTGCAAGGGGAGCAATTGCCGCAGGATGCGCCAGATCGACTGTGCGGTCGTGGTCGCGGCAGATTCGGTGTGGGCTTCCACCCGGCAGATTAGCGCAATAGTCAGCCGACCCTCACGCCCGATATACCGCCAGACGAAGTGTGGTTGCGCCAGATATTGATCGACCCGGTGCAGGCCGATGAGAAATTCCGCCGTCTGTTGCTGGATGGACGGAATGCGCTTGGCGACATGCACGCCAGATAACCGCACCGCGAAAAAAGCATTCCACAGGTCATCGGCGGGCCGTCGCCCCAGTGTATCGGGCGAAACGGTTGACTCTGCTGGGCGAACGGCGATATGGGGCATGTGGGCCATGCGCCGCGCCAATGCGGTCGCGGTGGCCGCTTCATCGAGCGATTTCAGCCGCTCCTGTGCCCGGTTCAGATGACCTTCCGCCACATCGACCTCAGTCAGCAGACGTTGTACGTTCTCCTGCAAGGCCGGTTGCCCTTCCAGCGGCGTCAAGAGGGTGCGGGCGGTTGACCAGTGCCGCCGGGCGATCATCACCCGCGCCAGTACCAACGTAGCCGGGGCGAAATCCGGCGCGATCAACAACAACCGCTCCGCGATGCGCTCGGCCTCATCGACGTTCCCGGCGGCCAGTCGATCCCGTGCGGTCTTCAATTCAGCCGACAGATAATCCGCCCGCCGCGCTTGATAATCCGCCCACCATTTCTTCGCGGTCTGGAGCGGTTCGACATACCGATCTGCGACATCCCAATAGCCGGACTCGGTAAGTGCATCCAGCAGACGCCGGGCTTCTGCTTTTGGTAACGCGCTGATCGCTGAAGGTGGAACCCGGCTCAAGACCTGGGCGATAGCCTCCGCTGGGCGAGATCGCCGCGCCATGCAAGCCGCCAGCCACACGAAATCACCCGGTTCGGCTCCACTCAGGTTGACCAGCGTCAGGGCGACATCGTGCGCCTCGTCCCAGGCACCCGCTTTGACGGCCTCCGCCAGCTCAGCCCGCACTGCTTCCAGTCGTTGAGTCTCAACATCTGACTCCAGCGAATCCAACCGCATGAGAAGCCGGTCGTTCTGTGCGGCGGGGATCTGGCGATCATCTAACATGGTATAAATCAAGTCACGGACGGTGGTGCTATCACCGCGCTGGTCAGCGATTTCGATCAACCCGGCTAAGGCATACAAACGCAGATTACCGCGTGGGAAGCCGTATTTATCGACGGGCCGCCGTATCTCTGGCTCGGCGTCGTCCTCTTTTTCATCCTTGCGCTGGAACGGATTACCAAATGGTGACCCGAACCGGCGGCCAAAAGACGAAGGACTGGTCACACGGGTGCCGATTTCAAAGCCGACGGACTCAATCCCGATCAATAGCTCCCGGCTGAATATGGCCGATGGTTCGGCCTGCTGGATGGTGCGGTAATGGGCTTCTGCCGTCTGGAGTTCACCGTTAATCAAGGCTAAATCAGCTAACCGGGCCTGCACTTCAGGCAATGATTCAATCGGCCCGATCTTGTCGAAGACCGACCGATCTTTGGTTTCCAGATCTTTATCTAACACCTCCAGGATGCGCTTGAGCGCGTCCTTAGCCGTCGCCTGCCAATCCTGGTGTAGATCATGGCCGGCCTGCTCCGCACGGGCGAACCACGTCAACGCGCTGAACAACCGGCTCATCTTGCGGTAGACGTCGGGTAGATATGCCGCCGCCTGGTTATAAAGCGGGTGACCATCCCCCACAAGATCAACCAGTGTTTCCAGATCATCCAACGCCTGCCGGACTGGCGGGTTATCATCTGAATTATTCTGGTCGCGGTTGCGATTGCTAAACCGGTTAAAGAGTGATGAGCGCGACTGCTCGTTCAGTTTGATGATGGCCCGCGCCCGATAAAGTAACAAACGTAGGAAATGTGGAGCCAGCGGTTCGAGTGTCTGGCAGGTCTCATAAATTGACTTGGGTGTGGCGTCACCGTCCAGGTCACGCTCGATCTTGTCTAATTGCTGGTTAACAGCCTCCACGATGCGTTCATAAGGTGCTTGCGCTTGATTGGGCATGTCATCGCCGAAGTATTTCAGGGTATCGGCGGCATACCGAGCGTAATCAGCGTTGGTGGTCACTTTATCAGCGATCAACGCCAACCGTAACGTGTGCGATGCATCATTGGGGTCGGTCTCAATCAACTCGTTGAGCGACTCCAGGGCGGCGGCATCCTCCCCCGCCTCCATCAAATTACGTACTGTATCCAGGACAGTTGTCATCAAAAGCCTTCGCTACATTGCTAGCTCAGTAACCCATATCTTACACCAAACTGGCATTCAGTAAGCTTAAAAACCTGCTATCATAGACGAAAGTACCGGGTGTTGGAGGCGATTTCATGCGACACTGGATAATCATAGGGCTATTGATACTGCTTTTGGCGGCCTGTAGTGGCCCGGCGGAAGATCCCGGCCCATTGCCGACGCGAATCGTCTTAGCGGAATCAACCGATGTGACTCCGACGATTCCCGCCAGTTCGACCGCAACCGCAACACCTACCCAAACCCAACAGGCCACCGCGACTCAGTCAATAACCGCGACAGCCACCCACACCGCGACCATCACCCTGACGCCGAGCAACACCATTACCGATACACCCTCGCCCACGCTCACCCTGACGCCAACCGAGACACCAGAACCAGATGCCCTGGGTGCATTCGTCGAATTGGCCTTGCAAGCGACGGTCATCCAACCGACACAACCCCCACCCACCATCAGCAACACCCCTGATTTCTCGTTGACCTATCAACCGGGCGCACCGACCCTGCCGCCAACGCCGATTGGCCTGCTGGCGACCCCCACGCCGATTCCCGGCAATTGCACCCTCACACCGAGTCCGCCCTTCCAGACGCCGCCCGCCGCCGCCGGTTGCCCGGTCGATGCCACCCCGACGACCCTGGCCGCGGCTTCTCAACCCTTTGAACGGGGAACAATGGTCTGGCTCAACGACACACCAGGAAGCATCTACGTGCTGTACGACGATGGACAGTACCAACGCTTTGACGACACGTTCAACCCGGCCACCGACCCGGAAAGCTCCGGCGCGGCCCCACCCGGCCCCGGCTTACAAGAACCGATTCGCGGCTTCGGCAAGGTCTGGCGCGAGAATCCCACCGTACAGACCAGCCTGGGATGGGCCTTAGCCGGTGAAAGTGGCGACACCGCCAACATCCAACGCTACACCAGCGGACGACTCGTTTTCTTGCCAGCGCAGACCCTGCGGGCGGCGTTACTCGATGACGGCACCTGGCAGAGCTTTGATCCATGATGAGCCTGCGCCTTTTCCGGCTGGCATTCCTATTGATTACGGTCAAGATCCTGTTGACCTTCATTGTGATCGGAGCCGGGGCATTTCTACTCGTCGGCCCACAGGTGACTTACGTCTCTAAATATGCCGTCGATGATTGGGAGATCCAACTCATGGACATCAACCGGGGGCTGGCGGCCAACCTGACGCAGACCTTGCCAGCCGACCGCGCCCGCTATCGCCTGCCGGCCTGGTCGCCGGATGGCCGGCAAATGGCCCTGGTTGCCAGTGTCGGCGGGCAGACGCTTATCATCGTGTTGGATTTCGCCACCGGCACAGCCCGATTTTTGAACCAGGCCGGGGTGGATGAGACCGACCCCGCCTGGGCACCGGATGGCTCGAACCGGATCGCCTACAGCACATTCAACGGCACAGACTGGGATGTGCGAGTGCGCGATGTGGCGCGTTCACCGCGTTATTTCATCCAGCAGAACCACCCGCTGGCGACTCTACCAGCCGATGAACGCCGCCCGATCTGGTCACCGGATGGTCGTCATCTGGCGTATGTCGCCAGCGGCGACGGCGAAAGTGACATCTATCTGGCATCGCGTTCTCTCCCGCAAAGGCTGACGGTGGGCTTGCGCGTAGACAATGACGGGTTGACCTGGTCGCCGGGAGGATCACATCTGGCATTTGTCTCGCGTGCCAACGGCAACGCCGAGATCTACAGCGTCAACGTGGAGACCGGGGCCATCTTGAACCTCTCTCGCCATCCAGGGGAAGACATCGAGCCGACATGGTCACCCGATGGCAACCAGTTGGTATTCGTCAGTGATCGCGATGGCGATGACGACCTCTACACCATGACCCCGGCGGGCGATGATGTGCGCCAGTTGACCATCAACCTATACCCGGATTACGCGCCGCGCTGGTCGCCCGATGGTGAGCAATTGTTATTTGTCGGCGTGCCGTTGTTTAACAGCGAAATTTTCCTCATCGACGCGGACGGCTCCGGCTTGCGGCGGTTGACCTTTGATTGGATCGACGATTGGAACCCGGTATGGCGACCTTGATCGGGCGTGGGCTGGTCGGCCTGGTGATCCTCTTTAGCTTGATGACAACTAGCGCAATCATGTGGGGCACTCAGCAGATCGGCACGGTGATCGCCTACACACGACTTGACGGTCGCATGCAAAGCGATGGTCAGTTGGTCATCTATGACCACTTGCACAGACGATCGTTAGAGCCGCCCAACCTGATAGCATCTCGTGTTGAATGGTCGCCCGATGGCCGGTATATCGCTTATATCCAGGTGACTCGGCAAGACAATCGTTTCGAGTTAGTCATCTACGATATGGAGCAAAATCAGAGCCAGACGCCGCCAGTGACCGGACTGCCACTGCAATTCGTCCAGCATGTGACCTGGGCTGACAACAACGACACACTCATCCTGCAATATCGCGATCAACGTACAGTCTCTCAATTAGCCCTGTACGATCTTGAGGCCGGCACGCTGACACCCTTAGACATTGATCATCCAATGTCGCAAGACTATTTGCAAGATCAAGCGTGGGAGAACACCTACCCAGCACCAGATGGCACGACGCGCCTAATATGGGAAGCTGAGGCTGACAATACCTGGACGCTTTATCTTGATGATGGGAGCAAAACATCAACCGTTATCACGGGGGGTTACCCGACGGGAGAGGCCGTCTGGACATCCAATGGCGATTATGCACTAATTGCCATAACGATACCGACACAATTTGCAGATTTATATCGCATTGTGCCTGGGGATCCACCGCAGATGGAAACATTAATCGAAGGCGTTGCCGGTTTCGCCTTGCGCCCATAACCCATAAAAAATGAGAAGAGAGATGTGTGTTACCCGACAGCACATCTCTCTTCAAAAGCAAACTAATCATCCCTATGCCCATAAGGGAGAACCAGATATTTATGAAGATAGTAAAAAAATATGTGTGTCATTTGAGCAGAATATAAAAATTCTGTAAATAAATCTCGTTATATGTAGCGAGTCAGCCTGGATGTTACGTTAACGGGATCACCCGGCAATTGGGCCACACCCTAAATGCATTTCTGCGCTATAATTAAATCAAGATTCGATTATGCAGGAAATTAGATGCGATGACTTTTTTAAACCCCAAAGAACGTGCAACCTTAAGCGTCATCTGCAATACACTCATCCCACGCCTGGAGCCAGAAGCCGACGATGATCCGGTACTGTTCCAGACGACCGCCACCGATCTTGACATCCCGGCCCGTGTTGAAGCGTCGCTGGAACGGCTGACCACCCCGGCAGAAAAACGACAGGTGCGATTTTTGCTCCGGGCGTTAGATAACGGCCTGGTTAACGGGGTCATCGCTCGTCATTGGGCACCGCTCAAAGATATGCCACAGGAAGCTCGCGAGCAACTGCTGTATTCCCTGGCGACCAGCCGTTTCGAGGCGGGGCGTACCGCTTTCCTGACGTTTAAGCGGTTGGCGACGTTCTTATTCTACGCGACGATGCCCGATGGAGACCCGAACCCGGCCTGGGCGGGCATGGGCTTTGAGGTGCCCCCACCCAGCGACCCGGAACCGCGCCCTATCGAACCGACCGCGATCAATGCGCCGGCCACGCTAGAGACTGAAATCCTGGTCATCGGTAGCGGAGCCGGGGGAGGCGTCGTCGCCGGGGAACTGGCGACCGCCGGGCATGAGGTCATGGTGGTGGAAAAAGGCGATTACTTCGCCGACCATGATTACCCGCGTGATGAACTTTCCAGCATGGATACCATGTACGAAAAATACGGTGCGCTCACCACAGAAGACACCACCATGAGCATCCTGGCGGGGAGTGTGTTGGGCGGCGGTACGGTCGTCAACTGGTCGGCCTCGTTCCGCACGCCGGATTATGTGCTGGACGAATGGGAGAAGGTCATCGGCTTTAGCGGCGCGACCAGTGACGCCTTGCAGGAGTCCTTCGACGCGGTGATGACCCGCACCAACGTCAACGAAGACGAGAGCATCGCCAACCCCAACAATCAGATGCTCGACAAAGGCTGTGCCAGCCTGGGCTACACCAGTAAGGTCGTCGCCCGCAACGTCAAAGGGTGTGAGGTCTGCGACTTCTGCAATTACGGCTGTCAGTTCGGCGCGAAGCAAAGCACGCTCAAGACGTACCTCCAGGATGCTTACGACGCTGGCGCGAAGATCGTGGTGCGGGGGCATGTTGATCGCGTCCTGCATAGTGAAGGCCAGGTGCGCGGGGCGGTGGTCAAGGTGACCGACCAACAAGGGAAAGTCCACAACGTCACCATCCGGGCGAAGGTCGTGGTCATCAGCGCGGGCACCATCCACACGCCGGCCATCCTACTTCGCTCCGGCCTGAGCAATCGCAACATCGGTGAGAACTTGCGCCTGCACCCGACGACCGTGACGACCGGCATCTTCGAACAGCGCATTGAACCCTGGCGCGGCGCACCCTTAACCCGTGTCGTGACCGACTTCAAGAACCTGGACGGCAACGGATACGGCGTCTGGCTGGAAAACGCCCCCGCCCACCCCGGCCTCAACGCGCTGGCGAACCCCTGGACGGGGGCACGCCAACATAAAAAGGTCATCCAGCAATTGCCCCACACCGCCAACATCATCATCCTGACGCGAGATCGTGATGCGGGCCGGGTTAAGCTGGGCAAATTCGGTCAGCCGGTGGTCGATTATCGCCTGAGTGATTATGATGCCAAGCATCTGATGTTCGGCTTGAAGGAAGCATTACGCATCCACGATGCGGCGGGTGCGCTTGAGATCGCCGCGCCACACAATGACCGTCCGACCTATCGCCCCGGTACCAATGGCAGTCTGGAAAGTTTCCTGCATCGGGTCGAAAAGCGCGGCCTGCGCCTCAATGACTTCGCTTTGTTCAGCGCACATCAAATGTCAACGGCCCGCATCGGCGGCGACCCGGCACGCGGTGCCATTGATCCAACCGGGCAAAGCTGGGAAGTGAAGAACCTGTATGTGGCGGATGGCGCGTCCTTGCCCAACGCACCGGGGGTTAATCCGATGATGTCGATTATGGCAGTGGCCCATTACATCGCCGGGCACATCAAGACCCGGCTTTAGCCCGGCGCACCCTCAGCAAGCACGGCCTCAAGACACCACCAGTGCCGGGAAGGTGCTGGTGAGTGTCTCAATGAATTGCTGATGCACGTCATCCAGCATCTGGTCTTTCGGCGTGATGAGGACTGGCTCACTGAGAAGCGGCTCCATATCATCGATGTCCAGTAGATGAAGCTCACCGCTCTCCACGCTGGCCTGGATGTAAGTCTGCGGCAAAAAGGTCACCCCGTGTCCATCTTGCACCATACGCCGGGCCATCACCATCGGCACAGAGATCACCGCGCCGCCGCTACCTTCGCGGCCATGCTCCACAACCGCGTTGATAAAGGCCGTCATCGCCGGGAACATCGACACACGGAAGATCGTATGTTGGTAGATGTCGGTCATGGTCAGCCGCTCGTGCGATGCCAGCGGATGGGATGACGCCACCACCGCCCGGATTGGATCACGAAAGCGGACGATCTGCTGAAAATAGCCGTCATAAATCGGGCCGTTAACCAAGCCCAACGTCACCATACGGTCATATAACATTTGCAGGATGGTCTTTTTGTCCCGTTCGCGGATCAAGATGTCGATCATCGGGTGCCGCTGGCGGAAGTTCGAGAGTGTATCCACCAGAAAGCTGAGTAAAAACGGTGTCGGCGCGGCGATGCGAACTTCGCCCAACCGCCCGGCTTGGTGATCGCGCAGGATCTGCACACCATCCTGGAGCATCGTCAAAATGCGCCGGGCATAGGGTAAAAATCGCTCGCCCAGGAGGGTTAATTTCAAAGTGTGGCCGGCCCGGACGAACAACGCCCCGCCGACCTCATTTTCTAACGTCCGAATCCGCAAGCTGACTGCTGGCTGAGTTAGCCCTAATGTCTCCGCCGCACGGGTGAAGCTTCCTTCACGGGCGGCGCGGTCGAATGCTTCCAGTTGAATTAACTCCATGCCAGCGGCTCCCGATCATCTTTGCGAAGTAAGCCCAACAAAGCAGATTATGCGGTGGCGACCGCCTGCTTGAGGCCGGTCATCTCTTCGCTGATCTCCCATAATTGACGTTGCGCCGCCTCATCGTAAGAGGCTTTATTGCTCTGCTTGGGCTTCTGGTTCTCGAAATATTTGCCGGTCACGCCTTCGACTTCCGGCGATGTCGCCAGATAGATCTGCGTCTGTGCGCCTTGATCTGCCGAGATCTGGAAGGGGCGCATCAACAACATGAAGAACTTGGCGACTACCCCACTAAAGCCATCGTTGTTCTTGCCGAAGCCGGTATTCACCACGCCTGGATGCAGACAGTTGGCCGTCACATTAGCCCCATCTGCTTGTAACCGGCGGGCTAGCTCGTAGGTAAACAATACATTTTCCAGCTTGGATGTCCCATAAGCAGACATCGCATTATAGCTTTTTTCGCCGTTCAAGTTATCAAAGTCAATCTTGCCCATGCGATGAGCCGACGACGACACATTGACGATGCGAGCGTTGTGTTCTGGCGTCCCGGTGGCTTTTAACGTTTCCAGCAAGAGATTGGTCAGCAGAAAGTAATTCAGATGATTGAGCGCAAACGTCCGCTCGTATCCATCAGCGGTGAGTTCGCGGTCGGTAAACAGCATCCCGGCGTTGTTGATCAAGACGTGTAATTGATCGTACTTCGCTTTGAAGGTCTCCGCGAGTTGGCGGATGTCATCCATTACAGCAAGATCAGCGATCATGTATTCAACATTTTGATTCCCCGTTTCACGCTGAATATCAGCGACGACGCGCTGTGCTTTGTCTTCGTTGCGCCCGACGAGAATCACGGTGGCCCCCATACGGGCGATTTCCAGCGCGGTCTCTTTGCCGAGGCCGTTTGTCGCCCCGGTAATCATAACAATTTGACCGTCCATACTTATCCTTTACAATCCAATTAAACCCTACGATTAGCCTATCCTTGATGCATAAGTTTCACGTTAAAGGCTACGCACACACTTATTTTTCCGTTATCATTTGCAAAGAATGTTGTTATGGCTTCTGGAGGTTGTAGTATCGTGTTTCGATGGTGGTTCTTGAGTATCCTGTTGTTACTTGCACCCTTGAGTGTGACCGCACAGCAACGCCCGCTTGATTTATCCGAGATCAATTTGCCGCCCGGCTTTGAGATCAGCCTGTATGCGGAAAACGTGACGAATGCCCGCAGTATGGCCCTGGGGGATGATGGCACGCTGTTTGTCGGCTCGCGCCGGGCGGGGAATGTCTATGCCCTACGCGACCATGACGGCGACTTCTACGCCGAAGATGTGCAGATCATCGCCCGGAACTGGGATCAACCCAACGGGGTCGCCTTTTATGACGGTGATCTTTACGTGGCGGAAATAACCCGCATCCGCAAGTTTGAGGACATCGAAGCTAACCTGGATGACCTCCCCACACCGGAAATCATCTACGATGACTTTCCATCAGAACGTCATCATAATTGGCGTTACATCGCCTTCGGCCCGGATGACAAGCTGTATGTGCCGGTTGGCTCCCCATGTGATTTGTGCCTGCCCAACCAGGACGTTTACGGCTTGCTCACCCGCATGAACCCGGACGGCACCGAGCGCGAGATCCTGGCACGGGGCATCCGCAACACCGTCGGCTTTGACTTCCACCCGGAGACGGGCGACGTGTGGTTCACAGATAATGGCGCGGATTGGCTGGGCGACGACATCCCACCGGATGAACTTAATCACATCCGCGAGACCGGCCTGCATTTCGGCTTTCCGTTTTGTCATTCCGGTCAATATGTTGATGCCACCTTCGGCCAGGCCGGGGATTGTGAGACCTACGAAGCACCGGTTCAACAACTGGGGCCGCATGTGGCCGCCCTGGGCATGACCTTCTACACCGGCGAGATGTTCCCGGAAGTCTATCACAATCAGATCTTCATCGCAGAGCGGGGATCTGCCGCCCGTACCGAGCGCATCGGGTATCGGGTATCTATCGTCCTGATTGACCCGGAGACCGGCACGACAACTTACGTCCCCTTCGCGGAAGGGTGGCTGGATGAAAGTGACCAATCGGTTAGCGGTCGCCTGGTGGATGTGCTGGTCATGCCGGATGGATCGTTGCTAGTCAGTGATGATTTTGCCAATGCGATCTATCGCATCACATATACGGGCGATGCCTAAAGCCGGCCATCGGTCAAACTGCCGACATAAATGCACCATTCCCAGGGGATGGCGACGTCTTCAACGTCGATATGATCGTCGGTGAGTTCTACGCCGGTATTGCGGACGATGGCGATGGGGGTGGCTTCGGCGGTCTCTCCCATCACCATCTGGGCACACACACAGATGGAATCCGCCAGGCCAACCTGCGTGACCTGCATCGGGTTGCCGAAGAGGTCAGCCTTACCGCGTTCATCGCGCACCGGATGAAATCCCGCCGTCGCCAGCGCGACACCGGTCGTCCCTAAACGTCCTGGCATCAGCCAACTGTCCGTCAGGATCACGCCGATATTCACCCCTAGCCGATTACGGATCTGCTGGCGGATGAGTGCCGCCGTCTGGTAAGGATACTTGGGGAACAACACAACTTGCCCATTCGGGATGTTCGAGCGATCTAACCCGGCATTGGGCGAGATGATGCCGTCCTTGTGCGTCAACAAGAATCCGACCGACGTGCCGTTGAACTCGTGTGTGATGCCGCCGAAGACATGATCGGCTTCCTGCATGACTAATTGTGCCAGTTGCGGGTTCATCAGGTAGCGGTCGGCCATCGCCTGGGCTTCTGTGCTGACTTCAACCGCGTTCAGATCAACCACCCGGCCCTCGCTGATGGCGGCGTACTTACTGCTGATCGCCAGCACGTCCTCATCTTGGAGGGCCTCCCCGGCCGCAGTAATCGCGGAGAGCGTCACCGGTACCAGGTCAAAACGATCTTGCTGAATCGGAGCTTGAATCGGGATCGCCAGCAGTGGGAGCATGGGTTCGTCCTTACAACACAAATGATCCTTGCGACTATAGTTTGCACCCGGCAAAAATTCAAGCGTCGCTGGGGTCATCGTCATCCGCCGGTGACGGTTCCGGTGTGTCTTCAGTGTCGTCCTCGGCGATCTCCTGGATGGTTTGCATCACTTGTGTCTGCGTCAGGATGACCGTCTCATCATCTTCTTCGATCAACTCGTTCGGCACTTCCATGTCGCGCTCGCGCAGGAAATCCGCCAGGGCATCGCTGATCTTACGCGGCGCGTTATCCCCGAACTGACGCCGCAAATCACGCAGATGATCGACCACCCACAGGTAAAGATCGGCTTCGGTGCGATCTGGCAAGGTGCGCATCATATCGTACTTACGGATGAGCGTCACCACCGGGCGATAAACGTTATCGTACCAATGAATCGCGGCTTCATCGAACGTCATCTCCCGGTCGGCCATAAATTCCAGGATCGACTTGTGCAGGTAGATGTGGCCCATCAACTCTGAGTAGCGCGTCCGCTCGGAAAGTTTGAGCGGTTGGTGATGGGGTCGCATTTTTTCCAGCCGAGATTCTGCCAAAAACGCGGCGTAGGCCGTCGCATCTTCAAGCTGAGTGGCGTCCATATCCGGGCTGATGTCCACCGAAGTCGGCAATTCCGTCACATGGGCCTGGATGGACGGTACACCCATCTGCCGTGCCACCGAAACCCGGTGGTTGCCATCCCGCACGAAATACACCTCACCGATCTTGTAAAGTTCAATGGGCGGCAAGCCGGTCTGGCTATTGGCTTTGGCATACACCCGGCTCCACCGTTCCTTTAATTGGTGCCGGCGGGGCAAAAAGTCACGGGTGAATTCTCGATAACGCCCGACACTCCCGGCGATTTGATCCAACGGCACATCTTGCAACCCGCGATAACTTTCTTCCCGCAGGCGGAGCCGTTGCTTGATGTCGTCAAAGCTCAATAACTCCACCGGCTTGCCCCGTAACAAGCTCAAGACCTCTTTCCAGAAGGCCCGCCCACGCATACTGTTAAATTTATTCTTGCCTTCGATGACATTATACCGGAACATATCGTCGTCAGACATGGACACCTCCGCGTAAAGACGCACAATTGCGTGTGTGGCAGTTCAATGCCATTATACAGTACGTTTGAGTAAGGTTTACGTTTATCAGGAGTAATTCGATGACCTATCTGCTCGTCACCAATGACGATGGCTACAATGCACCCGGCATCCAGGCCCTGACGATGGCGATGCAAACCTTCGGTGAGGTCGGGGTGATTGCCCCGCGCCATAACCAGAGTGCCAGCGGCCACAAGAAGACGCTCTTCACCGATATTGCCTTCGAGCAGATGACCCTCCAGGATGGCCGCACCCCGGCCCTGGCAATCGACGGATCGCCCGCCGATTGCATCGCGCTGGCCGCGATGGGTGCCCAGAAATGGCCGCCGCGCTTCGTCGTCAGCGGCATCAACCGGGGGGCCAACATGAGCCAGGATGTCACCTACAGCGGCACTATCTCCGCCGCGCTGGAAGCCAGCATTCACAGCGTCCCGGCGGTTGCCTTTTCCCTGGATGACCACAACGCGAATGACGTCGCAGATTATGACGAAGCGGCCCGTGTAGCCGTCGCCGTGATGCGGACGATGCTCCAACGTCCGGCAGATTTGCCACCGTTTACCATCTTGAACGTCAACATCCCGGCGGTGGAACGTGTGAAAGGGATTCGACTCACCCGGCAGGGCATCCGTGAATATCGTGACGAACTGGAACAAGACGGGCACACTTATCGCATCGTGGGCGAGCCGCCGACCGGCAAGCTCGATGAAGCCGGGACGGACTTATGGGCGGTGGCGAACGGTTACGCCAGCATAACCCCCATTCACCTTGACCTGACCGCGCATCATTTTATGGCCGATCTCGCCGCCTGGGATCTCAGCCTGGAGGACTAATCGACCGTTAGCTGATTATCGAGTATAATCAAATCGTCATTAGATTAATTTTAGGATGATTTTATGACCGTAGATAACGTGATGATGTTCGACCCACTCTCGCCGGAGTTCCGGGAAAACCCCTACCCTTACTACCAGATGCTCCGCACTGGTGCGCCCATCTTTTACCTGGACTCCTGGAATATGTGGTTTTGCACCCGGCATGAGGACGTCTCAAGCCTGCTACGCGATAACCGCCTGGGACATGAGATCTTGCGCCATGCGACCGAAGAAGAAGCGCAACTCAATTCTTTCGACAACCTGCCCGAACACCACCAAAAACGAGCGCGGATGCAAGGCCGCTGGATGATCTTCCGCGATCCACCCGACCACAACCGCCTGCGCGGGTTGGTGCATAAGGCCTTTACACCGCGCATGGTACGCAAGATGCAGACCCACATCGCAGAAATCAGTGAGGCTCTGCTGGATGAAGCCGAAGGCCGCGATGAATTCGACCTGATTAACGAATTCGCTGTGCCACTCCCGGTGACGGTCATCGCCGAGATGCTGGGCGTACCGCTGGAAGACCGCGACCAGTTCAAAGGTTGGTCGGATGACCTAGCCGGGACGCTTGATCTGGTCGGCGACAACCCCGACCTGTGGGAAAGAGCCGCTATCGCCAGTTCAGAATTTGACCTTTACTTCCGCGCCCTGGCCGACCAACGCCGCCAGGATCCACAAGATGACCTGCTCACCGCGCTGGTGGAAGCAGAAGAAGACGGCGAAACCCTGACCGAAGACGAACTGGTCGCCACATGCATCTTGATCTTGATCGCCGGTCATGAGACCACCGTCAACCTGATCGGCAATGGTACCTTCGCGCTGATGAACAACCGCGACCAACTCGACCTTTTACAGCAGACACCCAGCCTGATGCCCAACGCGGTCGAAGAATTCCTGCGGTATGATAGCCCGGTGCAGATGACGCGCCGCTGGGTGCTGGAAGACATGGAATACGCCGGCAATCACTTCAAAAAAGGTCAGCAGGTGGCGTTGATGTTGGCCGCCGCCAACCGCGACCCGGCGTTGTTCCCTCAACCGGATAACCTGGACATCACCCGCGAAAACGCCAGCAAGCATATGTCATTCGGCAACGGCATTCACTTCTGCCTGGGCGCACCGTTGGCCCGGCTAGAAGCGACCGTCGCCTTTGACATCTTGCTCAAGCGTTTCCCGAACCTGGCCCTGGCACCGGATGCCGAGATCGAACATCACCGCCGTTATATCTTGCGCGGCTTAAAAGCCTTAAAGCTGACGACGGGCTAACTGGTCACCAGTTCTGGCGGCAGATGAGTCACCCGGTTGATGTAGCGCACCAGCGCGACCCCATCTTCGATCAGGTCAATCCGGGTGACGCCGGTATTATAGTGCCAATGAAAGTACCGGTCGGTCGGGATATTGTGCAAGAAAGCCTTGATGAGGCCATCAATGAACATGCCATGCGCCACCAGGATGATCTTATCGTCCTGGGTTGGCTCGGCCTGGGCGCGGCGACGTAATTCCATCGCCACCCGAATGCACCGCGCCAGCGTATCCGCCACATCTTCGCGGCCTTTTTCCGCCGGCCACCAGCCCGTCTCGGTGATCGCATCCGGCAGATGATAATTCGGGAATTCAGACAGAATCTCATCCCGCGTCATGCCGGGTAACCCGGTGACGACGCCTTCTTTTTCCAGGAAGATGCCGCCGATCTCATGAATATCGACGCACACTGCCGGGTCAAGCTTAAAGTGCTTCCCAATCGGTTGGGCCGTCTGGAGGGCACGCCGCATCGGGCTACAGTAAATATGTGTGACCTGCGGGTTAAACTCCCCTTGCTGGCGTTCTTCAGTCTCCAATTGATGCCGAACCATCTCCTCTAAGTTCGGGTGGTCGGTCAAAAATTGCGCGACCAGATGCGCTTGCTGGAAGCCGGCCTTCGTCAGCGATGGATCCTCTACGCGCCTTTCGGGATCTTCCATGAGCGCGTTGTTTTCAGATTGTCCATGACGGACAAGATAAATCTCCATAATGTTCTCCTGATAATGACACCCGGCCAGTCTAGCAAGCAATTGTTAAAAAATCCCGATAAAATGGAAGGACGTTCGAAAATGAGGAGTGTGCATCCGTGTTGAACTTACTGGCAAGCCTGCGCGAAAGTGACCCGGCCATATTGTCGCAAATCAGCCAATATTGGCAGGTGGATACGAATAATCTGGATCAGAACGAGATCGCGGCCACTTTGCAAACCGCCATGAGAAATGAAGACAACGCGCTGGCTGTGTGGGAGAAGCTGGACGACCAGCAACGCGGCGTCTTGCAGACGCTTATCAGCGCGGATAACAAAATGTCCGAATCCATGTTCAAGCGGATGCATGGCGACATCCGTAAGATGGGGCGCGGGCAAATCGAACAACATGACCCGCTCAATCATCCCGCCAGCGTAGCAGAGGGGTTGTTCTATCGCGGTTTGATCTACACCGGCTTCGCACAGACCAACGGTGCCGCCCAACCGATGATCTATATCCCGTCAGATCTGGCGGAGGTACTCCCTAACCATAAGACCGGGTATGATGACCTGGAAGCGTTAGAAGCCACCGATACCACCACCCTACCCGGCGAGAGATTCAACCCGGCATCAGGCCGGGTAGAGCCGATTGCCCAGGATGTGCTGGAAGACATCCTCCCGGCAGATACCACCATCGTGGATGACATGATCACGCTACTCGGTTACTTTCAGGTACGCGGCGGCGAGATCGAAGACGACGCCCTTTCCGAACATGACCTGTTACAAATTCAACCGCACCTCATCGGGCCAGATCCTAACCGACTGACATTTCTCTTTGAGATCGGCGTGACCGCTGGCCTGGTCGAAGTCCATGACGGCTTGATCCGCCCGCGCCGGGCCGATGCTAAACGCTGGCTGGAATCCAACCGGGCGACTCAACTCAAAGCCCTGGTCGATGCCTGGGCACGCTCCGATGTCTACCGGGAATTGTGGCACATCCCCGGCTTGAACCCGGAGCCAACCGGCTGGCCCTATCACCCGGAAGTCGCCCGGCAAGCGATGACACGCTTCCTGCGGGAGTTGACGCCCCAGGGCGAGTGGTGGAGTGTTGATGACTTTATCATGGTCGTCAAAGCCACCGAGCCAGATTTCCAGCGACCTTCAGGCGATTATGAAAGCTGGTACATCCGCAACAATGCCGGTGAATATCTCAACGGATTCGAAAGTTGGGATGCGGTCGAAGGCCCGACGTTAGAATTTTACCTGGTCGGGCCGTTACACTGGTTAGGTCTGGTTGATCTAGCAGAAGATGCGGCGCGGCTCAACGCTTACGGGCGGGCCTTCGTCAACGCGACGAGTTGGCCGGTGCCACCCAGTGGGGCCGAAAGCATTGACGTACAGCCGGACGGCACCCTGCTGATTTCGCGGCGTGTGCCGGGGATTGATCGCTTCCAGGCGATGCGCTTTACCACCTGGGTAACCCCAGCCAACGCGGATGCCCCGTTCACCTACAAACTGAGCATGGAAGGTGTTCAGCAGGCCGCCGAGCAGGGCATCAACACCGCGCAGATTAGCGCGTTCCTGGCGCGGATGATGGGGGTCGATGCCCTGCCCGAATCAATCAACCAGTTGTTACAAAGGTGGAGCGGCGGCCCCCGCGCCAATGTGACGTTGGAAGATCTAATCGTCTTACGGACGACCGCCCGCGAAACGTTGGATTACATCCTGGAAAACCCCGACCTGCGGCGGTATTGCGGGGCGCGGCTCGGCCCGATGGCGGTGAGTGTGCGGCAAGAGCAATGGCAGGCCCTGGTAGACGCGCTGGCCGACCAGGGCATCGAAGTGGAGCGGCTTTAACCTGACTCAGGTTGTCGCCCGGTTCCAGGGCATCCGCGCCAGGATCAAGCCCATCGTACAGGTGCCCGATAGACCGGCAAACGTGAGACCGGCACCGACAAAGGCCGAGATCCCGATCAAAGCCGGGTGAACCAACAAGCTCAAGATCACGCCGAGCAGAATCAGTGACCCGGCGACTACCTGCACCTGCTGGTTAATCGGCAGGATGGCGCGGGTGCTCTTGTAGACCGGGAAACCGGCTTGCTTCCAGGCGGAAATACCGCCGGATACATTCACGATGTTATCCAGGCCCAGTGTGTTGAGCTTCTGGCAGGCCTGGCTACTGCGGTTACCGCTAGCGCAGTGAACGTAAATGTGCCTGTAATGACGTAAATTTTCGGTGTGGTTGTCAATTTCGCTCAAGGGGATGTTGGCGGTGCCTTCGATGTGTTCACTCTGGTATTCACCGGCGGTACGCACATCCAGGATGATGGCGTCCCCGGCACGGTCTTGACCGAGCACGGTACGAAGTTGGCTGACATCAATCGTTTGCATTGGCATCTCTTCCTCAACTATGTCTTACTTACAAACATTAGAACAATTACGTTGAGAATAACCAATCTATCAGCGGTCGGCATGTGGTATTTGCTTATATCTGGCATAAGTTCTGGCTTATAGCAGGCCATCCCACAAGACCGATGTACTCATTTCGCTCCCATTTGATCGACCGAAAAGTCCATCGCTACCACGTAAGAATCATCCAGCAGAAGCACCTTTTGCGGCGGATTTTTGCCCTCTCGCTCGCCGGTGATGACCTTCGTCTCTAATCCGCGTTCTGCAAAAATGGGGGCCAAGGCCGTTGCCAACGGTTGCGGCATCTCCCCGACCAGATCCCCACCGCCAGAGAAGACCTCCAGCAGAGGCTTGGCCTTGTTGAGATAAGCCGGAGCCTGCCGCCAGGATCCAAACACACTGGAATGGGCCTGAAGTATGCTGAGGATCAGCGCGGTGGGGGCCTCCACCGGCCCACGGTAAAACAGACCGACCGGCAGACTATTGTACTGATACAGTAACGGATGGGCTTCGTCGGCAAAGACGGCCCCACTTTTGAAGATACCGACACTGACGCGATGCTCCTGCACACCCACCGCCCGGAGTAAGTAGCGATTTTTATCGCGCAGGCCCTCACTGGCGGCGTCATATTCGGTCGTGGCGATCATCATCTGAATCGTATCCGGCACGCCGTCCATTTGCGTCATCAGCAAGACGCCGTAGCCGTCTTCCGCGTTGATCTCATGCAATAGTTGATCGAGCATCGCTCAGGCTTTCTTCAAGCCGAGCCGCTTGATGGCCCATGCCGGTTCGGGATAATCGCCAGCTTCCAGATCCGCGATCAGGGCATCGACATCATAATCGACCGTCCGCAGATCGACCGTCACCGCGCCGTCTTCAAAGGTGAACAAGCCCCATTGAGCCTGCCCCGGCGTCTGGAATGACATCCCGATGCTCCCGACGTTAATCACACGCCAATTTTTCACCTTGCGGTCCATCTGGATGTGGATATGCCCGCCAATTGCCAGCCGCCCTTGCCGGTCGAGCAAGGCATCTGCCGCTTCTTCCTCGTTGGTATCCGGGCGGAGCATGGCCTCGTCGTCACCGGGGATGGCATGATAACCGATCACCGGGCCATATCCTTCCACAATCGTACCCGTCTCCTTACGGAGCGTCCCGGCCAGCCACTCGTAATCCTCCCAACTCAGTTGAGACAGATTCCAGTTCAACACGGCATCGGTGGTGGTGCGGCCCCGGTAGAGCTTGTTGAAGGTGTCCGCGTCTTTGGCGGGCGGCAGTTTGAAGCGTTCGCCAGTCACCAGGTAGCGGTCGGTATTGCCGCCGATGACCTTAACCTTGTCTTTGCCCAGGTCGTCTTGTTGCGCCCGAACCTGACGGATGACTTCCGCCGGATGCGGACCAAACGCGCTATAATCGCCCAGATGCCAGATGAGATCAACCGCACCGACTGTCTCAAAATCAGCCAGCACCGCCTCATAAGCGTGCTTGTTGCCGTGAATATCAGAGAATACTGCCAGTTTCATGTCTGTTATCCTTCCGGTATGATTGCTAACCAGACAAACTATTAGAACAAGCCTGGATGAGTATCTGCTGAACCCGCTTAAGGGCGGGCGGTCTCAGTTTCAGCGTCTTTAGGGCGCAGGCGCATCACACTTTCTTTTTCCGGGTGGAGGCCACGTATGGGCCGGTAGGTATCAAAGATCGGTTCGATGTCCTGGTCGATGTCACCAGTGGCATGAAACAGCCCGGTAAAGCTGATGGTCTTGGTGCTGTAATCCATGCGGGCGGCGATCATCGGCACATCGGCTTCATGCGCGATCCAATAAAACCCGGTGCGCCAATGCTCCGCCCGTTTGCGGGTTCCTTCCGGGGCGACAAGCAAGAGTAGATTATCCGACTCGCGGATTTTATTGGCGACCTGCTCTACCAGATTGTAACTTTTATCTCGCTTGATGCCGAGGCCGCCAGTCGCCCGCACGAAGAGACCCACCAAGCCGCGTGTAAACTCCTCCTTGACGACCCAGCGCAAATTCACCCGGCAGGCCCAGCCACACATTACCAGGTTCCAGCCGTCCCAATTGCTGGTGTGTGGCGCGGAGATAACGACCATTTTAGGATCTTGCGGCAGTTTACCGACCAGCCGCCAACCCGCCAGCCAGAACCACAAGACTCCAAACCATTTGAAGACGATAGGCAGTTGGGGTTCACGTTGATTATCCAAGTCTTTGGTCACACCACGCATGATTTGCTCCTCATTTATTTTTCGGTTATTCGGTGATATGCTAGGTGAACTTTTAACAGGTACTTAAAGCAATCTATGGCAACACCAGACATCTTATTGATTATCCTCGACACGCTCCGGCGTGATCGACTTTCGATCTATGGGCACCCACAAGCGACATCGCCGGCATTTGATCGCTTTGCGGAGCGCAGTACGTTGTTCGAGCGGGCCGTCGCCCCGGCGCAGTGGACGGTTCCGTCGCACGCTTCGATGTTCACAGGATTATATCCAACCACGCACCAACTGACACAGGCCGATGGTCGCCTGTCGGACAACATCCCGACGTTGGCGGAAATTTTGAGCGCGAACGGGTATCATACCGCTGGCTTCTGCAACAATCCGCTGGTGGGTGTGCTGGATAACGGTCTGACACGCGGCTTTGTCGAGTTCTTCAATTATGCCGGGGCCGCGCCCAACCGCCCGCGTGATATGATGCGCGGCACCGCCCGCCGCCGATTAGCGCGACAATGGCGACAATTCGCTATGCACGTCAGCCAACGCTTTGCCCACAATGACTGGTTGTTCCGGCTGTCGCTCCACCCGTTGATTACACCCATCTGGACGCGCAGTGTCAATTACAAGGGCAATACCGCGCATTCCGTCGATGATCTGGTCGATTATATCAAGCAACATCATGCCGGGGGGCGACATCGCCCGCTGTTTACCTTCTTGAATCTGATGGGCGGTCATATGCCCTATCGCCCACCGAAAGAGACCCTGCACCGCTTCGCGCCGGAAATCAGCAAGGATAAAGCGGCCTATCGCTTTATGGCCCGCTGGAATGCTGATGCGGCCCGCTGGGCCAGCCCGACCGACCCACCGTTAACCGCGTGGGAACGATCTGTAATCGACGGCTTTTATAACGCTGAAGTCGCCCATCAAGATACGCAATTGGCCCGCTTGCTCCATTATTTAGAAACCAGCGACGCGCTAAAAGATACGATGGTCATCATCGCCGCCGATCATGGCGAAGGACACGGCGATCATGATTTCTTCGGTCATAGCTTTGTGGTCTATCAAGAATTGGTGCATGTCCCGTTGATTATCCGTTACCCGGAAGGCTTCCCACCGGGGGAACGGGTGCAGGAAAACGTCAGCACGCGCCGCCTGTTCCATACGATTCTGGATGCCGCCGGCATCCGCCCGCCACTCCCGGCGGATAACCCAAATGCTGACGTCGATCATCTAACCCTGCGCCGGGCCGGGGCAGAATCCGGCGTCGTCTTCGCAGAGGCCATCCCACCGACGACGTTCTTAAGCGTCCTCAAACACCGCAATCCAGAAGCCATCGAGCGCTTACAATTGCACCATCCCCGCCGGGGAGTTTATGCTGACGCATTTAAGCTGGCAATGGTGGCCGATGACGTCGAAGGCTTGTTCCACCTGGAACATGACCCGCAAGAAACACGCGATCTATCCGGCCAGCATCAGGCCATCGTCAACGACTTACAAGCCAAGATCGACGACTTTGTACAGATCGCAGAATCGCGCCGGGTGGATTCCGTGCGGCGGGTGGCCGGTATGAACGATGAGATGTTGGCAAATCTACGCGCATTAGGCTATCTGCAATGAAAGTGATGCACATCATCGCCCGGTTGAATATCGGCGGGGCGGCGGCATCTGTCATCCTCACCGCCGATCATCTGCGCCGGTACGAGACCGAAACGTGCATCGTGTGTGGGCGCGTCGGGGAAAATGAAGGCGATATGGCCTACCTGGCGGAAAAGCACAACATCACGCCACACATCCTCCCGGAACTAGGGCGTGAGATCAACCCGGTGCATGATCTCAAGGTGATCTGGCAATTGGTAAAATACATGCGCGACTGGCAACCTGATGTCGTGCATACGCACACCGCCAAGGCCGGGGTCGTCGGTCGGTTGGCGGCGTGGATCGCACGGGTGCCGGTGCGCGTCCATACGTTTCATGGGCATGTGTTTCACGGGTATTTCAGCCCGCGCAAGACGCAATTCTATCTGACCCTGGAACGGCTGATGGCCCGCCTCAGCACGCGCATTATCGCGGTCAGCCGGGCACAGCAGGCCGATCTCACCACACGTTATCACATCGCCCCGCCGGAGAAGTTCGCGGTGCTGGAATATGGCTTTGACCTCACCCCGTTGACGCAGGCCCCATCCCCGGCGGCCATCGACGCGGTTTATGCCCACTATAATCTACCGCGTGATCGGCGGTTGGTCGGCATCATCGGGCGGCTAGTGCCGATCAAACATCATGATCTCTTTTTGGATGCGGCAGAACACATCGCCGGTGAACGGGCCGATGTCCACTTCGTCATCGCCGGGGATGGCGAACGCCGGGCCGAACTAGAAGCGCGGGTGAAATCCGCTGGCTTACAAGACCGCGTCACGTTCACCGGCTGGATTCGTGACGTCCTGCCGCTGTTCTACGCGCTGGATCTCATGGTGCTGACCTCCAAAAACGAAGGTACCCCGGTCTCAATCATCGAAGGGATGGCGGCAGGTCTGCCGGTGATCTCTACTGATGTGGGCGGGGTGACAGACATCTTAGACGGCGGCAAGCTGGGGACAGTCGTCCCGCCGGGGGATGCCGACGCGCTGGCTCAAGCGATGCGCCGTGCGCTGGATGGCGATCACCCGGATGCGACCGCCGCGCAAGAGGCCGTGCTGGCCCGGTTTGACATCGCACCCCGCGCCCAGGAGATACGCGATTTCTATTCACGTCTATTTTGATCTGGCTCTGCATCTTCCAATCCATAACAGTGCCTCTCATCTCATCGGCTTTTATCGTCGCTCTAATTGAATCGCAAACCGCCAGCCACCGACCCGCAACACACCAGACGGCTCATCACCCCACGGCCACATCAGCGTCAAATCCACCGCATGCCCTGGTTGGAGCATGAACGGCCAAGGCGATGATTACGGATACAATGGTCAACATCAACCCGGACGCCCACACCCTGAACATTGACCCGCGTGTGGCGATGCTCTCTTTTTCCAACTTCGGCAGTACCCCCCATCCACTCTCCGAAAAAGTGATGAACGCGGTCGATCTCATCCTGGAACGCCGCCCGGACATTGTCGTCGATGGCGAAATGCAGGCCGTACCGCCGTGATCGCCTCAATCGTAGAAGACCGCTATCCGTTCAGCCGGGTGAAGGATGCCACTGTGCTGGTCTTCCCGGATCTTGGATCGGCCAATATCGCGTATAAATTGCTCGACCAGCTGACTGAAGCCGAAGCTATTGGGCCAATTTTGCTCGGTATGGGGGCACCGGTTCACGTCTTGCAGGCCGGCGATGAAGTCGATGACATCGTCACTATGACCGCCGTCGCCGTCATCGACGCGCAAGAACGTTAATCATACCGCCGGGCGGCCCACGCCCGGCCTTTCTTCTCATGTCGTCTTTAGATGCACTCCCTACACTGGTTATACCGCTCAAACTAACAGACAAGAGACAACATGAGTAGACCGCCTAACCTGGAAACCAACGAGATGCGTATGATGAATCAATCTGGCAGTGGGGCACCAGCCGCCGGTCATGCCGTCCGTGATTACTTTTCTACCGATGAGATCTTTCATCGTGTAGCCGCCAGTGCGGAAGAAGAATTCAGCCGCTCGACCCGGTTACTATTCTTCAGCGGGTTAGCGGCTGGTCTATCCATCGGGCTGTCGTTCTTGGCACGCGCCGCCGCTACCGGCCAGCTCCCGGCGGAAACCAGCGGCATGATCGGCAACTTGCTTTACCCAATTGGCTTTTTGTTGATCGTATTGGGCCGGTATCAGCTATTTACTGAAAACACCCTGACTCCAGTCACCCTGGTCTTGACGCGCATCGCCAGCTTACCGATGTTACTTCGTAATTGGGGGGTGGTACTAATCGCCAATTTAATCGGCGCGGGCATCCTGGCGGTCTTATTGGCTGGCACCGGCATCTTTGAGCCAGAGGCGGAAGAAGCCGCGCTGAGCTTTGCTGAACATGCCTTTGAATTAGGTTGGGGCGATCTGTTCTTCAAAGGGATCATCGCCGGTTGGCTGGTCGCCAGTATGGTCTGGTTGGTTCATGCCGCCAGGGATACTGTTTCGCGCATCATCATCGTCTTCTTCGTCATGTACCTGGTGCCGACCCTCGACCTGTATCACTGCGTCATTGGCGCGTGCGAGGCCATCTACTATGTATTGAAAGGTGGAACCGATATTTTCACCGCTGGGGGCTTATTCTTCTTGCCGGTTTTGCTCGGCAATACCGTCGGCGGGGTACTGCTGGTCGCCATCTTGAACTTCTCCCAGACTCGTGATGACTTATTCCCCAACCGCGACTTACAACAGGTAGAGTTGACCTGGCGTGAGTGGTTCTTCGGCCAATATACCGGCGTGCCAGTCGTCGTACTGCGGGATGAACACGGAGCTGTCGTCTCTCAAAATGGCTACCGTACCGATACCGTCGCGCTGTACGAACCGGTTACTGCTAGCGATCAACAATCCGGCCCGGAAGACGCGCTGTTGACCATCGTGCAGTATGGGGATTACGAATCACACGATAGCAGAGAATTATATCGTCTGGTTGATAACCTGCGGTATCATGTGCGTGGGGGAGTGCGCTATGTGTTCCGCCATCTCCCGCTCAGCCGCACCCACCCCAACGCCGTCCGGGCGGCCCTGGCGGCAGAAGCGGCAGGTCGGCAAGAGGCCTTCTGGGAAATGCACGAAAAGCTATTCCAGAGCCAGGGGGCCTTAACAGATCAAGATTTATTACGTTATGCCCGCGATCTCAACCTGGATATTGATCGTTTCCGGTCGGATATGAATTCTTCTCATCTGCGGGAAAAAGTCTCTCATGACCGTGAAACCGCTGTGCGGAGTGGCGTCCGCACGCCGGATAATCTGTTTATCAATGATGTTCGTTACACCGGGCCGATGGAAATCGAGGCTCTGCGCGATCACCTCAACACTGACTGAGATTACGCGCTGTTAACGGACTTTACAGGCGGGTAAGACACAGGGCCATACGCCAGGAGAATTCTAACACTCCCGGCGTATTGTTTACCTCACACTAGAACATGGGTTACATCTCCGGCGCATAGTAAAGGCATCGAACACTTAATCATGCAAAAGGAGACACCATCATGTTCAAGATCAAACGGATCATCCCACTCACACTGGTCATCGCTATTTTAGTCAGCGCGGGGATCGTCGCCGCCCAGGATGACAGCCCCGACCAACGCCCACCAGACGGTCCACGGTCCGGCCCAATTCGGGATCGGGTGCAAGGCACACTGATCGAAGCCATCGAAGCGGAAATCGGCCTGGCCCCGCGTGAAATTCTTCAGCAGGCCATCACCGAAGACCTGACCTTTGCCGAAGTCATCACGGCCAATGAGGGCGACGTAGAAGCTGTCATCGCAACCGTCATAACACAAGTTGAAGATCGCCTGGCGGAAGCCATCGCAAATGACCGCATCACCCCGGAACAAGCCGAAGAACGCCTGGAACAGATCGAGTCCGGCATCACCGACCTGCTGAATAACCGCCCGCCGGAGCATCGCGGCGACCGCCGGCCCGGCCAACGTTTTAACCTGGATGGTGCCCTGCGCGATGCGCTGGAAGACGCCGGCATCACCCGCGAAGAGGTCCGCACCGCCCGTGAAAACGGCCAGACCATCCCCGAACTACTGGTAGAAAACGGGGTAGACCTGGCCCAGTTAGAAGCCGATTTGACCGCCCAGCTAGAAGATCGACTGAGCCAGGCGGTAGAAGATGGCAAAATGTCGCCAGAACGCGCCGAAGACCTGCTGGCACGCTTTACCGAGCGACTCAGCGAATTCCTGAGCGACACCCCATAATCCCTACCACGTCACGTTAAACACGGTATCCGCCGGGCTGTCGATGAGACTTGGGTTCTCAAAGCTGACAGTCGGGCGGATGCCTTTTGGTGCGAAACGATGCACCAGCGCGTAAATGTATCCGTAGATCATTTCGTCTGAGTGTGGCGAACCATTGATGACACGCATGTGTTTATCCTTCACGAATTCCGCCCGGATCAAGTCCTTTTCAGATTGATGGCGAAAGTTCATCGGGTACGATTCAGAGAAGGCTTCCATTGCCTCGACCAGAGAATTGATCGGCGGGAAGTTGGCTTTGTCGATGATCTTCATGCCGATGGAGACCAACGCCTGCCCCCCGCCCGGTGTCTGCTTGATCGCCCGCTGGATGTCGAGCGTCAACTGCTGAGGATACCACTCTTCCGGGTCGATCTCGGTCAGGTCGTAAGTCGCCAAGATCGCTTTGAAATCATTGTAGTGCATGGCGTCATGGTAAGCCATGAGTGCGACACCGATGACTTCAGCTTCCTGTGTGGATGCAACGTACTTTTCCATGCTTGTAACCCCTTGTAATGTTTGTTTTGTCTCAATTATAGGAGACAAGTACGCCCGTCAACCTTAAGGTTTATTCTGATCCAGGAAGCGATTTCGCATCGCAGATTGTGGCAGGTCATCATTCTTGGCTTTGGCGATGTGAAGCGGGTCTTCATCCGACCCATAAAACAGCGCGTCTTGTGCGGAACGTTTGCGCTTTTCCGGCGGGATCTCATCCGGGTGCCCCAGGACGGCTTCCGTCCACATGATCCAGGCGTTTTGCATCCACTGCATCACCGTCAACACGAATGGCAGGAGGATTAGCCCCAGGGCCAGCACGATCAACCGTTCAAAGATGCTGTTAAACGTCCAGCCCATGATACCAATCGCCGAACCAGGGATCAGCGGGGCGACGATCAAGCTGAAGCTCAACGCGGTCAATGTCACGGTGAAGACAAAGGTCATCAACCCCAGCGGAAACTTGAGGAACAAGAAGATCGCTTCGCGCACCCAGTTCATATCAAACAGCCGGTCGCGCCAGGTCTGCGGGGGATGATGCAGGTCTCGCGGCGGGCCGATCTCCGCACCGAGCAACCCCCGCGCCAACCCGCGCTCGAATTCCGCCAGCACACAGGTGCCCGTCACCAGGCTGAATAAGATCGGGATGCCCACCAGGATCACCACTAATCCCAGGCCCAACGATCCACCGACCACATAAAATAAGAAATAGATCAAGCCGGTTGGAAAGGCCAGTAGCAGGTAAATCAAGCCGGTGTACGTTCGTAATTCAAACAATCGCCTCATAAGAGCCTGCCTCTTCTTCTATCTACCACGCACTATAATATAAAAGGCCCCCGGCGTCTGTGGAGACCGGAGGCCAAAAACGGGGAGAACGAAGTAAGCTAATCAACGTCAATCGTCGGATACTCGCCGACGCTTTCGTCCAGTCGAACCGCCGGGAAAACCCCAACTGAACGATTATGACTGGATTGGATCGCGTTTTCTGGCATATCGCGGAACTTATCCGCCATGTGCTGGTAAATCGTATCCGGTTCGGGTCGAGCCTGAACATAGGCCCGGACGCGCTCAAAAACCTTTCTCATAACAGACATCCTTTCCGCTAGTATCCTTCATCATGGAATACGCACCGGGGGTGCAAATGGTTTCATATTCATAATACCCGAATTTTTGCATAAGTAAAGTTAATTATGCGTTAAAACGGGTAATAAGGGAGAGAAAAGACCGGGCATCGTCCGTGCCCGGTCACTCTGAAACTATAGCAGATCTATGACGCTAGCAGGTACGGGCGTCCTCGATCACGTTCAGGGCTTCGCCGATGAGACCGATCAGCGGCGTGATGATGTCGCTGAAAATCGGAATATCACACCACAGGTCAGCTTGATCAATGATGACAAAGCCGAAGACCGTCGCGCAACAGCAGAACAGAAGCAAGCCACCACACCCCAGGATCACCCAACGCCAGGGGCTGTGCGGGCCGTCTTCCCGCACAGCATATGGGTCGTACCCCGGCGAAGAGCCACTCGGCGCGTAACCACCGTAATCTTGCTCGTACCCATACTCCCCCTGGTCAGGGGGTGGGGGCGGGGTGCCATATCCACCACCAGCCGCGCCCTGGCCCTCATAGGCCGGTTGGCCCGCCCCACCATAAGGATCCGGCTCCTGGGCTGGTGGTTGTTGTTGCGGGTAACTGCCCGGTTGCTGGTCGTATCCTTGCAGCGGTTGGTTGCCACCGCCGTAATCTTGCGGTTGTGGTCGTGGTTGTGGGGATTGTGTCGGTGGTGGCCCGCCAGCACTCGGTGCCGGGCGGATCGCCTCATAGACCAGGGTCACCGTCTCCCCCAGGCCGATTAAATCGCCCCGTTTGAGCGGGCGCACGCCTGATAGCCGTTGCCCGCCGATGAATGTCCCGTTGGTACTTCCCAGGTCTTCGATATTGTAGCCATCCGCACCCCGCGTTAAACGCAAGTGATGGCGGCTCACCTCCGGGTCATTGATAACAATGTCGTTGGTAATATCCCGACCGAGAGTAATAATGTCTTTGTTCAGGTCAAAGGTCTGGTTTGGTTGTGGCCCACGCCGGACGATTAGCCGAAAGCCGCCGCTCTCTTGCATGAAATGCCCTCCTCACAGTGTTGTCAAACAAGCCTGCTTCATTCTACCGCAAGTTGTCTTCTACGGAAAACCAACGGTTTCACAATCATAACCCCATGCCCTGCTTGGGCGGCCTAAACTGGGCGGCCCTGGGCAGTGTGCATAATTGCAGGCCCGGTCTCTCTCGGGTAAACTGTACAAAAAAGTGTTCTTATATCAAAGAAACCTCATGTTACCAGAAATTACACCTGAGGAGCAGACTGTGATCCGCAAGAAAATCATCTTGATTACCGGCGCAAATGGCGAAGTCGGGCATGGTTTGATCCGTCATTTACATGATGATCCCGCCGCGCCCCCGGTCGTCGTGCTGGATATTCGCGGGTTGGATGAGAGCATGTCAGCCTATGTCGATACCGATATTGTCGGGGACATCCTGGATGATGACCTGCTCGATAACATCACCAGCGAATACGAGATCGACACGATCTATCATCTGGCCGCCCTGCTCTCGACTCATTCTGAATTCCGCCCGGAATCCGCCCACCGTGTCAACGTCCAGGGGACGGTTAATCTGCTACGGTTGGCGGTCGAACAGGCCCGCTGGCGCGACCAGCCGGTCAAGTTCATCTTCCCCAGTTCGGTCGCAGTCTATGGCATGCCCGACCTGGAGACGAAGGCCGGCGCATTGCCCCTGCGGGAAGATCAATATCTCCAGCCGATTACGATGTATGGGTGCAACAAGCTCTATTGTGAACACCTGGGCCGCTACTATACCGACCACTACCGGCAGTTGGCCGCCCGGCCAGACCCAAACGGCGTAGACTTCCGCAGTGTGCGCTTCCCCGGTTTGATCTCCGCGACGACATTACCCAGTGGCGGCACCAGTGATTACGCGCCGGAGATGCTCCACGCGGCGGCCCAGGGAGAAGCCTATACCGCGTTTGTCCGTCCGGATACCATTATGCCGTTCATGGCGATGCCCGACGCGATTAAGGCTTTGCGTCTGCTGGCGGATGCCCCGCGTGAAAACCTGACACAATCCGTTTATAACGTCACCAGTTTCAGCTTATCTGCCGAAGAGATGGCGGAAAAAGTGCGCGGGTTCTTCCCAGGTGCGACGATTGCGTATGACCCCACCAGCGGACGGCAGATTATTGTCGATAGCTGGCCGGCCCGTATCGACGACGGAGCCGCCCGCCGAGATTGGGCCTGGTCGCCGGATTATGACGAAGCCCGCGCCTTCGCGGAGTATCTGGTTCCGACGATCAAAGCACGATATGCGCTATAAGCTGGTGACGAAGCCATCAGGATAGCGGTCGTGCCATTCCTGCCGCAAGATGCCGTAACCGATCCCGTCGTAATAGGCTCCATCAACGATGCGGGCCATACGAAACCGGGCTTCCAACGCGAAGCCTAATTTTTCCGCCAGTTTCATCATGCCGGTGTTGCCGCTCCACGTCCGCAGGTCAAGCCGCACGATAGACTCTAACTGCGTGAACAGATAATCACACCACAGGCCGAAGACCTCATACCCCATGCCCTGCCCCCAGTGCGCCGGGTCGAAGATCACGATGCCAATGGCCGGCCAGTGTGTTTCCTTGCTGATCCAATAGCGCGTCACCAACCCGGCCAGTTGATCGCTCTCACGGTCAGCGATGACGAGCCGCTGGCGGGGATCCGGCCAGCCGCCCTGTTTGATCTTTCGCTCGATCATCTGGATGGTGGATTGGATCTCATCCGGGGTTGGCTTGGGGTAATACGGCCCGTCGAGCCGTTGCCATTGGTGGCCGGGTTGCATCCAGTGTTGATACTGCGGCAGGTCTTCCAACCGGAAGTCACGCAGGTGATAGCGGTGTCCTGTTATGTGTGTCATCATGTCCCCTCAAAATTATACGAGATTATCCGTGCGTGCTGTGCTAAAGTCCTTGCAGTATAAGTGTAACGATTGTGATCTTCCAGCGGATGATCGCCAACGTGAGGGATGTGATGCAAGATCTACTCAACACCCATGAAGCCCCGCCGACCGTCACCCGACGGGGCGAATTCAACGCCGGGATGAAGGCCACCCTGCCGTTAATCGCCGGGGCGATTCCATTCGGCGTGATCTTCGGCGCGTTCGCCGTCACCAATGGCCTATCCCCTGCCGGAGCGATGAGCATGTCGCTCTTTGTCTTTGCTGGTAGTGCTCAGTTCATCGCCGCCGGGTTGGTCGGGGCTGGGGCCAGCGGCTTTCTCATCGTGCTGACCACGTTCATCGTCAACCTGCGCCACGCACTCTACAGCGCGTCGTTAGCCCCATATATGAGACATCTGCCGCAATCCTGGTTATTGCCGCTCGGCTTCTGGTTGACCGATGAAAGTTACGCGGTGACGATCAAACGATACATCGAGCCGGATAAGACCCCGTATAAACACTGGTTCTTTTTCGGCTCGGCGGTGGCGATGTATAGCAACTGGCAACTCTGCACCTTAATCGGCATTCTAGCCGGGAGTCAGTTCGAAGATGCGGCCAATTGGGGTTTGGATTTTGCGATGGTGGTGACGTTTATCGGCATCGTCGTCCCGCTCATCCGCACCCGCCCGATGCTGGTAGCAGTCGTCGTCGCCGGGGCCAGCGCGTTATTGTTCAACGGGCTGGCGCATAACCTGGGGTTAATGGTCGCGTCTATCAGCGGCATCACGGCGGGTTATCTGGCGGAAACTTACGGGCCAACAGAGGAGAATCCGACTGATGAATGAATTCTGGGTGATCCTGGGGATGATGGCCGTGACATTCGGCGTGCGGTACCCGGTGCTGGCGATTGTGGGCCGTTTACGCCTGCCGGCGGCGGTTTTGCGTGGGCTACGCTATGTTCCTGCCGCCGTCCTCACCGCGTTGATCGTACCGTTGACGCTCCAACCGGAAGGCACACTGGATCTGGCACCGACCAATTCACACATGATCGGCGCAATTGTCGCGTGTCTGGTCGCCTGGCGGACGAAAAACCTGCTGTTGACCATCCTAATCGGCATGGGCGTCTTTTTGTTGTGGCGGGCACTCGTCGCCTAATCTCCCGACACTTGTGCCGCCGGTTGCGCGTCCGGATCTAGCGGCGCGGCCTGTGGGCCGGAGATCACGTCCTGGTCATCGCGGATGCGAAGCGCGGGCACGATGGCGACCACGCATAAGACCGCGCCGATCAACCCGAATTCTGCCAACACATCCGCCGTGATCTCCGGCGCGGCATCCAGCAAATTCGTCACGGTGATGTCTGCATCTTCAGCCAGATTCCGCACCCGGTTTAGCGCGTAGGTCGTCAGCGAAGACACACTCAAAGTCATGCCGACCAACCGCAAGATCAACACCAACGCACTGGCAACCCCGCGTTCACTGTCAGACGCGGCATTGATGACCGCCGCACTAATCGGGGAAAATGTCAGGCCCAGGCCCGTCCCGACGATTGCCATTTCGATAACAATGGTCAACCGGTCGATGTCAATGTTCCACGTCAGGTAGATGAGAATAAAGCCAACGGTGGAGATGCATAACCCGGCGATGATGGCCTTACGATACCCGATGCGGTTTGCCAGCAGGCCACCGGGGATGGTCGCCAGGGCCATCGGCACCGTCAATGCGGAGAGCAAAATGCCGACTTCTAACGCGGCCTGTTCCAGTTGGTCGGCACTTTCCAGCCGCACATTGACCAGAATCGGCACACTGACCAGCCCGATAAACAGACAATAGCCGATGAAAAAGTTCGTTAACGATCCCCAGCCGATATTGGGCTTGCGGAACATCCGCATGTCGAACAGCGGATCTTTAGGACGCAGGGATTGTTTATCATCTCGGAATCGATTCAACACCCACGCTTTGAGATTGACCGACTCCACCAGGATAAACAGCAGGAAGAACACCGCCCCCAACGCCAGGAGCGGCCCGGCAAACGGTGGGATGTTCGAGATGTTTTCCAGGCTATCCATCGCGCCGATGTCGATATTCGCACCCAGGCCGATATTCAAGCAGGTAAGCGCACCGATGATCAACGCGACACCCAGATAATCAAAACGCCCCGACGTGCGATAGGTGGGCGCACCACGCAAGGCCCACAACGTAATCACCAGCGCAAAGAGCGTCAGCGGCACATTCATCCAGAATAATCCCTGCCAGGGCATAACCTGGATGAAGACCCCGCCGTACAGATGCCCCAGCACCCAGCCGAGCGTATCCACCGCGCCGATCAAGCCGAGTGGTTGCGCCCGTTTTTCCGGCGGGAACAGATCCCCGACCAGGGCCAGACTCACCGGCACCAGCGCACCCGCCCCCAACGCCTGCACCACCCGCCCGAAGATGATGGCGTGTAAGGTCACTTCGCCACGCGCCAGCCGCAAACCATTGCGCCGGTAGATGCTATCCAGCAGGTCAGTCGGGAATTGGTGTGCCACCGCCACCAGCACCGACCCGGCGATGAACGTCGTCAGGCAGATGCCATAAACCCACCGTCGCCCCAACAAATCGCTGACACGGCCCATAAATGTCAGGCTGATGGTATATGCCAGCAGATAGGCCGTCAGCACCCAGGCCGTGTTATCCAGCCCATTGAGCAGGTCGATCTCTAACTCGTCGATCAACTCCGGCAAAAAGGCCGAGACAACGGTTAGATCCAACGACCCGACAAAGACCGGGATGCAGATCACAGCCAGGATCCACCAGCGATTACGGGCCGCGATGCTCTGCTGGGGCCGGGTTCCCTGCTGGAACATAGACTAGGAGCCTTCCGGTCGGCTGATTTCGTCCGGTTCGTTGATGTCGAACACATCAACCACCCATTGGGTGCCCTCCGGCTCTTGATCTGTTTCGGTCTCCGGCACGCGGATAATCAACCGCACCGGATAACTGTTCTCACGATTGATATACACATCGACCGGCACATCGCCTTGAATCTCCAGCAAGCCCACCAGCAGATCCGTCAAGCCGGAGCCAGTGGCTATGCCGCTAAAGTGAAAGGTGCCGATGCCGTCAACCGTGCTGATGCCCTCATAGACGATCTCACGCAGGGCGGCGACTGCCGCTTCAAACCCACCGCCTTCTTTGATGATCCGGGACGGATCAAAGCCGGACGCAAAATCAGAGTTGATCCAACCGATTAACGGTGCCCGGAACCATTGCTCCGGCCCATCGGCATAAATCGCAATGTCAAAGGTCGCCCCGGCATTGACGCTCACCGTCGCTTCGACCTCACCGGGATTGACAAATTGCCCAATGGCACGGTTAAAGCGCACATCTTGCTCACCATCGCCCAGGTCAATCAAAAAGTTAAACGGTGCACCCTCTACCGTGACTTCCAGCCGGAAGGTATCCGCCTCTTGCATTAAAGACGCCGAGTCTTCCAGCAACGCACGCGGATCTTCCGGCGGTGGGATCTCGTCGTCTCCGCCAGTGTCACAGCCAGCCAACGTGAGGCTGAGGGTTATCATTAGAATCGCAATCAAACGGCTCAACATGGCACCTTTCATAGTTATTTCGTCCGTTGTCCATTCTACAGTATTCTACGCGGCTGTGGGGGGGTTAGTCGCACCAGACACGAATTTGATTCGGCCAATCCTCAGCAGATGGATCAATCCCTGCGATGTATAGCAGGCCACGCTTGGCGATGACGGCATCGACATCTAACGTGCCATGCACCCGCAAATCATGGGTTACCGCCTGGCACAAATAGGCCGTGTTCTGGTCATCGCCTAGCAACGCCATCAAGGTTGAACCGGCACTGATGCGGATTTCCGCATTGCCTTTACGGTTCGCCAGATCAAGAAAATCCGCCGTCGATTGCCACAGATGATCGAGATCGGTCATCTCGGTAGCCAATGACGCGGCAAAGGTCAGGTTCCATTCCGCCAGTTGAGCTACGCTCTCGGCGACAAGCTCCGCCAGGGCGGTGGTCAGCCGGCGTGTATCGTCAACCGCCCGCGCCTGGACTTGCTCCGCGATGGCTTTCATCTCGGCGTCGGTCAGTTCAATCTCTTTTTCCACCAGCAATCGCTTGAACTGGCGCAAGAGGATCAACGTTAATTCAGCCAGCGTCCAGTTATCGGCATTGTTGGCTCGGTTTGGAATCATGATCGGCCTCAGCTATACGGTCATCCAGGTAGACTATAACACCGAAGACCACCGATTAGGTATGAGACTCAGCCAGGACTCACGAGTCCTCATTGACATTGTAAGACGTCCCCGGCGGCGCGTATTCCACGACGGAGAAATAATGCGGGTCGGTGCTGTGAACGGTGCCGTCAGCGGTCATCACACTGACGTGCATAGTGAAATCACCTATTTCCAACACCCACCAATCCGTATAAGGCGCATCGCTGAAGGTCTCTTCGTAGACGACACCGCGTTCGGCCTCTTCTAACCGGATGGTCACCTGTTCGGCGGAAGCCGGGGCGGCGGCCCGCAAACGCACCCGTTGAGTCTCAATCGGCGTAACCGGCGAAATCTGGAAGATCGTGTATGGATCCGGGGATAGCACCCGCAGGTCATCATCACGGTTTACATTGATAACCGCGCCGGTCGGCGGTTGGCGGATCCCATTACGGCGGCCCCAATCTTGCGCTTCCTCCGGCAAGACGAGAAAGACGCGCTCTACCCGGTCTTCCGGCGGGGTGGTCTCATCGGCCAGTGCCCCACTGCGGCGGTCGATGGTATACATCTGGTATAAATCGTCGTACTCAGCCGGCACGGTACCCGGCAAGAACCACTCGACACGGGTCAACTCACAGGCATTTGTCGGCAAGAGGCCACTCAACGCGCAGATCTCCGCCTGCACTAAATCATCAGGCCGGTCGAATTCAAGCTCTGGTTGGCCGAGTAAGACTTCCCGCATGAAGTGATGCCAGATCGGCCCGGCCCCGCTGATGCCGGTCACATCGACCATGGGCGTGTTATCGGCGTTCCCCACCCACACCCCCACTACCAGGTTCGGGGTGTAGCCTACCACCCAATTATCGCGAAAGTCGGTGGTGGTGCCGGTCTTGGCGGCGGCGGTTCGCCCAATGCTCAACCAGCTATTGCGCCCAAATGACGGGATGCGGGCTTCTTCATCACTCAGGATGTCGCTAATCAGATACGCGATGCGTTCGTCCAGCACCTGCTGATCCAGCGGTTCAGGCGTCCATTGGTATAACACCTCACCGTCACGAGTCTTGACTTCTAAAATCAGCGAAGGCTCGATGCGATACCCGCCATTCGGGAAGATGCTATACGCCTGAACCAGATCCAATAGGCGCACTTCCCCCCCACCGAGCGTAATCGACAGATCGACATTAGTATTCTGCGCTAGATTTTCCATCCCGGCATTACTGACGAGATCGACCATCGCGTCGATGCCGGTGAACTCTAACGCCTTAACCGCCGGGATATTATACGACGAAGCCAGCGACTCCCGCACCGAAACCGGCCCATTTTCCACCAGACCATAATTCCCCGGCACATAACTTTCCAACCGGCGGGTGACGAACGGCGTGCGAACATCCAGAAGCGCGGTTGCGGCGGTGTAAGGCTCCTCAAGGGTGGGATCCATCGCAACGGCATAAGTAAACGGCTTGAGCGTGCTCCCTGGTTGACGAAACATCAGGCTGGCATTCACCGCGCCGTCAATGCTTTCATCGAAATAATCCGGGCTACCGAGCAACGTCAAGACCTGCCCGGTGAGCGGATCCATCGCCACGACAGCGGCATTATTGGCATTGGCCGGGATGCTGGTGTTCGGCGGCGGATTGTTGATGCGGTCAAGCTGGTTCTGCGCGATTCGTTCGGCGGCTCGTGTCCAGTCCAGGTCAATCGTCGTGGTTACTTCCAACCCACCGCCATAGACATATTCGGGATAATCGCGTTCCAGTTGCTCCCAGACGGTCATGACTGCATGGGGTGCCTGGATCGGGAATCGTACAGCGGCGAATTGCAATTCGTCACGGGCGGCGGCGGCCTGTTGGTTCGGTGTGATGTAGTCTTCATCCAGCATGAGATTCAACACAATTTCCTGCCGGGCCTTTGCTTGATCCAACCGGGTAAACGGATCATAAGCGGCGGGGTTTTGCAACAGGCCGATCACCAGCGCACATTCCGCCAGAGAAAGATCACCGGCAGACTTGGCAAAGTACGTGCGGGCCGCGCCTTCCAGGCCGTAAGCCAGGTTGCCAAAATACGACTGATTCAGATACAGGGCCAGCACGTCATCCTTGCTATAACGACTTTGCAAGCGCAGGGCCAGCACCATCTCGCGGAGCTTGCGGCGCACGGTACGCTCAAGCCGCTGGCCGGGATCCAGCAAGAGTAAGCGGGCGGTCTGCTGGGTGATGGTGGAGCCACCCGCCAGCACCTCACCGCCACGAATGTTAATCCATAGCGCACGGGCCACGCCGACAATATCCACGCCGGGATGACTGTAATAATTGGCGTCCTCGGTGGCGATGGCGGCGTTGACGCAGTGCATGGGGATCTCATCCAGCGTAAGCACGGTGTTATTGCCCTGATCTTCCCCCGGTGGCAAGATCTCGTAGAGCAAGGTTCCGTTCCGGTCGTAGATGCGTGTGGCTGGCAGGACCATGCCCTGCTCCAGGTCATCCAGGCTGGGTAGATCATGAAAGATCCAGAAGTAGAAGAAGCCCCCCGCCGCCATCAAGGACGCGACCAGGCCCAACATGATCTTCTTCCAGTGACGACGTAACCAACCGCGCATAATCTATTCCCTCAAGAGTCGATTTCGGAATAGTTCTATTGTAGGGGATGATGGCCTACAGCACGAGACGCGCAAGCCACCATCACCCTACGCTTACTGCACGGGGGCAAATGTCCCCGTCTGCAAGGTGAAATCTGCCGCAATGCGGAAGCTACCGACGGTCGGCACATTGACGTAAAACGCCTGCCCATCCGCCGTAAATTGCACCTGGAGTGTCACGTTCAGGTTGGCACCGGCCAGCGGCCAGCCGATGCCCAGGTCACCGTTGCACCAAGGGCCAGTCGTACCCAGTTGTTGATAATACATCCAACTGAATACATTTTGCGGCGCGACACGGCCTGTGGGCGGATCACCACACGGCGAGAGACCGGTGTAATCGGTCGTCCCGTCCCAGTTGTTCTGGTAGACCATGAGCCGGTTGTTGCTGTAGTTCAACCCATAGACGCGATCTGCCCCATTGACGTTCAACGCGAACATCAAGCCGCGATCAAACGATTGGAAGCTCCCTTGAATCTGGGAGGCTGGCCCCGCCGGGCACTCGGTAACCGGCGGCTGACCCTCGAAGAACCAGGGAGTCGCGCAGGTCTGCGTCAGGTTGATGATGATCGACCGGGCGGCCTCTTGCCCGGCCCGGATGACGACCAGCCGGTAGACCACCTGCCCTTCGGCAGTCGCCGGGACGGATACCGGGAGTTGACCGTTCGGCGGCACGCTGAACGTCTGCTGGACGACACCGTTAATGTTGGTCTGGTCGATGCGGGCGATGTCACCGGCACTTTCCCAGCTTAAGGTAATTGGGTTATTGGGCGCGACGGTTGTCGCGCTGGCATCAAAGCGGATAATCTGAGGGGTGGCGGCGGTGGATGTGGCGGGCGGCGTATTGGTCGTCGTCGGCGTGTTGGTCGCAGGCGGGGTTGGAGTCAGGGTGTTGGTCGCGGTCGCCCGGATGCGCGTCGGTCGTGGTGTGTTGGTCAGGGATGGGGTGGCGGTCGGCGCAGAAGTCGCGGATGGCGGCGGCGTCTCAGTTGCGGACGGTTCGGTCGTCGGTGTGATGGAAGGCGTCAATGTAGGCAATGGCGTTTCCGTATTCGTGGCGGGCGGGGTCGGCGTGAATGTGGCCGAAGGGGTTTCAGTCGGGATGACGACGCGAGTCGGCAATTGCCCTACCTCCTGGCTATCATCACTCTCACACGCCACCAGGGTTAACGCTACAATACAACAGGATAAAAGCATAAACGGACGGATCATATGGCACCTCACGGGTTCCAAGCGTTATTGATTATCATACTCCTGACTGTGGCGGCCTGCCAAGCGGAGACCCCGACTCCGGTGGTAGATCTCCCCACGCGGGTCGTCATCCCGACCGACACCCCCACCACCACGCCGACCTCACCGCCAACACAGATCCCGTCAGTCACACCGTCGATGACGATCACCAATACACCACGCCAGACCGCCTTGCCCACAACCGCGCTGACGCCCTACACATCCCCAACCCCCACACCGAGCGTGATCAGCATCCCGCCACTGGCCCCCACCGCCGCCATCCGCCCGATTGCTGTGCCGGATGCCTTCGTCTACGGTCGTTCGGTCGAAGGACGCGATCTATACGCCCGCCGCATCGGGGAAGGCACGACGGTTATCATGCTGGTCGGGGGGATACACGGTGGCTTCGAAGCCAACACAGTCACCCTGGTAGAGGAGATGGTCTCTTACTTTGAGGCGACACCGGGGCGCGTATTACCCGGCATCACGCTTATCTTGATTCCATCAGCCAACCCGGATGGACTGACACGCGGTCGCAATTTAAGCGGACGCTTCAACGCGAATGGTGTTGATCTCAACCGCAATTGGGCCTGCGGCTGGGAACCGACCGCGTTCTTCGGTGAGCAGACCATCAGCCCCGGCCCGGAGCCATTCAGCGAACCAGAGACCGAATCCCTGGCCGCCCTGATAAACGACATCCGCCCGGCAATAGTGCTATTTTATCATAGCGCGGCCAATGGCATCTTCGCCGGGGATTGTGACTCCAGTGGGAATTCCAGCCGTATGGCACAGATCTTAGGGGCCGCGACCGGGTATAACTTCGGTTCGGCCTTTACCGATTATGCCGTGACCGGCACTGCTTCCGCCTGGGTCGATGGGTTGGGCCTCTCGGCGGCGGCGGTCGAATTAAGTTCAGCCGATCAAACCGAGTTCGACCGCAATCTACGTGGGGTGCTGGCGTTACAATGCTGGCTCCTGGGTGAATCAGCATTGGCCTTGCCAGAATGTACCGAGACTTAACCAGCTTACGTTATGGTTCGGTCATAAGTTCGTTCTAAACTGTATACATCGCAAGATTTTATGAAAAACCACACGTACAATCCTCTTAAACGAATGATGTTGCTGAGGATGACTTCTCATGCTGAAAAATCGCTGGACGTTTCTATTTCTCGGAACGCTGATGGTAGGCGTTCTGATCGGCGTGTTGTTGAGTAACCGTGATAGTGAGTCTGCCGCCAACGATGGCCGGCTGAACACCGACAACGCGGCCAACGCGGTCGTCTACTGTGATGGGGGCGTCTCGGTGTGGACGGTCGATGGTAGCGGAAACGGAGCCTGGGCATTTACCGTCGCACCGGGGCAACTGGCCGATGGTCTATCCCGTGCGGCCAATGCGAACGCGCATCAGGTGGTCGGGCAGAGCGGCGATACTGCGCTGTACGCGCTCAAATACCCCGACACGCCACAACTGCAATTACAACGCGGTGATTATAACTTTGTCTTTTCCGCTAATGCCTGTGGTGCCGTGCCGGTGAACACCGTCGCCCAGAACAACACCGCGCCCCAACAAGAAGCGGCACCGTCCCAGGCCGAACCGCAAGAGCAAAACACGACGACTCAAGATCAACCCAACGACCAATTCACCAATCGCTGTGACCCCGGCAACGTCTGGGGGGATGGCCGGTGCCTGGACGATGACCCGGTGGTGCAAGAGCATAACTTCAATGTGGGTTATTACTACCAACGCCTCGATGATGGCGACATCGTGCTGGAAGAGATCCCGCCACAATATCGTCAATATACCTACGAGCAACCGGAAGATCCCTTCGCCGTGCCGATCAACCCGGACCCAGGGGCACCCGCACCCGGTGGGCCAGTACCCGACCCCGGCACGCCGCCTGTAGAACCACCACCCAGCGGACTGGATTGCTCCACCAACCCACCGCCAGATATTACACCGTATCTACCGAGTACCAGCGGCATGGACGACCGGAGCGCAATGCTGACCCTGGTCAACGCGGCCCGGTCCGCCTGTGGGCTTGGCATGCTGTCGCTCAACGGGGCACTCAACACAGCCGCCCAATGGCACAGTGATGACATGGTTGCACGCGGCTACTTCTCGCACGATGCCCCAGATCCGGCACCGTATGGCGTCAAACCCTGGGATCGCGCCCAGGCCGCCGGTTATGGTAGCGGGTTTATCGGGGAGAACATCGCCGCTGGCTTTGGCAATACACGGAGTGCGTTCCTGGCCTGGTGGAATTCCAGCGGGCACCGCGCCAACATCTTGCGGTCAGCCTTCCGGGATTTCGGCTTTGGGCGTAACGGCGGCACCATGACCCAGTTGTTCGGACGCTAAGCGACCCTTAGCATTACGCTAGAATCAGATGGCAGAGTGGGCGACCTGCGGCATAATCGTTGAAAAATTGACGATTTTGTTACAAACAGGAGTTTGATACATGGACGTTCAAGGGATGACAGCACTCGTGACCGGCGGGGCCTCTGGCCTGGGGGGTGCGACGGCAGAGCGACTGGCCGCGCACGGGGCCAACGTGGTGCTGGTTGACCTCAACACAGAAAAAGGGGCCGCCCACGCCCAATCATTAGGCGAAAACACCCGCTTTGTCGAAGCAGACGTAAGCGACGAAGCGGCGGTACAGGCCGCCATAGACACCGCCATGAACGAATTTGGCGCGTTACACGCAGTCATCAACTGCGCCGGGATCGGCGCGGCAACCCGCACCTTCCATCCCAAAGGGGGGCCGCACCCGCTGGATGTCTTCTCGCGGGTCATCAACGTCAACTTGATCGGCACCTTTAACTGCATCCGCCTGGGTGCGGCGGCCATGAGCCAGAACACCCCTAACGAACACGGTGAGCGCGGCGTGGTGATTAACACCGCATCGGTCGCCGCGTTCGATGGTCAGATCGGCCAGGCCGCTTACAGTGCCAGCAAAGGCGGCATCGTCGGCATGACACTCCCGATCGCCCGTGACCTGGCAAAGAGCGGTGTGCGCGTGATGACCATCGCGCCGGGGTTGTTTGATACGCCGCTTTTGGCGGCCCTGCCGGAAGAAGCCAAGCAATCGCTTGGCCAGCAGGTGCCCTTCCCCCCGCGTCTGGGCCAACCGGCAGAATATGCCCACCTGGCCCAGACGATCATTGAAAACCCGATGATGAACGGAGAGACCATCCGCCTGGATGGGGCGATTCGTATGGCCCCTAAATAGTTGATTATCGACAAAAACTGTGCGCCGTCATTGGCATGTAAGCCTATTGCGGCGCACATCCGGCCTCTTTTATAATCAAGCTAGCGATCAATTTTTTTAGCTTAGAGGCTCAGCGTGAATACGTCCCAGCGATCCATCGCCCAATGCATCGCGGAAGAAATCCCCGACCTTGATACAACCCTGCCGGAATGGGCGCGGCGTAACAACCCGATTGTACGCCGGCAATTAGGCGATTACTGGCGCGTCTTCCCGCCGGAAGTGGCACCGATCATCACATGGTATCTGATTTATGTCGTCGCATTGGTCGCCGCAACTCAGATCCAGTTGATCTACCTGGTGATTATGATTACGGTGATGCTGGGCGTGGTCGGTTTTCCTCTGATCTTGTTCAATTATGCCAAAGCTCTGATCGACATCGGCCAGCGGGCGACGACGGGCATGGCCTCCGAATATGAAAACGACACCATCAACCTGTTGCGGGCGACCCCTTATACAACCCGCGAAATCGTGCTATCCAAAGTGAGCGCGGCGGTATGGCGGCACATGGATACCCTGACGATAACGCTGGCTTATACTGTGACCCTGGGCATGACGCTGATTATCGCCTTCTTCCTCAACCTGTATTCGCCTGATGATATGCCGCTGGTCGCCTCATTCATGTCGTTGATGATCCTGGCCTCTAGTTTGATCCGTCTGCCGCTGGAGATGTTCATGGTCGCGTCAATCGGCGTGATGAGTGGTGTCGCGGCGCGGTCACGTTATTATGCCTTCATGACGACGGTTTTCGTGACGTTCTTCTACTTCTTGATGCTCAACATGATGCGGTTGATCCCGATGGCATGGCCCACCCGGTTGATCGTCGAAGGGGTGTTACCGGTGGTCTTGCCGGTGATCATCATCTGGGGAACGGTTCGATTTACTGTGAATCTGGTGGGTGAATAGCCCAATCATCAGGTAAGCGTCATGCAAAATCCGCGCTTTGCGGTATGGTTATTATAGCGAAAACTTTCCCATACTAAAGAAGGAGCGCGTGTATGTCTCGGAAAATCTTTCTTATGCTTCTGCTCGTGTTGATGAGCCTGACGGCCATCGTCAACGCGCAGAGCGTGCAACCCCGCCCGGATGAACAGGTGAATCCCAGTGCCAATATTTCTTGGCCGCCACCGATATATGTTCTACGCGGGCAAGTAGATATTCGTGGGACGGCCAACATCCCGAACATGAACAATTACTTTGTCGAATTCCGCCCGTTACAGTTCGACCCACCGTTGCAAGAGAACCCTGGGGCACCGGTAGAGACGGAAGAAGCCCCGGCAGATAGCGAAGAAACACAAGAATCGCCCTGGTTCCCGGTGACGTTGCCCAACAGTAACCCGGTTACCGGCGGCATCCTGGGCACCTGGAACACCGAAACAACCGAAGATGGCCTGTACGAATTACGGTTGACGATCAATGTCTCCGGTGCGCCGTCTGCATTCTTCATCGTCAGCCCGATTCGGGTGGAAAATAATCCGCCGGACTTTGTACAAGTTGCCCCGGTCGGCCAGCCGACCCAGGCCGTCGCCCCCACACAACCCAGTGGACGCCCGACGCTGGCGTTATCCCCCACGCCTTTGAGCCAAAACCCGGTGGTGACCGCTAACCTGAACGCCAACGTGCGAGCCGGAGATGATACCCGTTATGAGCGCATCGACGCCTTGCTGGAAAACCAGACCGCCGATGTTATCGCGATCAGTTCGACCGGTAGCGGTTGGTATTACGTCCGCCTGCCAGATGGTAACGAAGGCTGGATCGCGCCGACCGTCGTGACGCCATCCGGTGATTTTAGCAACGTTCCGCGCCGGGATCCGCCGCCGCCACCTGCCACGCCGACACCCGTCCCGCCGACTCAACCACCGGCAACCGGCGACCTGGGCGCATCTGCACCAGCCCTGACCCCGGTTCAGCCCACTTGCAACGTTCCCTTCCAGGTGCTGGTGAACGTCACCAACACAGGCACGACCGCTACCTCCGGCCCGGCAACTGTCCTCATCCAGGATATCCGCGTGGCCGATGGATCGGTTCAAGCCTCGTTCACCCGGACGGTACCCGTGTTACAACCGGGCGATAACTTCGTGGTCGGCAATGACAGCCTAGTGATCAGCACATTCTTCGGTGAAGAGCATCGCATTGTCGTCACGCTGGATAGTGGCAATAACGTCATCGAGAGCAACGAGACCAACAACGTCGTCAGCACGACCTATACCCTACAACCGGGAAGTTGCTAGCCAGTAGATCATCACCCATTAAACGCAAAGACTCAGGGCAGATTACCCTGAGTCTTTTTTGTTCCCTTAAGATCACAGGGCGGAATTTATCCCAAATTGCTTGGGATATTTAAGGTTTCGTCAATTATCTTTATCCCAAGTATCCCAAATTAATTACGTCGAAAATTACAGTAATAGGACTACTATAAGAAGCATCTGTGCAAAACCTGTTCAAAACCTGTTCAAAACTTTCGACAGCCTGTTCAAAACTTTCGACAGGCAAGGTCACAAAGGGTCACTTGTTCAAAGTTTTAGACACCCTGTTCAAAGTTTTGCACAGGGCCTGTTCAAAACTCGTTTGTAATTCATAACGTTTCTTGGGGTCAAAACGGGTCATTTTTGGGATATATTGGGATATAAAGTAATTATTACAGATTTTATTACAGAGTTTTGAACAGTTTGAACAGCCCTACTACTACAGCTACCTTATATTATAGATAAAACACTGGGGAAAACTTTTGAACAAGCAAGAAAACCCAACCGCTAACCGAATAACAAAATTAATGCTAAAATGACAAGACATTCGATGACAGGCTCGGAAAGCTCATGGAACAAAAAACATCACCTGCTTATGTTGAGCAATTAGAACAGCAAGTCAAAAATTTGCAGCACCTCTTGGAAATCAATAACGTCATGAATTCTGTACTGCTGCGCAATGACGTTGGCATTGATGCCCTTTTACGTTATCTGATGGAGGCTGCCGCAAAAATCACAGATTGCGAAGGCGCTTCGGTTTTATTGTGGGATAAGGTCAAAAACAGACTTGTTTTCGCCGCGACCACAACGGAGAACAAAGCCTCGCGTGATCTTGTTGGTAAAGCTGTTCCGTTGGATAGCATTGCCGGAACAATCTACAAAGAACGTCGGGTTATCCAAGTTGATAACACAGAGGCAGATCCACGTCATTACGATGCGTTTGACGAAACGTTGCAATTTAAGACGCGCTCTTTGCTTGGCGTGCCGATGATCTCTAACGATAACGTCATCGGTGTGCTGGAAGTCGTGAACAAGCGCTCTCTACCCTGGACGGAAACTGATCGTAATAACCTCACCACACTTGCTGGCGAAGCCGCTATTGCCATTGAGGTTGGGCAATTAGTGGTTGCTCTGCAATCAGCCAATGCAGAACTAAGTGAATTGGATAAACTCAAAAGTGATTTCATCGCCATTGCCAGCCACGAATTGCGTACCCCGTTAGGCATCATCTTAGGGTATGCCAGTTTCTTACAAGAGTCGGAAGATCGCGCAGTTCGTGCCCAAGCAACTAAAGTCATGGATGGGGCTTTACAACTTCGTCGCATCATCGAGTCAATGATCAACTTGCGTTATGTCAAGCAAAAGACATCTGATTTGTACCGCCAAGAAGCCTCGTTTAACAGCGTTATGAAAGATTTAGAGCGCGACACGCGCACATTGACCAATGCTAGCGCTAATGTCTTCAGCTTTGAACCGCTCGAACAAGATGTCGCCGTGAACGTAGATCGTAGCCGGTTGCTGATGGCCTTCGCCAATATTTTGAGTAACGCATTGGCATTTAGTAACGCTGGTGATCCCATTGAAATCTCCGCGAGACAAAGAGAGGATGAGGTACTCGTGGCAGTGCGTGATTACGGTATCGGCATAGAAGCCGATCAACTGGACCTTATCTTCGATGAGTTCTATCAAGTCGAAGACCATATGACACGCCATCATGGGGGCTTGGGCATTGGCCTGAGTATTTCTCGCGCATTGGTAGAAGCGCATGGTGGCCGCATCTGGGCGCATAGTGGCGGTATTAACAAGGGGGCGACGATTACAGTCGCGTTGCCATTGGCGTAGTTTAAGAAAATCCATTAGGCTTTGAATGTAGTTAAATTTATAAAGGAGATTGATAACTGATGAGTGTTTCCTTTACGTGGTTGGGGCATTCCGCTTTTTTATTTGAAATCGACGATAAAAAAATTCTTGTGGATCCGTTTATCACAGGTAATCGCCTAGCGCCCGTGCAAGCTGACGCACTGGATGCCGACGTTATTCTATTGAGCCATGCACATGGCGACCACCTGGGGGATACCGTTGATATTGCCCAACGGACAGGTGCGCCCGTTGTCGCCAATTTTGAGATCGGCAATTGGCTGATGAACAATGGCGTAGAAAATGTGGTGCAAGTCAACCCTGGCGGCAACCATAACGGCGGCTTTTATCGGGTTAAGTGGACGATTGCCCATCATAGTTCATCCTTCCCGGATGGCACATACGGCGGTCAACCGAATGGCTTTATTCTGTTTGTGGAAGATTTTAAGCTCTATTTCGCTGGGGATACATGCGCCTTTTTGGACATGGAACTCATCGGCGTAGTGGGCTTAGATGTAGCTTTCTTGCCGATTGGCGATAAATTCACGATGGGGCCGGAGGAGTCGCTCAAGGCGATTGACTTACTGCGGGCGCGGACTGTCGTCCCGATGCACTACAACACGTTTGACCCGATTATGCAAGATGTCGCGCAATGGGCAAAAGATGTGAACAGCCGCACGTTGTCTACCCCAATCGTTTTAGACCCTGGTGGCACGCATACGCTAGGCAATTAAATACAAGGGGGACAAGCGTCCCCCATCAGTTTATGGCAAAAAGTGTGCATCAAGCACGTCTGTGAGTGCGCTCAATGGAATTTCCACGACTGGCGACCCAAACACCCCGGCAGTAACCTGATATTCCGCGAAGAAAATCGTCAATGTGTCCTCTGACAATGCAAAGCTTTGATAGTTTTCCGGCAATGGCTCTAAGCCTTCGACATAAAGCGCATCAATACTACCGGCTTGCTCGACTTCCTCTGCAAAGGCGTAGTCGATCACTTCAATGGGATAACCAATGCTGATTTCATAAGTTTCGACAATCTCGCACGCGCCAGTTTCTGGGTTGGTTATGCCGCCTTTTATGGCGATACTGCTTGAAAAAGCGCCCGGCCTGCCCTACACTTCAGCCCGATTTTAGTTGTGATGGTACAAAGCCGATGCGTTTATTCCCTAAAGCCCTGCATCATCGTCTCGCGTTGTTGATTTTGCTGCTTTTTAGCGTGCAAGTGATCGTAACAGCGCGGGCGTTGCCGCTCTTTGAAGCCGCTGACGAAGCCGCCCATTTTTTATACATCCATAACCTGCTAGAAGACCGCGAACTCCCGGTGATTGTGCCGCGTGCGGCGCTCAGTGAAGAGACTGATCCGGCGCAGGTATGGGCAATCGAGCGCCATCAACCGCCGCTCTACTATGCGCTGGGAGCCTTATTCGTCAGTTGGACACAACGCGACGACATCAACGCTTATTTACGGCCTAACCCGATGATCTTTACGATGAACATTGTGAATTACAATCATAACGTGTGGTTGCATCCGCCGGATGCTACAGATGGCGATACGACCTTGGCAATGTGGGTTTTGCGCTTGTATAGCCTGGGCTTGGGGCTTGGCTCGTTGATCTTCATCTATCGAGGGGCGTTATTGCTTTTCAATGCGCCCTGGCTGGCTGTCGTGACATTGGCCTTTGTCGCTACGATCCCGACGTTTGTTTCTATCAGTGGTAGTGTCAACAACGATAACATGGTTACTTTTTTATACAGCGCCGGGGTTTATGGGGTGCTGTATTGCTGGTACACAAAGACGATTTCATATGGGGTGATGCTGGCGCTTTGTGTGATATTACCGGCGGCGGCGTTGGCAAAACTTACGGGCGCATCGCTCTATGGTGTGGTGTTTGTGGGTTTGCTCTACGGCGTATGGCGGGGCTATCTCCCGCGTCGGGCGGCGCTCCAGACGATCACATTGACGCTCATCAGCGGGGTGGTGCTGGCGGGCTGGTGGTATGTGCGTAATTGGGATTTATACGGCGATCCGTTGGCGCTGGCGGCGACACAATCCCTATGGGGGCGTGAGTTTGAAACTGCGGCCACTTCCGGCGATCTCTGGGCGGAGCTAGGGCGCATTTTCCGCACATTTTGGATGGGCGTTGGGCATTTGCATCAGCCGGTTTATGGGCCGGATTGGGTGTTCGTTTACGCGGCAGGCATCACCGCGTTGGGGGTTATCGGTGTGAGGCCTGCTTGGAAGCGCATGAACCGCTTGCAGCGGGATAGTGCGCTGCTGTTGGCCTTGGTGTGTGCGCTCATCACTGGGATGCTGCTGGTGGGTACGCGCAGCGTGGATATTTCCTATGGGCGTTTACTGTTCCCCGCGTTGATTGGCGCGGCTTGCCTGATGGTCATGGGGTGGGCGGCGCTCATCGGGCGCATCGGTGCGGCATTGTTGGTGCTGCCGTTGTTGGTTGCATCGGTTATCGGGTGGACGCAAACCTTGCCCCAAGCCTACCCTCGTCTACAAGTTGTCGATGCATTACCCCAGAACGCACCCTTCTTGAGCATTAGCGCCGGGGAACTCTCTTTGCCAGCCTATCGCATCGCACAGACGACGGTCACGCCGGGCGATGAAATCTCGCTGGATGTGTATTTACGCGGGCGCAGCACATCGAACGCGGGCTTGTTTATCACTGCGGTGGATAGCATTACCTTGGAAAGCCTGGGCAGCAAAGCGGTGTATCCGGGCATGGCACCAACAGATGTGCTCCAACCCGATCAACTGTATCGGGCGCGGGTGCGCGTGCCGCTGGATAACGTGCAAGTGCCGCTTTCCGCTCGCACGGTTGGCTTAAAGCTATCATGGTTTAGCCCATCTCTGTTTGAGGACATCCCGCTTGTGGATGGTGCGGGCAATCCACTAGAGTCGGTTATTTTGGAGGGGCCGGTGCTGCTTGATGAACGCTACACGCCCGACGTGTTGCGCACAGAGACGGATATTGTCTTTGGTGATGCCGTGACGTTAGACAGTTACACCCTGAGTCGCGATGCGCTGCAACCGGGCGAAACGCTTAGTTTATACATGGAATGGGCGATGTCGCACACGTTGCCGGACGATTGGACGCTGACGGTGCAACTCATCGACGATGTAGGGCGATTGGTCGATCAAGCGGATGGGCCTTTAATTGGGTATCCGTCCACCGTGTGGCAACCGGATACAACGCGATCAACTGTGTACCGATTGCGTGTGCCGCCCGTCGCCAATCATGGTGATTACACGGTGTTAGTCGGCTGGTATCGTCTGACAGATACAAACTTTGAACGCCTAACGCCGCAAGGCACAGGCGAATTTTTAAGCGAATTATTCGTTCTCTCGCGGACAATCCGCATACAGCCATTATGCACGCCTAATCGCTGCATAGTGGTACAATGACGACACCATATAGCGAACAAGAGGTTTATCCCATGTCTAACCGCGCACAACGGCTGCGTGATGCCGGTTATAAGCTCACTAACGCCCGTTTAACCGTTTTAAGTGTGCTGGAGCAATACAAAGGCCATATGACCTCCGCAGAGGTGTTAGCGGCTGTCGCTGCGGCTGATGAGTCCATTGGACGGGCGAGTGTCTTTCGTACTTTGGATTTGCTCTCACAATTGGCGATCATCCGGCCAACGTATATTGATAGCAGCATGACACCGACTTACGTCTTGATGCCTGACGGCCATCATCATCACATCATTTGTATGCAATGTAACCGCGTGATTGAATTTGACGATTGCGGGTTAAAAACGTTAGAAGATCAATTATCGCAGAAGTACAATGTGCATTTAACGGGGCATCTGCTCGAATTTTATGGCATCTGTGAGTCATGTAACGGAGATTAATGCCGATGGAACAACAGGCAAACGAGAAGGTTCATTCTGATTTTGCACAGGTGATTGTGGTGCCGGTGGCGAACCCTAAAACGGCTCCGGCGCTGTTGCAGCTTGCCGCTGATCTGGTCGATCACGATGAGGGCAAGGTGATCGCCGTGCATGTCAGCGTGGGCGATGTGGAAAAAGATGCCGACGATGTGGAGGAATTACAAGGCATCGTTGATGAAGTTGCGGCAGATAAGCCCTATACGTTGACCTTAAAGATGGTCAACGCGTCGAGTATTTCGCGGGGGATTTTGGACGAAGCCCGGCAAAGTGGCGCAGACCTTTTGATACAAGGTTTGATGCAAAACAAACGCGGCGAAGTTGTCATGGGGGCAGTTGTGGAAAACGTCATCGAAACTGCACCGTGTGATGTGCTGGTATATCGCTTGGGGCGCACCATCGAATACGACCGTATTGTGATCCCGGTACAAGAAGAACGTCCGTCACGGATTTCCGCTGATATTGCCTTGCATATCGGCTGGCATAAGCCGGATTGTCGGATTGAGGCAATGCGTGTGCAATCGGGTAGAAAATCCCACTACGAAGGATTGGCCGCGATCGAAGCGGCGATCAACGATCTTGAAGGTAGCCGTCAGATCAAGCGCCAGGTGATTACCGCCGGGGATGCTGAGGAAGCGATCCTCAGCCGGACGGATGAGGATGATTTGATC
>DAOTTZ010000045.1:0-4170 GCA_034437535.1 Anaerolineae bacterium | reverse complement strand
GCTGGTGACGACGTTCCATGACATGCTGGTTCCGTACCTGTTTCCCAAAGCCGGGCCGCTCCGCGGTTGGATCGTCAACCGGCTGGCCCGTAAGTCCGACGGTGTGATCGTCACCAATCACGAAGACTGGTCGAAGATTTCGGACCTCAACCCGCTCAAGCTGATTCCAATCGGCAGTAACATCCCGGATGCCTGCCCGGAAGATTACGAGCGTGACGCCTGGCGGTCTCAGGCCGGGGCCGGCCCGGACGATTTCTTAATCGCCCATTTCGGCTTTATCAACCACAGCAAAGGGATTGAGATTCTGCTAGAAGACGTCGCCTATCTGGTCAAGAGCGGGTATCCGGTCCGTGTGATTATGATCGGCGGCAAGACCGGCACCAGCGACCCGACCAATGTCAAATACGCGCAGAGCATCGACACGTTGATCGACGCACTGGGCCTGAATGATGTCATCACCTGGACGGGGTTTTTAGATCAACCGGCGGTGAGTGCTTATCTTCATGCCAGTGATGCGGTCGTGTTGCCATTCCGTGATGGGGCGTCGTTCCGCCGGGGGAGCTTAATGGCGGCGATTCAGCACGCCTGCCCGATCATCACCACCCGCCCGCGTGTCAACATCCCGGCCTTTATGGACGGCAAAAACATGCTCCTGACCAACCGGCACATCCTGGATGAGAATTGCCCGCCGTTCTTACATATTTCACCCGCCGTGCTGAAGTTATATCGTTCCCCGGCCCTGCGAGACCAACTACGCCGGGGAGCGCGTAAATTGGCCCGACAGTTCGATTGGACGGCTATCGCGTCGGAATATATCACCTTCTTTCAATCGGTTATCAAGGCGCGGCAGGCTCGATGAAACGTGCTGATCTTTACGCTGTGCTGGCCTTATTCGCGGTGTGGTTGACGTTCTACTGGCCGTTCATCACGCCGAATGAAGCCGATCAAGCTTCGCTGGTGGAAGGCGATTACTTCGGGCAATTTGTGACGTTCGGCGCGTACCAGTACGACCGGCTGACCGACGGCGAGATCCCACGCTGGAATCCTTACAATAACGGGGGTCTGCCGTTCATCGCGGATACACAAGCCGCGCCACTCTACCCGCCCCGCTTATTGACGTTTGCCGTCAGCCACCTGAGCGGCGCGGGCTTCACCTATGCCACCTTACAGACGGAAGTCGCGCTTCACGTCTTGCTGTATAGCCTGCTGATGTATCTATTTATCCGCCGGTTGATGATCGACCGGCGCAGGGTGCATCTGGCCGGGGTGATCGCTGGCGTCACGGTCGCTTATGGCGGTTGGACGAGTAGTTACCCACAACTTCAGGTGGCCGTGATCGAAGCGGCGGTGTGGTTGCCCCTGGCCTTACTCGGCGTGCTGGAAGCCACCCGCACCAATCGTCTGCGCCTGCTCCCGTTGAGCCTGAGCGGCTTCGCGTTGGGGTTAAGCTGGATGGCCGGTCATCCACAAACCAGTTGGTTCGCGACGTATCTCATTGTGGCTTATCTGGCCTTTCGGGTGTGGCACCAGCAGATTCATTGGTCGCGCTGGATATTGGGCTTAGGCGTCGTCGGTGTGCTCACCGTCGGGATCACCGCCGTCCACCTGCTCCCCGGTGTCGAATATCTGGCCCGCACGATGCGAACCGGCCTCAGCTTTACGGAAAAAGGCGGCGGATTCGTCTTTAACGATGTCTCGACCTTTTTGTATCCGCGTGTGTTCTGGTCTCCGTTGTATTTCGGTGTGGTGAGCTTCGGGTTGGCGGTGGTGGCCTTGCTCGGTCGTGGGCGCGAACGCTGGTTCTGGTTCGCTGTAGGTGTCGTCGTGCTGGCCTTGAGCTTCGGCGCGAACAGTGCGGCCTTCCGGGCGGCGTATAACATACTCCCCGGCTTAAGTTTCTTTCGCGGGCAAGAGCGGGCCGCTTATCTGGTTGCCAATGCAGGTGCGATCCTGGCCGGGTGGGGTGCGGTGACTGTGTTGGAAGGTCACGCCCGGCAGATGATCCGGCGGGTGTGGCTGGGGTTGGTTGCATTGGCCGGGGTGATCGCGCTCGGTGTGTATCTGCTGTGGTTCAGCAACCCGGAAAATTACGACTTCATCATCGACCAGGCGTTCTTCACCGCGCTGATGTTGGGCGGCGGGCTGGCGTTGATCTACGCTGTGACGAAGACGCCACGCCGGTTATGGTTGGCCGCCCTGGCCGGGTTGATCGCGTTCGAGTTGGTCTCGGTCAACGTGGAGAATAACGTCACCGAACCGATCCCGGCCTCTGAACGGACGGTTATGGAACCGGGGCCGCTGGTCGAGACCGTCCAGGCTGACACCGCGCTTGCATTCCGCGTCGATGGTGGTGTTATGCCATTCAACATCGGCATTCCGCCGGGCGGCAACACCGGCAGTCTGCATCAACTGCACGATATTCGCGGCATCAGTCCGTTGTTCCTGGACGGGCCACATGCCATCATCCAGCGTGACATCGCCGCGCCGTTCGCCTGGGAAGTCTTCGCGGTTAAGTATGTGTTCAGCGCGAACGCGACCCTGCCGGTGGCCTCAGAGGTAATCGCGCAAGACCGCTTCGCGGATGCGCCGCTCTACCTGCACCGGCTGGAAGATCCGCGTCCATTCGCTCACCTGGTCTATGATGCTGAGGTGATCGAGGGCGACGCCTTCGCCCGTGAGTTGTTGACGACACCCGGCTTTAACGCCCGCACGATGGCTATTTTAGCCTCTACGCCGGATCTCAACCTGCCGGAAGCCCCACCGGAAGAAGCCACCGCCACCGTAACGGCCTTCGAGCCAGAACGATTTGTCATCCAGGTAGAAAGCGCGACCGATGCCCTGCTTTCAGTCGCCCATGTTGATTATCCCGGTTGGCAGGTGACGGTGGCTGGCACCCCGGTTGAGCCGATCCGGGCTTATGGGGCGGTGGTCGCGGTGCCGTTGCCAGCCGGAACCCATACCGTTATCTTCCGCTATGACCCGCTCTCGTACCGTCTGGGGGCCGGGTTGAGTCTGGTCACCTGGGCCGGTTTCGGTATACTCGGCCTTATCTTGCTCGTGCGGAAAGGTCGCTCATGGTTATCGCGCTCATCTGCCTCAGTGGACTCTTGATGATCGGCGGGATGGTCGTTCTATCCAGCGCATCGTTTACCTGGCGCATCAAAAAGTACGTGGATAACTACGCGCCGTCGTACATGCCGGAATACTGGGAACTCACCAACCGGCGCATCGGCCTGGGCATGATCGCCGCTGGTCTGCTTCTGGTCTTCGTCAGTGTGTATCTGGGATAATCCACCATGCAATCTTCCCTGACTCCGCTTCAAATCTGGTTCGCACAACTTGACCGGCGGTTGGCCGCCCTGTTGATCGGCGCGGTGATCGGGATCACCGGCGGCGGGTTAGGGGTCGCGCTGACGATCATGGAGCCGGAATTGGTGATCGGCGCGGTGATCGGCGGCCTGGCCGGGTTGTACATCCTCACCGATGTACAGGCCGCGTTATACGGCACGATTCTGCTGTTGATGGTGTTACCGTTCGGCACGGTGCCGTTCGACATCGGCTTTACACCGACTCTGCTGGATGCCGGGATCGGCGCGTTTCTGCTCATTTACCTCTTGCAATGGATGCGGCGCGACCGAACCACCATCCGCCTGACGCCGGTTCATCTGCTGATTGCGGTCTATCTGTTGTGGCTCCTGCTGACGTTTGCATTGGGGCTACGCCATGCCCCGGTGACGCTGACCATCGCCCGCCAATTCGCGGAAACATTGCTGGCGGTCGGGTTGACGTTCGTCCTGGTCGATCTGATGCGTGATGAAAAGATTTTGCGGCGGTTGGTGCTGGTCGTGTTGGTCGGTGTATCGCTACAAGCCGTGATTACCATCGGCTTGTACCTCCTGCCGGATGATTTCGCCAACCTCATCTTAAACCGGCTGGCCCGCTTCGGGTATCCGACCGGCGGTGTGATCCAGTACATTGAGGCAACCCCAGCCCTGGGCGAACGGGCCATCGGCACCTGGATCGGCCCGAACTCATTAGGCGGGATGTTTGCCATCGCCGCCGTCGTGATCGCCCCGCAAGTCTTTGCCCGTCGCCCGGTCTTGCGCTATCGCTGGTTGACCTTTGCAGTGTTGGTGCTGGTCGGCATCGGCCTGGTGATTACGTTCTCGC
>DAOTTZ010000044.1:0-48865 GCA_034437535.1 Anaerolineae bacterium | reverse complement strand
CCAACATCGACAAAACCATAGCGCACGCGTGTCGGCTGTGGCAGGGCTCGTCAACCGCCAACTCGCTCATCGGATGCCTGCCTGATCCTTTCTGGGGGAAGGGGCATTGTATCTACTCCCCTTATTTTGAAGTTTAACTATAGACTTATCGCTTCCAGGGTTGAACATAAGTGACGTCTTACAGGCGTCGCTTTTTTTGTGTTAGAATTCATCTGTCATCCGTCATTAATCTGGACGATCATGTCAACGACCACCCGCTAAAGACGGTGGTTTCCAGTACGGAGGTTTCGATGATCAACTTATATGAACTAATAGAAGCATCTAATGGGCAGTTATTTGGAGAACCAGCGGCACAATTGTTTAATCGTTTTTGCCTGGAAGCCGACGATATTCAGTCTGGTGATATGTTTGTTGTGCTCCAGACTGAACGCGGGGATATGCACCAGTACATGCCGCAAGTTATTGCACAAGGGGCCGCCGGCATCATCTGCACCCGGCCACCAGATGTCGATACCAGCGGGGTATCGGTCGTTTATGTTCGTGATACCGTCGAGGCATTACTGGCCTGGTCACAGTATATCCTGGGGAAGTACGGCACCAAAGTGATCGGTGTCACCGGGTCTGCTGGTAAGTCGGTGGCTGTCTCCGCGTTGAACCACATTTTGGGGTTAAAAGAATCGGTATATATCAATCTGAATACCGGTCATGGTCGCCTGAGCGTTCCGTTGGCTCTGGCTGGTTTGCGGCCAACGCATCGCTATGCAGTCTTGCGGTTAGATGCGACCGAAATCGGTGAAATGGCCGCGTTGGCCCAGGCCGCCCAACCGGAGGTCGTCGTTATCACTGACATCGGTGAGGACTTCACCGCGCAATTTGAAAGTGCCGATCAAGTCGCGGAGGAGATCCGCATTCTAGTGGATTACCTGCCACCGAGCGGCCTGGCCGTGCTCAATTACGATGATGACCGAGTGCGTCAGTTGGGGAATGCCACCCGTGCGCCTAAGAAAACCTTTAGCATTGGCAGTTTCGGCGCGGATATGATCGCATACGATGTGCAATCGAACATTGATGACATTCGCTTTGATCTACGGGTCGATAACGACCGCTATACTGACCGCTGGATGCCGTTGCTGGGTGAATATTCGCTATATAGTGTGATGGCGTCTTTGTTGGTAGGGATGCACTTTGGCGTGTCGCTTGATGAGTCATTACCGTCCCTGACGCGCTTGCAGGCCATCCCTGGTCGTATGAATCGTTTCGATGGTTTGAACGATGCACTGGTGATCGACGATACATATAACGCCAATCCACAATCCACATTGGGCGCGTTGAAGTGGTTGAACGCGGTCAAAACGCCGGAGCGCCGCTTGTTTCTCGTCCTGGGGGATATGGAAGATCTGGGAATTAACAACACGGCTGGTCATCGACGGGTCGGCCAGCAAGCCGCAGAAGTCGTTGATGTGTTGATTACACGCGGCATTGATGCGGCGGTAGCGGCCCGTGCCGCACTCGATCATGGCATGGATCCGGTCAACGTGCATACGACCTACGCTAACCGGGATGTATTGGCGATTCTCACCGAAGATTACACCTTGAGCAAAGAAGATGTCATCCTGGTCAAAGGGGGTATCGAGGCGCGGATGGAGCAGGTTGTGCGGGCGTTACTCGCCAATGAGAGCGATCATGCCGCATTGGTGCGCCAGAAGGACGCCTATAATCTGATCCTGTCACATCCAGCCCGCCTGACGTGGGTTGAGATCGACTACACTGCAATCGCGGAAAACACCCGTCAGCTTAAAACGATTGTTGGCGATGATGTCGCGCTAATGGCTGTCGTAAAGGCGGATGCTTACGGACACGGTGCCGTGATGACCGCCCAGACGGCCCTTCGTAACGGGGCGACCTATCTTGGTGTGTCGTCGGTGCAAGAGGCGACTGAGATCCGTGAGGCTGGCATTACAGCACCGATCCTGGCGATGAACTACACCCCGCCGTATATGGTACGGCAAGCGATCCGCCAGAATGTCACGCTGACTCTGTTCGATCTGGATGTTGCGCGTGATTACGATCGTATTGCGCGTGAAGTCAACCGAGAGGTGCCGGTTCATGTTAAGATCGATACGGGCATGGGGCGGCTCGGTGTCTTGCCGGGCGAAGCGATGACGTTCTTCCGGCATATCCTCAACATGAGTAATCTAAATGTTGAGGGGGTTTACACGCACTTTTCGATGGCCGATGTCGAATCCGACTTTACGGATCGTCAACTTCAGACGTTCAAGGATACGGTGCGACCGATTCAATCGACCACTGGATACAAGTTTAAGTATATTCACGCTTGCAACAGTGCAGGGGCTTTGGCTCATCCACAGGCGCGGATCGATATGGTGCGCCCTGGAATCGCGCTCTATGGCTTGCATCCGTCTGACGAAGTGATGTTGCCAGCCGGCTTTCGACCGGCATTGACCTGGAAGACGATTATCGCACAGGTGAAGACGCTCCCGGCCGGGCACGCGGTCGGTTATGGCAATACCTACATCACAGAGAAACCGGAGCGGATCGCGGTTTTACCGGTCGGCTATGGGGACGGCTTTCGCCGGGCACCCACGCGCTGGCGCGAGGTGTTGATTCACGGCCAGCGGGCACCGTTGGTTGGACGAGTCTCGATGGAAAAGACGATGGTCAATGTTGACCACATCCCCGGCGCGACGGTCGGTGATGAGGTGGTGCTGATCGGCAAGCAGGGCGATGAGCAGATCACGGCGGAAGATGTCGCGGCGCAATTGGAGACCATCAATTATGAGGTAACATGTAATGCGCTACCCCGTCTCCCCCGGCGCTAAGAGGTCTCGGATGTCTTGCTCGATAACCTGTGGGGTGGTTGTGAACGAATAAATGCGGATGAGTTCACCCGCCGGGTTAAGCAGATAACGAGATGCTGTGTGATCGACAAGATAACCACTGGCACCCGTTCCGGTACCTTCGCGGATGTCCCAGAACAGACTGAAGTCCTCTGCTATGGCATTGAGGCCGTCTTCATCACCGCTGAGGCCGATGAACGTCGGGTCGAAGCGGCTTACATAGCGTTCAAGTAGATCGGGCGTGTCACGGGCCGGGTCCACGCTGATGAACATAAACGTCACGTCATCCGCCAGTGTGCCCAGGCTCCGTTTGATCTGCCGGAATTCGAGCATCGTCGCCGGGCATACATCCGGGCATCGTGTATAGCCGAAAGCCACCAACACATATTGGCCTTCAAGATCGGTCAGCCCGATGGTGTCGCCTGTGCTGGCCGGGAATGAGAAATCGTTGACCTTGCGCGGCGGGTCGATAATCGTCTTACCGTCGGATTGCATATCGAGTTCGTTATCGGTCGTGGTGCTGGCCGCTGTCGCTTCTGGTTGGATGACGACATCAGGATTGTCAGTGGTATCAGGGTCATTGTCTACGGCATCTAACACCAGGTAAATACCACCGGCCAGTATGATAAAGGTCGCCAGTAAGCCGACGATCAACAAACCTCTATTTTTCATTTTTTTGCTCATGTGTCTAGGATCGATTGTGAATATTGTAACATCATGACAGGACTAACCCTACACTCAATCCGCCAGAAAGCCGACGCCCTGGGCTTTAACATCGCCGGCATCATCCCGGCAGAACCCGCGCCCACACTTGATGCTTATTTCCGCTGGATCGAAGCGGATATGCACGGCAAGATGGGCTATATGGCCCGGCCAGACCGGCAAGAACGCCGGGCGGATCCGCGTGTGATTATGCCACAGATCCGGTCTATGATCTTGGTGGGGCTGGATTATCGCACTGCCGCCGTAGCTGATTCGGATCTGAACGATCCAGCACGCGGGCGGATCGCATCCTATGCCTGGGGTGTCGATTACCACGATCTAATGACACCGCGCCTGGAAACCTTCGCGAACTGGTTACGTGAACAGATTGGTTCGTTGACCCATCGTGTTTATGTCGATACCGGGGCAATCCTGGAGCGTGCCCACGCGCAACAAGCTGGTATGGGGTTTATCGGTAAAAATACCATGCTCATCCACCCCCGGCAGGGCAGTTACTTCTTTTTAGGGGAAATTCTAACCGACATCGAATTCGATGATTACGACACACCAGCTCGTGAGACGATGTGCGGCACCTGTACCCGGTGTTTACGTGCTTGCCCGACAGATGCTTTCCCGCGTCCGTTCGTGCTGGATGCCCGGCGGTGCATCAGCTATTTGACGATTGAGAACAAAGGCTGGATCGCGCATGACTTGCGGCCATTGATGGGCAATTGGATCTTCGGGTGCGATGTCTGTCAGGATGTGTGTCCCTGGCAACGCTTTGCCCGCACCACCGATGAAGTACAATTTTACCCGGATGCGCTCGACCGTGCCGCGCCATCTTTGTTAGATTTGTTGCGTCTGGATCAGCCGGGGTTCAAGGCCCGTTTTGGCGGGTCGCCAATCGAGCGGATCAAACGCCCGCGCCTGGTACGGAATGCGTGCATTGCGGCGGGTAATTGGGGAGACCGGGCGACGATGCCCGCTTTGTTTGATCTGCTGGATGACGAATCGCCATTAGTGCGCGGTCATGCCGCCTGGGCTTTGTGGCGTATTGATTCGTCTGTTGCTTATTCGATGATCCAGGCCCGGCATACCATCGAAGCCGATGATGATGTCCGGGCCGAATATAACTGGATTTTGAGTCAAGCGTAAGCAAACGGTTGAAACCTTATGACGAGGCTTGCTTCCGGGCGCGGAGGGCACGTTTTTCCGCTCGTTTGGCTTCCTTAACCTGCTTCTGCAAAGCTTTGACCCGTTTAGAAAGCTGGTCAGCCTTACGACGTTCGCCAATACTCTTATAGGATGCCGCCGCGTTGGTCAGTGTGATGGCTAACGCGCCTTTATCGTCCAGTTCTTCGAGGATCGGGATTGATTGTTCGAAGTATTCCAACGCTTCGCGCTTTTGGCCCTGCGTCGCATAGAACCCACCGATATTATCCAGCGTGGTCGCTTCGCCCTGGCGGTCGCCGGCTTCACGTCGTTTTTCCAGGGCTTGCTGATAGTAATCCAGCGCGATTTCACGTTCTCCCTGGAAGTCCTGCGCTTTGCCCAGGTTATTCAGGGCGGATCCCTGACCGCTGATGTCGTCGATCTCACGATACTTTTCCAGGGCCTGGGTGTAGAATTCGATGGCCTGTTCCATTTCACCGGTATCAGAATGTACTTTGCCGATGTTGTTAAGCGTCAGGGCGATGTTTTCACCGTCGTCTAGCTCACGGAACAGGGCCAGGGCTTCATCATAAATTGGCAGGGCGTCCTTTAGCCGCCCGGAACGCCCGTTTAAGATAGCGATATTGCTCAAGAGTTTGGCTGTTTCCGCCTTGTTCGCTTGCGTGCGGCGGATGTCTAGGGCTTGCTCGAAGGTTTCGATGGCATCCTGCGCTTTGCCCAGTTCAGCATAAGCTTCGCCGATGTGAAGTAGGGCCGTTGCGATGGCAGATTCATCGTCGGCTTGCTGTGCTGTTTCCAATGCATCATCGAAGCACTCTAATGCGGTGATCGGATCGCCATCATCTAATGCCTGTTTGCCAGTGGCGATTATGTCGCTCATTCGGTCTTAGGTTCCTGATAGAGTTCGACCATGACACCGCCGGTGCTCTTAGGGTGGGTGAAGGCGTAGAGTGTGCCATCATGGCGGGTACGTGGTTCTTCGTTGATCAGTTCGAAACCTTGTTCGGTCAAGTGGGCCATCACAGCGCGGATGTCATCAACTTCGATGCAGACGTGATGTTGGCCAGCTCCCTTTTTCGCCATGTATTTAGCGATTCCGCTATCTTCAGTCGTCGGGGAGATCAACTCAATCGTACTTTGCTCACCGGCATTGATAAAGACAATCTCGACTTCTTCATCGTCGTTACGTTCTTCGCTGTGGACTTCCATACCCATGCCATCACGCCAGAACTTGAGCGCGGCCTGTAGGTCCTCTGCGACAATCCCGACATGGTTTAACAATCTCTTGCCCATTTTGGTGATCCTTTCCAGAAATTAAGCGATGGCGTCTAACGCCGAAACCTGACTTGATGTTATAATGAGAGCGGTTATCCGTAAATATCTTTTGGAGATAAAAATGGTTGTTGCAGAGAGACCTGATACTGCTTTAACACTCAATATGACGGAAGAACACGAAGCTCTGGTGCAAGCGGTGCGTAACTTTGCACAGAAGGAAATCGTCCCGATTGCTACTGAATTCGATGAGACGGGCGATTTCCCGATGGAGACCGTCAAGAAGATGGGCGAGATGGGCTTGATGGGCATCGAAGTGCCGGAAGAATACGGCGGCGCGGGTATGGATACGCTGGCCTATGTGCTGACGATGGTCGAAGTTGCCAAGGCCGATGTAAGCCACAGCACCATCTTGAGTGTCAACAATTCGCTCTATTGCTATGGTCTGCTCAAGTTTGGTACGGAAGAGCAAAAACAAAACTGGATTACGCCGGTGGCCTCTGGTGAAAAGGTCGGGGCATATAGCCTGACCGAACCGATGAGCGGCAGTGACGCCGCGACGATGGCAAGCCGAGCCGTTCTCAATGAGGCGGGTACACACTACATCATCAACGGCACCAAAAGCTGGGTGACAAGCGGGCCGGTGGCGGATAACATTATCCTCTTTACTATGACGGACGCCGATAAGGGCAACAAGGGGATTACCGCCTTCTTGATCGACACCAGCAAACCAGGATTCACACGCGGCAAGAAAGAACCAAAGCTCGGTATCCGCGCCAGCGCAACCAGTGAGATCAGCTTTAATGATTACGAAGTCCCGGTCGAGAATGTGCTGGGCAAAGTTGGCGAAGGCTTTAAGATCGCGATGACCGTACTCGACGCCGGACGGATCGGGATCGCGGCGCAGGCTCTCGGCGTGGCAGAGGCGGCCTACGAAGCCTCGTTAGACTATGCCCGTGAGCGTAAGGCCTTCGGCGGGCCAATCGGCCAATTCCAGATGATTCAGCAGAAGATCGCCAACATGAAGACTCAGTTGGAAGCGGCCCGCGCACTGGTCTATAACGCGGTGTTGGCCAAGCAACGGGCGGTGCGTGAGGGTGGCCGCTTTACAACAGAGGCCAGCATCGCCAAGCTCTTCGCCAGTGAAGCCGCCGCTTACATCACCGATGAAGCGGTACAGATTCACGGTGGAATGGGCTACAGCAAAGAGATGCCAGTCGAGCGGTACTACCGCGATGCCCGCATCACGCGCATCTACGAAGGCACCAGCGAAGTCCAGCGTATGGTCATCGCCCGTAATGAGCTGGGCCTGCGCTAAATGCGCGGTGTAGTTATTACTGAACACGGCGGCCCGGAGGTACTCCAGGTCGCCGAAGATCTACCGATACCGGAGCCGGGCCGTAATCAAGTCCGGCTGAAGATGAAAGCCGCCGCCTTGAACCGGCTTGATTTGTGGGTGCGGGAAGGCTGGCCCGGCCTGGATCTGCAATTCCCGCATGTGATCTGTGCGGATGGGGCCGGCGTTGTCGATGCTGTGGGCGAAGATGTGACAGGTTTCGAGCCGGGGGATCCGGTCTCGATTGATCCTTCCGTTGTGCCAGCAGATGACCCGGCCCTGATGACTGGCCTGGAAAACCAGTCTAAACGGCTTGCGATCCTGGGCGAACATCAACCTGGGGTTGCGGCGGAGTATGTAGTCTTGCCAACGCGGAACCTGCACAAGATGCCGTCGGGCTTCAGCTTTGAAGGGGCGGCGGCGGCGGGGTTGGTCTATGTGACGGCCTGGCATTCTTTGATGACACGCGGCGGCCTGCGTGCTGGCGAGTCGGTGCTGATTATCGGTGCTGGCGGCGGTGTGAATACTGCCAGTATCCAGATTGCTAAGCTAGCCGGGGCTAAAGTCTATGTCGTCGGCAGTACGGCGGAAAAATGCCAGAAGGCGGAAGAACTCGGTGCTGATGTGACGATCAACCGGGAAGATGAACCGAACTGGTCTAAGGCCATGTATAAGATGACGAATAAGCAAGGGGTTGATGTCGTCATTGATAATGTTGGGCAAGCCACCCTTCAAAATAGCATTCGATCTGCCCGTGTGGGTGGGCGTATTTTGATCGTCGGTAATACCAGCGGCCCGAAGACTGAGATTGACATCCGGCATATCTTTTCACGTCAGGTCAGCATCATCGGTAGTACGATGGGGCCGCATCAAGATTATGTCGATGTGATGGATCTGGTGTTTGCTGGCAAGCTCGACCCGGTGGTGGGGGCAATCCACCCGCTGGAAGATGCCGCTAACGCTCAACGACAGTTAGAAGAATTTGACGTCTTTGGCAAAGTCGTTTTGAGCATTGAATCGTAACGGATCATATGGAGGGGTGACATCATCAGGGTTGATGGTGTCACGTTTGATTTATGGATGCTTTCGCACACTTGTTACGCAGTGTGATCACCCGTGCGGCTCAACCGCCGCTCAATGAACTGAGCAAACAACCCGGCATTCAGGCTGTCTATCGAGTTGTTGCCCACGACCCGAATGGACATTGTGCTGATGCGATCACGACATTACGTTATGTCCGCCCGACCGCGCATGTCTCGGCACATTACCTGGGTGTTTTCGATGATAAGCCAATCCAGCGGGTGATGACGGAAGCGGATTACCGCGCATTTCATGTTAAGCTCACTCAGCTTGGGCTGGATAAGTTGGCCGATCAACCGAATATGCCCGTGTTTAACGCCCGAATCCTACTGCTGGAACGGGCCGCCGGCACCTTTACGACTGATGTGATCCTGGCTCTCAACGCGACTGAGTCGCCGTATCATGATCTTGTCAAACTCATCACGACTTATCTGCCGGAAGCAGTACGGGAAGTAACCTGAATGACGTATCTGGAACGCGAAGTCAAGCTGTATGTGCCCTCTCTCCAGGCGGTGCGTGCCCGGTTAGAGGCGGCTGGTGCGGCTTTACATACGCCGCGTATCTATGAGCGGAATATCCGGTATGAAGACCGGGCGGGGACGTTGACTGAACGTGGTATTGTGCTTCGGTTACGCCAGGATGACGCGGTGCGCCTGACTTACAAAGAGCCTGTCGAACAGAGTGAGACCGACATGATCGAACGCTTTGAAGCCGAAGTAACGGTCAGTGACCTGCCGACGATGGAACTAATCCTCGGTCGCTTAGGTTTTAAGCCATATATCGTCTACGAGAAATATCGCACCACGTATGCGCTATCAGATGCTGAGATCATGTTGGATGAAATGCCCTATGGCGATTTTGTCGAGATCGAGGGGGCGGCAACGGCCATTCGCTCTGTTATCACTCAGCTTGGCCTGGAGGATGCTCCCCGTTTCAACTCGAATTATCTTGCGATATTCCAGCATGTGAAAAAGAACCTGAGCCTGGATTTCCATGATTTGACATTTGACAACTTCGCTGGTCTTGATGTGCCATTGACGGCTTTTGTGGGGCGTGAGAACGATGACCCCGCAATCTGAGCGTTATCATACCTTGCTGACCACAAGTGCCGATCAATTGGTGTGGGCGGTTGGGCAAATTCCGTATGGGCGTTATACCGTGTTGCCGTTGCCCGCGTTCGGGGCGTGGCCGGTCGTGCGTTTGATGTACCATGTCATCTGGCACGAGCAATCTATCATGGTGCCATATTTGCGCCATTGGGCCGGCCAGCCGCCGCCGGATTTCACGGGGATGCAAGATGACCAGGAAGAACAAGATTGGCGGCAGACTGATCAAGCAATGGTTAGTTTGTTATCCGCATTTCATCAAGGGCAGGCAACCCAGGCTGATCTGATTATGCAGATGCCGGAAGATGCCTGGACAATGTCGCTCGACACCGTGTATGGTACATTACCACTGAAGTGGCTGGTTGCCAAAGCCTATCAACTTCGTATCGAAACGTTGAATCAATTTTTGCACATGGCCTTACATTGGGATTTGGATCTACAGGATCAAAAAAACGCTCGGCTGGCAGAAGGACGGAAAAAAGATAACGAATGGTAATCCGCCTGCTTTGCTTGATCTTGTTATTTGTGCAAATTTCCGGTTTATGGCACTTATGGCACCTCCCACCGGCATTTATTGACGAATTAAGTTTCCCTCGTAATGTACAATTGATGATAGGCGTCACTTGGTGCGGCCTTTTCTTGTGGGGTATAGTCACCCTAGATCGTGCCATATGGATTGTTTTTGGTTTTTTGGTCTATAGTATCATCCGTCCGTTGCTCTTCGCGCAGACGGATTATGATGCGAACCGCATGCCATTTTTGATGGTGTGTTTAATCATAATTTTGTGTATTGGAATCGTCCAATTTTGGGCGGCAAAGAGTAAGGAGCCTTTTCCTGATGACTGATAATCCCAAGATCGTGGAACTCCGTGAGCGGCGGGCAGAAAGTCACGCTGGCGGTGGCCCAGAGCGCGTGCAAAAACAGCACGACAAAGGGCGCAACACGGCGTATGAGCGTCTCGACATTCTGCTTGACCCGGGCAGTTTCCGTGAAGTGGATGCCTTCGTCGAGCACAGTTCGACCGATTTCGGCCTGGATAACCAGAAGTTCGCTGGCGATAGTGTTGTAACTGGCTGGGGGACGATTGATGGCCGGCTAGTCTATGTTTATTCGCAAGATTTTACTGTTCTGGGTGGTAGCCTGAGCAAAGTTCACGCCGATAAGATCATCAAGATCATGGATATGGCGATGAAGACCGGCGCGCCGGTCATCGGTTTGAACGACAGCGGCGGCGCACGCATCCAGGAAGGGGTGGATAGCCTGGCGGGTTACGCCGAAATCTTCCTCAAGAACACCCTGGCAAGCGGTGTCGTCCCGCAGATCAGTGTCATCATGGGGCCGTGCGCGGGTGGTGCCGTCTATAGCCCCGCATTGACCGATTTCACCATCATGGTGAAAGACACAAGCTACATGTTCATCACCGGGCCGAATGTCGTCAAGCAAGTTTTGAACGAAGATGTAACATTCGAAGACCTGGGTGGTGCGTCGGTGCATTCCACCAAGAGTGGTGTCGCGCACTTTGTCGGGGAAGATGAGTCTCAGGCGTTGCTCCTAGCGCGTGAATTACTTAGCTATCTGCCGCAGAACAACATGGAAGACGCGCCGTTCGTCGCACCGACTGACGACCCGCTTCGTGCTGATGCTGATCTGGATAGTCTGGTGCCAACCGACCCGAACAAGCCCTATGACATCAAAGATGCGATTGAGCTGGTCGTCGATGATGGTATTTTCTTCGAAGTCCACGAAGACTTTGCGGCGAATATTGTCGTTGGTTACGCTCGCCTGGGTGGTCATAGTGTGGGCATTGTCGCCAATCAGCCGATGGTACTGGCTGGTGTGCTGGATATTAACGCCAGCAACAAAGCGGCACGGTTTGTGCGGACTTGCGACGCCTATAACATCCCGATTATTACCTTTGTCGATGTTCCGGGTTATCTACCGGGCAAAGACCAAGAGCATAACGGCATTATCATGTCCGGCGCGAAATTACTCTATGCTTATTGCGAAGCGACCGTCCCGAAATTGACCGTCACGACACGGAAATCTTACGGCGGTGCCTACTGCGTCATGAGCAGTAAACACATTCGCGGTGACCTGAACCTGGCCTGGCCGACGGCAGAGATCGCGGTGATGGGGCCAGAAGGCGCGGTCGAGATCATCTATCGCCGCCAGATTGGCAAGGCTGACGACCCGGTGGCGAAGAAGAAAGAATTTGCCGATGAATACCGTGATCGTCTGGCAACGCCCTACATCGCGGCATCGCGTGGGTTCGTGGATGATGTCATCGAACCGCGTGAAACACGCGCTCGTTTGATCAACGCGCTGGAAGTCTTCCAGAACAAGCGCGACCAAAACCCGCCCAAGAAGCACGGGAATATCCCGCTCTAAGGAGGCGATATGTCAGAACAACCGACTAAAATTAACAAAGTACTGGTCGCGAATCGGGGTGAAATCGCGATTCGCGTCATCCGGGCTTGCCGTGACCTGGGTATCCCGACGGTCGCAGTGTATTCTGATGTCGACCGCCGCGCCCTACACGTCCGGTATGCAGATGAAGCGGTTCACATCGGTGGGCCGCGCCCAGCAGAAAGCTACCTCAAGATGGATACCATCATTGAGGCGGCCAAGAAAACCGGGGCAGATGCCATTCATCCGGGGTATGGTTTCCTGGCAGAAAATGGTGACTTTGCTCAGCAGGTTATGGATGATGGCCTGATCTGGATCGGCCCATCACCCTATGCCATCCGCACGATGGGCGATAAGCAAGCGGCGCGGACTGCTGTACTCAAAAATAATGTACCGCTCGTCCCTGGGACGGAAGCAGGTCTGCGAGATGAAGATCTGGTGGGTGCCGCTAAAGAGATCGGGTTCCCGGTCATGATTAAGGCGGTGGCTGGTGGCGGTGGTAAAGGGATGCGGATCGTCAATGAAGAGTCTCAATTTGCCGATGCGCTTTCCCTGGCCCGGATGGAAGCCGAAAGTGCCTTCGGCAATGGCGATGTCTACGTCGAAAAATTCCTGGTTGGTTCCCGCCACATCGAATTCCAGATCCTGGCGGATACACACGGTAATACCATCCACCTGGGCGAGCGTGAATGCTCAGTCCAGCGGCGGCACCAAAAGCTGGTCGAAGAGGCCCCTAGCCCGTTCATGGATCCAGAATTGCGCCAGCGTATGGGTGAGATGGCGATTGCGGCGGCAGAATCCGTTGACTATGTTAACGCCGGCACCATCGAATGCATGGTCGATAAAGACAAGAACTTCTACTTCCTGGAGATGAATACCCGGCTTCAGGTGGAGCACCCGGTGACGGAATTGGTTCACGGGGTTGATCTGGTCAAAGAGCAGATCCGCATCGCACGCGGACGCCCGATGACCCATACTGAGAGCTTCTTCAACCCGCGTGGTTGGGCGATTGAATGTCGCATCAATGCGGAAGACCCCTACGCAAACTTCATGCCGTCTACCGGTAAGATCACCACCATGATCACACCATCTGGGCCGGGCGTGCGGGTTGATAGTGGTGTTTACAGTGGTGCGGAAATTTCCCCATACTATGACAGCATGATCGCCAAGTTGGTCTGCTGGGGAGAGACCCGCTCTGAGGCGATGCTTCGGATGCGTCGTGCGCTGTCAGAATATACGATCATGGGGCTGAAGCACAACATTCCCTTCCACATCAACCTGATGAACAGCTTCAGCTTTATTGCCGGGCAGGTCGATACGAACTTTGTCGAGACCCGCTTCAATATGGATACCTACGAGAACGAGCCGACCGAGCAAGACATCGAGACGGCCATCATCGCGGCCTCACTCTACTCGCACCGTAAGCGTCAATTGGCATCGCAGGTCGTCGCACCAGCCAAGCGCGATGCGAGCAACTGGAAGTGGCTGGGTCGCTGGGAGAGAATGCAACGATGAAATATACAACGATTCTGGATGGCGAGCAGTACGAGGTCGAAATCCAGAAAGACGGTACGATTTTACTCAATGGGGAACCGCGTGAAGTGGATTTCCTACAACTTGGGCCAGCACTTTATTCGGTCATTACGGAGAATAAGTCGCTTCAGATCGTCATCGACGAGGACGGCGACACCGTGCAGGTGTTGATGGGTGGGCGCATGTATGAGACTCGCGTTCTCGATGAGCGTGCGCTCCTCATGGCGCAACGTAAAGGCGGCCTGATGGGCGGCAGTGGTGAAGTCGCCGCGCCGATGCCGGGCTTAATTGTCACGGTTACGGTAGAAGAAGGCCAGGAAGTCGTCGGCGGGCAGACTGTCATCATTCTGGAATCGATGAAGATGCAGAATGAGCTGAAGTCACCCATCGACGGCGTGGTGATTGAAGTCAAAGTTGAATCCGGCCAGACGGTGGATAAGAACGAGATCCTTATCGTAATCGAACCACCCGAAGAGTAAGCCGCGAACCAATCGTAACACCAGGGAAGGGATGTCTCTGCATCCCTTTTCTTTTTTGTGTTATACTAGAACACATATTCTGAGGGATCGTGACAGACAATAAAGGGAAATTACATGATCGGAGATATTCAACAAGTTAACATCGAAAATGAGATGCGCGATGCGTATCTGGATTATGCGATGAGTGTTATTGTCAGCCGTGCATTACCCGATGCGCGTGACGGTCTAAAGCCGGTTCATCGTCGTATCTTGTATGCAATGCATGATATGGGCCTGCGGTCTGATACGGCCTTCCGCAAAAGTGCCCGCATTGTCGGTGAAGTACTCGGCAAGTATCATCCGCATGGGGATGCCGCCGTCTACGATTCGATGGTGCGGATGGCCCAAGACTTTTCGATGCGCTATATGCTTGTTGATGGTCAGGGTAACTTCGGGAGCATTGACGGCGATAACGCGGCGGCGATGCGGTATACCGAAGCTCGAATGCAAGAACTCGGCGAAGAACTCCTGGTAGATATTAGCAAGAATACCGTCGATTTCGTCGAAAACTTCGACGGTAGCCTCGATGAGCCAAGTGTTTTACCATCCAGCATCCCGAACTTACTGGTCAATGGGTCTTCTGGTATTGCGGTCGGTATGTCCACCAATGTCCCGCCGCATAACCTGGGTGAAGTCGTGGACGCGCTCAATTATATGCTAGAACACTGGGACGACTTCGAAGAGATCACGGTCGAAGACCTGATGCAATTTATCAAAGGGCCGGATTTCCCAACGGGTGGGTTGGTCTACCGACATCGGGACGGTGGTGACGAAGAAGATACGCTGGTGACCGCGTATGCAACCGGCCTGGGCAAGCTCACCGTGCGAGCCAAGATTTACCTTGAAGATATGGGGCGCGGTAAATCACGGATTGTGATTAATGAGTTGCCCTATCAGGTCAACAAGGTCGCTTTAATTGAACGGATCGCCAAGCTGGCACAGGATGGCAAGTTAGAAGGGCTGGCCGATCTTCGTGATGAGTCTGATCGTAATGGGATGCGCTTGATTATCGAACTACAACGTGGCGCGGATTCTGGTGAGGTGTTGGCGCGGTTGTTCAAGCTTACTCAGATGCAAGAGACGTTCAGCATTCGCATGTTGGCCCTGGTCGATAATCAACCGCGTTTGTTGTCGCTCAAGCAAGCGTTAAAAGTCTACCTGGAACACCGGTTGACGATCATCCGGCGGCGCAGTGAGTATGATCTGGCACAGGCACAGGCGCGGGCGCATATCCTGGAAGGGCTGTTAAAGGCCCTGGATGCCCTCGATGACGTGATTGACATTATCCGCCGTTCGCAGACGGTCGAAACAGCGAGCAACAACTTGATGAAAAAGCTCAAAATCAGTGAGGAACAGGCGCGGGCTATCCTGGATATGCAATTGCGCCGGCTAGCGTCTTTAGAACGTAAGAAGATCAAATCTGAGTACGACGAAAAGATGAGTCTGATCGCTTATCTGGATGGGTTGCTCAAGAGTGATATGAAGATGCGCGGTGTCGTCTCGGAGGAACTGAGCACCATCCGCGCCGCTTATGGGGATCCACGCCGGACAATTGTCGTTGATAGCACTGCAACGGCGACGACCAGCGTCGAGTCGCTCATGCTACCGGAGGAGACGACCTGGATCGTGTTCACCAACAGCGGCAAGATCGCACGTATGCGTGATGATGATCCACCGAAGGTGACGACCAGTACCAAAGAACCTCCGCGCTTCATCCTGCAAGGGACAACGACGCATACGCTGTATCTGTTTGCAGACAATGGTGATTGTGCCACTATCCCGGTTCAACAACTGAATCAGATCGAAGAATATGAAAACGGCACCCCATTTAGTGATCTCTGTCCGTTTTCGTCTGATGTGACCATTGTAGCGGCCTTGAGCTTGCCCGTTGTCGAGCATGGTTATTTGTTCTTTGCGACAGCCGGTGCCCAGGTCAAGCGGTTGCGCTTGAGCGATTTACCCGGCATGAGTTCGAACACGTTCCGTGTGATGAATGTAGGTGATGACGACAAATTGATCGGTGTGTTGACGACTGATGGCGAACGTGAAGTCATCCTGACGACCAATGAAGCCCAGGCGATCCGGTTTAAGGAAAGTGACGTTCGGCCTACCGGCATCCAGGCTGGCGGGATGCGCGGCATCAAATTAGGGAGCCAGCGTGGCCGGGTAGTCGGCTTGAGCATTGCAGATGATAACGCCTATGTCTGGACGATTACCGACGATGGCATGGCGAAGATCTCTCCATGTGATGAATATCCCACCCAGGGGCGGGCTGGCGGCGGGGTGATTGCCATGCGTTTGCCAAAGTCCAGCCGGGAAGTTGCCGCCGCGACGGTTGGTAAAACCAGTGAGATGATTATTGTGCTTTCGAATAAAGGCAAGCCTAAGTACATGAGCATAGGGGTGGCGGAAGAGGTCAAACGGGGCCGGGCCGGGGGCAAGGACGTATTTGCCATGTCACGCAAAAACGAAGTCGTCGCGCATGTAGTGCCTTATATGCCGCTCTATGAGCCGTTAGATCAACCCGAAGACGTTGAAGCGGAGGATGATGATTAGACCAGGTTTGCCAGCGTATCGTCATAATGCCGGATGCGCTGGTGCCAGTCAAACCGGGTGACATGGGCTTGTAACTTTGAACGGTCAACCGTTAGCGTTTTGTCTAGATGTTTACGCAGTTGATACCTCAGTCCGTTGCCAGCATATAAACAGGCTTCGTGGTGGTCATCTGGTATCAAGTTTGGGTAGTTGAGCCGGTCGGGCAAGACCGGCACACACCCACAATAAATCGCTTCAGTCACCGCACCGCCGAAGAATTCCTGATAGGCGGTGCTGACCACATAATCCGCCGCCCATAACAATCGGGCGTAATCTTCGAAATTTGGCAGATAACCGAAAGCGACCACACGATCCCCTAGTCGCTCACGCGCTTCCAGGAATTCATCAGGATTTTGACGTAAGTTTTCACCGACGATGGCGACTTGAAATGGTATATCATCGTCCATTAGTCCATATAACGCCTGGAAAAATGCCTGTGGATTTTTATCTGCTTCCCAACGGTGATTCCACAAAATCAGCGGTGATTGGTTGGCGTTGGGTAGGTTACTAGGTCGATAGGCATCGTAACGGCGCAGATCCAGCCCGAGTGACAGGACTTCGGCTTTTGACTTGATCATGTCAATTGAACCGAGTTCATTGTAATCCCCAAAATGTTTGAGCATGTTGGGTAATGTGGCAAAAAAGACATCTCGATGATAGCGACTGTTGAAATAAACGACATCAGCCGCCAACGCGCTGATGTAATTGATAAACCCATATCGCCAGCCATGCGACTGACGACGATTTTGTGGGTATGTCAATTGTGTCTCGTGCAGGTACAGCGCGACCGGGAGAGATCGGTTCCAGTCTGGCAATAAAGCACGTAGAGTCGCCAGATTTATCATGCTGGAAACAAGCAAAACATCGGGCGTCCGCTGGTGTTCGTAGATCATGCGGGCGATGGTCACCGCACCGCCTTGCATCCGCCATTTCCAGAATTGCGCTGGTAGCGTCAGCAGGGCGATCTCGTGCCGAGAATATCGCTTGATGGCATCTGCCCAGGCCCGATGACTACCGCCGTAATACGGCTCGATGAGTAAGACATGCATCAAACTTGCTGGCGCAGTTTCCGCGCTAGTGCTTGTAAGTCATCACCGGGCTTTTGATGATGCGTGTAAAATAGGTCTTCGGCAAAGTTATTATAGACCATCAGCGCATCATGCTGTTGTCCGCGTTCTATGTGCAGATGCATAATATCGGTGATGATGTCTTCCTGCTGGTGGCTGGTATGCATCGCTTGCAGATAATACCCCAGGGCGGCGTCATAATCACCCCGTGTCTTGCGGTCTGCGGCCATTTCCAGCAATAGCTCGCTATAAGCCTCTCTCAGTTGTTGCCGTCGGCGGTTGGCCCAGGGTAAATCCAGCCCGTTCAAGAAGTCCCCACAATAGAGTGCGATTGCTTTTTGACGAAGGACAATGGCTTCATCATGTTCGGCAATCTCACTTTGTTGGATCATCTGATTGAACAACACGGTATCATACACCAGTTCGATTTCTGGTGAGATGCGATAATACCCGGAATAATAAGCGGTTAGATCAATACCGAGGACTTCGCTCACCTTGCGTTTTGTGACGTGGAAGACATTGGTCGCGTCTTGTTTTTCTAGCGTCGGCCAGAACGTCTCAAAGATGATCTCGCGTGTGACCATACCACGATCAATCAGGTAAAAGAATAATGACCGGGGCAGGGTGCCATCCCAGCGTTCGATATGATGACCATTGAGATAGACATCTCCTTTCCCCAGGGCGCGTACTTCCAGCAGATTGGGTGGTGTGGTATTCCGTTGGGCATAATCGATCAACATCGCGTTTTTTTCATGCGGCAGGAAGAGCGTTTGGTCTCTGTAAACGGTGTTCTTAACTGTGATTTCCGGTATTTGGCGGCCTAATACGACCAGACGGGCATTGGGAACATTCGTCACAAAGTACTTGATAAATGCCGATAACGCATGTTGAGTCGATCTGTCGCTTTCATCCAGGATGAAGGTGCCAATGCGCGACAGATCGTCGGTCTTGGCTTGTGCCTCTACACACGTTAGAAAACGTTGTTTGAGATCTGCAAGTGGGATCTCGTCACCATCCAGGCACAGATAAACACGCTCACCCCAGAAGCGATCCTGCCGGACGGCGTACTGATGGCGGAAATTGGGATGAACGACGACGATCCGTATATGGTCGCCCACTGTCTTTAGCTGTTGCTGAACCAGTGTGTGTAAGTCATCCATAAGCGTGTGACCCTCTATAGCATGAAAACGAGGGATGGGTGTGGCACCATCCCTAATAAGAAAGATCTTACACTATATGGAGGCTTTCGTGCAACCTAGATTGTGTTACAGCGATAGGTCTCTACGACACTTTGCAGTTGTTCGATTTTATTCAGGATTCGATTTAACTGCCGGTTGTCGCTGATCTCCATTGTGATATGAAAAGTTGCTATCTCCTGCCGGGTAGAGACCTGTACTTCAGCGATATTGACGCGCTCATCTGCGATCACACTGCTGATGTCACGAATTAAGCCGGGGCGGTCGTAAGCGACGACTTCCACCGGGACGGCAAAACGTCGTTCGTCGTCTTCCTGGCCCCAGTCAACTTCAATCAAGCGTTCTGGCTCTGTGTGCGCCAGGATGTTCGGGCAATCCTGACGGTGGATCGTGACGCCGCGTCCGCGTGTGATGTAACCGACGATCTTTTCGCCAGGGGCCGGGTGGCAACAGACCGCAATGTTCGTCATCAGGCCGCCGGTGCCACGAATGGTAATCCCTTTATCGTTGTCATATTTATCAACGCGGGGCCGCCGTACCAGATCGGTGACATCCTGGAAGCGCTGTTGGTTGTGTTCTTCGTCTAATACCCGATGCGCGATCTGCGCCGCGTTGATCTCACCCGCGCCAACCGCCGCCATGAAGTCTTCGGCGGTATCGTGCTTGAAGAGATTTGCGACACTCTCAAACGTCATTGAGTCCAGCACACCCACACGCTTTAGCTCTCGCTCGACGACATCACGCCCCAGGGCGATGTGCTTATCGCGGTTGAGCTTGCGGAACCAGTAACGGATTTTGCCGCGTGCGCGAGATGTCTTGACGTATCCCAGGTCGGAGTTAAGCCAATCCATACTGGGGCCGCCGCGTTTGGAAGTCAGGATGACGATCTGGTCGCCAGTCCTCAGCTTGTAATCCAGCCCGACGAGCTTACCGTTAACTTTGGCTCCTCGGCAACGGTGGCCGATCTCAGTGTGAATGTGATACGCCATGTCAATCGGGGTCGCGCCGACGGGCAGGTCTATAATGTCCCCTTTGGGGGTATAAACATAGACGCGATCTTGAAAGACCTCAGCTTTCATGCGATCAACAAAAGTCTCCGGGTCTTCCTCAACTTCCGGGCCGAATTCCATCAGCCGGCGTAAGTAATTCAGACGTTTCTCGAACTTTTCATCGTGCCGGCGGCCCTCTTTATAACGCCAGTGCGCGGCGACACCATACTCAGCATGTTCGTGCATTTCCCAGGTACGGATCTGGATTTCGATTGTCTTGCCGTTACCATCAATAACGGCGGTATGTAAGCTCTGGTAGAAGTTGTCTTTTGGCGCGGCGACATAATCATCAAATTCCTGGACGATAGGCCGCCAAAAGTTGTGGACAACGCCCAGCGCGAGGTAGCACTCTGGAATGGTGTGGACGATAATACGAACCGCCCGTACATCGAAGATTTCATCAAAGGGCAGTTGCTTGTTACGCATCTTGCGGTGGATGCTGTAAATGTGTTTCGGGCGTGCGGTGATCGTCCCTTGCTCTAATCCTTGTGCTACGAGTCTTTCTTCCAGCGCGACAATGGTTCGTTTTAAGTAGGCTTCACGGTCAGCACGCCGCTCATCAATGCTTGATGCGATTGACCGGTATGAGTCTGGATCCAGATAGCGGAAACAAAGGTCTTCGAGTTCCCATTTGATCTGCCAGATGCCCAGCCGGTTTGCTAAGGGGGCGAAGATGTCCATCGTCTCGCGGGCTGTGCGAACCTGCTTGTGCTCCGGCATATAGGTGAGCGTCCGCATATTGTGCAGACGATCCGCCAGCTTGATAAGTACAATGCGGACGTCATCTCCCATTGTCAACAACATCTTGCGGATGTATTCCAGTTCGCGGTCGCTATCACGCGGGCGACGGCTATCTTTCTCGACATTGATCGGCAATTTGGTGAGCTTGGTCACACCATCGACCAGATCGGCAATTGTCTTCCCGAATTCACTCTTAATTTCGTCGTAGGTAATGTCTGTATCTTCGATGACATCGTGCATCAACGCGGCGGCGATGGCTTCGGCATCCAGGTGCATTTCCGCCAGGATCTCTGCAACGGCGACACAATGCGTGAAATATGGTTCCCCGGACTTGCGAAATTGGCCTTCGTGGGCCGCTTCCGCCTTGTGATAAGACTTTTCGATAATGGCGCGATCATTGGGCGTCAGGTCGGGGATCTTGTAGAGCAACGCCTCAAGATTGGATGTCGTTATCGAGGTCACAGACATAGGTATACCCGCTTTATTTGCTTTGACTCGTCATTATACATCAACTTTACCCATTACACCTTTAAAACACATTGGAATAACGGCAAAATAAAAGGCCATTAGTTGCTGGTTAGATTAAAAAGGACGACTTTTGCTTTCAGTTCGTGTTGCGCTTGATCGTATTTTACAGCATTTCAACAGGTTGTCAGTCGAATATGTGCCATTGAGTTCTGCTTTGCACCGTGTACTGGCAGAGCCGGTCTCTGCCCCGGAGGATCTGCCATCATTTCGAACATCAGCAATGGATGGTTTCGGCGTTATTGCAGAAGATACCGCACAGGCCAGCCAGACGACGCCCGTTCGGTTAGCTGTTATTGGTGAGGTACAAGCGGGTGAGATGGCTGAGCTTGCTTTACAACCCGGCCAGGCGATCCGTATCATGACCGGCGCGGCGGTGCCGGATACAGTGACAGGTGTGATACCGATTGAGCAGACCGATGCGACCTGGGCTAAAGACGGCGGCCAGATCTCTGACCAGGTGCAGATCAAAACCGCTATTGCGCCAGGGGGGAATATTCGCCCAGTAGGGGAAAACGTCCGCCGGGGAGATCCTATCTTTCCTGCCGGGGTTGCGCTCCGGCCACAAGATGTGGGGCTGTTGGCCGCAATCGGGTTGACGCAAATCCCGGTGATCCGGCACCCGCGTGTGGTTATCTTATCGACCGGGGATGAACTGGTCGAACCAGGAGACCCTCTTCAACCAGGGCAGATCCGTAATGCTAATGGATACCTGCTCCATGGGTTGGTCCGTGAGGTGGGTGGTGTGCCGGTTCGATTGCCGATTGTCCGTGATACACCTGAGGCTGTGCGGGGCGCGTTTGACGACGCGCTGGCCCAGAACCCGGATGTAATCATCTCGTCGGGTGGGGTTTCTGCCGGGGCGGTAGATTATGTGCGTGATATGCTAGAGGAAACAGGCACGGTCAATTTCTGGAAGGTAAACATCCGTCCGGGCAAGCCGCTGGCCTTTGGTCACGTTCAACAAGTGCCATTTTTTGGTTTACCGGGCAATCCGGTGTCGGTCATGATTACATTTGATGTATTGGTTCGGCCTGCGCTGGAAAAAATGATCGGCATTAGCCGTAAGGTGCCAATGACAATGGCAACTTTGCAAAAAACTGTAAAGAGTGATGGACGCCAGACCTATGTTCGTGTTAAATTAGATACGGCTAATGATGGTGTGACATATGCGACAACAACAAATACACAAAGCTCTGGTGCTTTAATGTCGGTGGTTGACGCGGATGGTCTGCTCATCTTGCCAGAAGGGACAACCCATGCACAACCGGGTGAACAATATCCGGTTAGGCTTTTACGTGATGTGTAACGAAGTGAGTATTTTCAAACGATGGATTCAGTAAATAACGCAAGTGTGCAATTAGATGAGCCAAGCGGGTTTCGCATCAACCTGCGGTTGGTGAGCCTGGTTCTGGTCTTTTTAGGGATCTTAGTCAGCGGGTATCTCAGTTATGTTAAATTGACTGATGTGCCGATGTCCTGTTTGGCGGATAGCGGCTTTAACTGTAGTGCAGTGCAAAACAGTGACTACTCCGAGATTATGGGGATTCCAATTGCCTGGTTAGGTCTGGCGACTTATCTGGTAATCGGTGGCTTGATCTTATTGGAAAATAGAGTCGAGATCTTGCGGCAACATGGTATGGTGATCCTGTTCGGGATCGTGTTATTTGCTTTCATGTATTCGATGTATTTGATCTACGTTCAGGGGGTCATCCTGGGCGCATGGTGCCAGTGGTGCTTGATGCACGAAGTCATCATGACGGTGCTATTCGGGGTGACGATCATACGCCTGCGGAATTCACTTGTATTTACAGAACCAGAACTAGAAGATTGACCGAGGCAGATTCTTGCTACGCTGTGTAAGATGCTAACCTGCTCAAAGGTGAGCAGGTTTTTATTTGGCTATCCCGATTGCCTTGCCGGGACTTATCGGTGGGCCATCAAGCCGGGTGCCAGGGAGCGTTACTCCTGGCCCTGGTCGCGTAGCGTCCGTGCGATGATGTCGGCTTGTTGTTGGCGGCTCTTGTCGCTTTGTTTCTTTCGTTGTTGCGCTTTGGGTGTGTCGTCATCGGCCTGGGCTTGTGCTTTACGGAAAGCCAATTCCATAGCCGTCGGCATGTCTTCGTCTTCATCCGCCATGACATCGGCTACTTCTGGCGTTGGTTCACGCATGCTCAAGTCGATCTGACGCTTTTTACGATTCACTTTCAACACCCGGACAGAGACATCCTGGCCTTCTTTGACGACATCGGATGGATCTTTGACATAGCCCTCGGCCATTTCTGAGACGTGAACCATACCGGGGCGTTCTGCACCAATATCGACGAACGCGCCGAATTTCTCCAGTCGGACGACTTTTCCGTCGTAAGTCTCACCTTGTTGGATGTTATCCCAGGGGAGTTCTGCCGGTTTTTCTCGCGTCAGGGCGACCCGTCCTGCTTTCTGGTCAACCTTGAGGACGTAGACTTCGATTTCATCATCGATGTTTACGACATCTTCGACACTGCTGACTTTCTTATTGCTCAATTGCGAAATGTGTAGCAGGGCATCTTGACCGATACCAATATCAACAAATGCACCGTAAAGTTCGATGCGTTTAACGATACCTTTGATCAACATGCCAGTCTTTAATTCTTCAATTGAACTGGGGGCATTTGTTGTCGTATCTTCACTCATATGCCCGGCTCCTTATTTCCTGTACGTACACTCGAATAACTGACGGGTCGATTATTCTTCATCGACTGGTGTCAGGGTAATGCTTGGGGTAATCTCAAATTCACTATCGGCGTAAGATTGGAACGTCCCTGTTCCATCCCACTCGTGTAAATCACTGGTTTGTAGCAAAAGATCCATCAGGTCTGGCGTGGTGTAAGCAAAGCCGACGACTTCGCGTGTTTCGTTGATCTCGGCCTCTTCGCCGGGGACGAACACATAGACCAACATGGGCACATCGGTGTAATACATGCTCACCAGGGCCTGGTCGGATGAAACGGCATCACCAATAAGATATTGGGGTTCGCCGTACGCTTCGATGACTTCATCAAACGTGAGTAGAGGAGCCGTCTGGGCGACTAGCAGAGAAACCGTCTCGCCATCCTGGGTAAACATTTGACAACAATTATCGCCGTCTACCTGTGCCCAGGCCGCACCGATCTGGTTTGTTTCTTCGTCTTGCCGGGTCTGGAGTTCGTCCAGGGTGGCATCATCTTCGATGATGTCTAGTGCATCGTTCCAGGAGGTTTCGCCCGGTGTGATGCCCCGCCAGCAAGGCGGCCCACAGGGATCTGAATCGACCAGGCTGGTATCTTGCAAGAGCGAGTCGCTCAGGATTTGTGGCTCAGGCGCACACGCGGCTATGATCACAGCCAAACTGAAAGACAGTAAAATCAAACGAATTCTCATTTGGGGAGCACTTTCGTTGTCAAATTAGGTTGAAGGGGGAAACTCGGCATCATCGATGGTAATCCCCTGAAGTTGTAATGCGTTAGGCAGTATAGCGGATAGCAGGGGGTTATGCTAGGCTAAATGCCGGGATTTTGCGATAAAAAGTGGGTAGTTCAATCATAAAGAACCACCCACCAATAAAATCTAACTTTCGGGTGTTGCGCGGTTGCGTGTGAGATTTAGATTGTATCCGCCAGTTGTACCGCCGAACAGCCCGCCATAATGCGTCGCGATGATGGTATAAGTACCATCCTGGGTGAGCGTGACATTGCTGATGACCGAGTCAGTTGAATCACCGGAGACATCATCATTGGCCGCGATTTCTGCGCCGTTGGGGTCGATGAGATAGACCAGGGTATCCAGCGTCTGTGATGTCGCATTCATGCGGATGCTGACGACATCATTGACCTGACCTTCGAAAGTATACAGGTCAAACTTATTCTCCGGCGTGATGCTCCCGGTGAAGATTTCGCCAGGGCTGATCGCCAGGGCCGAAGCCAATTCTGCACCGTAGGGGATGGTCTCGCTTCCGCCGATGATCCCACCGGGGTAAGTCGTGGTGGTGCCATCCTGGTTCACGACGAAACTTGTCACATAATGCTGTGTGAACTCAATCGGTATGCTTTCGCTCATGACCAATTCATCGTTGACGACGACAAAAAGATCTGCGATGACCGGTGTCGTGTCGCCACATTGGCTTTGATACCACACATCAATCTCATACGACCCGATGCGTAGGAAACCATCCGGCCAGTAAATGTAATAGAGCGGCGGGCCGACAGCCTGCGTACAGGCGATATTGCCGGTTTCTTCCAGCCGGCCACCACTCTGGACGGACGGCTGATCATCAAACACCGCATTGCCGAACGGATCACGGACCAGCAATTGCAAGTCTGCGTTCGTATTCCAGCGGAGTGTAACCTCAATATCACCAGATGGTAATGTGGCGTCGATCACCTGGGTTTGCTGGGTGGTCGTGGTATCGGAAGCAGTCGCTACCTGGGTCACATTTAGATTGTAAACGCCGGTCGTCCCGCCGACATCTTTACCGTACCGGCTGGCTAAGATCGTATAGGTACCAGTCGTCGGTAGACGCAAGCTATCAATGCGGGAGTTGGTGTTTTCAACTGGTTGGATGTCGTCATTGTTACCGACGATAGTGCCAGTCGAGTTAATCAACAGCAACAACGTATCCAGGTTGCCTTCATCTGTGATCATCTCGACGGTGACGACATCCCCGGCCTGGGCGTCGAACTTGTAAGTCTCGAACCATTGTTCGTTCGTGATTAATCCGCTGGTCGTCGAACCGATGCTGACTGTCTCGGAGGGATTGGTCAACACCTGAGAGACAGAAATTGGCAAGATGTTGGTATCCGTATACGGCCCGCGTGCGCCCAGTGCGGCAGAGCCGTCCGGCTCCACCGTGAAGCTGGTGATAAACACATTAGCGACTTCATTCACGGGCGGTTGGATGATGCCATCAATGCGTGGGAGAGCCTGCCCATCAACCGTGACATTAAGGGTGAAATTGACCGGTGCGCCGTTGCCACATGCTTGCCGATGATAGACCAGAACTTCGTAACTCCCGGTTGGCAGGGATCCCCCCGACCAGGAAGCCGTCTCGACGTTTGGCGGCGTGTTGATGATCTCACACAGACCGTTTACATCCGGGCCGAACGTGCCGCCATCAACGGTCGTTGTTGAATTCCAGAAGAGCGTCCCGCCCGCTGGATCTCGAATTTGCAGGTTCAGGTCATCATCGGTGTTCCAGGTCAAGGTGACGGTAATTCCCTGCGTCAACACGACCTGCGACACCTGGAAGTTAGCCGGGTCCAGGCCGACGGTCTGCGGCTGGCTGGATTCTGGCGTGCCTGTTGGCGGCAACGATACAGCTTGAGTCGGCTCTGGGGTGACTTCCGCCGGGTCAACCGCCGTAACAGCGGAGCCTTCCAGCTCTAGCAACAGGCTGAAGGTGCCGGTTGTGTCGGTTTCGATGCCCGGTGTTGGGAAGATCGTAACGTAATGTTGGCCGACATCGCCCAACGTGACATCCGCTAAAATCGCGGTATTATCCTGTGCCGGGCTGGTCTGGGCCTGGCCCAGGGTCTCACCAAAGCGATCACTGAGGATCATCGTGAGACCGAGCGTAGCAGTTTCCCCGGTCAGGGTTAGGGTTACAATGTCGCCTTGTGCCCCCTCAAAGGTATAGATCTGGGCCGCGCTGGTTGTATCCAGTGTGCCGGTGACGGGTTCGCCCGGCTGGAGGGTGCGCCCCTCGCCCTGGGCCAACGTTACCATAACGGTAACGAACGACAGGGCTAAGATGAATAACATACGTCGTAACATGACGCGCATATGATTCTCCTTCATCGAGTTAAAAATATAATCTAGTGTAGCCCACATTGTGAACCGATGCTATGCAGGCTAGTCAACGGTTGCCCGACGGTTAACGTTAGCCGTCATCTGCCGGGATGGGAGTGGCGATTTGAACGGGTTCCATTTCGACAAATGTCGTAACCCCTTCGAAGACATCGATAACATCTGATATTCGTTGACCGTTATAATCAGTCAGGATGACATAGCGGCCCTGGGGCACATCCCCGATGACAAAGTTTTCCTGCCACTTGGGATCCCGGTTAATCTCGTTGATCGTGCCATCAAAGGTATAGGTAGTGGTGGTATAGACTTTGCCGGTTGTGGTGCTTCTTAGGGTGATGATGACGCCTTCGACATCGTTTCCAATCGCATCCACCAAACGCCCGGCGACAGTCCCATGCCCGACATACGGTACGATCCATAATACCGGGTTATAGGTGTCACCAAAGGCTAGCGGTGCCTCAAGCCCCATGCGAACTTCGAAATGCAGGTGAGGGCCGCTACTCCGGCCACTGTTACCGCTCAGCGCGATAATATCGCCGGTTGAGACTCGCTGTCCTTCTCGCACGATCGCTTGATCCAGGTGAGCGTAGAGCGTCCACAAGACCTGCCCATCCCACACATAATCATGCTCGATGACGATGACAACGCCATAACTGGGTGAGCCAGGGTAAATATCATCTTGATCTTCTGACGCGAAGACCACCGTGCCATCGGCTACCGACCGGATCGGCGTTCCTTCCGGGTTGGAGAAGTCAATGCCGTGATGCACGCTGGAAATGCTCAAGATCTGCTGGCCGCTGGCACCGTAAGGATAATAAAATAGTCCGTAATTGTTCGCGTTGGAGTCTACCGGGCGGCGGAAGATGTAATGATCGCGGCCCAGTGCATCACGGCTTTGTGGGACGGGTAGTGAGGGAGGTTGCCATTCCTGCGTCGCCCGTTGCACCGGATTTTGTACCACCGGAACCGATTCGCCAGCATCTACCGCGCTGACGAGTGTACTAGTTGGTGGGGGTGGGGTGGGGGTTGCGCCGACGCTGACCGGAGCCAGTGTCGATTCTTGCGGGCCGAGATCGCCCGGTCGAATCGGTGCGCCGGCACCTGCTTCCGCCTGTGCCGGGATCGTCGGCGGGATAAAGCGTTCAGTCGGGATAGCGACGGTGGGTAGAGGGGTACTGTCATCGCCGAAGCCTTCGCTGAAGATCTGCGACAGCGTATCCGGATTGTTGGTGGGTTCTGGTTGTGTCGGGATGATGACCCGGAGTGGCTCTGCCGGTTGGGCATTGTCGTAAATCATAAAGCCGAAGCCACCAAACATCACCAGGATCAAAACGCCGGTTATGATACCACTATAACGATTACGCATCGTCGTCATTTGCCTCACTGCTATCGTCGCTCTCTGGCGTTTCTTCGGTCGGCACGATGGGTGCAGGGGTGGCAGTCGGCACGAAGTTTCCTAGTTGTGGCTCTGTGTAGATCTGGCGCATGGCTTCGTACCACGTCAAGCCCTCATTTTTGACCAGCATCCAGTAATTGCGAGCGTTAAAATTGTTCCGCCAGTCGGAAGCGGCGGGGAGGCGATCCCAACCATAATCCAGTGCCAGCGCGGTGAGGTCAACGTAATAACCAGCGGGGATCGCTGGATAAAATCGCCCACCCTGGTTATAGGCTTCGACATCGCCGCCACTGGCCGCGCCGAAATCCCAGGGGAGTTCACGCAGAGGCTCACCAAGTTGGCCGGTTTGTGCTTCTTCTGCGACGCGCACGTAAACGCGCCACAACGTATTGACGCCATCCGTTTCCGGCACGATCTCATAATCTGCCGGGAAGCCCCCTTGATTCCGATTGAAGGCGACAGCCCGCCCGGTCTTATGCCAGTTGCGGTTTGGTTCCCCTGGTTGTACCCGGCGGTCGATGTCCCAGAAAGCATCAGTCAATTCACCGAGGAAATCCCAACCGATTCGTTCATTGGCGCGGATTCTCAGCGCGTTGAAAGAGTCATTCACCCGTTCATTCAAGAATGTTTGCTCTGGCCCCTGCACACCGACGATTGAATCCAACAGATACGGCGGGTCGCCGCTAGAGATGGCGAATTGCTCATCGTATAGCGTGCCTTCAACGCCGGAGTCAAGGCCGCCGGCATTGACGATAGCGGCTGGCAGTGGGGCCGAAGTCCAGTCTGGGTCTTCAGAGCGATTGGGAACCTGAATGACACCCGTCGCCACACCCCCTTCGACAAAAGACGCCACCGTGATGAAGGTATCGTTGGGCGTTTCTACCGCAAAGGCGATGCTGGTGCCATCGGGCGACCAGGTCGGCTCTCGGCCCTGGCTGAAGACCTCCGCCGGAGCCTGAAGGTTATCCATCGCCTTGACGAAGATTTTTTCGCTACCGGCCTCAACCGCGCTGAATGCCAGATACTCGCCGTCTGGTGACCAGGCCGGATGATCTTCATTGCGGTTGGGGGTATTGGTGATGTTGCGCGTGATGCCGGTGGTCAGGTCGAGCAGGTAAATGTCTTTACTGCCATCCCGCCAGGAGACATAAGCAATACGCCGGCCTGCGCTAGGATCCCAAGCCGGAGAGAAATCCGCCGTATCCGATAATCCCGGCAGGCGTTCCGGTGCCGCCGAGCCATCCACCGGGACGACGAAAATATCCAGATGCGTATTCGGCTGGTAGCCTTCATAGGCGATGAACGCCCCGTCCGGACTCCAGACCGGGCCACCCTCAAAGCCGAGTGTGAATGTCAGCGGGATTGGATCTCCACCGAAATTAGTAGCATCTTGCACATAGATGTTCCAGTCGTTGTCATCCTGGCGCGATGCATAGGCTAATCGGGTGCCATCGGGCGACCAGGCCGGGTCGCGTTCATCCGCCGGGGAGTTGGTTAGCCGGATCGCTTCCCGATTGTCGATCTGCGACGCCCAGATGTCGGATTGACCTGCTTCGCGCCGGGTATAGGCGATTGAACCGCCGACCTGTAACACCGCCGGGATCTCGGTTGCAGTCGGCACTGCCGTCGGGATAAACAGGGGTTCTTCCGCATTGGGATCTTCTCCGGTTGTGTCTGTGTCATCGCCGCCCACATTGAGATTGATCGACGCGGGGACGATTGGTTCGGTGTTATTATCACCCTGGGAGGTAGCCCAGACGACTACCATGATCAGTGCGGCCAGCACGACCACGATGAGGCTACTCAGAACGCGATTTTGTGTGCGAAGTGGATCTTCCGCAACTTTGACTTCCGCGATTTCCGTCCGCGCTGTATGGCGCGTCATGGCGGTGTTTGCGGCCTGTGAGGTCGTCGTAATCGCCTGGTGACTGGCACGCTTGCCGGCCCGCCCGACCTGTTGGCCGACACCGCTAGCCACCCCAAAAACGGCGGTCAACACCCGGCTTATTTGGCGGAACAACCAGCGCAAGACATCGCGCAGACGGCTGGCGACCATGCCGAATAGAGCGATCAACCCCAGGATGAGCGCACGGAGCAGGCTGAAAATACCACCCACGCCAGATTGCCCGGTGCGGGTGATGATCGCTGTACGCTCTACCAGGAAACCGCTAAGGCCGGCCCCCAGCTTGAGGGCCGCAATCCCAAATTTGTCTGTCAGTCGATAGGCTCGTGTGAGCATGGGCACGCTAAGTTAATGCTACATTCATGATGACATTGATTTTACTGGTAATTGTGATGTGTAGCAATTGCGGCACGATTATAATCTTGTTGGTTGCGGTGTTTGCGATCTTGGGTCATAGTAGAGTCATTGATGAACAAATGGGGGAAACGCGATGCGTACCTGGATTCTAATGATTTTGTTGATGGGCTTTGTGTTGCCACTTTCCGCACAGGATGACAGTACAGTTGAGGATCCGACGGTTCACGTTGTCCAGCCGGGCGAAAATTTGTATCGCATCGCACTCCGGTATGGCGTCAGTATGGATGCCATCGTGCAGGCAAACGAGATTACCAATTCAAGCGTAGTCTATCGCGGCCAGACGTTGATTATTCCGGGATTGGATGCCCCCGATGATGGTGCATCGGTCGATAACCCACTGGTCGCCGGGACGCCGGTCACGCATGTCGTCAACCGGGGTGAATCACTGACGATCATCGCACAGCGTTATAACACGACGGTCGAGCAAATCCTCCAGGCCAATAACATCACAAACGCCAACCGGATCTTCCCCGGCCAACAATTAAACGTTTGGACGACGGAAAGCGTCAACCAACCGCTGGCGCAAGAGCCAGTGGCAATGGATGTCGTGCCGCAAGAGCCGGTAATGTCTGACGTGCCAGGGGCGATCAACTCGACCTATACCGTCCAGCCAGGGGAAAATCTCTCACAGATCGCCGGTCGCTTTAATGTTGATTGGCGCACTGTCGCCCAGATGAACGGCATTGTTGATCCGAACAATATCGAAGCGGGCGTGCAGTTGATCATCCCGGCGGTGAATGCTCAGGGTGGGGCGGTTGATCTAGGTATTGTGTCTCAACCATTCAACGTGCCAGTACCGACGATTACCACCGGCAAGCAGATCATCATCGACCTGAGTGACTCGCGGATTTATGCGTATGAAGATGGTGTGTTGGTCTATTCTGCGTTGGGTAGCACCGGCTTACCAGCCACGCCGACTGTCATCGGTGACTTTGAGATCTATAATCGGGTGCGTTCCCAGACGATGAGTGGCCCTGATTATTATCTGCCGAATGTCGAATGGGTACTCTATTTTTACCGGGGATATGCGATACACGGTACTTACTGGCATTCGAATTGGGGCCAGCCTATGAGTCATGGTTGTGTGAACCTGACAAACGAAGATGCGCGTTGGTTCTTTGAGAACTTTGGTGCGATTGGCACGCCGGTGCGCGTGCAACGTTAACGTTAAGCCAGGCCGAGTGTCTCGGCATTGGCTTTCATCGCTTCCAGCACAAATTCGATATGTTCGTTTAAGGGAACACCAAGCACTTGGGCCGCGTGTTCGATCTCGTCGCGGTTTACACCGGCGGCGAAGGTCTTATCTTTCCACTTCTTGCGGATTGACTTGGGCTTAACATCCAGGATGCTCTTTGATGGCCGTACCAGCGCGACCGCGATAATCAACCCGGTCAGTTCATCGACAGCAACCAGTGCTTTCTCTAGGTCGCTTTCCGGTTGGACGCCCGTGATGCTTTCGGCATGCGACAGAATCGCCCGGATGATCGTTTCATCGACACCGCGTTCGCGCAGGATCTGGGACCCAACCACTGGATGTCCTTCAACCGCAACATCAGGATATTTTTCGTAGTCGAAATCGTGGAGTAGGCCGACCACGCCCCACAGATCGGGATCGCCGTTGTATCGTTCGGCATAAGCCCGCATCGCGGCTTCTACGGCCAGCATATGCCGTTTGAGCGTGTCACTCTCGGTAAATTCTTCTACGATGGCCCAGGCTTCGTCGCGTCGCATATAGGGTATCCTTAACTTTAGTTGTCGCCAGGGTCGAAGACCAATACGCTGATCGTGATTGGATCTCCGATTGGTAACTGGCCCGGTGTGCGTAATTGCCAGATGCCGGAAATCGGCTCTGTGCTACCAGTGGCCGGTAAGGTGCCGTCGAAGAGGACTTCGACTTCGCCAGAAACGGGTACTTCTTCACGGATAAAGATACGTGGCCCGGCATTGAAATCTTCGCCTTCTAAGAACGTCAGCGAGGTATTGCGCTCCCAGGGGCAGGTGCCGGAGTTAAAGAACGTGATCGTCCGCTGGTATTGCTCATCCGTCTCGAAGAAGTCACCGTCTTCCCCATCTTCTGGTACCTGCTCAATGATGGCGTAATCAAACCGACAGGCCGCGATGGTGGCCGTGCGTTGGGCGATCAGAGTTTCCGTCGCGTTGGGCGTCTCTGTCGGGATCGCCGTCTCGCTTGGTATCGTTGTCTCGGTGGCGACTTCGGTCGCTGTCGGGATCGTGGTTTCGCTTGGAATCGGCGTCTCGCTTGGCTCTGATGTTGCGACGGCTGTGTCCGTCGGGATTTCGGTATGAGTCGGTTCCGGTGTTTCGCTCGGTTCGGTGGTTGCTGTTGGTTCGTCGGTTGCCGTTGGCTCTGTCGGCGTCACGGTAAGAGTCGGCGTGTGGCTCGGTTCGGCGGTCGCCGTCGGGGTTTCACTGGCTAAAAACCCAACGGCTGGGAATACCCCGGAACTGGCACCGAGAACATAACCACCACCGATCAACAGGATAAGTATGATGCCGCCGATGCCAAGCCACAGCCCGCGATTCTTCCCGGCAGGTGTATCTTCTGAGGCATCTTCTGGCTTTGGAGCCTTCGTCTGACCATGCAAAGTCTCTAGCTTACGCGAGCGCAACTGGTTAAATGGTATCGTCGGGCTGTCGATGCTGGGCATGGTATCGTCCTGCACAGACGCGGCCTTCGCGCTCATGAGTTGTACCGGGGTGTTTTCTTCCACACCGGCCTGGTAGATGAGTTCTTCCGCCCGGCGGATGTCTTCGATCAAGTCATCCGCGCTCTTATACCGGTCTTGAGGCTCTTTCGCCATCAAGGTTTGGATGATGCGCTCAATGAGGGCCGGTATCTGGGGGCGTTTGTCGCGTACTGTCGGGATTGGATCGTTCATGTGCCGGAGGATGAGGGCCAGCGGTGTCTCCGCTTCGTAAGGGAGTGCGCCGGTCATCATCTGGTATAGAATGACGCCCAGTGAATACAGGTCTGAGCGTTCGTCGCCGGTTTCGCCTACGCCTTGCTCTGGTGACATATAAGCTGGCGTGCCGACCAATCCTCCGGTCATGGTAAATTGTGCGCCAGTGACGATCTTGGCGATGCCAAAGTCGGTCAAGACCACGCGGTCGTTCTCGGTATCATCCAGCATGAGATTGGCGGGCTTGACATCGCGATGAATCATCCCGGCCTTGTGTGCGTAGGCCAGGGCACTGGCCGCCTCCCGCGTGATGCGTAATGCTTCATCCAGCGACATTAAAGTCTGCTGTTCTTCAAGGTCGATGAGCCGGTCTTTCAGGGTCGCCCCGTTGACCAACTCCATCACCATATAATAACTTTCGCTTGCCTCGTCGAATTCGTAATCGTACACGCTGACGATGTGCGGATGCTTTAGCCGGGCGATGTTCTGGGCTTCGCGTCCAAACCGGCCAGAGAACTCCTCATCATCTGCAAGGAAAGCGTGCAATACTTTGATGGCGACATAACGATCCAGGTTGGCATGATAGCCTTTGTAGACTTCCGCCATGCCCCCGCGACCGATGCGCTCTTTGATTTCATATTTGCCAAACTGTCGATTTGCCACGTGTATCCTTGGTTAGCATAGAAGCCGGGTCTGTATCACCCGGCTAGTATACTTCAATTCGGATTGTCTCTCAATTGACAGACTACGCTTATTTGTTGATGCCGCCTTCGGTCATCTTGCGGGCATCCAGGGCCTTATCGACTTCCTCTTCGGTCATCAATTCCATCTCTAGCACGATCTCCTTCACACTCTTCCGCTCTGCCAGGGCTTTTTTGGCGACTTCTGCCCCTTTGTTATATCCGATGATCGGGTTCAGTGCCGTGACGAGAATCGGATTGCGAGAGAGCCAGCTTTCCGCCGTTTCCCGATTGGCGATCAAACCGACGATCAGCTTATCGGTAAAGGCCCGCACCGCGCCGATCATGACCTGTACCATCTCATTGAGGTTGTGTGAGATGATGGGCATCATCACGTTGAGTTCGAATTGGCCGGCGGCCCCGCACATCGCCACCGTTGTATCGTTACCCATGACATGATACATCGCCTGGTTGAGCATTTCAGCCAGTACCGGGTTGACCTTACCCGGCATGATCGAAGACCCTGGTTGTACAGTCGGGCAGGTCAGTTCTGAGATGCCAGTCGTCGGCCCAGCGGATAGCAGACGGACGTCATTGGCAATCCGCGTGAAGTCCATCGCCACATTACGGAGCGCACCGGAGAAGAAAACCGCGTCTTGCATGGATTGCATCGATTCGAACAGGTCGTCAGACTCGTATAATTCGATCCCGGTCAGTTCAGCGAGCTTTTTCACCATCCGGCTGTGATATTCTGTATGCGCGTTGAGGCCGGTACCGGCGGCAGTCCCGCCGATGCCCAGGCGGCGAAGCCCATCCGCCGCGAATTTGACCTTTTCGATCTGGCGTTCGATGGCCTTACTCCACGCGCCGACCTCCTGGCCGAGCCGTACCGGGACGGCATCTTGCAAGTGCGTGCGCCCGCTTTTCACAATGTCATCCCATTTGTCGGCGTTTTTCTGATTTTCATCGACGAAGTGTTGTAAGGTGTCGATGAGTTCTTCTAAACGCCACAAGACTCCCAGGCGAATCGCTGTTGGGATGGTGTCGTTGGTGCTTTGTGCCATGTTTACGTGGTCGTTGGGGTGGATCGGTTTGTTGGGGTCATCCAGCGCATAACCGAGAATCTCGTTGGCCCGGTTGGCAAGCACTTCGTTGGTGTTCATGTTGTGGCTCGTCCCCGCCCCAGCCTGGAACGGATCAACCATGAAATGTTCGTGGTGTTTGCCACTGATGACTTCATCACCGGCCTGGATAATAGCATCGGCGATCTTGTCATCCAACAGACCGAAATCTTTATGGACTTCCGCCGCTGTGCGTTTAATCGTCGCCATACTCCAGATGAAGGCCGGCCAGGGTTTCAGACCGCTAACAGGGAAGTTTTCGACGGCTCGCTGGGTCTGCGCCGCATAGTAAGCATTCTTAGGAACCTTAACCTCACCGATTGAGTCGCGTTCTATACGATATTCTTCAGCCATGAGCTAAATCTCCTTATGTCAATTGTTGAACAGTTAGTATCTTTGGTTTGTCTGCGTTTGTCTTGATGACATCTATCATAAATGCAAACGGGCGTCACATATTGTAACGCCCGTAGGAATGCCTGACTATGCTATTTCGTTATTTTGCGGCCGCGTAAAGCTCGTTGACCTTATCCCAGTTGATGACGTTAAAGAACGCATCGACATAATCACCACGTTTGTTCTGATACTTCAGATAATAAGCGTGTTCCCATACGTCCACCCCCAGGATCGGCGTCTTGCCATCCATCACCGGGGTGTCTTGGTTCGGGGTGCTGGTGATCACCAGGTTGCCACCATCAACGACTAACCAAGCCCAGCCAGAACCAAACTGACCGGTAGCGGCGGCCTTGAATTGTTCCTTGAAATTCGCGTAACTGCCAAATGTGCTGTTGATCGCGTCTGCGATGGCACCAGTTGGATCACCGCCACCGTTAGGGCTGAGCACTTCCCAGAACAGACGGTGATTGGCAAATCCGCCACCGTTATTCCGCACGGCGGTACGCTTATCTTCAGGGATTGCATCCAGGTTACCCAGGATTTCTTCAATGCTCTTGCTATCAAATTCAGTACCTTCAATAGCCGCGTTGAGCTTTGAGGTATAGCCCGCATGATGCTTATCATGATGGACGGTCATTGTCTGCTGGTCGATATGCGGTTCGAGTGCATCATAACCATAGGGAAGCGGGGGCAGTTCAAAAGCCATTTAGTTCCTCCTTGCTTTGTGAATAAGTTGACAGTTCAAGGCTACCATGCGCCGTATAAGAATTACTTAAACACCATCGCTTTAACCATGAGTATCCAGTTAAAATCAACATCTGGGCAAAAAGGATAGGTCAACCAATGGAATCGCGTTCAACGACACAAACAACGCAAGGGACGACAACCCGCGCCTATTTGATCCTGGTCGGTGGGGTCGTTGCGGTTTCACTGGCGGCTATTTTGATCCGGTTGGCCCAACAAGAAGGTGTCCCATCGGCGTTGATCGCCTGTGGCCGGCTGTTGGTGGCGACATTAGTTCTGACGCCAGCGATTTTACGAAATGTGACGTATCGCCAGCAAATCCAGAGCTTGACCCGGCGTGACCTGGGGCTTATTTTACTGGCGGGGGGCTTCCTGGCGGCCCACTTTCTCTCTTGGGTCACATCGCTGGAGTATACGACCGTGTTGATCTCTGTCGTGCTGGTGACAACAACGCCGATCTGGGTCGCGCTGATGGAAGTGTTTATCTTGCGGGCGCGGCTTTCCCGCTTGATTATCATCGGTTTGGTCATCGCGCTGGCCGGGGGCTTGCTGATCGGGCTTTCGGGCGAAGTCAGCGAAACGGCCCCGGCAAGTGATCGCTGGTTTGGTGCCTTCCTATCGGTGATTGGAGCGATTACGGTCGCGGCTTATCTCATCATCGGGCGTAAGTTCAGGGCGCAGATCGCGCTGGCACCGTATATCTGGCTGGTGTATGGAACCGCCGCCTTAATCGTGCTGGCGATTCTGGTGTTTTCCAGCACACCGCTGACTGGGTATGCGCTGATCGGCTATGTGTGGGTTATTGCTACCGGGTTGGTGCCCCAGTTGATCGGACATTCGGCCTTAAATTATGCGCTGGCCTATCTACCGGCGACCTATGTCAGTCTTGCGACGCAAATGGAACCGATCTTGAGCGCGTTCGTCGCGGCATTGATCTTCGCGGAAATTCCTGGCCCATTGCAAATTATAGGCGGGGCTGTCATCCTGGGTGGCGTCATTCTGGCAAGTTTAGGGCAATCTGGCAATGATTAATCGTGGACGGCTGTTCGATGCTGGTTGGATACTGCTGTTAGCACTCTATGTATTGGGTGGGGTTCACCTGACCCCATTCCACGCGGATGAATCGACCACGATCTGGATGAGTAAAGATTATCACACCATCTTTTATGAAGGTGATCTTGATCGTATTCGTTATCAAACCGACCCGGCTTACCCTGATGAGCAACACTTGCGCTTGCTGACCGGGATGCTGGTGCGATACACCATCGGTTTTTCCTGGACGACTGCTGGCTTTGATTTGGCTGATATTAATCAACAGTGGGATTGGGGCCAGGGCTGGGAGTGGAACATTGTCAATGGTCACGCCCCAACATCGGATTTACTGATGGCTGGCCGCTGGCCGTCAGCGTTGATGTTAGCTTGCAGTGTTGCCCTGGTTTTTGTCATCGGGCAGATGGCTGGTAACCGCCCGGTTGCTTATCTTGCCAGTGGATATTATGCACTGAACCCGGCTATTTTGCTCAATGGCCGCCGGGCGATGTTTGAAGGCGGCTTGTTGTTATTTGTGTTGCTGGCCGTCGTAGGTGCACTGTATTTGCTCAAGACGCAGAGGTGGCGATGGGCTGGTGTATTGGGCGTGGCCGGTGGGTTGGCACTTTCCGCCAAGTATACAGCTCTGTTTCCGCTGATCGGTGTCTATGGTGGGCTGATGGCTTTCGGCTTGTGGCGACGAGATAGCCGCACGCTTCAACAGGTATTTATGGCTGGCCTGCTGACTGGTGGGGTGGTGTTTCTGCTCCAGCCGATCTGGTGGGGCAATACCATCCAACGCGCCGGTCAAGTCTACGAGGCACGGTCTGAACTACTCGCACAGCAGACCGAACTCTATGGCGGATATACAGATTTTACCGACCAGACAGCCGGCTTATTGCGCCAGGTGTTGATCGCAGAACCGCAGTATTTTGAGGTGGTCACCTGGATCAATTATATCGGTGAGATCATCACAGAGTATGAAGCGACCATTTGGCCGGGGGTTAGCATCGGCGGCTCTACCCTGGGGGCGGTGGTTCTCGTGCTTTGTATCCTGGTGGGGGGGGCGGCCCTGTTACGCCATCCAGAACCCGCTATTCGCTGGGTATTGCTGAGTTGGGCCGGTTGGACGGCACTGACTCTGTGGCTCCTCACCCCGGTGGAGTGGCAACGCTATTACCTGGTGCTATATCCCATCGCGGGTTTACTGGGTGCTGTCGGATTGGTTGAGATCGTGCGGTGGGGGATGGTTAAGTTGTCGCCATCCCCGCCTGTGACGTTACCGCAAGACCAACAGAGCGTTGGATAGCTTGCTCTGTACAGTGCGCGTGTTGAATTTTTCCCATACGGTTTGAAATCCGTCGGCCAGGGTTTCTTCTTCGCTGACTAAATATGCGACATAATCGCTCAAAAATTGTGTTTCGTCGGCTGTCAACTTATCGCCTTCCAGCAAGGCATCCAGACGGTTGTAGGCGACATGAACATCATTTAACCGACCCAGATAATCCTGTATCGCTTTTAGATGGTCGATGAAATCATCGCCAGAACGACCTAAAACGTCGCTAAAATGCTGGATGATATAGCGCAGACGTTTGAACTCAATACGGAGCGCGTGTAGAGTATCGACTTCTGCACCAGGAATCACGGTATCATAGGCACGGACCCGCGCCAGGTGGTCATGGATCATCAGCGGTAAGACGTGCCGAACTTGATGCGGGTCGGTCTCCTCACCGATAGGCCGGGCACCTTTACCCGGTGTTTCCAGGAAGATCTCAAATACTTTGATGAAGTTCTGATACCCTTTGCTATCCAGATGTTTGTTGAGCTTTTTGCGATATTTGCGCCGGCGTGCATCTAACCTGGTTATTAGATGACTCAAGTCTGCATCGGGTGCGGTCTCTTGGTGCCGGGTCTCTAAATCCAGGATCATCACATCAAGATCACGGATCTTACCCAGGCGGTTGGCAAGTGTTTTCAGCCCGCGCACCAGCGGTCGAATTGACTTGTTCTTGTAGTATTCATCCAGCAGACGCAGGATACTTCGCATACGGCGGGTCGCAACTCGCATCTGGTGAACGTCTTCGATATCCTCCCCTGTACGGCTTCCGTCTTCGTGGTGCCGCATCTGCATGAAATCGCGCGTTAAGATCTTGCGCCCGGCTTCTGCCATGCGGTCATGCGGGTCAACTTTGATTTCGATCAGTGAGTCGTCAACGGATGGATCCGGTACAGTCATCATTTTATCTCCTTTTGTGGCGAAAACCCAAGCGTGATTTTAAGCCAACTTTATCGTTTTGTTAAGTATGTTAAGGGTGAATTGGTGAAACTTTCAGCAACTTGTTAGAACCCGGTCAGATCGTAATGGTATAATCGTTGCTAAATAAACTTGGGAGCGATTGTCATGACGTTCGACGCGAAAAAAATAGAAAAATTACGCAAGTATCAACAAAAATGGCAAGAAAACACACTTGATCCAACATTGAGTCGTCGTCCAGAGCGTAAGCATACTTTTACCACTGAGTCTCATCTGCCGATCAAGCGATTGTATACACCGCTTGATATTGCTGATCTTGATTATGAGACAGATCTTGGTAATCCGGGGGAGTATCCGTATACACGTGGCATTCATGCCACCGGGCACCGGGGGAAATTGTGGACAATGCGGATGTTTGCCGGTTTTGGTACGGCGGAGGAGACCAACCAACGCTTTAAGTATTTGATCGACCAGGGCAACATGGGGCTTTCGGTCGCATTTGATCTGCCGACGCTGATGGGCTACGATACCGATGCACCAGAGGCTTTGGGCGAATTCGGAAAATGTGGTGTTGCCATCAGTTCATTGCAAGATATGGAGATTTTGTTTGATGGCATTCCGCTGGGCGATGTCTCTACCAGCATGACGATTAACAGCCCGGCTCCCATCATCTGGGCATTTTACATCGCCGCCGCAGAGCGGCAAGGCGTGCCGATGGCGAATCTACGTGGCACACTCCAGAATGACATCCTGAAAGAATACATCGCCCAGAAAGAATTTATCTTCCCGCCGGAACCATCGATGAAATTGGTGACAGATACCGTTGAGTTCGCCACGCGCAACATGCCACAATGGAACAGCATCAGCGTCAGTGGTTATCACATCCGGGAGGCGGGGAGTACCGCAATCCAGGAACTGGCATTTACGCTGGCAGATGGCATCGAGTATGTACGCTGGGCCTTAGAGCGTGGCCTGGATATTGATGAGTTCGCGCCGCGTATCAGCTTCTTCTTCAACTGCCACAACGATTTCTTTGAAGAGGTCGCCAAGATGCGGGCCGCACGGCGCATCTGGGCACGCGAGATGCGAGAGACCTTCGGCGCGAAGAACCCACGTTCCTGGTTGATGCGCTTCCATACCCAGACCGCCGGGGTGAGCCTGACCGCACAACAGCCAGAAATCAACCTCGTGCGGGTGGCGGTGCAAGCGTTGGCCGCAGTCATCGGTGGGACGCAATCACTCCATACCAACAGTATGGATGAAGCCCTGGCCTTGCCCAGTGAGCACGCCGTCAAGCTGGCTTTACGGACTCAGCAAATCATCGCGGAAGAAAGCGGCGTCTCCAACACGGTTGATCCGTTAGGGGGCAGTTACTTTGTGGAGGCCCTCACCGACCAGGCCGAGGCGGCAGTTTACGATTACTTTGAACAGATCGAGGCGTTGGGTGGGGTGTTGCCGGCTATCGAAGCTGGATTCTTCCAGCAAGAGATCGGCGATGCCAGTTACCAGCATAAGATCAGCTTTGACAAGGGCGAGCGCGTGATGGTCGGTGTCAACAAATATGCAGATCCCGATGAGGAAATCCGCATCCCGATCCTTGAAATGGATCCAGACGGGCACCAACGTCAGGTAGCGCGGCTGACGAAGCTCCGGGCAGAGCGTGACGCAGAGGCGCACGAAAAAGCCTTAAATGCCCTTCGCAACGCGGCAGAGGCTGATGATAACGTGATGCCGTATCTCATTGATGCCGCCAAAGCCTATGCTACACTAGGAGAGATGACCGACGTACTGCGTCAGGTTTACGGCATCTATGAGGAGCCGATTCATATCTAAAATCGCAGGGGAGCGAACCGCATGGACCAATGGGAATATCTGCCGACCTTCATCGAAGCAAATGCTAACAAGAAAGCGGTCAAGCAATACATCAAAGAGCGTCTGCCAGACGTCAAACGACCACCGCGCCATATGCCGGAGTCAATGATGCCTCAACTCAACGAACTGGGGGCGGAAGGATGGGAACTGATTCACATGGAGCCAGTGCGGGCCGTCGGCAGAAAACGCGATGTCCTCTTTGAGAGCTTTGGGCGGCGTTGGAGCAATGTTTACTTTTGCGTCTTTAAGCGACGTGTCGGGGCCGCGGTTGATCAACCAGTGGCACAAAGCGGTGAGGCACAGTATGCCTCACTCCCGCACGATGCCGCTGAACCGGGGGCACCGTTGCCGCCGGATCTCAACGGGAGCGATGAAGGCTAAGGCCGACGGCTAAACTGATGAAGACCACTGTACTGATTACCGGGGCGTCGAGTGGCATTGGCCGGGCGACGGCCCATCATTTCGTGCGGCAGGGCGCACAGGTCGCCGGCCTTGCCCGACGACAAGAGCGGCTCCAAGCACTAGAAGCTGAGATCAACGCAACCCGGCCCGGTCATTTTCTGCCGCTTCAGGCCGATGTCCAGGATGCTGGATCGCTGGCCCAGGCCGTCGCACAAACCACCGCGCAGTTCGGCCCGATTTCGGTATTGGTCGTTAATGCGGGGGTGGGGCATCGTGGCGCGGTCGTTGAGTCGGATTGGGAAGACATCCAGGCATTGCTTCGCACCAATATCGATGGCGTCTTGCATAGTGTGCGGGCGGTTGTCCCGCATATGCGGCCTGGCGGGCACATTATCATGGTATCGTCCGTGACTTATAATCTGGTCGCGCCTTATGCCGCGATCTATGCCGCTAGTAAAGCCTTTGTCAGCAGTCTGGCACATTCCCTACGGCTGGAACTTAGCCCGCAGAATATCCATGTGACGGATCTGTTATTGGGCCGGGTAGAGACAGAATTCAATGCGAATCGTCTGGGTAAATCCGGGCGGGGTGGGAGCTTCCCCCCGCCGATGCCGGTCGAGCAGGTCGCCCAGTCCATCGTAAATCTAGTGGAAAAGCGTCGGCGGTCGGTTGCTCTGCGTTGGATAGATCGTCTGCTGATGCTCGGTAACTTGCTCCTGCCGGATTTTATCGGTCGTAGAGCTTTGAAACAATATAGGTGAAACCAGATGGCAAAAAAGTTAAATTCGATGCGGGTGCTGGAACAAAATGACATCCAGTATGAAGTCTATGAATATGATCCGATCACCCGTGATGCCGAAGAAGTAGCGGAGATGATCGGTATGCCGTACTTTATGGTCTACAAGACGTTGATCGTCGAAGCTGTTGATCGTCCCGATATTAAGAAACCCTACATCGCTCTGGTCTCGTCCGATAGTTCGCTTGATCTCAAGAAGCTAGCCGCCGCTGTCGGCGTCAAAAAAGTTAAGCTGGCGAGCCATGATGACGCTGAAGCGATGACCGGGCTTCAAGTAGGCGGCATCAGCCCGCTAGCCTTGACTGCCAAGCAGTGGCCGGTTTATCTGGATCGATCCGCTACGGAAGGCCAACATATCATCATCAGTGCTGGTGAGCGTGGACTCCAGGTGAAGGTGCCGGTCACGCCGGTGGTAAATTTGCTCCGGGCACGCCTTGCAGAGATCGCCCGGCAAGATTAGCGCGAGAGGACGTAGGCCATCTCATAATAATCATGCGTAATGTGGCGGGATTTACTGACGACTTCCTCTAATGGCACTGACCCAATATCCCGGCCATGTAAACCGACCATCAAGCCGGATTCTCCGTTCATCAGCCGTTCAACCGCATTAACCCCCATACGAGTCGCCAGCAGACGGTCAAACGCGCTCGGACTGCCACCCCGCTGGACGTGCCCTAGAATTGTCAGCCGGATCTCAAAGCCGGTGTTGCGGCTGTTCAAGTAGCTGACGAGTTCGGTCGCTTTGTAAGGCGCACCTTCCGCGATCACGGTGATGGCATGTGATTTGCCGCGCACATATGCATCTGCCATCTGATTGGCGACTTCTTCCATCGGAATATCTTTTTCCGGTGTGATGACGACTTCCGCACCACCCAAAATCGCCCCCATAATCGCCAGATAGCCGGAATTGCGGCCCATGACTTCGATGACGAAGGCACGGTTATGCGATGAAGCGGTATCGCGCAGGCGATCCAGCGCATCCAGGATGGTGTTGAGTGCGGTATCAACCCCGATGCTCATATTGGTGCCCCAGATGTCATTATCAATACTAGCCGGGATGCCGACGACATTCATGCCGAGCTTTTCCAGGGCCATGGCCCCACGCAGACTGCCGTCACCGCCGATGACGATGATACTGTCGATCTCACGTTCGTTGAGCCGGCGCAGACATTTGCGCTGGCCCTGTGCCGTCTTGAATTCTTCGTTGCGGGCAGTCTGCAAAATTGTTCCGCCACGTTGCAGAATACCGCTGACCTCGCGGCTGGTCATCAGGCTCATGTCTCCGGTTAACAACCCGGCATAGGCCTGTCGTACGCCATACACTTCGATTTCGTTTTCCAGCGCGGTACGGACGACCGCACGAATGGCGGCGTTCATACCCGGGGCATCGCCACCGCTCGTCATAACAGCAATTTTCTTCATAGAAACCTCCTTGCTGGAAACCACCCAGCCTTAGCAGATGGTCGTTGATAATATGCTGAACTCCTGTAATTGATCGCGTTACTATAGCATCGTTGGTTTAAGGCTCGTTTATGATCTATAAACCGCGATGTTGTCTTTTGAGCCGACAATTGTCAACAGGTCCTTCAGCAGTTCCGGGCAGAGTTCGGTCGAATGGTTGGGGAATTCGAGCTTACCCTGACCTTCGATCACAATGCTAAAGCGATCTGATCCAGGATATTGTATCAGCAATCCATGTAAACGCATCAATCGTCGCCGGTCGATGTTATCGTCTTCGCTACGTGGGAAGTAGATTACCAGCCAAAAAGTTTGATCGTCGCTTTCCCGGCGATAAGTCAGGTCATCCGAAGATGAGGCCGTGTCATCTGCGGGTTGTGGGGCTAATTGCGGCTCTAACGCGGGGGTATGCTGGCCGGTCGCACCTTGTGATGCCGCTGGTACGACAGCTTGTAATGCTGGCTCTGGTTCGGGTTCCGGGTTGAGCATTTCGCCTGTTTCTTCATCATACGGATCTGTATCCTCCTGCCAGGGTGGTGGCGCATGATCGACCCAATCCGGCACTTCATCAAGATTGGGGGCTTGCGGTATATCCCAGGCGGGTTGTGCATCGGGGATGTCGGGTTCGTGCGTGGACTCCATGATGCGGAACATCTGGGTGACCTTATCGGCTTTGATCTGCGGCTCACTGCGTGAAATGTCAAATTCTCCGCCGACCTGTACGACGATGCCTTCTTCAAATGGTTGCATATCACCATTGTCGATACTCTCCTGGACTTTGGCCCAGGTTCTTGGGAAGATGACGACTTCAATGCTAGCGGCTGACTCGTGCCAGTCTTCGATCTGGGCGATTGCCATTGCATCATTGTTCTTGGTGTAGATGTTCCGCACGCCGACGACTTCGCCAGCGATAGCCACCTGTCGTCCGTTTAGATACTCGGCATTTTGCTTGAGATCCTGTACATCAGCCGTTTGAGTGCGCTTTAGTGCTTCAACGAATTTATCAACCGGGCGACCGGACACATACAGACCCAGCAATTCTTTTTCCCAGCCCAGCATTTCACGGTTGGATGCTTCCTGCACATCTGGCAATTGTGCCAGGGAGTCTGCTTCTAGCCCGGTATCATCGGCAAACATGTTAATTTGCCCGATCTCTTGATCGCGATAATGCGATGCACTGAAGCTCATCATGCGGTCGAGTGCGGCGAGTAATTGCATTCGCTGTCCCAGGTCGCGCATTGCACCCACCTTGATGAGGCTTTCTAGCGTGCGCCGGCCCACCTGCCGCAAATCAACCCGACGACAGAAATCCACCAGATTGCTAAACGGTCCATCAACATCGCGGGCATCCAGGATGGTCTTGAGTGCGGTTTCGCCCGCGTTCTTGATCGCAACCAACCCAAAGCGGATACCCCGCCTGCCGCTTGCCGGGTCTTCCTGGATGTCAAAATCGAGCAGACTGTTGTTTACATCCGGTGGCAGAATCGGGATTTGCAGGCGGCGGCATTCCTCCAGGAATGTCGTCAACTTGGCAGAGTCATCCCGCTGAACACTGAGCAGGGCCGTCATGTATTCTTCGGGATAGTGACACTTTAAGAAGCCGGTTTGTACGGTAATCACGGCATAATCGCTGGCATGGCTTTTGTTAAAGCCATAATTGGCGAAGAACGCGATGTCATCGAAGATTTTTTCTGCCGATGTCTCGTCAATGCCATTCTGTGGCCCGCGCTCCATAAAGGTCGCCTTGTGTTCGAGCAGGGCTTCTTGCTTTTTCTTGGAGACCGCCCGGCGCATCAGATCAGCTTCACCCAGGTCATAGCCGAATAACTCACCGGCGATTTGCATGATTTGCTCCTGGTAGACGATGATGCCGAAGGTCTCTTCCAGGATGCTGGCTAACTTATCATGGCGCAGTTCAATCTCCTCGTCGCCGTGTAATCGTCGGTTGTATTGTGGAATGAAATCCATCGGGCCGGGGCGATAGAGTGAGATGCCCGCGATGATGTTCTCGAATGTCTTAGGCCGCATGTCGCGTAACATCTGTTGCATCCCAGAGCTTTCCACCTGGAAGACGCCAATGGTTTCCCCCCGGCCAAACATACGGAAGGTTTCGTCTAGCATGGCTTTGTCGTCTTCACTCAGGGCCGGGTCATCATGGCGGTATGGGATATTATCCATCGTATACTTGATGCCATGATAATACGCGATCAGATCTGCCGCTTTCCGCATGATGGTCAGGGTAGAAAGACCGAGAAAGTCCACTTTAAGCAGGCCAATTGATTCGGCGGTTTCCATCGGAAATTGAGTCACGGCCTTCAGTGCGCCGCCACTAGGATCTTTGCCCGTGATGCGGTGTAACGGTGTATATGCAACCAGCGGCTTATCTGCGATGATGACACCGGCGGCATGGGTGCTGGCATGACGTGCGATACCCTGTAATTTTTCCGCCGCGTCGATGATCTTTCTAATTTGGGTATCCGTCTTATAAAGTTGTCCCAGGTCTGGGATCGTTTCGACATATTTCATGAGGGGCTTTTGCCGGGCCTCTTGCGGGATGAGTGCCGCCGCCCGGTTGACATCGGCCAGTGGCACATCGAAGGCCCGGCCTACATCGCGCACGGCGGCCTTCGCGCCTAACGTCCCAAAGGTGATGATGGCCGCGACTTTTTCTTCGCCATACTTGCGGACGGCATACGCGATCATCTCCCCACGCCGGTTATCCGGATAATCCAGGTCAATATCGGGCATACTGACGCGACCGGGATTTAAGAATCGCTCAAAGAGCAGGCTGTTTTGGATAGGGTCAATGTTTGTGATCCCCAGGCAATAGGCCGCCAGGCTCCCCGCGCCAGAACCACGCACGTTCCACCAGATATCTGCATAGCGGGCGAATTCGCACAGATCCCACACGATCAGAAAGTACGTGTCAAATCCCATCTCATGGATGATGCCGAGTTCTTTATCCAGCCGTTGTTGCAGAATTGGGTCGTCTTTGCGCTCTCCGAAACGCCAATCCATGCCTTTTTCGCATAGATAGCGCAGATAGGTTTCCGCATCATGGCCTTCTGGCACAGGGAAAATGGGGAGATGATAGCCGTCTTCACGTAGATTGATGTCGGTCATTTCCGCAATTTTGACCGAGTTGTGAATCGCTTCCGGTACCTCTTTGAAAGCGTCCCACATTTCATCAAAGGAATAGAGATAATAACTGTTATCAGAGAACTTCAACCGGTTTTCTTCGTGTTTCAAAGATCCAGTCTGGATGCATAACTGTGTATCGTGGATGTCAAAATCATCTTTGTGGACATAATGCAGGTCGGTCGTCGCCAACAGGCCGACATTGGTATGGTTGCTCCGGTTATAATCCACCAGCCAGCGGTTGAGCCGCTGTTGCTCTTCGATGTCATGATCCTGAAGTTCCAGGTAGAAATGATCCGGGCCGAACACATCGAGGAATTTTCCGATCCAGGCGCGGGCCTCTTCATCGTTGTCTTGCTGGATGTAACGCGGTACTTTAGCCGCCAGGCACCCGGAGGTTGCAATCAAGCCTTCGGCATGCGCGGCCAGGAAGTCCCAGTCGATGCGTGGGCGATAGTAATACCCTTCTAGTTGCGCGGCACTGCTGATCTTGAGCAGGTTTTGATACCCGGTCATATTTTTTGCCAGCAGGAGCAGATGGAATGGTGAGCGGTCGAGCTTGGCATCTCTGTCTTGCATCCCACGCCGGGCCAGGTAGGCTTCCAACCCGATGATGGGCTTGATCTCATGTTTGGTGCAGGCGTCGAAGAAATCCATGACGCCGAACATCGTGCCATGATCGGTGATTGCCAGGGCGGGCATATTCAACTCTTTAGCCCGTTCGACTAGCTTGTCAATCCGGCTCAAGCCATCCAACAGGGAAAATTCGGTATGAACGTGTAGGTGTATAAACTGATTTTGCATGTGCGCTTCTGGATATTATAGGTGCTTGAGGTAGAACATCCGTAGTATAACCTAAACACATCTTGATTGTGAATGAGAAGAGGTAAGAAATGGTGCCACCGATGCGTGATCTTCTACTGGTGGGTGCTGGCGGATTTCTGGGTGCGGTGATGCGCTATATATTGACGGCCTGGGTTGCCGTCCGCGCCGCCCACTGGTTCGGTTGGGAGTCTCTGCCTGCTGGGACGTTATTCGTCAACGTGACCGGCTCTTTTTTGTTGGCCGTGTTCAGCGTCTGGATTACCAGCCAGGGAAACTGGTCTCAAGACTTGCGGTTGTTGGTTGGGACTGGCTTTTTCGGCGCGTATACGACATTTTCTACCTTTGCCAACGAGGGGATAGCCCTATGGCGAACCGAAAATGCGGCGAACGGGTTGTTCTATATCGTCCTGACAAATGTACTCTGTCAGACCCAAATTTTGCGCCAATTAGGCTACAAAGAGTAAATTCGAGGTGATTGAGCCTGTCCATAAGATAAAAGCACCACCCAATATCAAAGGACAGGTCAATCATGTTA
>DAOTTZ010000043.1:0-16371 GCA_034437535.1 Anaerolineae bacterium | reverse complement strand
CATTATTTGCAGCAGATTTATCCCGTCGGGCCGGCCTATGAAAAGCTGGTGGCGCTCATCAACCGGACGCACATCCCACCCAGACAGCGCGACAGCCTGTTCTCTGAGCGCGATGTCACGCTGATTACCTACGGTAATACGCTGCGGCGTGAGGGCGAGGCACCGCTGAAATCGCTGCACGGTTTTGCCGAGACACGGCTGAAGGGGGTGGTCTCCACCATCCATATTCTGCCGTTCTTCCCGTATTCGTCGGACGACGGGTTTTCAGTCATCGATTATTTCGCGGTCGATCCGGCGCTGGGGACATGGGCGGATGTCAACGCGCTCGGTGACGATTTCGCCTTGATGTTCGATGCGGTCATCAACCATATGTCGGCGCAGAGTGACTGGTTCCGGCAGTTCCTGGCGGGCAACCCCGAATTCGAGAACGCCTTCATCACCGAAGCGCCGGAGACCGATTTGTCGTCGATTACCCGTCCGCGCACCTCGCCGCTGCTGACGCCGTTCGAGAAGGCCAACGGCGAGACCGCCCATGTGTGGACGACGTTCAGCGCGGATCAGGTGGATTTGAATTACGCCGACCCGGACACGCTCCTGCGGGTGATGGAAGTGATGTTGTTCTACGCGCAGCAGGGCGCAACCGTGATCCGGCTGGATGCCATCGCTTATTTATGGAAGAAAGTCGGCACGTCCAGCATCCATCTGCCGGAAACGCACGCGGTGGTGCAGTTGATGCGGGCGGTGTTCGATATTTTGGCCCCGCATATGGTCATCATCACCGAGACCAATGTCCCGCACGCCGAGAACATCTCGTATTTTGGCGATGGGATCGACGAAGCGCAGATGGTCTACAATTTCACGCTGCCGCCGCTGCTGTTCTACACGGTGCTATCGGGCGATGTGAGCAAGCTGCGGGACTGGGTGAACACACTGACTACACCGTCGGAGCAGACAACCTTTTTCAACTTCACGGCGTCGCATGACGGCATCGGGGTGCGTCCAGTGGAGGGGATTCTGACGGCGGCTGAACTCCAGACGATGATCGATCATGTGGAAGCAAGCGGCGGGCGGGTGTCGTATAAGACCAACAGCGACGGCAGCCGCAGCCCCTACGAACTCAACGTGACGTATATCGACGCCCTGACCGATCCGTCGGAGCCGGAGGATATGCAGGTCAAACGGTTTTTGATGTCGCAGGCGCTGGCGATGTCGCTGGCGGGTGTGCCGGCAGTGTATATCCACAGCCTGCTGGGATCGCGCAACTATGGCGAAGGCGTGGAACGCAGCGGCCACAACCGGACCATCAACCGCGAGAAGCTGGATGCAGACAGCGTTGAAAAAGCCCTGGGCAACGCCAACAGCTTCCGGGCGAAAATCTTCGATGGTTACACCGCGCTGCTCAAGAAGCGGGTGGCGCAAGCGGCTTTTCATCCGAATGCGGCCCAGGCAGCGGTGGATATGGGCAACAATCAGATATTCGGACTGCGGCGCGGCGACGATCTGCTGTGCCTGTTCAACGTCAGTGGCAGCGAACAGACGGTGGAAACGACCGTCGAAACGCGCCTGGATTTGATTTCAGGCGCGTTTTACGGCAGGACGATCAGCATGAAGCCGTATCAGGTGATGTGGCTCATCACCCAATCGGCAGCGGGTTAATACCGACATAGCGGCGGACGGCGATGTACATCCACAGGTTCTGGACGACCATCGTGATCGCGGTGGCGTAGGCGACCCCTTCAAGACCCATGTCGAGTGTCTGAATAAAAAACAGGTTCAGGGCGATATTGAGGAAGGCCGACACACCAAAAACAACTGTACTCACCATCTGGTTTCCGGTGAGGTGCATCACATAACCACACTGGCCGAAAACCGCGTTCACCAACTGACCAAAGGCGAGGATAATCAACGTGGTCTGCCCGACGACGAACTCCTCGCCGAAGACCCACAAAAGCCAGTAGGAAAACAGCACCATCACGATGAAGACCAGCGTCGATACAACTATAGCAATCATGGTCGAGCGTTTGAGCAGCTTTTCCAGCTCATCCAGTTTACCCTGGTTATACAAAGGGGAGATACGCGGCGCGGTAATGGCACTGACCGAGGACAGGGCAAAGCTGAGCAGGTTGGCCGTGCGCGACGCCACTGCATAAATACCTGTCGGTATCGATCCGAGCAAGAAACCGATCATCAGAATGTCCAAACGCTGGTTGATGATGAGGAAGCCACGAATGAACAACATCGGCAGCGACACCCGCATCCAGTAGAGCAGATCGTAAGACGCTTTGATCCCTCTGGCGGCAACCGGCAAGGCTCGTATGATCGCGATGAACTGGTAAATAGCAATCACCAGCAGACTGACCCCCAGGATGGTGATGGCCTCAATGTTGACCAGATCACCGGCCAGCAAAAACACCCCACCACCGATGACGAACAGCAGCACATTCTGGCCGACGTTCAGCGGTCCGTAAGCGATGGCGATTTTGCCCATGCCGCGCAGAATTTCGACATAGAGAAAGGTCACGGCCATCACGGGCGTCATCAGCAAACCGGCAATCAGTGTGGGCATATGGACATCGTTCAGGGGAAACGCCGTGAAGATGATGACGGCCCCGATTGCCAGTACACTACCGCCGAGCAGGGTCAGCGCGGAAAAGGCATAGATCACGCCGCGCAGTCTGGCCCAATCCTGGCTTTCAAGATAATCTGGCACAAACTTCAATGCGCTGAGTGTGAGACCGAGGCCACCGAAAAGGGCCAGCAGCCGCGCCCAGTTATAAGCGAGGCTGTAATCACCAAAGTCCTGCACACCCATCCAGCGTGCCAGAAACACCTGCGCGATATAGGCGGTCCCCACCCCCATGATTTGCAGGACATAGACGACTGCCGCGCCAGTCAGTAAGCGTTTGTTGTTGCGTAGAATGGGTATCTGTTCAATCCACTTATCCAGATGTCGCACAATCGCCATTAGAACTCCATTGAAATACCAACTTACATCGAACTGTGTATCATACACCGATATAGAGTAAAACATCCGCGCCTTGCAGATACATTGCGGTTACAGGAATCAATCTGATGGCAATGCACGATACAGATGCTATATTTTGCTACCGTGTGACAACATCACAGAATATTACGGTGGCAAAATAGGCTGTGAAGCGTAATTCCAGTTCGTTAGGTGGATGTTAGGATAAGTGAATAGATTATATAATGATGGGAAATCAGACGAAACCTGGAGCATATAGAATGATCAAAACCCAAATCATCGCACCCTATGGTGGTGAACTTGTTGACCTGCTGGTCCCGGCTTCACAACTGGACGAGGTCAAAAGTTATGGCGGCACACTGCCCTCTATCCAGTTGACGGAAAGGGCGCTGTGTGACCTGGAACTGCTGGCAGTAGGCGCATTCTCCCCGCTGGATCGCTTCATGGGTCAGGCGGACCACCAGCGTGTGGTGGAGGATATGCGGCTGACCGATGGCACGCTGTTCCCGATGCCGATTACGCTGCCCGTCGAACCCAATGACGACATCCAAATTGGCAAAGACATCGCCCTGCGCGACCGCAAATTCAACCTGATCGCCATCATGACGGTGGAAGAGATTTATGAGTGGGACCGGCAAGAGGTCGCCCAGAAGGTGTTCGGCACCCTGGACCCACGCCACCCGATTGTGGCGGAGATGGAACGCTGGGGCAAGCTGAATATCTCCGGGCCGCTGCGCGTGCTGCAAATGCCGGAACACTATGATTTCAAGGATTTGCGTCGTACTCCGGCGGAAACCCGTGCGATCCTGGAACAGACCGGCCATCAGAATGTGGTCGCGTTCCAGACCCGCAACCCCATGCACCGCGTCCATGAAGAACTGACCAAACGTGCCATCAAAGAGATCGACGGGGTACTGCTGCTGCACCCGGTCGTCGGACTGACCAAACCGGGGGATGTCGATTACTACATCCGCGTGCGCACCTACAAAGCACTGGTCAACCATTACTACGAACCAGATCGCGTGGTCCTCTCCTTGCTGCCGCTGGCAATGCGCATGGGCGGGCCGCGGGAAGCGCTCTGGCACGCCATTATCCGCCGCAACTACGGTGCCAACCATCTCATCGTGGGGCGCGATCACGCCGGACCGGGCAACGATTCGCAGGGCAATCCCATCTATGGCCCCTACGATGCCCAGGAACTCGTCGTGCAGTACCAGGAAGAAATCGGCGTGAAGATGGTCCCCTTCAAGATGTTGTTGTATCTGGCGGATGAAGACCGCTACGAAGAGATTGATAAAGTCCCGAACGGTGCGAACACCAAGAGTATCTCCGGCACCCAGGTCCGTGAAGACTATCTGGAGCGTGGTGTGCCGCTGCCAGCATGGTTCAGCCGTTCGGAAGTGGCCGGTATCCTGGCCGAGAGCTACCCGCCGCGCCACCAGCAGGGTGTGTGTATCTGGTTTACCGGCCTCAGTGGTTCGGGTAAATCGACCACAGCCAGCATCCTGACCACCCGGCTGCTCGAATATGGCCGGCAGGCGACGGTGCTTGATGGCGATGTCGTGCGCACGCATTTGAGCAAGGGACTGGGCTTCAGCAAAGAGGACCGCGACACCAACATTCGCCGCATCGGCTTTGTCGCTTCGGAAATTGCACGGCACGGTGGTCTGGTCATCTGCGCCGCCATCAGCCCCTACCGGGCCACCCGCAACGATGTGCGCAATCTGGTCGGCGACGGATTCCTTGAAGTGTTTGTCGATACACCGCTGGCAGTCTGCGAAGAACGCGATACGAAAGGTCTCTACGCCAAAGCACGGCGCGGCGAGATTAAAGGCTTTACCGGCATTGATGACCCGTATGAGGAGCCGGAGAATCCAGAAATCACATTGACAACGGTGGGCAACTCACCTGAAGCCAATGCCAACCAGATCATCAATTATCTGGTGGAGCAGGGTTATCTACAGGTCCAGGAGACAACCCCGGCCTGATCTGCCATAGTAAACGTCATGCCACACAGATTACCGGGTCTTTCATGGCCCGGTAATTGTTGTCGATGCGTCAAGGGAAGCAGGTTTCTATGAGCCGAGTACGGGCAGGTATCAATACAGTCATCGAGATGTTACGCACACCCGGTGAACGGCGAAAGTTCCTGGTTGGAGCCGCAAGCGTATTTGTGCTGCAAATCGCCGGTGTCGCTGCGGCCTACCTGATGCAGGCGTTACTGGCAAATCTGGCCGGTTCACAGGGCTTCGGTGATTACATCTACGCCTACAACTGGGCGCGTCTGCTGGCGATGTTCGGCGGATTCGGCTTGACCCTGAGCGTGTTAAAGTTCCTACCCGGCTATATTGCCGACGAAAAATGGGGGCAGATTCGCGGTGTCATCAACGCCTTCAGCCTGATTACCCTGGGCGTCAGCAGTATTCTGGCAGTGCTGGCGATTGGTGTGTTCACGATCTTCCCACCCGAAGATATTGACATCACCACCCTCTACGTTGGCCTGCTCATCACGCCGCTGATCTCCATCAGCTATCTATACATTGAGGTGCTGCGCGGGATGGGGTTTGTGGCATTAGCTTACGGCCCGATCAATGTCGGCCAGAACGTCTTGATGATGGTTGCGATCAGCGTTGTGTTTCTGCTGACGGGCAGCCTGACCAACGTCAACGCCATCAGCTTGCTGGGTCTTGTGACCATCGGCATTGTGATCTTTCAGCTTATCAACATCTTCCGTAAGATGCCGGTCGCGGCCAAGAGTGCCAAAGCAGTCTATGAGACCGGCGTGTGGATACGGACCTCACTCCCGATGCTGCTGATCCGCAGCTTTGATCTGGTGATGGACCGGGTTGATGTTCTGATGGTCGGTTTTTTGCTGGGCGCGATCCCGACCGGCATTTACGCGGTTGCCTCGCGTACTGCCAGCCTGGCGATGTTCCCACTGGTAGCCGTCAACGCCGTCACCGCGCCGCGTATCGCACCGCTCTATAATCAAGGCAAGATGGAGGAGTTGAGCAATCTGGTCAAACGAGCCACCCTGATTTCTATGGCTGTTTCACTGGTGGCCTGCGTCGGCATTATCCTGTTCTCCTACCCGCTCTTAAAATTGTTTGGCGAAGACTTTGTTGAAGGACAAACGACGCTGTTCATTCTGACGGCGGCCCAGTTTGTCAACGCTTCAGTCGGACCGGTGGGCTTTTTGATGAGCATGACCGGGCATGAAAAACTCAACGGGCGTATCTACGCCGTCGTCACCGCGATTAACATCACACTCAATTACTATTTCCTTGTCTACACCGACCTGGGGATCGAAGGCGTGGCGCTTTCAACCGGCATCTCGCTTGCTCTCAGAAATATCTGGCTCTATATTGAAGTACGTCGTCGTTTGCATATCTCTACACTTCCGGTCAGTTGGTGACCCTTTCGGGAGATGATAATATGGTTATGCCCAATTTTTTCATTGTCGGGGCCGCAAAAAGTGGTACGACGGCTTTATATGACTATCTCAAACAACATCCGCAAGTCTTCATGAGCGAAAACAAAGAACCCTTCTTTTTCGCCATGGAGGGCAAACCGATTGACTTCAAAGGACCGAGAGACCAGGAGATACTCACCCATCAAATCGTCAACGACATCAGCGCATACGAAGCGTTGTTTGCGGGTGTCACAAACGAGATTGCTATCGGTGAGGCATCCACCATCTACCTGTACGATCCTGCATGCGCACAGCGCATTTACGACCGGATTCCCGACGCCAGAATCATTATCGGTTTGCGCAACCCGGTCGGGCGGGCGTTTTCCAGCTATATGCATCTCCGCCGTGATGGGCGCGAACCCCTGGACGACTTTGAAGCGGCCATGGCCCAGGAAGAACGGCGCATCAAAGAGGGCTATGAACCCCTGTGGCATTACAGGCGGGTCGGTTTATATTATGACAGCCTGAAGCGCTACTACGACATCTTCCCCAGGGAGCATATCTATGTCTATCTGTTCGAGGATTTAAGACGCGATTCGCTGGCAGTCACCCAGGCCATATTCGCGTTTCTTGGGGTAAACCCCGGCTTCAGACCAGATACGGAAATCCAACATAATGTGAGCGGCGCACCCAAAAACCGCTATCTGCATGAGGTACATAATTTTTTGCTACGACCACATAATCCGATTAAAGACGCGGTCAAACCCCTGCTGCCGGAACGCATACGCAAGCGGATGTTGCATAGTGTGGTTGATCACATACGTGAGATCAATATGGAGCGCGGTTCGGTTGACCCTGAAGTCCAGCGGCGTATGATTGAGTATTTCCACGAAGACATCCTCAAGGTCCAGGATTTCATCGAACGCGATCTCTCATCATGGCTGGTTGTAAAGGAGTGAGCTGGATTTACGCCGATAGGGCATGAATTCAGGCGGTGTCTGGCGCAAAACCAACCCATAGATCACGGCCACATAGATGACCCAGCGCATATCCACCATTCGGATCAACGATTCGGTTGACATGGTGGAAATCAAGATAAACAACAGGAAGAACAACGGGAAATAGCTCTCGGGGGTGCGCACAGTACGGATATGGAGAACGGCGCGAATGACGGCAACAATATAACCAATGCCAAAAGCGACTGTCGCGACCAGACCGACATCCAGAGCCATATCAATCCAGTGGTTGTGGGCAAAGGGTGCGTCCTGCCACACGATTAGACGAAAGATCGGCGCATTATCTGAGAAAGACGCATCCAGCCCAAAACCCGTGAGCGGATACTGCCGGATCAACTCAAAGCTGGCTGACCAGAGTTCGGTTCGTCCGGTGAGGGTCACATCGCGGCCCAGCGCGTTCAGAATGACCTCGTAGTTCATCAATATATAAAAGGAAAACAGAGCCACAATCGGCGTTAGTAGCAGCAGAAGGCCGAAGAACAATTCATGGCGCAGGCGGACAAATCGCATCATGATAGGTCCAATCAGCGCAAGGCCGATAACTGATGCCATGGCGGTCGCACTACCGGTGTTGTAAATGCCGATAAAAAGCAGCAGTGCCACCAACCAGCGCCAACGGCCCAGGGACCTTCCCGCCAGGAAGACAGCGACGAACCCCAACGACAGATACGGCCCCAGATGGTTTTTCTGTGTGTAGATACCGCGCCACAACCCTTTATGCGCTTCGGCGGTCTCTACACCGAACTGGGGTAGAAAGATGACGAGAAATAACGTAGAAAACAACGAGAACAGCGCCATACCCAGAACCAGATCAAGCTGCTCTTCCAGGCTAAAACGCATGGCGATGAACAGACCGAAAATCACCATCATATACAACCAGATCGCAGCCCGCAGGCTGGTCATCGGTTCGAGCGACCAGAAGACCGAGGCCAGCGACAGAATCAGGACGATGGTCATGGGCCAATCCCGGATGATGGTGTGGACCACCTGGGGAATATAGCGCCATAAGATCAGGACACTCCAACCGACGGCCATCAGGTAAAATCCGGTCACCGGCAGTTCAATGATTTTCTTATGGAAGATACCGTTCGAGACCAGAACCAGCAGCAGAATAACCAGGTACTTCTCCAGACGTTCAAAGCGAAGCTGGCTGGTCAGAGTGGACATATGGGTTTCTGCATAACTCTGGATAGCGGCCATCAAATCTACCCTGAATCTAATCGTTCGGCATACAGATTTTATCACAGAGAAGTTCTTTGATGAATACCAGCGGCCTTTTAGCATGATGAAAGGACAATCATAAACACTGGTACAATGGCATCTGTATCATAACCAAGGAGAACACCCATAATGCCAGGTGTGCTGATTATCGTAGAAAATCTGCCGGTCCCGAACGACCGACGGGTCTGGCTGGAAGCCACGACGCTGCAAAAAGCGGGTTACACGGTTTCTGTGATTTCGATCAAAGGCAAGAACACGAGAAAGACCTACGAAAAGCTGGACGATGTGCATGTGTATCGTTACCCGGCCCCGCCCACAACCAGCGGAACCCTGAGCTTTATCTTTGAGTTCTCCTACTGCTGGATTATGTCGTTCCTGTTATCCCTGGTGGTGGCTGCCCGGCACGGCTTCGACGTTCTACATGCCTGCAACCCGCCGGAGACCTTCTGGCTGATCGGTCGCTTCTACAAGCTTTTCGGCGTCCGCTTCATCTTTGACCACCACGATCTCTCGCCTGAGATGTATCTGTCGCGCTTTGGTACGCAAGGCACCGCCTATAAAGGGCTGCTCCTGCTGGAAAATCTGACGTTCCGCACCGCCGATCTGGTACTGACCACCAACGAGACCCACAAACGCATCGCCATCGAACGGGGCAAGTATCCAGAAGACAGGATTTACATCGTGCGCAGTGGCCCTGACCAGGATGTGCTGCACCCGGTGGAACCCGAACCCGATCTGAAACGGGGTTATCAATATATGGTGAGCTATCTGGGCGTGATTAACCCCCAGGATGGTGTGGATACGCTGGTCGAAGTCGCGCATAAACTCATCAAAGAGCGCGGACGCGAAGACATCCTGTTTGTTATCATGGGGACCGGTGATGCACAGCCCGATCTGGTCCAACAGGCCAACCAGCTTGGCATTGCAGATTACTTCTATTTCACCGGATGGGTCGAGCAAAAAGACATCGTGCGCTATCTCTCCACCACCGATGTCGCTGTAGACACCATGCCCAAAACCCCTTACAGCGATGCCGCAACCATGAATAAAATCCTGGAATATATGGCGGTCGGTTGTCCGATTGTATGCTTCGACCTGGTTGAATCGCGGGTCTCCGCCCAGGATACCGCCATCTATGCTCGCCCCGACGACCAGGATGATATGGCGGATAAAATCGAAGAACTGCTGGCAGACCCGAAAAGGCGCAAGGCGATGAGTGATGCCGGTCGCGAACGGATTGAGACCGAACTCTCGTGGGAACACCAGCGCACATTTTTACTATCGGCCTATGACGCCGTTACAGACTGAAACCATAATAAGATCAGGAGCCAATAAGCTATGGTCACACAAGACAACACTGCACTTCCGACCGTCGATGTGATTATCCTATCCTGGAATCGCGCCGACACCACCCTGGAAGCCATCGACAGCGCCCTGGCGCAAAAGGACGTGGCGGTCACCATCTATGTTTTCGATCAGGGCAGTGAGGAAGACCAACTAACGGCCCTGCGGGAACGCGCAGCAGATGGTCAAATCGTGTTAATCGAAAACGGTCACAATATCGGTCCGGGCGGTGGGCGCAATGTCGCCATGCGGCACGGCAGCAACACCTATATCGTCGGTATCGACAACGATGCCGAATTCGAGAACGAGTACACCATCAAAACCGCCATTGAGCGTTTTGAGCAGCAGCCCGACCTGGGCTTGATCGGCTTCCGCATCCGGAATTTCTACACCGGCGACGACGACATGCACAGTATGACAACCTACCCGAGGGAATTGCAAGATCGCCTGGATGAGGAATTTCTGACGACACGCTATGTTGCCTGCGGCCATGCCATCCGGCGCGAGGCATTCGACACGACTCGCGGCTACGATGACGCTTTGTTTTTTATGTGCGAAGAACGCGACCTGGCCTACCAGATCATCAACAACGGTTATCAGGTCATCTACTATCCCAAAGTTGCCGTGATGCACAAAGTCTCGCCAGAAGGGCGCTTCTGGTGGAAGGGCAACCGTTACTACTATCTATCCCGGAATGCGATCTACCTGGATTTCAAATACTACCAGGAGCCGCAGCGTACAGCGATTCTCTACATGGGTTATATCGTTCGCGGCGTCTATAACAAGGTGCTGGGGCAGGGTGTACGCGGAACTTTCGACTCGCTCAAGATGATCCAGCAGTTGACCGACGACACCCAGGTCAAACTCAACCCTGATGCCCGCCATTACATCTGGGAGAATGACGGTCGTTTCCGTGGGAACATGCTTCGCCGCGCCCGCCGTGATCTGTTCCGCAATCTGAGTGTGGATCGTTAATCGTTTGGTAGGGGGTAGATTGTTACAACACCCCCAACTATAATTACACCAACAGGGCCATAGTCCCTGTTTTTTTTGTGTTGTACAGGGAGTCGTATGATAAACAAGCTGCTGATTATCAGCATCGTACTTGTGTTCAGTATCGGTACACATTCTCAGGATACACCGTCCTTACGCGAACTGGGCGAGGAACAAGGCATACTGATCGGTACGGCTGTTGACTTCGACCCACTCGCCTCGGATGACACTTACGCAAGCGTCCTGGCACAGCACTACAACATGGTGATCCCAACCAATGAGATGAAAATGCGTACGTTGCGGCCCACACCAGATGAATTCAACTTCAACCGGGCCGACGGGATCGTCGCCTTCGCGCAGGAGAACGATATGCAGGTGCGCGGTGGTCCACTGGTGTGGCATCAAGCGGTGGCTTACTGGGTACGGCATCGCAACATCAGCCGGGATGAAGCCATGGCGGTCCTGGAGGAGCATGTCAAGACCGTCGTCAGTTATTATAAGGGAAAGATCTTCGCCTGGGATGTCGTTAACGAAGCGGTGCATGACAGTGGCCTGGCCCTGCGCGGGACCGACATTCCCCTCTATGACAGCGACAGCCTGTGGTTGACAACCATCGGCCCCGAGTATATCGCCCTGGCCTTCCAGTGGGCGCATGAAGCTGATCCGGATGCGCTGTTGTTCTATAATGACTACAACACAGAGAAATCACGCACAAAAGCCAACGCGGTCTACAATCTGGTGGCCTCACTGGTGGAGCAGGGAGTCCCGATCCATGGCGTCGGCTTTCAGATGCACATCAACGCATCCGAACCGCCCGACTACAACTTCATCCGGAGTGAATTCGCCCGAATCAGCGAGTTGGGACTGCAAATTCACATCACCGAGCTGGATGTTCGGATCAGCGACATGGACACACCACGATCAGAAAGCTTGCAGAGACAGGCCGACATCTACCGTGAAGTGACCAACATCTGCCTGGAATTTGACAGTTGCACAGCGCTGATCACCTGGGGATTCACCGACCGTTATTCCTGGCTGAATACCCCGGCTGACGAAAATGCACCGCTCCCCTTTGATATGAACTACCAGCCCAAACCGGCGTTTTTCGCCCTTTCAGATGTTTTATCCGCCAATTGATCTACACCCACCCGTCACGGAGGATTTCGATGAAAACAGTTCTACTCGCCCTCGTTCTGCTGGCGTTGTTTTTGTCCGCGCCAACCGCCACAACCGCTCAAATCGGCTATGTTCCGTTGTGGCAACCGATAGAATGGTCAGCAACGGACAATAACTACGAAGGCAATCCTTTTGACGTCATCGCCAACGTGACCTTTACCCACATCGAAAGTGGTGAAGTGCGTAGTACAGAGATGTATTACACCGGTGCCAATACATGGAGCTTCCGTTTTGCCGCAACCCGACTGGGCGAATGGGCTTATGAGACCAGCAGCGAGGAATCCGAACTCGATGGCTTGAATGGCCGGGTTTTCGCGGCCCCGCCCAGCGACCCAAACACCACCGGCTATCTGACCTACAGCAGCAACCAGTATATGATCCAGACCGGCGAACAGGGCGAAATGAGTCCCTACAACTTCAGCGTTTTCAACAGTTCACGCTATGAACTGGCTGAGTTTCGCGGTAGACCGCACCGCTTTACCAATATCCTGAATGAAGCCGAAGAAAACGGCTTCGATGTTGTTGCGATAGACATCAAACACAACTGGTTCAAACTGGGCGCGACCGGCTACGATGACCACCGCAATATCGAGCCAGACCTGGAGACCTTCGCGCTGATCGATTACCTGTTGAACATGGCCCGTAACCGCAATATACGGGTGCATTTCTGGGTCTGGGATGGCGAGAACCAACTGGAGACGCCCGTTGGCCTGGACGGCGGCGTGAACGGTGAAACGGATCGACGCCTACAACGGTATATTGCTGCTCGCTTAGGGCCGAATCCGGGTTGGAGCATGAGCTATGCCGCTGACGCCAGCCAGTGGGTCACAGCCAGCCAGATCAACGACTGGGCCGCTTACATACTGGAACAGTCTTTGTGGCCGCATGTTCTGATGGCAGATGGCAGCAACACGTCCATTTTGAATCGCTAAAACTTGCACAGCGAGGAATATGCGCGGTATACTATCTGAAATTGCATTGAGATTTCAGATAGATATTTCGAGGGTTCTTATGAAATTAGGCATCGGTTCTTACGCATATTATTGGGCGATGGGTGTCCCCGGTTACCCACCGTCAAATCCCATGACCGCGCTGCAATTCCTGGACCGGGCCGCTGCTCACGGCGTTCATCTGGTCCAGGTGGCCGACAATCTCCCGCTGCACACCCTCGACAATCTGGATGAATTTCATACCCACGCGAACGCGCTCGGAATCGCGGTAGAAGTCGGCACACGCGGGATCGCCCCCGATCTGCTGCACACCTATTTGAGGCTGGCGCAGCGTTTTGGCACAAATATCGTCCGCACCATACCCGACACCGCCGACCATCATCCATCGGTCGATGAGATCATCGGCACACTGAAAGACATCGCACCGGAATTCGCGGCGGCGGGCGTTTATCTCGCCCTGGAGAATTACGACCGCTTCAAGTCGGCGGAGATGGCGCAAATGGTGGAGCAGATCGGCAGCGACCATGTAGGCATCTGCCTGGATACGGTGAATTCGTTCGGTTCACTTGAAGGTCCGGAGATCGTGGTCGCAACCCTCGGCCCATTCATCGTCAATCTGCACATCAAAGAGTTCACGATCCAGCGGGCCAGTTACGTGATGGGATTCGAGTTGATGGGAAAACCAGCAGGGCAGGGGATGCTCAATATTCCCTGGCTGCTGGATCAACTCAAGGGGCGTGAGTTTAACGCGATCCTTGAACTCTGGCCGCCGCCAGAAGTCGCACTGGCCGCCACCATCGCCAAAGAGGAACGCTGGGTCCGGGAGAGTATCGCCTATTTGCGACAGTACATTACGAGATGATGGATTATGAACAAAAATATCCTTTACTATGGACGACCAGAACCGTTAGAAGACCTGATTAAACTCCACGCCGGACCGCTGAACGCGATGTACGATCCGGCCAATGGTGATCTCCGCTACATTCGCCTGGGCGAAAACGAGATTCTGCGCCGGGTCTATGCTGCGGTGCGCGACCACAACTGGGGGACGGTACCGGGTGTCATCAGCGATGCCCATCTGAATATCAGGGACGACTCGTTCACAATCAGCTACCGGGTCGACCACAAACAGGGCGACATTGACTTTACCTGGCGCGGCACCCTCACCGGCCAGCCCGACGGCACCATCAACTTCACATTCGATGGCGAGGCGCTTTCGACCTTCCGCCGCAACCGGGTGGGATTTTGCATCCTGCACCCAATGGACTGCGCCGGACAGGACTGCACTATCGAGCAGGTCGACAGAACACACACCGACGGCATATTTCCGCAGCACATCTCACCGCACCAACCCTTCAAGCATATCCGGGCCATCACACATGAGGTCATACCCGGCGTACAGGCACGGGTGCTGATGGAGGGCGATACCTTCGAGATGGAGGACCAGCGCAACTGGACCGATGCGTCCTATAAAACTTACTGCACACCGCTGGATTTGCCGTTCCCGGTAACGGTGGAGCGAGGGCAGCGGATCAATCAATCGATCACGATCCAGGTATCGGGCGATGTGCCTCCGGCAGCCGAGACCGAGATCCGTCCGGTGATTACCATCAAGACAGCAGCCACACCGCTGCCGCGCATCGGCCTGGGCATGACCCACCGGACTCTCATGCCAGAAACCATCGAACGGCTGGACAACCTGGGGCTGGCGCACCTGCGCGTCGATCTGCATTTGAACACACCCGACCTGGAAGCCGTTTTGCGCGAAGCCAACCAGCAAGCCGCCACGCTGAGGATCAAACTGGAAGCGGCACTGCACCTGACCGACAACGCGGAAAACGAACTCAAGGCACTGCGCCTGCTGCTGGACTCCATTGGTCCCGAAATTGCCCACTGGTTGATCTTCCATGCGGGCGAAAAATCGACCCGTGCGAAATGGATCGAACTGGCGCGGGAATATCTCGCTGATTACGATCTATCGGCCCGGTTTGGTGGCGGCACGGATGCCTTCTTCACCGAGTTGAACCGGGAGCGCCCGCCGGTTAACGCCCTGGATAGGGTGGTCTATTCGCTCAATCCGCAGGTCCACGCCTTCCAGAATATCGATCTGGTCGAGACGCTGGCCGCGCAGGCCACGACCGTCGAAAGTGCAAGAGCGTTCAGCGGCGATCTACCGGTTGTCGTCAGTCCGATCACGCTCAGGATGCGCTGGAATCCCAACATGACCGGTCCGCAGCCAGAGACACCACCAGGCAAACTACCGCCGCAGGTAGATGTCCGCCAGATGTCGCTTCTCGGCGCGGCATGGACCCTGGGCAGCATCAAGTATCTGTCTGAGAGCGGCGCTCACAGCCTGACCTATTACGAGACAATCGGCTGGCGAGGGGTGATGGAATATGCCGAAGGCAGTCCCGACGAGTTCCCCTCGATACCGGGCGGCGTTTACCCGCTGTATCACGTTCTGGCGGATGTAGGCGAGTTCGCCGGGGGCGAGGTGGTAACCAGCGAGTCCAGTCAGCCGTTGGTGGTCGGTGCGCTGGTCCTGCGCGATGGTGGACGCACGCGGGTGCTGGTAGCGAACATGACCCATAAACCGCAGACCGTCACCGTGAACAACATCAACGGACGCACAGCGGTAAAAACGCTGGACGAAACCAATGCCGAAGCCGCCATGCGTGCGCCTGATGCCTTCCGGGCAGATGAGACCACCGTGCAGAATGTCGATGGCAGCCTGGCTCTGGAACTGAAACCTTATGCAATCGCACGAATCGACAGCGCATAGACTAAAACGCACATCATAAAGAAAGGTGAATAAACAATGACAGTTAAAGTTGCATTGATGGGTGCTGGTGGCAAAATGGGTATGCGCATCACCAACAACATCAAGGATTTGCCCAAATACGACGTTGCCTATGTCGAAGTCAGCGAGGCCGGCATCAACAATCTGAAGGAGATCGACGTGGAAGTCACGCCGGAAGGCACGGCCCTGGACTCCGCCGAGATCGTTGTCCTGGCGCTGCCCGACCGGTTGATCGGCAAAATCACCGAGGCGATGGTGCCGAAACTCAATCCCGGCACCATGATCGTCGGATTGGACCCGGCAGCCGCCTACGCCGAAGTCATGCCGATCCGTGACGACATCACCTACTTTGTCACCCATCCCTGTCATCCACCGCTGTTCAGCGGCGACAACGATGAGAAGAAGATGACGGACTGGTTCGGCGGCGTCTATGCCAGCCAGCATATCGTCTGCGCCCTGCATCATGGTCCCGAAGA
>DAOTTZ010000042.1:0-22221 GCA_034437535.1 Anaerolineae bacterium | reverse complement strand
GGCGAGTTGATCTTCAAGGGCTCGAATGCGGGCGGCTTGTTGGGTGATGACCTCGCGCAATTCGAGATTCATCGCCCATAGGTCTTCGCGGCTTAATTCGGGGGGACATGTAGGATACTTTGACATATTGCTATTCTTGGTCTGCCTCCAGTTTTTGGAGTAACAACTGCTCATGCGGCATAGCTGACCGGGGCGGCATAACCAGGCCCACCCGGCAGGGTCGCTTCACCCTGCCGGTGGATCATCGCGCATGGCCTGCGCCATCTGCCAGACCGCGCCGAAATCAGGCAGTGGGGACTGCCACAACGTCGCCAGCGGCAGACGAAAGCCGGGCAGATACGGCGTCTGGTAGGCTGTGTCGTCAACCAACGGCGGGATCTGGTACAGACCGGCGGCGTCCAGCCGGTTAAACTGGGCGCGGCGGCGTTCCGGGTCGATGATCCAGTATTCGCGCACACCACCGGCCTCATATTCCGCCAGCTTTTCACCGTAGTCGGTCGCCACACTCCCCGGCGAGACGACTTCGATGCAAAGATCCGCCGGGCCGTCCATGTAAGTGTCGGTCAGGTTGGCCTGGTTATCGCCCAGAATCACCTGTAGATCAGGCTGACGGTTAGACTCTGGCAGGCGCATAATGTAAGGATCACCGACGACGGTTCCTGCGATGTCCTGTACAGAGCCATACGCCCGCAGGAGATCGCGCAGGTAGGCCACCAGTTGTTCATGGATCAGCCGGACGGGTGACATTTTGATGACGACTCCTTTCACCCATTCATGATGGGTAGCGGCATAATCTGTCCAATATGCGGCTTCATCCACGTCTACCGCGACGATTTCCCCGGCGGGCAGGGTGCGCGGTAGCGCGGTCAGATGATCGGTCATGCGGGTTTCCCTTCGTTATTCGGCTTGCTTATCCGGTTCGAATTCGACAAATTCAAAGTGCAGGTGGCCGAGTTCTGCGGGGGGCGGCGGCATCGGCTCTTGCCAATACACCGGGCGGATTACGCCGACACAGCGGTTAGCCGCGCACTTGTGGTTGAGCGCGAAATCCCATTCGTAACGGCACCACTTCGACTGGGCGGCGTTTTCCGACCAGAGCAGATGAAAAATATCGGCCTGCTGGATGGCCTGACCGAGCCGGTACTGCCAGTCATCACCAGCGCGTAAGCTCTTGACGTCGATAAAAACGCGGTCGCCTAACGCCTCCTCGATCATCCGGGCGCGGGCCAGGGCGACGGTTTGATCGTCGTGCGAATACGAGATGAACACATCCCGGTAGGGTGCGGTGATGTGGGCGGTCAGGTCGCCGCGTGCGACGGCCTGGGCCAGCGGATTTTCCGCCACGACATGGCACGACGCTTTGACGTGGGCCACTTCCAGCCCGGCGATACGGATCGAGACGCGGATCCAGACTTCTTCGGTGTCCGGCGGGACGCGGAAATCAAACGGGAAGCGGAGCCATTCGCCGTCCCAGGTCTTGGTCAGGCGGGCCGGTTCGAACGTCACTTCGTCGCTTTCCGGCACGACCGTGATCGGTGTCTCCTGCCGGATGCTGACGGTTTGCCGGGCGGTGCGTTGCCTGGGTGGTGCCGGGCCGAAATCCGCCCGGAAGTTTTGCGCGTCCTGGTCGATGATGCTTTCCAGCGCGGCGCGGTAGGCGTATAGCACCAGGCCATAACGCCGCTCGACGCTGACCGCGCCGGGGACGTACAGCTTGAATTGTACGTTGGATGCGGCTGGTGCAGGTTCATCGGGAAGCCCACCTAACCAGACTGGCATTTCCTCCTCTTCGGTTTCCTGCGGTTCCGGCGCGGCTAATGCAGAGTCTTCTTCTGTTTCCGGGGCCTGTGGGCTTGGCGGAGCAGGTGCCGGTGAAGGCCGGGCGACTCCAGCCTGACCGGGGGCGCGTTCTGCTTCTTCGGGCGGGATTGGTTTGGGTTCTTCGCGTTTGCGGCTTGCCATGTAGTAAATATCGGTGCCGGATCGTGCCTTGAGTTCGATCCTGTGCCTGCGCCATACCAGGAACGCGCCGCCTAGCAGGAACACGGCTGCCAGTAGAATCCCGGCGGTGAGGTTCCAGGCGGCTACTAGCAGGACGATAACCAGCAGGCCCGCCAATAGAGACAATAGATTTGATAGTCGCATCGCTTTCTCCTTTTTTACCACAGACACAATCCAGTATATTTGTTTTTCGTAACTTGACAAAATGACCGGCGGTCATTTAAGATTATGATCATTAACTGACTAAGGGTCATTTATGGGAAAACGAGCGACCAAAGCGGAAGAAAAAGAAGCACGACGGCGGACCATCATCCAGCAAGCCTGGGCTTTGTTCCAGGCGGGGGATTACGGCGCGGTCAACATGATCGACGTGGCGCGGGCCGCCGGTCTGGCGAAGGGGACGGTGTATCTGTACTTCAAGACGAAAGAGGCATTGTTCCTGGCGGTGGCGGCGGATCGGTTCGGTGAATGGTTCGAGGCGATGGCGGACGAACTCCCCGCCGCGCAGACGACCGAAACGGTGGTGACGGTCATCACCGAGTCATTGGTGGCGCGGCCCGGCCTGACGCGCTTGTTCGCCATCTTGCATGTGATTTTGGAACACAACATCACAGCGGCGGAAGCAGAGGCGTTCAAGCGGTTGCTCTACGAAGGGGTGACGGCGACGGGCGCGATGCTGGAAGCGAACTTGCCATTTGTGGCGGTTGGGGGTGGGGGCGGTTTATTGCTCCGGGCGTATGCGCTGGCAATCGGCGTGCAACATCTAGCGGATCCGGCACCGGTGGTACGGGAGGTGATCGGGGATCACGCGGAACTTTCAATTTTTGACATCGACTTCGCGGCGACATTTAGCGACATCTTACGCGGGGTCTTATATCATCTGGAGGCGACAGCATGAGCAAGCAAATTACAGGTCAATGGGCATTGGTAACGGGAGCATCGAGCGGGCTGGGGGTGGATTTCGCCAAGCAGTTGGCGGCGAAGGGTGCAAACCTGGTGTTGACGGCGCGGCGCGTCGAGCGGCTGGAAGCGGTGCGCGACGAGATCCAGCAGGCGCATGATGTACAGATCGAGGTGATCCCGTGTGATCTGGCGGCGGAAGGTGCGCCACAGGAGCTTTACGACGCGATCCAGGCGAAGGGGTTGACGATTGACATTTTGATCAACAACGCCGGGCTAGGGCTTTATGGAGCGTTTACCGAGATCGAATGGGAGCGGGAAAAGGCGATGCTCGACCTGGACATCATCACGCTGACGCATATGACGAAGTTGTTCGTCAAGGATATGGTGGCGCAAGGCTCCGGCCATATCTTGCAGGTGGCGTCGATTGGTGCATACCAGCCGTCGCCACTCTACGCCAGTTATTCCGCCGCGAAGAGTTATGTGCTGAACTTCAGCCAGGCGATTAACTATGAGTTGCGTAATACCGGCGTCAGCGTGACGGTGATTTCTCCGGGAGTGACCAAGACCGAATTCCTGGAAGTCTCCGGCCAGGAGCCGACGTTATACCAGCGCATGGTGATGATGAGCAGTGAGGACGTCACCCGGCAGGGGATCAACGCGATGCTGAAGGGTAAGGCGCAGGTGGTGCCGGGGTTCCTCAACGCGCTGACGGCGTGGAGCACGCGCATCATGCCGCGCCGGCTGGCCGCCGCCGTCGCGTACCGCACCATGCGTTAGTTAGTAGCGCGGTTCGCTCAACGCGAACTCGACCGCCGCCAGCGCGTGCAATTCGGTGGTATCAAAGGTGGGGATCGGGCTATGCTCCGGCTTGATGAGCAGACCGATCTCGGTACAACCGAGGATGACGCCTGCCGCGCCGACGGCTTGTAGAGCCGTGATCTGCTGGATGTAGGTCTGGCGTGATTGCTCGTTGATCTGGCCGACGACGAGTTCTTGGTAGATGATGCGATCAACGGCGCGGCGTCCGTCGGCGCCTGGCACCAGCACGGTGAGGCCGTGTTCTTCTTCCAAGCGGCGTTTGTAGAAGTCTTCTTCCATCGTAAAGCGCGTACCGAGCAAGCCGACGGTATCAATGCCCTGGGCGGTGATGGCGTCACCTGTCGGATCTGCGATGTGGATCAGCGGCAGATCAACCGCCGCGGAGACGGCCTCGGCCATCTTGTGCATGGTGTTGGTGCAGATGACGATACACTCTGCTTCGGCATTTTTCAGGCGTTCTGCCGCGCCGATCATGCGTAGGGTGGCACTTTGCCAGTCTCCGCTGGCCTGGAGTGCTTCGATTTCGGCGAAGTCAAACGAGTACATGACGCAATCTGCGCTATGCAGGCCGCCCAGTCGCCGTTTGACCTCCTGATTGATAATGCGGTAATACTCAGCGGATGATTCCCAACTCATGCCGCCGATTAAGCCGATGATTCGCATCGTTATAATCCTTTCCATTGTTCTAAGGCCCGGAAGCACCGGGCCAGACTGTCTGAATATTGGCGGGCGACAGCGGGCCGCCAGTGGACGCGCAGAAAGCGCGTAATTTCTGTGACATAACCAGGGCCGACTTTGGCCGTCGCCGCCGATGGCCCCGGCACCATCGCCTCACGCAGTTTCTTCTGCTTGATCCTTCGGGCGATGTCGATCAGCCGCTTTTTGGGGTCGTCTTCGGCATCGGGATCCGCCGGAAAGCGGCTCACTGGCACACGCAGAAAATCCGCCAGCCGTTCAGCATCCGCCATAATCCAGGCTTCGATCTCCCGCACCGCGATGCGTAAATATAACCCATCGTTGGGATGGGGTACCAATTCGTGTTGATAATCTACCGGGCAAGGATGGCGGTCAAGGTCGATGACGACCAGACAGGCCAACGATTTCGCCATGCTATTGTATGCCGGTAACCATTGCTTGAGGTTGACAACCCCACCAGCCACTTTTACATCGTCTGGTTGAATATCCAGGTGCGCCAGGATGCGCTCGATCACGGCGCGGTCGGTCGCACCTTTGACCGCGACATACAACGGATCAGTCATCGAACAGGGCTAACTGACTCAGGTTATCTGGTTTCGTGCGTGAAAGCACGACCTCCCCCAGGTTAAAGCCAGCGTCAAGTTGATCGTGAACATCAGCCAGGTCTGCGCCGCGCTGGATGGTCGTGCCTTCTTCGGATGGTGATAATAGCAGGACTTCGTTAGCGTCGATGCCAGGATCGCTCAATAGGTCTTTGCTGTGGGTGCTGATAATCACCTGCCGGATAGTCTGCTTGGGCGCACGCAGGATGCTATAGATCATCTGCGGTAACTCCTTCACCACGCCGGGATGAAGCGAGAGTTCCGGTTCTTCCAGCAAAAGCGGGTCGTTGCCTTCCTGCAAGGCCCAGAGTAGACCGATCAGACGTAGGGTGCCGTCGGAAAAGTCCTGCTCGTTTTGCCATGCGCCGCGTGGCCGCCAATGGTCATATTTGCCTTCCAGATGCGCGATGCCCCGCGAGTCACGTTTCAGGCGGAGATTAGAGAGTTGTGGGATGGCGATCTGGATGGCGCGTTCGATCCGTTTCAGCCGTGGCTTTTGAGTTCTGGCATCCTTTGCCGCGATCTGTTCCAACAGGTCAGAGCCGAAGGCCAGCATCTCACCCTCAAAGACGCGGCTGGTATCACGCACGATCTGCGGGACGACGTGCAGATATGCCACGGCATCAAAAAAATCGGCGATGTCACGGAAGTCACGATTTGCTATCACCTGTTCGAGCAAGGTCTGGTTCCGGCGCACCGGATCAGCCGCATCATCTGCATCGGGGCGATATAATATCACCCGACCATCTGCCCCCCATACTTTTTCCTGCATGATGTGCGGCAAGTCATTTTTGTTTGACCCTTTGTTAAACGCCAGCCGGTATCGCCACTGGTAGCTATCCCTGTCGCTTAACTCTACGTCGATGACAATGTCGCTACTGGCGCGGGCGGAAAGACTGCGTAAGCGGCTGACCCCGCCGCGTTGCGCGACCGCTTGTTGAAGGCCACCCCCTTCTGTACGGGCCACATCGCGCAGAAAGCGGAACGCATCCAGCAGGTTCGATTTGCCGGAAGCGTTGGCACCGACGATAAACACCCGATTTTCCAGGGCGGCATCTACGGCTGTAAAGTTGCGCCAGTTTTCCAGCCGAATTCGAGAAAAACGCAAAATTAACTCCTTTTGCGCTTACCACGCTGGCCCCACAGGTCATCAATGTCGCCATCGGGGAAGACCGAGCTTTGATCTGGGCTATGACGGGCTTCGACTTCCAGATCATCGGGGAAGGCACCGGGCGGGGTATAAATTTCTTGCTGGCGTTGCTGTTGTGGGAAGTAAGCCCGGCGCGGCTTCAGGCTGAACTGGCCGATGGTGCCGAGAATGGGCGTCAACGCGCCGATGACGACGCCGGCCAGCGTGAGCCAGTATCCCTGGCCGATCAACGCATCGTTGGGCAAGTAGTTATCGCGGAAGGTCAGCAGGATGAACACCGGCAGGGCCAGGTTAATCGCCAGGTTGACGCCGGTGCCGATGATGGCAAAGGGCAAGCCGACACACCCCAGGCTGGAAAAGGGCACATTGCCGAGCAGGAAGATCAAGGCGATGACCGTCCTGATGGCGTAAAGGCCGCCGAGAAACACAACGAAATAGACACCGACGCTGGTCCAGCCGTCATTGACGACACTGCGGATGTCTTCGCTCACGCCATCCAGCAGGTCTTGCAGGAGTTGCGGGTTTAATTCCTGGCCTTGCAGTTGAAGCAAGGTGTCGAATTGTTCGACGGTTAGCTCCGCGAGTTCGAAGCCGCGTAGGGGGTCGGTCTGGCTGGTGCGCCACTCCGGGAAGAAAAAGCCGTACAAGATCAAGCTGGCGGCCACCAGGAAGCCGAGGAAGATAAACAATCGAAATGCTCGATTAACCGGTTGCATCGCTTTTTTACCCTCATATGATCGCAAAGTGTCGCGCCGCTTATATGGTTATTATGTGGGCGCGTCATAATCCCCACTATAGCACGAGTTCAAGCAGAAGGAGATTCTGATGGCAGATGACCAACCTGATCTTGACTTAATCCAGCGGGTGCAACGTGCCCGCCGCCAACACGATGAGGCGGCCAAGCCAAGCGACGTTAGCGCGGTGTATTGGATCGAGGCGCGGTGTGACACTTGCCAGGGGCCGACTCCCCGTGCGGGGCAATGGGTGCTGGACATTCACAAGAAGCATGTGGATGCGCTGTGGGCCAAGCTCAAAGCGGCGACGGAAGCGGGCGACCTGGGGTATAAGTCGAAGGTCTCGACAGCTTCGCGCAAGCAAGGCGACCGTGATTCGCGGACGCTGGCCGTCCGCACGTATAACGCCGACGACGCGGACGACGTGGCGCGGATCCGTGCCGGGCTGGATGACCTGGGCCTGACCGGTCAATGGCGGTATGAACGAGACTCGGTATAATCTGCGCAAAAAGGAAACTTGACGATGGCTGAAATTTCAGCGCAAGATCCGTATGAACGCCAGTATGTGCCGGTGATGGACACTGACATGGCGTATGTGGATGTCGGTTCGGGTGATCCGGTGGTGTTTTTGCATGGTAACCCGACCTCATCGTATTTGTGGCGCAACATCATCCCGCATTGTGAGCCGTTGGCGCGGTGCCTGGCACCGGATTTGATCGGGATGGGGCAGAGTGGCAAACATCCGGCGGGAGAATACCGTTTTGTGGATCATTACCGGTATCTCAACGGGTGGTTTAACACGGTGGGGGCGACCGACAATGTGATCCTGGTCATCCATGACTGGGGATCGGGGTTGGGCTTCCACTGGGCGAACCAGCACCGCGACCGCGTGCAAGGCATCGTCTACATGGAGTCGATCTTGATGCCGATGGCGTTTTCGCAGTGGCCGGAAGCGGCGCAAGGGATCTTCCAGGCGATGCGTTCTGAAAAAGGCGATGAGTTGATCTACGAGCGAAACTTCTTCGTGGAGCGCATCCTGCCGAATAGTGTTCTGCGTGACCTGAGTGACGCGGAGATGGCGGTCTACCGGCGGCCCTATGAGGCCGACCCGCAGAGCCGCAAGCCGACGCTGATCTGGCCGCGTGAGATCCCGTTTGACGGCCAACCGGCAGATGTGCATCAGATCGTAGCGGATTATAGCGCGTGGCTGAAGACCAGCGACGACCTGCCCAAGTTGTTCATCAATGCGGAGCCGGGGGTGATCTTGACGGGGGCGATGCGGGACTTCGCCCGGAGCCTGCCCAACCAGCAAGAGATCACGGTGAAGGGATCACACTTCATACAGGAAGACTCGCCGCATGAGATCGGGCAGGCGGTGGCGGGTTTCATCCAGCAGATCCGGGCATAGGCTGTTCCGGGGGTTGATTCTAGGACGGCTCTTCGCCACACTAGGCCGGTAATTTATACAGGAGGTAAACGCGATGGCGAAGTTCAAGCCCCCGAAATTAACAGATGTGACCAAAGCCTATCTGGATTTACAAGATCAACCGGCGCGGATGAAAGACTTTGAGTCTTTGGAGAAGCAATTCCAGAAGGCGTTGACGCGGGCCAAGACGCCGGATGAGATCCGGGCGGCCTTGCGGTTGGATAGCGGGCGCAAGCTCCCGGTGCAATTAAAAAGCCCGTTGTATGAGCGGTTGTTGGTCTTGCAAGGCCGGTCGATCTCGCTATTGCGGGAATACGCGCAGATTATGTATGAATTTGGGCCGGCCTTCCAGCAGTATGCCGACCGTTTATGGGATGAGGCTGATCTGCTGGAGGAGGCCGACGAAGCGATTTAACGAGCGTGGACGGCTTCGACCGCGTGTTTCATACGCTGGAGGGCTTCTTCCAGCCGGTGGCGGGGTAGCGCGAAGTTCAAGCGGGCGTAGCCCTGCCCGTCTTCCCCGAATAAGGCTCCGTTGTTCAGCGCGACATTGGCATTTTGCAGGAAGAACGCTTCGATCCACTGGGTGAAGCCCTGGGCGTTGGGGTCATGCACATGATATTGGCGGCAATCCAACCAGCTTAGATAGGTGCCTTCCGGGTGGGTGGTGCGGATGCCGGGCAGATGCTCGGTGATAAAGTTGGTGGCGATGTCGCGGTTGGTCTGCATGTAATCCAGCACAGCGCGGAGCCAGTCATCGCCGCCGGTATAAGCCCCCAGCGCGGCAGTATATCCCAGGACGCCGACATGCGGCACGACGAAGCCTTCCGCCGCTTCGAACTTCTCTTTGAGGTGCGGGTTCTGGATGATGGCGAAGCTAAAGCCCAGGCTGGGGATGTTGTAGGTCTTGCTGGGGGCCATCAGGGTGATGGTGTGCTGGGCGATTTCCGGGTCGAGGGCGGCGGTGGGGGTGTGAGGGTGGCCGTCGAAGATCAGGTCGGCGTGGATTTCATCCGAGCAGATGACGACATCATGCTTGATGCAGATTTGAGCCATGCGGCGGAGTTCGTCCGGCGTCCACACGCGCCCGACGGGATTATGTGGGCTACAGAGGGCAAAGAGGGTGGTGCGCTCGTCGATGGCGGCTTCGAAGGCGTCAAAGTCGATTTCGTAATGCAGGTGGCCGTCGCGCTCGGTCTCTGCTAGCGGGACGGGGTTAGCGACCAGGCGATTTTTATCTGGCGAAGCCAGGAAGGGCGGGTAAACGGGCGTACTCATCAGTACGTTGTCACCGGGCTGGCTGACGGCACGCATGGAAGCGTTCAGCGCGGCGACCACACCGGGGATGAACACGATTTCGTCGGGTTGTACCTCCCAGTTATACAGGCGATGGAGTCGCTCTACGATGACCTCACGTAGGCGGGGCGAATCCATCGTGTAGCCGAAGATGGGGTGTGCGATGCGCTCTTGCAGGGCCTGGGCGACTGACTCCGGGGCGGCGAAGTCCATATCGGCGACCCACATCGAGATTAAGTCAGGATCATCGAAGATGTCGTATTTGACGCAATCGGTGTTGCGGCGGTCGATCTCGCGGTCGAAATCAAAGGATTGGTTGGTCATGGAGATTATCCTCGTTTTGCTGTCTTTGTCTCTTTAGTGTACCGGAAATCGGACGCTAGCAGGATGCGAAGATAATATTCGTCGGGATGCTTAGAACACGACCATCTGGAACATGAGCAGGGGGACGGCAAAGCCGACGCAGGTGCCGACGATGACCTGGGCGGGGGTGTGGCGTTCCAGCTTGATGCGGGCGGCACCAACCAGCAGGACAAGCGGGGCCGTCAGCAGAGCGGGGATGGCCCCAAAGAGGATCGCGAGGGCGACAGTCGCGCCGCTGATGCTGATGGCGTGAATGCTGATCTGCCAGACGAAGGTAATCGCCAGCATGATGGCTAATTGCACCATGCTAAAGAGGGCGAAGGCTGGCATGACGGCGGGAGCACCCATCAGGCGCAGGATACCCCAGGCGATGGCGGTGCAGATGATGGAGACGAGGAAGGGGCGGATGCGCTGGGTGCGGACGCGCATGTGAATATCGGTGATGGTGCCACGCCGGACCATCAGCGCGATGTAGATGATGGGTAAGATGCAGACCAGCGCGATATAGACCAAGGCCCAGGTGAGGGCTTGAGATTGCGAGGCGGCATCCCGGAAGGCGATGGGAAAGGCGAGCAAGGCCCACACGACCGGGGGGCTTAAAATATCCGAGACCAATCTGGCCCAATCTGCGTTATACTCAAAATGGCCTACACGCATTTGTCACTCCCTTGGTGATGATCGCCAAGTATACTATAACACGGTGTAGGTTAACTGGCTTTAAGTTTTCGCTAGCGGATATTAAATTCGATGAATGATGAAACCAGCGGACAATTAACAAACACCTGGCGCTTGCCAGATTATGCCCAGGGGCATTTGTGGGTTGAGGGGGTCTCTGGGGCGGCGGTGGCGGAAGGCGAGTATGGCTTGTTTGATCTACCAGGGCCGACGCCATACGTCACGGTGTATTGGGGTGCGGTGGACAAAGGCTCTGCATTGGTGTGCTTGCCCTGGCAACCGGACTCGTTGGAATGGGGCGGGCAAGTGGGGGTGGGGGGATATGTGGACGCCCTGCACTTTACTGAAATCCATGAGTTGGATTATGCGATCAACATTTTGTATGTGGGTGGTCAACCGCTGAGGCACGACCTGAAGCCCCACGCGACCGGGGCCGACCGGGGCGAGCCGATTTCCGCGCCGGATTTTCACTCCGGCTTGATGTCGGACGGTCGCGAGACGGTGACGACATGGCTTGTGCCGGATAACAGCCCGTTAACGGCAGTGGCGCAAGACGCGATGATGAATAACTTGCGCCTGCATTGTTTCGGGCGGCTGGCGCGTGCCAGGAGTGGGTGGAACAAGTTCTTCGCCCTGCCTATCGTGCTGGAGGCTTTGACGGTGTTCGGCCCGTAGAGCGTTTGGCCGTCAGTCCTTGAGCACGCCGAGGTCTTTCGCGTCGTCCCAGGTGATGCGGCCTTTGCGGTTTTCGGTCTCGCTTTCTTTGGCGATCTGCTCGACCTTATCGAAGTCGAACAGGTCACTCTCGACGGAGTCGTCATCGCCAAAGAGTTGATCGAGGTCGAGATTGTCGATGGGTTCCATTTCTTCGATGACGGGTTCGAGTTCTTCCGCTTCTTCTTCTTCGTCAAAGCTGATTTCTGCCCGTGCCAGTTCAACGGGTTCATCTTTGCTGACGGCGCGGGTGGTCATGGTGCGCTTGGGCAGTTGTTCTTCCTGGGCGACTGCTGGAATGACGAAGAAGGCTTCCGCGCCGATTAAGCCGATGAGATCTTCGACGGCTTTGCGCCCAAAACGATTGACAAACCCCTGCTGGCGTGCGCCCATCTGACCTTCGAAGATCAGGCTGATGAAGTGATGCAGGCCGACGGAGAGGACGAAGACATCGAACTCATCGCCATCGTAAAATTGTACGGTGGTCACCTGGCCGCCGACGTGTTCTTTAATGCCCATATTGGTCTGCATGACGGGTGCCAGGCTGAGGGTGAGGTCATCGCGTTCGATAAAGCCGGTGGTGCCGACTTCGAGCAGGCTGGTGCCTTCCCGGTCGGCAAGGATGATCGCCATCGCGCCGAGTTCACCCTGCAAGCCTTCGAGAATGGGCTTGGCGGCGGTTAGATCAAGCGACGGCACCGGGCCGAGTTGGCGTCCGGTTTCTGGTGTGTTGCCGCCGCTGACGACCGGCGTTCGCATGGCCTTAATCATCGCCTCGTGGCTGTTGAGGCCAGCGGTGAGTGCGCGTAAGAAAAGTTGTACATCCAGCGGACGGCTCATATAAACGAAGGGGGATTCTGCCGCTGTTTCCTCATCGAGTTCGTCGGGGTCATTTTCATCGCCGACAATCATCACGGCGGTCTCATTTGACTTTTGTTTGATGCGAAGTGCGAATTCAAAGCCCTTCATATCATCGTCAAGTGCCAGGGATGTGATGACAAGATTGACTTTTTCGCTGACTTCTTCCAGGGCATCGGTGCTGGCTGGAATATCCATCTGGATGACAGACAGATCGAGCAAGTCTAGCGCAGAGCGCACATAGCGCGACATTATGCCGGCTGGATCAACTACGATTATACGCGGTATGCTGACCATAAGGTTTCCCACTGATAGTGACGAAGACACTGATTATTATACTGTATCTCGGCAAATCCATGAAGCGATTTACGGACGGATTCATTAAGATTTCGTAGGGTAGGCGTGTGTAGCCTTTGTCGGGGAGATTGTGTATAGTGTCGAAACACTGAAGACGGAGGAATAATTATGCGACGTCATCTTATGTGGATAGCCTTGATTGTGACGGCGGGATGCTCATTGGCGGGGGGTGGCACGACGCCAGCACCTGACCCGGAAGTGGTGATCGCGCAGGGGGTATCTGCCGCGCCGTACCAGGCGGGTGTGACGGTGACGATTCCGGTTTCGGTTCGGCACGCGGTGGGGTTGGATCAGGTGACGTTTGATATTGACGGCGTGACCATCGCCACGTTGAACCGGCCTAACCCGGCGGATGATGCGGTCTTGACGCTGGAACAAGCTTGGCTGGCAGATGCTAGCGGCACGCGCACATTGACCGTGCGGGCCAGCCGGGCAGATGGAGCCAGCGGGGTTGATACGGCTACGCTCCAGGTGGTTGGGGAAGTGGCGGTAGACGTGGAGCCGGAGACGATCACAGAACCAACGACGGCCCCGGTTGTCGGATCAACGACAGAGCCGGTGGAAAGCGAGCCGGAATCCGGGGCAGAAGCCGGGCAGGATAACCCGACGGCGGGAGGATTCCTGCAGGCGGTATTTGACCGTAACCAGAATGCGCGGGTGGGGCCGGGGACGACCTTTGCGCGGATTACGACGTTTGCACCGGGTGACCGGGCCGATATCCTGGGCCAGAACTTAGACGGCAGTTGGTACAAGGTGCGCTCTGCCGGGGCGGGTGAGGTGTGGATTTATGCGCCGTTGGTGACGGTTGCGGGGAGCATCGCGGGGGTTCCGCGTGAGGCAGGGCCAGCGACGCCGGTTCCGGCACCGACACGGGTACCGACGGCGGCCCCACCATCGACGCCGACGCCGGCCCCGGCGGTCAACCTGGTGTTGGAGTCGTTCGGTGTGGCGGTGCCAGCCGATAACAGTGTGCAACCGCGATGCGGGGTGCCGTTCGTGGCGCGGATGGTGATCCGCAATGATGGCGATGCCCCGACCAGCACCGGCCTGAGCCGGATCGACAATGTGTATCTGGCCGGGAACGCGCTGACGGCCAGCAGTCAGGGGGCGTTGGTGCCGGTCATGCTTGATCCGGGTGACACGCATACCGTCGAATACACGTTTAACATCACCACGTTTGTGGACGAAGAACAGCGGGTGGAGTTCATCGTGGATGCCGGGAACGCGGTCGCTGAGACGGACGAGACCGACAATCAAAACGGGATCACGTATGTGTTACAGCCGGGGGACTGCAGCGGTTAGGGTGAGGTAGAAAAAGCGGGAGCACCGGGGGCGGTGCTCCTTTTATGCATGTTATGCATCAAGCTGTGATTTGGTTTGAAAGGCCGGGCGGGGCCTCAAGCACGGATCGTCAGGCCGAGATCTTTCACCTCATAGATGCGGAGGTCGTCGCGCCACAGGCTGGCATCGGCCATGATTGTGAGGTGATCGGCGTGACGCACGATCTCCTTGACCTGGCATTCGACGTGGGTCTTTTCCACTGTGCCGAGCACCTGCCCGCGATACTTCCAGGTGACGGTGTGGCCGCCGCTGACTGGCTCAAAGTGGCCGCCGGGGATCTCGTCGGTCAGGCCGGTGGTGATGGCGAAGGTCTGCAAGGCTTCGATCATGGTCTCTACGCCGATGGAACCCGGCATCACGGGATCCTGGTGGAAGTGATTTTTGAAGAACCACATCGCCGGGTCGATGTCGGTATAAGCGTAAGCGTAACCGGCACCGTGTACGCCGCCTTTAGCGGAGACGGTCGCGCCGTGAATCAGCCGCAATTGGCCGTCGATCAGGCGGGTGTAGCCGGCCCCGATGCGCTCACGCGGGTCAACCGGTACTGCATCGGCGGGTTGATGATCGTCAAGCCATACGCGCTTGCTCTGCCCGGCATCCAGGCCGGCGCGGCTTGCTAGGGCATCCAGGGTGAAGTAGCCGAAGGTGGCTTCGCCTTCGTAGAACGGGGTCGCGCTCTGGTCGTCATACAGCTTGAAGCTGTAGCTCTGGATGATGGTGCCGCTCAGGGTGACGGTGTTGAGCATGGTGACGCGGTTGGTGATGGTGCGTCCGCGCAGATCTGGCAGGTGCGTCAGCGTGCCGAAGCCGTCCAGGTTGCGGAAGTAGAAATCGGTATCGGGGTATTTGAAGGTCGGCCCGTGATAGGCGGAGAGGATGCCGCAAGGTTGCAGGGCGATTTCCATCAGCACGCTGTACGGCATGATCGGATAGGGTGAATCCGCGTAGTACCAGGCATTTTCTGGCACGTCATATTCGGCGTGGACGTTGGTGCCCTTTTGCGGCGCGTAACGTTCGCCTTCGATGTTGACGATGCGCGAGATCAGCAGAAGGTCGCCGTTCGGGATGCGGGGGGCGCGGCGGTTATCGTAGATGTTGTAACGCTCGCCGAAGGTATCCGCGATGCGGCGCAGGGCGAAGGTCTCGATGTCGTCGTAGGTGTAGAGCGGCGTCTGCCCGGCGACCAATGACGGGGCCGGTTGGGGCGTGATCGGCTGGTTGACCGGCGGCGGCGGGGATTGCGCCGGGGTTGAGCCGCCGTCCGCGATCTGCGCCCGGATGAGATCGGCCATGCCCTGTAACCCGGCCTGCCGCGACCGCAGAAAATCCGCATGGACGCTGTGAATGGCCGCTGGCAGAGGGGTAGCGGTTGAGGTGGCCGTCGTGGTGACAGGCTGGGCCGCTGGTGTGGGCAGGCCGTCGATTTCGGCGGTCATGATCTGCTGGTAGACATCCACGCCGCCTAACGTGACGGTACGGATCAAGGATTTGCCGCCAGCCTGGGCCGGCGGGTGATAGAGTGCATCCAGCGTGAGCGGGACACGATGCGCGACCAACCCGGCCAGCAGGCGGATCAACGATGTGCGCGAGTCTGCGCTCATGTTGTCGATGCTGGCGGCGAAGTGGGGGGCATCGCCCAGGGTTTCATCAACCCAACGGGCGCAGGTGCTACGCGGCCCCAGTTCGATGAAGACGCGGGCACCGTCATCATAAACGCGCTGGATCAACTGGCGGAAATCCACCGGTTTGCAGGCCATGCGGGCGATGCTGGCGGCGATCACGTCACGCTCTAGCTTGATCGGTGCGTAATCTGCCGCGCTATAGAAGCGCACGCCATCCACCGGGGAGACGGGCAGATGGTGCAGGCGCACCAGTTCGGAATATTCGCTCATCATCACGTCGCTGTGGATGACGACGCTAAAGGGGGCCTGCATGTGCTCTGCGCCCAGTTGATTTACCACACGGGCGCAAGCATCTGGATCCCCGGCGATCATGACTTCGCGTGGGGTGTTGATGTGCGTCAGGTAGACGCGGCTTTCGCGCTCGACGGCGGCGCGGACTTGTTCGGCATGCGCGGCGATGAAGTAGGCGGCCCAGAATTGATCGGTGGGCACATCTGCGGGGATGCCCCAGGCGGCGCGGACGGCGTGCATCGGCCCGACGACGCGATCTACAAACAGGCGAGAATTATGAAAGGCGGTACTGCCGGCGTCGCCATCCCGCCAGACGCCCATGCCCCACATCATACTGCCTTCGCCCAGGCTGTAGCCGAAGGCGGCGGCGGATGCCAGGCCGAAGGTATCTTGCATGGCGCGGGTGTAGACGCGGGCAAAGCTGAGGCCGCTTTCGATGGTGGCGACCGCATCACCGGCCAGGTCGGCTTTCATCTGGCGGGTGAGCTTGCGATCTGGCTTGGCAAGGGTGCGCGGGTAGAGTTTGCGCTCTGCGACGGCGGTGCCCACGTCGGAGCGGACAGCGCGTAAGGTGGTGACGGCCTGCGGGAACAGGTGGAATAGGTCATAGCCCATCTTGGGATAACTGTTGAAGGCCCCCGGATAGACAAAGGCGATTTCTCCATCTGGGCCGACGGGTTGCGGGCTGAAGGCACTCCCGGCGGGTGTGTTCCAAGCGGTGTTGGTGGCGAAGGCCGACGGGATGCCAGCCCGTGCGGAGTCGATTTCCTGGCGTAAGGCGGCCTGGGTCTTGCCGACCAGCGCGACCGTGTACCGGGCGGATGCATCGTAGTTGTGATAGGCATCATCCGCGATTTGTGCCAGATCATTGCTTTGTTGGTGTAGCGCATTTAGCCCGGCCAGTAGCTCGCGCTCGGTCTCGCCGGAGACCATCACCAGGGCAGGGATCCCGCCGCGCAGATAAGTATTGTGCCGTTGGGACTGAGCGACATTGCGTAGCACCAGATGGGCGGCGGTGCCGTCACTACTCAGGCCGTTGACTGCCGCCACACGGTCGGCATCAAACCAGGTGCGGGACTGAGCCGGTGTCCAGAAGGACGTCCCGGCCCAGGCGTCTGGTTGGCGCGGGGCTTCCCAGTTGGGTGTTTCCGGGTAGAAGGCATGGGCGACGCTCAAGGTGGCGCGGATCAAGGCGGCCATGCCGGCGGCGTGGTAAGTATGGCCGATGTTGGCCTTCGCGGTGCCGAAGGCGGTGTGATGGGGGGCGTTGTCCTGGTAGACGGCTGTGAGGCCGGTGATCTCGGCGGTGTCTTCGTCGGGAATGCCGCTGGCGTGCATCTCAACATACCCGACGGCTGAAGGCACGACTCCGGCAGAATCCAGCGCGGTACGGGCGGCGGTCTGCACGCCCTGGGCGGATGGTGCATGAGGGAACAGGCCCTCTGCCGGGGCTTCGTTGCTGAGGGCCAGCGCGTCTAAGGTGGCGTAGGCTTCTGGCCCGGCGTCTGCGGCGCGGCGGAGGACGACCGCGCCTGCCCCTTCACCGACCAGCCAGCCAGTCGCGCCAGCATCCAGGCCGGGTTTAGGTTGGCCGTGATGAAGCGGAGTGTGAGCATGGCGGGCCAGCACACTTTCAAAGCCGCCAGCCAGATCAACCGCGCCGACGACAACGGCTTCGACATCGTCTTTTTCCAGCAGGATGCGGGCCATTTCCAGGGCTTTGAAGGTGCTGTTTTCTTCCGCGCTGATGGTCAAGGCCGGACCGTTGAAATCCCACAGGGAAGCGACACGGCTGGCGGCGATATTGCCGATGTAGCTGGTGTAATGGTTGATCTGCGCGGGTGAGAGCAGGCTGTCTTTGGCGGCGCGTTCTAATTGGTCACGGGTGGCGGGCGGCAGGTCGATCCCGGCGTCGTCCAGGGCCTGGTTCAACTGCCAGTTGAGGTCGGCCCGCCCGCGATACTGGTGCAGGGTGAGCTCTGCGCCGACGGCGACGAGGACGGCGACATTGCTACCGCGAGTCAGGTTGGCATCGCGGATGGCGGCATCGGCCACCTTGAGCAAGAGCAATTGTTGCGGGATCGGCTCGTCGTCGGGGTTGGGCGGGATCTTCATCGCCATGAAATCGAGATCAAAGGACTCGATATAGGCCCCTGGCGGCACTTGCTCCAGCCCGAAGCGTCTTAGGATGTCGGGGTGATTTTGCAGGCCCTGCCAGCGGTCTGGCGGTAGCGGGCGGAAAGCGGTATCGCCGTCGAAAAGCGCACGGGCATAGGCATCTAGTCCGTCGAAATGGCCGAAGTGCGCGTCCATGCCGGTGATTGCCAGCGGAGTCGCGGTTGGGGTAGGTGGATTTTGATTCACGATTAGACTTTCATCTGGTTCACTCAGGATGATATGAGAACTGACGCCGCCGAAGCCGAAGGCATTGACACCGGCTACACGGGGCGAGTCGCCCGGTTGCCAGGGGACCGTTTGGGTGACGATTTGCCCTGGTTCGGCCAGCGGGTGCGGGTTCTGGACGCCGGGCGTAGGTTGGATGGCCTGATCGCTGAGGGCCATCAACACCTTAATCATGCCGGCCATGCCAGCGGCGGCCATCAGATGGCCGACATTGGCCTTGACACTGCCAAGATACGGCCTTTCCCCCGGCGGGAAGACGGCATTCATTGACTGTAATTCGGTGCGATCTCCGACGGGGGTGCCGCTGGCGTGGCATTCGACGTAATCGACCGCCGATGGGTCGATGCTGGCGTCGGCATACGCCCGTTGCAGGGCCAGGGTCTGGCCTTTGCTATTCGGCGTGAGGATGTGTTTGCCCGCGCCGTCATTGGTCAGGCCGGCCCCGCGTATGAGTGCGATCACGCGGTCGCCGTCGCGGTGAGCATCCGCATAACGTTTGAGGACGAACACGCCCACGCCTTCCCCGGCGATCAATCCGTCGCTTTCGGCATCCAGCGGCAGACTGTGCCGGTCGGCGGTCGGAAATCCGCCTAATTGGGTAAAGCCTATGTTCAAAAACAGGCGATCTGGTGCGCTGACGGCCCCGGCCAGCATGAGATCGGCGCGGCCACTGTTGAGCACATCGCTTGCCAGCCCGACCGCGTACAACGACGAGGCACAGGCCGCATCCAGCGTGAGATGGGGTCCGCCCAGGTTAAGGGCCGCCGCGACCACCGAGGCCGGTTGCGCCCGCAGGGCCGGGGCACGCTCCGGGATGGGCAGACGCACGGGCTGGCCGAGCCGGTCGCTCAAGGCGCGGTCGTAGAGGGCATCATACACCGGGCGGAAATGAGCATGGCTGGTCTGGGTCGGCATGTTGAGCGACCCCAACACGACGCCGGCTCGCTCCGTCTGGGTGATCCTGGCGCGTTGCAGGGCCTCTCGGCTGACATGGACGGCCCATTGCAGGCCATGGTCGAGCCGTTCCAGCGTTTCCGCCGGGAGATGATACCCGTGCGTATCGAAGCGAAAGCGGCGGATGTAGCCGCCGCGCAAGAAGTACGATTGATCGGGGCCATCCCCCTGGAAGGCCGCCGGGGGCGCGTCGATGTCGGCGGCGGTCGCATCCATGCGGACTTGCCGACCATCTCTCAGCAACCACAAGAACGAATATCCATCACGCCCCCCTGGTTCGCCGGGGAACAGGCAGGCATGGCCGATGATTGCAATCGGTTCCATGTGGTTTAGCCTAGCACAACCGGCAACTTATTCTGCCGGAATAGTGCGTTCAGGTTTTTGCTGATCGTGATCTCTGAATTGCGCACGATCTGGTAAATGCGGGCGTCTTCGTCGTGGATGTGGATGGTGGTCTTCAGGCCGGTGGGGGCCGCGTGATGAATATCCAACGAGACGTAAAACCGCCCGCCCCAGGGTACATCGGCGAAGTGTTCGCCACTGCCGGCCAGCAGGGGCAGGCTCCCCGCGCCGAACCGCCATTTGGCATAAATGCCCATACTTTGCAGGCCGATGTCGGTGACGAAGTAATTAAACGCGCCGACTGGGAATTGCCCCTGGTAGCGGCGCGGCACGACCGGCAGGCGGCAGAGCATGGTCACCTGGTCGTTGCTGATGTTCAGCACGCGCTCTACGCCTTTGAAGGCGAAGCCGTGAAACAGGGTGTAGTCATCATAAAATTGGTGGCCGGGTAGATCGGCGCGGTTTGCCAGATCCATGTTATCGTAGCGCGGCATGGGTGGCTTCTTGCGGACGAGCATCAAGCGAGTGCGGTAATGATAGCGCGGCAATTTGGCGGCGGGGGGTTGGCTGGTGATGACCGCCTCTACCGTGATGTCGTCCTGGCTCTTGGCCGTCTCGGTGATGGTCATCTGGTAGTCGTCGGCCAGTGTCTCATCAAAGATGATGCCCTTGAGCACGCGGTAATCTTCGAAGGCGAACACCTGGAAGCCGGGGTACAGGTTGGCGGCGGTGTTGCACATCCAGCTAAAGGCATTGACCATCGGCAGGACGGCCTTGCCGCCGACGACGTGATCTTGCAGGAAGGGATTTTTTTCCAACTGCATGGCGCGGTGGATGTGATAGGTCTTGAGGTCGTCATCCTGCGGGGAATCCATCGGGACGATGCCACTGCCGACCACAATCTGCACCGCGTCATCATCGGGCACGCCGGCCAATTCTTCCACCAGTAGATGCGCCCCGACCTCTACCGGGATGACTTTGATGTCGTTTTGCTCAAAATAAGCCTTGAGCGCGGGCGTCACCATGCCGGATTCCCAGGGTCCCCAGTTGATGCTGACGACGTGGGCGTGGGGGTGATTCTGCTTGAACCAATGGGCGGTCTTGTTCAGCACTTCGTTGGCTAGCGCGTAATCAGCCTGGCCGATGTTGCCATAGAAGCCAGCGACAGAGGCGAACAACACCAACTGCTGGATTTGCCCCGCCGGGATGGCCTGAAGCAGATTTTGCAGGCCGTGTACTTTGGCGGCGTATACCCAGTCGAAGTCTTCGGCGGTCTTGGCCTCGATGCGCTTGTCGGCCAGGTTGCCAGCCCCGTGAATCAAGCCGGTGACCGGGCCGAGTGTATCGCTGGCATCTTGCAGGGCGGCGCGAACCGCGTCCAGGTCAGTAATATCGGCGGAGGCATAGACGGCGCGACCGCCGTTAGCCGTGATGGTCTGTAAGGTGCCGCGAATCTCCCGCGAAGACAGTACGCCGCGTGCCAGTCGGTTGACGGCAGATGGAGTCGGTTTGTCTCCACTGGCTTTGAGGTGGCTCATGGCGGCGCGTTTGAGCGCGGCTTCGTCACCGGCTCCCTGTGCCCAGGCGGGGTCATCGGTGAGCTTGGACCGGCCTAGCAGAATAAACCCACAATGATAAATTTGTGCGATCCGTTCCACGCAACGAGCGGTGATGCCTTTGGCACCACCGCTCACGACGAAGACGGAAGACGGTTGGATGTTGCTCATGTTGCTTGCTTCCCTCTTATGCTTGTTGTGCGACGAGTGTAAAACGCCCTTCCGGGTTGTAGGCGACCTCTACCAATGATCGGTTGGGGTCGTGCAACTCGTCGATGATATGTTGTGCGGCGGTGGCCTGGCCGGGGGCGATGTCAATCGCCCGGCAGAACACCTGGGGCCATTCCAGGTTAACAGATTTGGTCAGGCCGAATAAGCCGCCACTCACCGCGCTGAAGGCGTCCCCGGTGGTACCGAAGGCTCCATCCAGGCGGGCGACGGTCATGAACGCGCCGAAGCCTGCCGCGCCAGACGCGGTGAGGCTCGGTTGCAGGTGCTTTGCCAGCAGGAAGACCTGCTTGAGCAAGGCGGTGTCGCGCTCGATGAATGGATCGTTGGCCGCCGGGTTGAGGTGGATGAAAGCACCCACCGTCCCGATCTGGCCGAGTGTGGCGACCAGGGCGGATTCATCCATCGCGGATAGTGTGTAGCGTGTGACCCCTGCCGGGAGCGCGACCCCGGATCCAAGAATGGGCCAACTGAGGACGGCGACCGGCCAGCCGAGCGCGGTCAGTTTTTCCGCCACCTGGGCTGTTAACGCGGTGCCGTCATCGGTGACCAGCGCAGTATACCCGGTCGGGAGCGCGGTTTCCAGCTTATCCGGGGCGGATTCATAACGGATCTGCGCCGGGACACGCGGGATGTCGTGCTGTAGTGTGGGGAGCGCCGGGGCCGTGTTACCGTTCGCCCCCGGCGCGACTGCTTTTTTTACCGCGCTTTGGCCGTGTCCGTTGGGACTGGTGCCAGCGGCGGGTGTGTTGCTGGTGCCGGTATTCCCGGCGTTGGCGTTGTCGCCGATGTAATCGACGATTTCTTGTAGTGTGCGGAGTTCGGCCAGATCTTCGGCGGGCAGTTCGGGCAGAGCCGGGAACTGATCGCGCATGGCACCGAGGATCTCG
>DAOTTZ010000041.1:0-34521 GCA_034437535.1 Anaerolineae bacterium | reverse complement strand
GCCTGGGGTGGCAGGGGAATCTGCCATTGTTCGAACTGAGAGAAGACAAAGCCAACCAGAAAGGCGAAGCTCAAAACACCGATGGTCACATAGATCGACGACCGGATGCGGCCCAATGCATACGGCACCCCGCGCCGGTACCAGTCGAACAAGTTACGGGCTGGTGTGCCGTCGTCATCAACGGCGATGATGTATCGCCAGATCTTGCCGAAGGTGCCACGCAGGTTCAGCCGGTCAATCGTGCTTGAGAGCAATTCCTCCCGGTTGAAGATGCTGTTGCCCACCCGCAGAAACATCACCGCGGTGACGAACATCCCGGCGACAATCGCCCATAACGCGCTGATCCCGTATTGCGATTCGGCATCCGGTGCCAGGAAGATAATCGCGCTTTCCGCCTGGATGAGCAGTGCCATCGGGATAATGATAAAGCTCGCCAACAGGTTGGCCGCCCGTGTGCTGTTGGTCTGGCTACTGACGACCACCGCCCCGGTGACCATTACCAGTGCCTGCACCGTCGTCAACAAGATGATCTGGATAATCAGCATGGGTGGTGGCCGCCATGCAAGATCGCTGAACAATACACTGCCCAGGTAAACGGCCATACCGCCAAAGCTGGATAACAACGGCGGGATCATGGCGGCCAGCGTCTTGCCGATGTAAAGCTCGGTATTGGTCAACGGCGTGCTGAGGAGTGGCTCCAGACTGCGACGTTCTTTTTCACCGACGAACGTCTCCAGCGCGATGACCAGCGAAATCGAAATCGGGAAGAACCCGACCACCATCAGCAGAAACGGGATCGTCCGCGCACCGATCAGTTCCGCGCCAAACCCTTCCAGAAAGTTCTGGAAGCGGCCAGCGACAAACTGCGCCAGAAACGGAAACATAAATGTTAAAACGATGATCGGCGCGATGATACGCCAATCGCGCAGGCTATCACGCACTTCACGCCGGGTGATAATCAGCGCGTTGCCGAGTGTGCGCCGGGTTAACGTCCACCAGCCCTCGGAGGGTAGCTCGCGCTCGGTCGGTTGATCATCATATGTAGGTTCAGCGCGTGTCGTCATCGATCCGCCCTCCATCCGCTTCGTCTTCTTTTACGACTTCCAGGTAAATATCTTCTAGCGTCTGTGTAACTTGCGACAACGTGACGACATCGACGCCGTTTTCAACCGTCCATTTGAGCAAACGGGGATTATCCTGGTGTGGTTCGCTGGTGCGATAACGGATCCAATCTGCGCCGCTGGCCTCCACTTGCACCATCTGGCCCAGGTCTTGCGCCAGCCCATTGAGTTCGCCATTTACCCGCAATTCCATCACCGGCTGGCCGACGAATTGTTCCGCCAGGTCGTCAAAGGTGCCATTGGCAATGATCTTACCCTGCCGGATGATCGCGATGCGGTCGGCCAGCGTCTGCGCCTCGTTAAGGTTGTGCGTGGTAATCAAGAAGGTGCGTTCCCCACGCTGAAGCTCAACAATGGCATCGCGCACCAGCTTGGCACTGTGCGGGTCCATCGCGGAGGTCGGCTCATCGAGGAGCAATACCGGCGGATCATGGAGCATGGCCCGCACCAACGCTAACTTTTGCTTCATCCCTTTGGAGTATTCACCGAGCCGGCGATCCAGCGCAAAGCCCAGGTCGAACCGTTCCATGAGGTCACGGGCGCGTTTTTCCAGCAGATCCTTCGGCAGATGATACACCCGCCCGAAGAAACCGAGGTATTCTAACCCTTTCATCCGTTCGTACAAACCGTGCTGTTCGGTCAACACGCCGACCTTTGCCCGGACTTTAGCCGGATGCTTTAACACATCGTAACCAGCCAGGCGCACCGTCCCGGACGAGGGTTGTAAGATCGAGGTCATCATCCGCACACTGGTCGTCTTGCCGGCACCGTTCGGCCCTAGCAACGCCAAGACTTCCCCTGCTTCTACGTAGAGATTGACGCGATCTACCGCCCGGAAATCACCGAAGTCTTTCGTTAAATCAATGCATTCGATCATCGAGGATGTCTCTCACTCTTTATGTATCCGCATTATAGAGGGCAGAGATGAGAATTTTGCGAAGAAAAAGCCCAGATCAGCGGTGATCCAGGCTTTTAGGACTTATTAACTATGAGGTTTGTTCGGCGGTATCGCGTTGACGCTTGCGCGGTTTATCCCCACCGGCTTTAGCCTCGTCTTCCTCCGGCCAGACCGGGGGCGCGATCTCGTCATACGTTCGCTCGTCACTTCGTCGCCCGCTCAAACGCACCAACAACAAGGCAACCGCCACCACAAACGCGATCCCCGTCACCACTTGAGAGACATTCACCCCGTTGACCAACGTCACTTCCAGCCGCAAGAATTCCAGCATGAACCGGATGAACGAATATTGCGCGATATAAATCAGCAAGAAATCCCCCGGACGGAAGAAATCACGTCGGGTGTTATATAACCACAACAGGACAAAGAACGCCGCCAGGCTCCACAAGCCCTCATATAAAAATAACGGATGGAAGGTGAGGAAGAATTCTCCACCGCTGACGACCGTGTTGTTCAACGTGCTGACGCCGGCTTCACTCAGCGAAGCCCCCGGTGCTAGATCGTTGGCGGCACGTAATGCTTGCAGGCCGATTTCTTCTGGAATACGTAACGCAAAGATGAAAGTTGAATCAACCAGATCCCCGAATAATTCTTGATTGACATAATTAGCCCACCGCCCGATGAATTGCCCCAATGGTAGCGCAACCGCCGCAATATCTAACCAGGCCGGGATGGGCAGGTTGTTCTTCCGCAGGTAGATATAAGCCCCCAGGCCACCCCCCAACAACGCACCGAAGATGCTCAAGCCACCGCTCCAGATGGCTATCGCGCCACCGTCCAGGTCAAAGAAGTTACTCAGGTACCAGTTGCGGTCTTTAGGCACGCCCCGTTCGACCGTCAACGTAATCTCTGCATCGGAGTCTAACTCGGCCAGGGCGGCTAATAAGCTGGTTTCATCGACGACGCCCACCGGATTTTCTGCACCAGGTGGTGTGATTGACAGAATGTTGTCATCCGCCTCGACCCCGGCATCGGCCAATGCCGATCCATCTTCGATGTTGGCAAATTCCAGGCCCAGGTCGAATTCCGGCGCGATTTCACCGGCTTCTGTCACCAGCGCGGCGACCGGCACGTTATACGTGAATTCTTCTAATTCAATCGTATTGACGCTGGTAACCGGCGGGAAGACAACGAACCACAGACGGGCAAAGATGATGCCGGGGATGATGGCCCAGGTCAACGCGCCGTAGACGTGTTCGGGGTCACGCCCGGTACGCTTCGCCAGGTTAAGCGCGACGAACGTACCGGCGATCAGGGCCAGCACGATAATCAGGCCATAATACCGGATCGTCAAATCACCTATCTGTATAAATTGACTTTGAAACTCCATAACCTACTTCGCTCCTTGATCTTGATTGAGTGCGCGGTATACGTACCACAGGCGTTGTAACCCGGTGACATTGGTGCCAACGGCCAGGATCACTACGCCGATTTCCAGGATGGGCAGGCCGAAGGCCGCCGGGAAGAGCAATATCAACAGGATCACGACCACCCGCTCCAGGCGAGAAAACAGACCGATCTTGACGATAACGGCCACCCCTTCCCCGCGTGCCCGTGTGTAACTGACCATGAAACTGCCCAGCAATGCCGCCAGGGCCAGTATCATCAGTGTGAACGCATCCTGAACAGCAAAATAATAACTCAAAGAGCCGAAAATTAAACCGTCAGCATATCGATCTAACGAAGAATCGAGCATCTCACCGAAGCGATCTTGCCGCTTCATAGCACGGGCCACCGCCCCATCGACGGCATCCAGCGGCAGGCCGAGCAATAACACCACCCCACCCCAGGTCAATTCCCCCGCGCCAATGAGTACCGCCGCCACCCCGACCACAACCAGGCCCAACACGGTGATCGCATCAGGGTGGATACCAGCACGGTGTAAGCCTTCGCCCAACCGGGTCATTCCGCCCTGTGTCCAGCGGCGCACCCGGTCAGAAAATGTCACAGGATGTTCAGACATTGCCTCTTGCCAATCCATTGATCGTCCAGTAAACTGCGTATGACTTTCGGGGCGTGGCGCAGCCCGGTAGCGCGCACCGTTCGGGTCGGTGAGGTCCCCGGTTCAAATCCGGGCGCCCCGACAACAACCCGCCGCACTTGCGACGGGTTTTTTGATTCTTCTAGCTATCATTCAGCTTCGGGCGGGTCGTCAAACCCGGCCAGGATCGCCCGCATCTGCGCCTCTAGCGTCACGCTTTGCTCATCGAGCGTCTGTCGTTCGGCTTCCAGGGCTTCCAGCGCATCCTGGGTCGCTTCCAGCTTATCGACAATGCGCTTGCGGAAGGCGGCCTCATCGCCCTGCGGGTTGAGTGCGGACATATTCTGCCGCAACTGCTCCTGCTGAGAATAAATGTGCTCACGTTCCTTTTGGATGGCCGCTTTACGATCTTCGGCCTGCTGAACCGCGTCGTAGGCTGTCAATAACTCTTTGAGTGAATCCACGGTGGGTTTATCCAACCAGCGTTTTTCCAGATATTGATCCAGCCCGTCAAAGGTGAGATCTTCCAGGTTGGTGCGCCGGTGAGAAAGCCGACGCTCCTTACGGATGAAGGTCTGCTTGCTCCGCGCCGGGATGTTCACCCGCCACCGACGCTCGGTCGTGGTCTCCGCCACTGGTTCCGGCGTGTCGAACAACTCTTGATACGGCGTGATCGGTGCTTCGACCGTGACGGTGCGCGGCTCTGCTGTCTGATTGTCGATGGCATAAACAGTCTGCTGGATGCGATACTCTTCGAATACGGCATATGCATCCTTGATCTTCAGGCCGGTGGTGGTGGTGAACGTGGCTTGATCTTCCACCACGCGAATGCCCAATTCGACCGCATAAGGCAGGATCACCTGCCGGCCAGCCTTGGTAAATGACACCACCGCCTCACCACGATAATCGCTGTCTTCCACCACCGTGACCGGGCCGCGTTCCAGCGTCAGGCCGGTGGTGTTCTCAAACCGGAAGGACGCGACAGGATGATCTGGCAACTTATCACGGTTGTAGAGCAATTCACTCTCGTACTTCACCATCTCGTTGAGGATCGGAACCATGGCCGACGCCCCGCGCTTGACCGACACCGGCGTCGTCACATCATACTGGAAGAACGCGCCCGCTTCGCGAGTCTCCGCCTGGGCCGGGGCCGCTGTCTGCATCCGCTCAGCGATGATGGACTGCTTACCATCAGAAATCCGCGCAATGCCCCATCGCGGTTTCCCGGCACGTTTGGCCGGTATGTAGCTATCCCCTTCATCTGTCACACCAGAAGCGGTATAAGTCGCGTACTCTGCCTTGAATTCTGGCGGGGATGACACCACCCGCGACTCATCCTGGATCGTGGGTCGCTCCGGGATGTGGGACTCGTACAGATCATAGATAAACGAGATCGGCTGACCAGCGACCAATGTAACCTTCACATCGTTCAGATCTTCGTCCAGCAAGTTGTCGAACAGGCCCCACCCTTGCAGAAGGGCCTGACCACCACTGGCGTCATCGTCCTGGGCCGCCTCCGCCACGAAACGATAGGACACGCGCCAGGTGGGGGCTGGCGCGACATAATACACGATCAGATCATGCTGACCATCGCTCAGGCGCACGTTGACGATACACAGACTGTCGTCGCCCTGCTCGGTATCCAGAAAGTAATGCAGATCATGCCGGGCTTGCTCATCCAGCGGCTTGATCCAGCGTAGAGACGCCAGCGGGATACTGTGTACCGCGTCGTCCTCACTGACGATGGTCGCAAAGCGATGAGTCGGGTCATCGTCTGAGGAATCCATGCCGATTACACGTCCAGTTACAGACTGCACCGTTTCCGGTTCCAGTTCGAACATAGCGGTCGCTTGACGGCCCACCAACTGATTAATCAGATCCCCCAGAGCTTGATCTTCGCCCAGGGTGATCGACCCATTACTTAAGCGGCGGTTACGATCCATCGGGGTTTGATAATATACCCCAAGCACCTGCCCCCCGGCTTGATCAAACACAGCCAGGCTCTTCAACACATCGTTGATCTCGCTATCACGGAAGGTCAAGGTCACCGTGCCTTCTTCCGTCTGGCCCCGGCGCATAAAAAAGCCGACCCCATGCTTGTACAACACCATCTCTCGAACGGTTAAATGTTTCATATCACACCTCCTGACGGGGATTATAGCGATAAATCATCGATTACGATAACCGGCAGAATCAAAGACCCTGGGCTTTGGCTTCCTCCCACAAGGCATCTAATTCTGACAAGGCGAAATCAGTCATTGGTTTGCCCTGTTCGCGGGTGCGGCGTTCCACGTAGTCAAAGCGGCGGCGGAACTTTGCATTCGTCAAACGAAGGGCATTCTCCGGGTCGATCTTGAGCCAGCGTGCCCAGTTGACGATCACGAACAAAACATCTCCCATTTCGGCGGCGCGGTCTTCATCGGTCTGCGCCGCTAACACTTCGTCCAGTTCCTCGTTGATCTTTGCGCGGACATCTGCGATCTGCTCCCAATCGAACCCGACTCGTGCCGCACGATCCTGATACTTGAGGGCCAATAGCAGGGCCGGCAAAGCCTGTGGCACGCTCGCTAGCAGAGCTTCCGGTTCGGCTTCGCCCTGCTCGGCCTTTTCCTGGGCTTTAATCGCCTCCCAGTTGGTGACGACCTCTTCAGCATCAGCGACATCGGTCGTGGCGAAGACGTGCGGATGCCGCCGTACCATCTTCTCGTTGATATGACGCAAGACATCGGTCATGTGGAATTCGCCGTTGTCGATGGCGATCTGTGTATGCAGGACGATCTGTAACATCAGATCGCCCAATTCTTTGTAAAGTTCGTCTGTATCACCCGCGTCGATGGCTTCTAACACCTCGTAGGCTTCTTCCAGCAGATATTGCCGTAGCGACTCATGGGTTTGTTTGCGATCCCAGGGGCATCCCTCCGGCGCACGCAGATGCGCGATGATCTGCTGGAACTGCTCGAAGCTGGTCATGCCGGCCAGGGCTGGCACATAGAGCGATGTCATATGGGCGATGTGGTCGCTCCGGTCGATAGCGTAGAGCGGCACCCGCTCTACCTGGGCGTCATCGGCCCCGGCCTGGTGGATCAGCACAACTTCAAACTCGTCCGGATACTGGTTCATCAACGTCAGCTTGATGTTCGATGCAACCATCTGGTTATAGACCTGACCGACCAATGCGGGATAATCCGGGTTGATCGGCGGATGATGCATAGTGGCAATTGCCAACCCGTCAAAGACTTGCAGGCCGTCCAGCGCATCCACACCGACGGCGGCCAGCATCGGCTCTACAAAGCTGATGCCGTTGACAATCTGCACTGGCACCCCGGCTTCATCAGCGGCGGCCAGCAGGCGCGTCGTGGTGGATTCACCGACTAAAGGATCACCCGGCACCGCATAAACCACATCTTCATTCTGGGCCGCCGTCAGCAATGTCGCTACAATCGTGCTGTAGACGTCCTCAAACGCTGTGTATCGCTCATAGAGGTGATCGAAGCTATGATAGGTGGTGTGGGTGCGTGGTAGGCATTTAACGCAATGGTGCCGTTCTGTCCGCAAGTAGACGGTCGGCGCGGTCTTAAGCGTGCGCCAGGCCCGCCGCGAAAGATCATCGACTTCACCGGGGCCAAGCCCGACTATTGTGATACTCATGTTATTTGTGGTCCTTCGTCATCATTTTTTTGTTATAGTGTAATGCAAGTTGCAGGCCATATAGGAGACTACATATGGCGATTTCGGCACATTGGGCCGACGACACCCAACGATTATTGTGGTGTAAATTCGAAAGCGGTTGGACGTGGGATGACTTTTATCGCATCGTCGCCAGCGGGCAAAAGCAAATCGCCCGGATGCCCCATCACGTCAACATTGTCGCGCACATGCTAGGCACCACCCTCCCCGGACGCGCACCGTTCAGCACCATCGAAGCCAGCCTGTTAGCCTCACCGCCCAATATCGGCGTGGTTATCATCATCACAGAGCAAAACTTCGTGCGGTATATGTTCCGGCTGGCACAAAAACTCTACGACATCGACAACACGATCTTCATCGTCCCGACGGTTAAGGCGGCCAGCGAAATCTTACACAGGCAGATCGGCCAGGGAGACCGCAAGCGAAACATCATCGACCAACTTCGCAGTCAGGATCACGCCACCATCCAGAATGCCCTGGCCGATTTACGGCAGACGCGCTGGCTATATGACGGTACCCTGCAACAAGCCGATCTGCGTGGCGCACGCCTGCACGATGTCAACCTGTTTATGGCGGATTTACGCGGCGTTGATCTAAGTGGGGCTGATTTACAACGGGCGAATCTGTTCAAGGTTGACTTTGAAAGTGCGGATCTGATCGGCGTGAACTTCACCGGGGCGTCAATCGGCGATGCCAACCTGCGCAATGCCGACTTGCAGGATGCCCGGTTAGCGCGGGCCGTTTTGACCGGCTCTGATTTGCGCGATGCCAACCTGCGCGGGGCCGACCTCACCGGCACCGGCCTGGAAAATGTGCTGTTGTTCGGTGCATATTTCGATCAGCATACGATTCTACCCGACTGCCACCCCTGGACGAGCAACGAAGACATCGCGTATTTTCTCAATTATGCCGCACTCAACGACAACACGTTTGATTAATAGCAAGGCAAGACGACAAGCACCTTGCCTTGCTATTGACCTGTCTGAGACAAGCGATTTGAAAAGCAAAAGCATGGGATTTTACCCCCATACTCTTACATAGACCGAACTAACGCTTGGTATAGGTCGGGGCCTTGCGTGCCCGCTTGAGACCGGGCTTTTTGCGCTCCTTCACACGGCTGTCGCGTGTCAGGAAGCCGCCATCACGCAGACGCGGACGCAGATCCGGGTCAATCTTGAGTAAGGCGCGGGCAATCCCTAATTGGATGGCGTCACGCTGGCCGGAAATCCCGCCGCCATTGACATGAACGGTAATGTCGTAGCTGTTTTCCTGGCCGATACTGGTCAGCGGTTCCAGGAAAATACGGACATCCCCCGCACGCGATAGATAATCCTCAGCTTCTTTATCGTTGACGATCACGTTCCCGGTGCCCCCAGGGAAAAGGCGGACACGGGCAGTGGCACGCTTGCGGCGGCCAATTCCTTCGTAGTATTGTGCAGACATCGCGCTCTCCTAAAACTCCAACACTTCGGGTTTCTGTGCGGCGTGGGGATGCTCCGAGCCGGTGTAAGTCTTCAGCTTGCGGAGCATGTGACGGCCCAGCGCGTTCTTGGGGAGCATCCCACGAACGGCTTGCTTGATGACTCGATCAGAGTGCTTGTCCATCATCTGGCGTAAGGTCAAAGACCGCAGGCCGCCGATGTAGTGCGAATGGCGATAGTAGATCTTATCGTCCAGCCGGTTCCCTGTTACCGCGATCTTGTCACAGTTAATGACGATCACAAAGTCGCCCGTATCCAGGTTTGGAGTGTAGATGGGCTTATGTTTGCCGCGAAGCAGGGGGGCGATGCGCGACGCAAGACGGCCTAGCGTCTGCCCTTCCGCGTCCACAACCCACCACCGCCGTTCGATGTCGGCAGGTGTCGTTGCCAATGTCTTCTGTCTCATAGTATCTCCTCCAGCGGGCGTTAGCTCCGCCTTCAATTGATTACGGTCTCGATTTGTCCGTCGTGGCAGATCGCTCGACGATTTTGCAAGACCACTCGTACATTACGGTCTATGGTCGTCGGGATAGTGGACTTTTTCAAGGACTAATCCGTGTGGTGGGGCCATCGCCCGCACCCCGGCTATATCTGCCGCACGAAACACGGCCTCAAATTCGGCCAGTGTCCGTCGTCCTCGTCCCACATCCACCATCAGGCCGACCATTCGTCGCACCATATGGTGCAGAAACGCGGTCGCACAGACTTCATACTGATGTTGCCAGCCATAAGGCTGTTCGCTGTGCGTCCAGGCGGAATAATCAACCCGGCGCATGGTGTTGGTGCCATGCGGGGCATGCCCAAAAGCGGCGAAATCATGCTCACCGACCAGCAACGCCGCCGCCGCCGCCAGGGCCATATGATCCAGGCTTTGCGGCACACGCCATGCCACCCGGCGCAAAAGCGGTTGCCGGATGGCAGAGGCGATCACGGTGTAGCGATACGTGCGCCCGGTAGCAGAATAACGCGGATGAAAATCTGCCGGGGCGACCTGCACCTCTTGCAAGGCGATGTCCTCCGGCAGGGCTTTGTTCAAGGCCCGCAATAGCGCATCTGGCGGATGCGACCACGAGACATCGAAAGCGATCACCTGCCCGCTTGCATGAACACCGCTATCAGTCCGGCCAGCCCCGATGATCGTCACGGCCTGGCGTGTCACACGTTCGATGGCGGCTTCGACACACGCCTGCACCGTCGGGATGCCAACCGGTTGACGTTGGAAGCCCTGGTAATTCGCGCCGTCATAGGCCACAGTCGCCCGATAACGCGCCATCGCTAAATTTCGTCGTCGTCATCCATCGGGTTGCCGACCAGTTCCAACAGAACCATCGGGGCGTTATCCCCTTTGCGCGGGCCTAACTTATAGATGCGCGTGTAGCCGCCGTCCCGGTCTTCATAACGTGGTGCAATTTCATCAAACACCTTCTTGACGATGGTGCGGTCGTTGTGCAACCGGCTGGATAAGATGCGGCGGGCGTGGATGGCCGGGCCATCTTCCCCAGTCGCCTCGGCTTTTTGCAGGCCGCGCTTGGCGATGGTAATCAGCCGTTCGACGTGGCCGCGCACAAACTTCGCTTTGGCTTCCGTCGTCTGGATGCGTTCTTTATCCAGCAATGCAATTGAGAGATTCTTCCGCAGGGCCTTACGATGACCGCTATCCCGGCCCAGCTTCTTTCCTTTTACGCGATGGCGCATGATGGTCTCCTCCAATCATAGTCAGGGCGCAGGTTATCTGCGCCCGGTGGTATCTCAAGTTCTATACAAACGCAGATGCTAGGCTTCGTCTTCCTCGTTTTGTAAGAAGCCCTTCTCGCGCAGTTTATCCACCAATTCATCTAACGATTTTTCACCGAAGTTACGGATCGCCAGCATAGCGTCCGGCCCACGATCAAGCATGTCGAGAACATCGCCAATGGTGGTGATGCCGGTGCGCTTGAGCGAATTGAACACGCGCACACTCAGGTCGAGTTCTTCGATCATCTTGTTATAGTAGATCTTGTTGGGCTGGTCTTTTTCATCCGGCTCGATTTCGTCCGGTGATGGCACCCAACCCTGTGGCAAGGCATCGGGTTCCAACCCGCTGATGACGCTCAGATGGCGGATGGCGATCTGTGCCGCCTGGCTCAGGGCCTCTTGCGGGCTGACGGTGCCATCCGTCCAGATTTCGAGGATCAGCTTATCGTAATTGGTACGCTGGCCGACCCGCGCCCGCTCCACTTCGAAGTTCACACGCCGGATCGGGCTGAAGATCGCGTCAATCGGCAATTCACCAATCGGCAAGCGGCCCCGTTCTTCCGCCGGGCTATAGCCGCGCCCCATCTGCACGCTGAATTCCATCTCAAGATGGGCATCCGGCGAATCGACGGTGAATAAATACAGATCGGTGTTGATAATTTCGACTTCCGGCGGGTAACTAATATCCGCCGCTGTGACGGTACCTTCGCCGCGATGCTCTAACCGCAGGCGCACCTGCTCGGCCCCTTCGTGCAACTTCAGCCGCAATTGCTTAACCTGCAAGATCAACTGCGTCATATCTTCGCGCACGTTCGGGATGGCGGAAAATTCATGATGGACGTCGGAAACACGGATACTCGTCACCGCCGCCCCTGGCAATGAAGACAGCAGAATCCGCCGCAGAGCATTCCCCAGCGTCAGGCCGTAACCGCTTTCCAGCGGGCTGATGACAAACCGCCCGTAATTACGGGTAACGGCGTCACTTTCAACCTTATGCGGTAAAACCATCTGATTTGTGACCACTTGTGACTCTCCTTAATTGCTCTCGTGCGGACGGAAAAGTTAAACGCGACGTTTCTTCGGCGGGCGCACGCCGTTATGCGGGATGGGCGTCATATCGGTGATCGACCGCACCTTTAACCCACTGGCCTGGATAGCACGGATCGCGGCTTCGCGGCCCGGCCCTGGCCCCTTCACGAACACGTCTACCTCTTTCATGCCGTGCGTCTGCGACGTCTCCGACGCGCTCTGCGCGGCCATCCGGGCGGCATAAGGCGTGCTCTTGCGGCTACCCTTAAAGCCCGACGTCCCCGCGCTGGCCCAGGCGATCACATTACCGGATTGATCGGTCATGCTGATGATGGTGTTGTTGAACGTGGCGTAGATGTGTGCCTGCCCATACGGGATATTCTTTAAGATCTTCTTGGCGGAGCGACGCCCGCCTTTTCTCGCTTTTGCCATGCTGGTTTTCACTCCCTCAGTACGTCAACATGCGCCCTGGCGATGCAGGGCGCGTTTGTGCTTGTGCCTGTTGTCTTAAACCGGGACACGCTTACTTCTTGACACCTTGCCGACGGCCACGCCCCGGCACGGTCTTCTTCGGCCCGCGTTTGGTACGGGCATTGGTCTTGGTGCGTTGGCCGCGCACCGGCAATTTACGCCGGTGGCGCATCCCCCGGTACGATCCGATTTCTGACAGGCGTTTAATGTTCATATTGACCTGACGCCGCAGGTCACCTTCTGTCGGGATGGGATTGACCACATCGCGGAGCTTTTGCAGGTCATCATCCGTCAGGTCCTGCACTCGTGTATCCGGGTTGACCCCGGTCTCTTCCAGAATTTGCTCGCTCGTGGAGCGACCAATTCCATAGATATACGTCAGGGCGACTACGATCCGCTTATTACGCGGCAGATCGACGCCTTCGATACGTGCCATACAAACTTACTCCTGTTACCTTTAACCCTGCCGCTGTTTGTGCTTGGGGTTCGAGCATATAATCATGACGCGCCCCTTGCGCTTAATTACACGGCACTTCGGGCAACGGCGTTTAATTGATGCTGAAACTTTCACGTTGGTGACCCCCGAACGATCTTACACAGAACGATTATCTTATCATAACAAGTGGTTTTTTGTCTATGGTAGCGTCAGGATAAGCGGCTCGCTATCTGTAATGGCAATCGAATGCTCCCAATGCACACACAGCGACCGATCCTTTGTTACCACCGTCCACTTGTCGTCTAATTCCTTCAGCTTGGGCCGCCCGGCGATGATCATCGGCTCAATCGCAATCGTCATCCCTGGCTCAAGCAACCTATCTTCAGATTGCCAGCGGCGATCCAGCTTGCGCGGCCACCAATTCGGCACGGCGGGTTGTTCCCACATCTCACGCCCCACGCCGTGCCCGGTGTATTCCAGCGCGACGGAATACCCGTGCTTTTTGGCGTAAGCCTGGGTGGCCCTGGCAACATCACTGACGTACTTCCCAGGGCGTGCGGCCTCAATGGCGGCCATCAACGTTTCATAGCCTATGTCAACCAATTTCTTGGCCCGTGCGGAGACCTGCCCCACACACCACGTACGCGCCGCATCCCCCACAAATCCCTGGTAAAAACACCCCACATCCAGGCTGATGATGTCCCCCTCTTGCAGGATGCGATCTTTCTTCGGGATGCCGTGTACCAGTTCTTCGTTGATGCTGGCGGTAATCGTCGCCGGGTATGGCGGCGAATTCGGCTTGGTATGCCCCAGGAACGCCGGCTTCGCGTCATGTTCACGCAGGATAGCCGCCGCGATCTGATCCAATTCCCAGGTACTTATACCCGGCTTGATCGCGTCGCGCATGGCGTTGTGGGCCAGCGCGACCACGCGCCCGGCTTCCCGCATGATCGCAAGTTCTGAAGGCGTTTTGAGGCTGAACGTCATGACTCAGCTTGTACCTGTTGGATGGCGGCCTTTATCTCTGCGCTGACTGCCTCGACCGATTGAATCGCGTCGATGCGCATCAACAAACCCCGGTCTTCATAGTGCTTAATCAGCGGTTTGGTCGTCTGCTCGAACGTGTCAATCCGCTTGATAACACTAAATGCATGGTCATCGGGCCGGCGTTCCAGGGTTTCCCCGGCGGTTTGATCGGTCGCCTTGATAGCAGGTGGAAACCGTTCTTCCGGGTCTTCGATCAATGTCCAGTCTACGTTGTCGTGATAGAAGATATTGTACGTCTCGCCACTTGACGGCGACTTCACACGCCCGATCACACGCTTGAAGGCGGTATAAAAGTCCAGGTCGAGCAACAGCACACCGGCCAACTTCTGCCCGCGCCCTTGCAGATAATCTTCCAGGAAGGCGGCTTGATCCAGATTGCGCGGGTACCCATCCAGGATTGCGCCCTGGGCGGCGTCCGGCTGTTCCAGCCGATCTTGTAAGATCTCATTGGTGAGATCATCCGGCACCAATGCCCCAGACCGCATGATGGCCTGTACGCGCTGGGCCAGTTCGTCTTCGCGTGTCTTCATCGCACGGAACAGATCCCCGGTCGAGACCTGCGGGATGCCGTACTCAGCTTCGATGATGCCAGCCTGAGTCCCTTTGCCCGCGCCCTGCACACCCATGATGATCAAATACAGACTCATGGTCTCTGTGTCTCCGTAACAGTATTGTAAAAAATCATTATCGAGGTAGCGCGGCCTATCTTGCCGGCCACGCTACCGGTGATGCGATAGTTAGCGCATGAACCCTTCGTAGTTCCGCATGACCAACTGCGCTTCGAGCTGACGCATGAAGTCGATGACCACACCAACCACAATGATTAAGCCCGCGCCGGTCAAGACGGTCGCCGCATTGAGCGTACTTTGTACCGTTTCCCCTGGGAATAAGATGCCGTTGACTAGATCAACGATCCCCGGAACGATGGCGATGATCCCTAGGAAGACCGCACCAACCAGTGTAATTCGCCGGGTCACCCGTGTGATGTACTCCTGCGTTCGCTTGCCGGGCCGGATGCCGGGGATAAACCCGCCCTGCCGCTGGAGCGATTCTGCCAGGTTCTGGTTGCCGATCATCACTTCTGAGTAGAAGAAGGTAAAGGCCACCGTCAGGACAAAGAACGTCATCCAGTAAAATAACCCCTGCTGGCTTCCGAACGACTCGGTGATGTCTGTTCGCACCGGGCCTTCCGGGAAGAAACTGACCAGCACAGCCGGGAAGGTAATCACCGCCTGAGAAAAGATAAGCGGGATCATGCCGACCGGGTTTACCCTCAGCGGGATGTGGGTGCTGGTACCGCCATATTGCTTGCGGCCCCGCACACGCTTCCCATACTGGACGGGTATTCGCCGCACCCCTTCTTGTATATACACGATGACCAACACACTAATCAACACGATACCGACGAACAGGAAAATATCCCAGGCCGGACGGAGTGAATTCGCCAGCAAGTTCACCAGGTTCGTCGGGGCTTCCGCCACGATCCCGGCAAAAATGATGATCGAGATACCGTTACCGATCCCTTGCTCGGTAATCAGTTCACCCAGCCACACCGCAAACATCGTCCCGGCGGTCATCGTCGCCAACACACTGATCGTCAGTAGAAAATCTGACCCGAAACCGGGGATGATTTCCGCTGTTTGCTGGCCTGCGCCGGTTACTTCATTGGTCACCAGCAACGCATTAAAGATTTGGATTTGCCCGAATGCTTGCAAAACGGCCATCGGGATCGTGACGTAATAGGTATACCGCTGGATTTTCTCCTGGCCGCCTGGTTCCCGCTGGATCTGTTGCAAGCGCGGGATGATCGGGATCAAAAGCTGGAAGATAATCGACGCGGTGATGTAAGGATACACCCCATTCGCCAAAATACTAAAGTTCGCCACCGCCCCACCCGAAAGCAGGTTGAGTGTGCCGACCAGACTACCGCCGACCGAATTCGGGTCTAACAGAGCCTCTAGCGAATTACGATCTACGCCAACCACCGGCACATGTGCGGCAAATTGATAGACCACCAGGATGAACCCGGTGATCAATAACTTGTTTCGAACATCCGGCAGGCGAAAGGCATTTCTCAGAGCCTCAATCATAAGTCATTCGTCCTCTGACTTTACAACATAAGCCGGGTGGGGTCACCCGGCTTGCGTGCGAGCTATGCATCACCAATGAGTTTGGCGATGTCTTCTTTACGCGGTTTGCGGATGGTGGCCTGTAAGCCCGTGAGCTTCATCGCCAGGGTGTTGGTGCTTCCACCCGCCTTGTTGATCTTTTCGGTCGCGCTTTTGGTAAAGCGATGTGCATGAACCGTCAGCTTCTTATTCAGGTCACCACGCCCCAGGATGACCACCGGCAGATCCGCATCACGGATCAAACCAACGTCAGCCAGTGTTTCCGGCGTTACCTCGTCTCCGTCTTCGAACCGTTTTTCCAGGAAGTCTACATTGACCTCTTGATAGTTGATGCGGAAGACATTGGTAAACCCACGCTTGAACGGCAAGCGGCGCACCAGCGGGAGCTGGCCCCCTTCAAAGTAAGGTCCTTTGCCGCCACCACTACGCGCACCCTGCCCTTTGGTACCCCGCCCGGCGGTCTTACCGCGACCAGCGGAGATACCGCGACCGGAACGGGTACGCTTTTTCTTTGAACCCGGTGCGGGTTTGAGATCGTGCAATTTCATCGAAATTATGCGGCGGAAACCACCTACTTTAGCGGGTGGAGGAAGCCGCTTCTCCTTTCTCGTATCTCGTAGCTGTCACTATCTATTCGCCTGTCGGTAACCGTCGCCTTCCAGCGGGGCTGAGGCGATGCCGGGCTGGCTTACGGAGAACCGCAAGCCAACCGTTTATTCGTCTACTTCTTCGACTCGTAACAGATGGCTGATCTTACGAACCATCCCTTGAATCTGTGGCGTCGCTTTATGCACGCGGCTCGCATTGACTTTGTTTAACCCCAGGGCCTGGGCAGTCCGCCGTTGATCCTGGGTGTAACCAATGGTGCTTTTGACCAGCGTGACGCGAATTGTCCGTTCGCTACTCATTATCATCCGCCTCCGACGTCTCCTCGGCGTTATCATCCGCCGGGGTCTCTTCTTCGGCTACCGGGGCATCCTCTTCTTCGCTGGCGGCTTCCTCGGTGCTATCCGGTTCGTCGTCTAGCAAGAGATCACTCTTGTTCTGGCGACGTTCCCAGAAGGGCAATAGATCTTCCACCGGCTTACCACGCATCGCGGCCAGTTGCTCTGCACTCTGGAGCATATCCAGTGCTTTAACAGTCGCCATCGCGACGTTGAGCAGGTTCGGGCTACCCTGAGATTTGGTCAGGATGTCACTTACGCCGACCGCTTCCATCACGGCACGAACCCCACCGCCAGCAATAACCCCGGTACCGGGGGACGCCGGTTTCAGCATCACCTGGGCACCGCTGTGCCGGGCGACGACCTCATACGGGATGGTCGAGCCAGAAAGCGCGACCCGATGGAGGTCTTTACGTGCCCGGTCAGATGCCTTGCGGATGCTATCTGGCACGCCGCGTGCTTTGCCCACGCCGATCCCGACGCGGCCTTTGTTGTCACCGACGATCACCACTGTGCGGAAGGCAAAGCGACGACCGCCCTTGATCACCTTCGCCACACGGCGGATGTCAACGACGCGCTCATCAAGTTCTTCACGATCATCGTCGCGCCGGTTATCCCGGCGTCTCCCATTCGCCATCGTCTTGCCTCCTTAAAAGTCCAGCCCGGCTTCGCGGGCACCGTCTGCCAGTGCCGCCACCCGGCCATGATACTTGTAACCACCGCGATCAAACACGACCGCCTTCACCCCGACGTTCTGGGCGCGTTCCGCAACGATGCGCCCGACAATGCGGGCCGCTTCGGCTTTGCTCTTGCCATCGACCTGAGAGGTAATCTCCCGGTCGATGGTGGACGCAGAGGCCAGCGTTGTGCCGGCATCATCGTCAATCACTTGAACAAAGATGTTGCTGTTGCTCCGGTACACGCTCAAACGCGGGCGTTCGGTTGTGCCACGAATGCGACCCCGAACCCGCTGATGGCGGCGTTTGCGGGCGTTGGTCTTGTACTTGCCTCGAATATCTGCCATAACGCAAACAACCTCTTACTTGGCGGCTTTACCCGCTTTACGAATGATGGTCTCATCACTGTAACGCACGCCTTTGCCCTTGTACGGCTCTGGCGGACGCCAGCCACGAATGTTCGCCGCAACCTGGCCCACCACCTGCTTGTCGATTCCATCGACATGAATGGTGCGGCCCCGGCTTTCTTTGGGAACTTCAAAGGTGGTGTTGTCATCCGGCGGGTTGACGATGACCTCGTGGGAGAAGCCGAGCTTCAGCACCAGGTCATTGCCACGCATTTCCGCTTGATAACCGACCCCTTCAATTTCCAGAGTACGGCGGAACCCTTCACTAACCCCGGTCACCATATTGGCGATCAAGGCCCGAGTCAACCCATGTAGGGCACGAACTCGTTTTTCCTCGGAGGGGCGGGTGACGACAACCGTGCCGTCTTCCAGCGCGACCGTCACATCCGGGTGAGCGTCTATCTGTAGCTCCCCTTTTGGCCCCTTCACGGTGACGCTTTGGCCGTCAATCTTGACCTCAACCTTATCTGGCAGACTGACGGGTAATTTACCAATACGGGACATAATCCATCTCTCCCTTTACCAGATGTAGCACAGCACTTCGCCGCCCACGCGCTCGCGCCGGGCCTGCCGTGCTGTCATGATGCCTTTCGGCGTCGTCAAAATGGCGATTCCGGTTCCACTCAGCACACGCGGCAATTCCTTGCGGCCACGATACACCCGGCGGCCCGGCTTGCTGATGCGTTGCAAGTTGGTGATGACCGGTCGCCGTGTCCGGCGTTCGCCAAAATACTTAAGCTTGATGTGGATCAGGGCGAATGGACTTTCGTCCCCGATATGGTAAGACTCCACATAGCCTTCTTCGACCAGGATACGGGCAATTTCCGCCTTGATCTTCGAATATGGGATTGTCGTCTCTCTTAGCCCTGCCATCAGGGCGTTGCGGATGCGCGTAAGCATATCTGCAATCGGATCACTTGTCATGGTCGTCCCACTCCTACCAGCTAGACTTCACCACGCCAGGGATTTCTCCCTTAAGCGCGAGTTCTCTAAAGCAGATGCGGCATAGCCCAAACCGACGAATATAGCCACGCGGACGACCACATTTTTTGCACCGGTTACGGACCCGCACTTCATATTTGCGGTTGCCTTCACGGTGCATCATTGCTTTCTTTGCCATTTTTTGCGTCTCCCTAGTTTTCCTGGAAAGGCATACCGAGCAACTTCAGCAAGCGGCGGCCTTCTTCATCGGTCTCTGCGCTGGTGACGATGGTAATTTCCATGCCCCGCACCTGGTCAACCTGGTCGAAATCAATTTCCGGGAAGACAAGCTGTTCACGCAGGCCAATCGTATAATTTCCACGCCCATCGAGCTTGGCGGGAACCCCACGGAAGTCACGGATACGCGGGAGCGCGATGTTCATTAATCGGTCGAGTAGCGACCACATGCGCTCGTGACGAAGCGTAACCTTAACCCCAATCGGACGGCCTTCGCGGAGCTTGAAACCGGCGATGCTCTTACGGGCCAGCGTCAAAACAGGTTGCTGGCCGGCGATAATGCGTATGTCTTCTACCGCACTATCCAGCGCTTTCGGGTTTTCCTGCGATTCACCAATGCCGATGTTGATGACGATCTTCTTGATCGTCGGCACTTGCATCGGGTTTTCGTATTGGAATTCCTCTACCAGCGCGGGCATCACCTCTTCCCGGTAGCGAGTTTGTAAAATTGGAATTGCCATTTGTATCGCTCCGGTCCTTCTAATCTAAAATCGTACCACTCTTCTTGGCATACCGAACTTTGCGCCCAGTGTCGTCAAACTTAAAGCCGACGCGGGTCGGTTCATCGGTTGTCGGGTCAACCACCATCACATTCGAGATGTGGAACGGCGCGTCGAAATCGACAATTTGCGCCGGGATCTGCTGGTTGCCCACCTGGCGGGCCTTACGGTGACGTTTGCGGGTGTTTACCCCGCTGACGATCACCCGGCTTTCCTTCGGGAAGACTTCGATTACTTCTCCCCGGAAGCCGATGTCACGCCCGGCGATCACTTCTACCGTATCGCCCTGCTTGATCTTCTGCATCGTTCAATCCTCCTACAGCGTTTCCGGGGCTAACGAAACGATCTTCATAAAGCCCTTGTCGCGCAGTTCACGCGCTACCGGGCCGAAGACGCGAGTCCCGCGTGGGTTGGTCAGGTCATCCGCCAGGATTACAGCGGCGTTATCGTCAAAGCGGATGTAAGAGCCATCGGCCCGACGATATTCTTTCGCCGTCCGCACGATGACCGCCCGCACGATTTCGCTCTTCTTCAAGTTGCCCTGTGTGCTGGCAGATTTCACCGTCGCGACCACGATATCGCCTACCCGGCCATACCGCTTCTTAGAACCACCCGTCACCCGGATGACCAGAATCTCTTGTGCGCCGCTGTTATCTGCGACTTTAAGGCGTGATTCCGTCTGGATCATTTTTACGCCTCCTCTGTTTCTTCCGGCGGTTGATCGTCGGAGATCACAGATTGCACATCCGCGTCGGAGATGATGTTGCCCATCACCACGTCTGGTGTTTCCAGCACTTCCTCAACGGCCCACCGCTTGCGCTTACTCAGCGGGCGGCTTTCGACCACGCGCACAATCGCCCCTAGCGGAATCTCATCCGATTCGTCGTGGGCCATCAGTCGCTTGCTAGACGAAATCACCTTTTTGTACAGGCGATGCATCGACCGCTGTTCGATCTCGACGACAACCGTCTTATCCATTTTGTTGCTGATTACGCGGCCTTGTAGCCGCCGACGATTATTCGCCATTGTCGTCACCCTCTTCAATCAATTGCGCGGCGAGTGCTCGCTCGCGCTGTACCGTTAACAGCCGGGCCAGGTCGCGCTTGGCGTACCGCAAGAGGTTGGTATCCTCTAGCTGGCCGGCTTCCTTCTGGAAGCGCAAGTTGAATAATTCAACCCGCTTATCCTCGATAGCATCCAAGATTTCTTCGTCAGACATATCGCGGATGTCGTAAACATTGATACCGACCATCTTAGTTCACCTCCAGGCCGGAAATCGGGTCAATCCGCTTGACGAACTTGGTGCGACACGGCAGTTTATTCGCCGCCAACCGCAACGCTTCACGCGCCAGCGGTTCTTCAACACCACTCATCTCGAATAGGATCCGCCCTGGCTTAACGACGGCCACCCAGAATTCGACCGACCCTTTACCCTTACCCATGCGCGTTTCCGCCGCACGTTGGGTCACGGGCTTATCCGGGAAGATCCGAATCCAGATCTTACCACGCCGCTTGATGTAGCGAACCATGGCTCGCCGGGCCGCCTCAATCTGGCGGCTGGTGATCCAGACCGGTTCCAGGGCTTGCAGGCCATAATCCCCGAACTGGACTTCCGCACCGCGATGCGCTTTACCGCGCATCCGCCCGCGAAATTGCTTCCGATGTTTAACACGTTTCGGCATTAACATAGTGTTTCGCTCCTCATATCTGGTGATTACGGACTGACGTAAACGTCTTTTTGATCACCAGAACGCTTGTTGTTGTCGTCATCTTCGGTCGGCAAGACTTCGCCCTTATAGATCCACACCTTGACGCCGATGCGACCGAATGTGGTCAGGGCTTCGGCCAGGCCATAATCGATGTTGGCCCGCAAGGTATTACGCGGGATGCGGCCTTCACTCTGCCATTCCCGCCGCGCCATATCTGACCCACCCAGACGCCCGCTGACGTTCACGCGGATGCCTTCTGCACCCTGGCGCATGGCCTGGCCGATGGCCCGTTTAATGGCCCGGCTGTGGCTGATGCGGCGTTCTAACTGGCCGGCGATATTTTCCGCCACCAATTTCGCGTCAGCATCTGGTTTCTCAACCTCTTCGACCTCGACCTTGACCTTCTTGCCGGTCAACGATTCCAGGTCGGCCTTCATCTTCTTGACAGACTCGCCTTTACGACCGATGACGATGCCTGGGCGGGCAGTGTGAACGTTGACCAGCACCTGATTCGGGTACCGTTCGATCTCAATGCGCGAAACACCGGCGCGTTCAGTCTCTTTAGCGACATAATTACGGATGTCCCGGTCTTCCTGCAAGAGTTCGACGTAACGCTCACCTTCAGCGTACCACCGGGCATCCCAGTCTCGGTTTATCTTCAGGCGAAACCCGATTGGATGTACTTTACGACCCATTATTCTTCCTCTTCTCGCTCTTCCAGGATGACCGTTAGATGCGCGGTACGCTTGACACGGGGCTTATACCGCCCACGCGCCCCAGCTTTGAACCGGCGCAGGCGCGGCCCCTCGTTTGCATAAATTTCCGCGATGTACAGATCAAACGGATTGATGTCATAGTTGTTCTCTGCATTCGCGATGGCAGAATTCAGGGTTTTGCGGATGATCTCGGCCCCTTTTTGCGGCAAGAACTCCAGCAGAGTTCTTGCTTGCATGGCATCCATCCCGCGTACTTCATCGCACACCAGGCGGAGCTTTTGCGGCGAGATCATGACGTGTTTGTTCTCCGAACGCACTCGCATTACCGCTTACCCTTCTTCTTTTCCAGGTCATGCCCGCGATACGTCCGGGTTGCCGCAAATTCGCCCAGCTTATGACCGATCATATCTTCGGTGATATAAATCGGCACATGCCGCCGCCCATCGTGGACGGCGATGGTGTGGCCGACCATCTGCGGGAAGATCGTGCTGGCCCGGCTCCAGGTACGGATGACCGTCTTCTTCTTGGTTTCGTTCAGCTTCTCGACTTTAGCCAGAAGCTTAGGGGATATATAAGGCCCCTTCTTGAGTGAACGTGACATACTCGACTATCTCCTCTTACCCCGGCGACGGACGATGAATCGGTCGGTGCGGCGGTTGGCGCGGGTACGCTTACCCAGCGCGGGTTTACCCCACGGGGTTTTCGGTGCCGCCATACCGACGCCGGTACGGCCCTCACCACCACCATGCGGGTGGCTGTCGGGGTCCATCGCGCTACCCCGGGTTGATGGCCGCCAGCCCTTCCAGCGGGCACGCCCGGCTTTACCCAGCTTGATGTTGCCATGCTCGGTATTGCCGACCTGGCCCAGGGTCGCCATGCACTCTTCATGGATGAGGCGCACTTCGCCACTGGGCAGGCGCACCTGTGAATACTGGCCTTCTTTCGCCAGCAATTGTGCCGATGTCCCGGCGGAGCGGGCGATTTGGCCGCCCTTACCCGGTATCATCTCCACATTGTGGATTTGTGTACCGACCGGAATATCCTTGATTTTCATCGCATGACCAGGGCGAAGGGCCGCCATGTCGCCATTGGCGATCACATCGCCGACCTTCACCCCCAGCGGCGCGATGATATACCGCTTTTCGCCGTCTTCATACTGCACCAGCGCGATCCGGGCGGAACGATTTGGATCATATTCAATCGCAAGCACTTCGGCCTGTGCATCGAACTTATTGCGCCGGAAGTCGATAATACGGTAGCGGCGTTTATGACCACCACCCCGATGGCGCACCGAAATGCGCCCTTTGTTGTTGCGGCCACCCTTGCGCCGTAGCGGTTCTGTTAAAGAACGCTCCGGCTTGGATTTGGTGATCTCGTCGAAAGAATGGCCCGTCATGTCTCTTCGGCCTGCCGAAGTGGGCTTGTATACTTTAACCGGCATCAGATCTACCCCTAAACGTCAAATAGTTCGATGGTTTCGCCCGGCGGCAGGGTGACGATGGCTTTTTTCCATAGTTGGGTACGCATGTACCACTTGCGCCCCCGCTGGCCACGCTTGGGCGGCATCAACATGGTGTTGACCTTCTTCACCTCTACGTCGAAGATGAATTCGACCGCCTCGCGGATCTGAATCTTGTTCGCTTTCAGATCAACTTCGAACACGTACTGGTTGTTATCGTCGATCAGGATGTTGGATTTCTCCGTAATCACCGGGCGACGGATGACTTCATACAGGTGTAATTCTGCCATGATTAGTTCTCCAATCCCCAGATGCTCTGGATCGTCTCTAGTGCGTCCAGCGGGACGATGACCTTGTCGTACTTCAGTAAGTCCCGGATGTTCAAATAATTCGCCCGCAGATAATAAGCATTGGGCAAGTTGCGGACGCTCCGCTCGACGTTTTCGTTTTCCTCCGCCAGTAGGACGAGCGTGCTTTGCCCTTCCCCGGCGAGTGTCTCTAAGATACCGCGCATGGTCTTGGTCTTGGGTGCATCCAGCGTCAAAGCATCGACAAAGATCAGTTGCTCATCGCGCATCAACGCGCTTAATGCACAGCGGATCGCCTTCTGGCGCATCTTGCGCGGCATACTCTTGGTGTACTTGCGTGGGCGCGGCCCGTGTGCCAGGCCACCGCCGACGAAAATCGGCGCACTCTGGGCACCGTGCCGGGCGCGGCCTGTTCCTTTTTGGCGGTACCACTTGGCACCCGTCATACGGATCTCGGACCGCGTTTTGGTTTTAACTGTGCCCTGACGCGCATTTGCCATCTGGCGCACATACGCCTGATGCATCAACCCGACATTGACTTCAACTTCGAAAATATCGGCTGGCAGGTCAATTGTCTTGACCGTTTCGCCGTTCACATCCATCACTGTTGCTTGCATGATTGTCTCTCCGTCAGACTCTACCGGCGCGCCGGACGAATAAGCACCAGGCCGTTTCTCGCGCCAGGGACGGATCCCTTCACCGCAAGCAGATTACGCTCGACATCCACCTCAACAATTTCAAGGTTCTGGATCGTCACGCGCTCATTACCCATGCGCCCCGCCATCTTCTTACCTTTTAGCGTGCGCCCAGGGAAGGCACACATGCCGACGGCACCCGGTGCGCGTTCCCGGTCAGATTGACCGTGCGTCTTCGGTTGCCGCTGGAAGTTATGACGTTTAATCGTACCGGCGAAGCCACGTCCTTTACTTTTTCCGATCACGTCGATGCGATCACCTTTTTCGAACACATCGACCTTGATCTCCTGGCCTTCTTCTACGTCAATCTCTGCCCCGCGAATACGGAATTCCCGCAAGTAACGAAGCGGCGGCAGGTCATTGCGGCGCAGATGGCCCAGTTGGCCCTGTGTCAACCGCTTCGGGTTGGTCTCTTCGTACCCCATCTGTACGGCGACATACCCGTCGCGGTCGGGGGTGCGTACCTGTGTTACATAGCATGGCCCGGCCTGGATGACCGTCACCGGGGTTACATTCCCGGCATCGTCAAACAGTTGAGTCATGCCGATCTTTTTACCGATAATGCCCTTCATAAATCAACCTCCAGCAGGCTTCTGCGTATTTTTCATACGCCGGGGGGTTCCCCGTTTCCCGGTCTGTTGTCTACAACGCATCGGCGGAACAACGCCCGCTTACGTCTCGTCTAGATCTTGATTTCGATATCGACACCCGCTGGCAGGTTGAGCCGCATCAGCGTGTCGATTGTCTTGCTATCCGGGTCCAGCACATCGATCAACCGCTTATGCGTGCGGATCTCGAAATGCTCCTGTGAGTCTTTGTCGATAAACGGTGAGCGCATCACCGTGAATCGCTCTAGCCGGGTGGGTAAAGGCACCGGGCCGACCACACGCGCGCCGGTGCGCTCTGCTGTTTCGACAATCCGCTGGGCAGATTGATCGAGAACACGGTGATCGTAAGCCTTTAACCGAATACGTATCTTGTTCTTGGTTGCCATAGTTTCCTCTATACGCTCGTGGTGCCCAGGGATGAACATGCCGGGAAAATTTCTCCCGGCATGATACGACTAGGACACAATTGAGACGATTGAGTGCTACTCGATGATCTCGGTGATGACGCCCGCACCCACTGTGAGACCACCCTCACGGATCGCGAACTTAGAACCCTTTTCCAGCGCAACTTGCGTGATGAGTTCTACCACCAGCTTGACATTGTCGCCCGGCATGACCATTTCCACGCCTTCCGGCGTCTCGATGGTGCCGGTCACATCCATCGTGCGAATGTAGAACTGCGGGCGGTACCCGGTGAAGAACGCCTTCTGGCGGCCACCCTCATCTTTTCTCAGGATGTACACCTCAGACACAAACTTCTTGTGCGGGGTGATGGAAGCCGGCTTCGCCAGCACCATGCCACGCTCCACATCTTCACGCTCGATACCACGCAGGAGGATACCGGCATTGTCGCCCGCCTCGGCGCGGTCAAGTTCCTTGTGGAACATTTCGATACCGGTGACAGTCGTCTTCATGTTACTCTCGCGCAGGCCGATGATTTCGATCTCGTCGCCCTTGTTCAGCGTGCCGCGCTCCACACGACCAGTCACAACCGTACCACGACCCTTGATCGAGAACACGTCCTCAATCGGCATCAAGAACGGCTTATCAGTCTCACGCTCCGGGGTCGGGATCCACTCGTCAACTTGATCCATCAAGTCGAAGATCGGCTGATATTCCGGCGCACTCAGATCCACGCTGTCGCTCTCAACAGCGGCCAGGGCAGACCCGCGAACAACCGGGGTCTCCGGGTCGAAATCATAGCTTTCCAGCAGTTCGCTCAGCTCCATCTCGACCAGTTCCAGCAGTTCTTCGTCGTCCATCTGGTCTACCTTGTTCAGGAAGACCACCATGGCCGGCACTTCGACCTGACGCGCCAGCAGAACGTGTTCACGAGTCTGCGGCATCGGGCCATCGGGCGCACTCACCACCAAGATCGCGCCGTCCATCTGCGCGGCACCGGTGATCATGTTCTTGATGTAGTCGCGGTGGCCGGGGCAATCAACGTGCGCGTAGTGGCGGTTATCGGTCTCGTATTCTACGTGACGGATGCTGATGGTAATACCACGTTGACGCTCTTCCGGCGCGTTGTCGATGTCTTCGTAGTTCATACGAAGATTGCTCTCACTCTTCATATTCAGGCACTTGGTAATGGCCGCGGTGAGCGTGGTCTTGCCATGATCGACGTGGCCGATTGTGCCGATATTCACATGCGGTTTGTTGCGGTCGAACTTCTGTTTAGCCATTTGTTACGCTATCCTTTTGATCTTAGACACTTATGGATAATAAATACCACACATTACGCCAGGGATCACGCCCTAAAGCGTCCCTTTGATCACCTCATCGGCGATACTCTGCGGCGCGATGGTGTACTCAGCGAATTCCATCGTAAAGTTACCACGACCTTGCGTCAGGTTACGCAGGTTGGTCGCATAACCAAACATCTCTCCTAATGGTACCGTCGCGGTGATGGTGCTTATGCCACTTCCACGCGGTTCCATCCCGGCGATAATCCCCCGGCGGGAGGACAGATCGCCCACGACCGAGCCGGTATAATCGTCCGGCACCACGACTTCGACGCGCATCGTCGGTTCCATAATGGCCGGGCTGGCAGATCTTACGCCGTCTTTGGCACACATCGAACCAGCGACCTTAAACGCCATTTCGCTGGAGTCAACATCGTGTGATGCGCCATCAACCAGCCGGGCCTTGACGCCGACAACCGGATAACCAGCGATAATGCCAGCTTGCAGAGCTTCACGGATGCCATTCGCCGTCGGGCGGATGAACTCACGCGGGACAGAGCCACCCTTGATCTCATCCACGAACAAGAAGTTCGTCGATCCATCAGAGTTCTCTTCCTTCGCCAGTTCGATGTCTTCTTCGGTCATCGGCTCGAATTCCACCACCACACGGGCAAATTGACCCGAACCACCCGTCTGACGTTTGAAGGTGGTATCCATGCGTTGTGGCTTGGTAATCGTCTCACGATAAGCCACTCGCGGGCGGCCCACAGTCGCCTCTACGCCATATTCACGCATCAAGCGGTCGATGAGGACTTCAAGATGAAGCTCTCCCATGCCCTTGAGCTTGGTCTGGCCCAGTTGGTCATCGACTTCGATCTGGAATGTCGGGTCTTCGTTGGCCAGCTTACGCAGGGCCATACCCATCTTATCCTGATCGGCCTTACTGTTCGGCTCTACCGCCACTTCGATCACCGGATCCGGGAACTTAATTGTCTCCAGGATGACCGGTGCATCCGGTGCAGAGAGGGTATCCCCAGTGGAGCTATCCTTCAGGCCGATGACAGCCGCGATATTACCGGCGTGGATTTCGTCGATGTCTTCGCGCCGGTCGGCAAACATCCGCACGATGCGCCCGATGCGTTCGCGTGCGCCCTTGGTTGAGTTCTGCACGGTTGTTCCCGTCCGCAGAACACCACTATACACGCGCACGAAGGACAACGTACCGTATTTATCGGTCGCCAGCTTAAACACCAGCGCAGACAGCGGTTCGCTATCATCCGCCTTACGGGTGATCTTGTCGCCTGTGTTGGCGTCTAACCCTTCTACCGGCGGCACATCCAACGGTGACGGGAGCAGATCAACCACACGATCAAGAAGCACCTGTACGCCCTTATTCTTCAATGCAGAGCCGCACAGCACCGGCTGAACACGGTTATCACAGGTCGCCGCCCGCAAAGCCGCCATCAGCTCTTCATCGGTGATCTCTTCTTCCATCAGATACTTCTCGGTGAGATATTCGTCATTTTCGACGATTTGCTCCACCATGATCGCCCGTTCGGTCTCTGCCGCTTCGCGGTAAGATTCCGGGATCGGGTGCCGTTCGATAGCCGTCCCCAGGTCGTCGCCATAGGTGATGAGTTCCATCTCCAGCAAATCAATAATGCCTTCGAAGTTATCGCCCTCGCCGTATGGGATCTGGATCTTGACCGGGTTACCATGCACACGGTCAACGATCATATCAACCGTGCGCTGGAAGTTCGCGCCGGTCCGATCCATCTTATTGACGAAGCAAATACGCGGGACGCGGTATTCATCTGCTTGCCGCCAGACGGTCTCAGATTGCGGTTCGACGCCAGCCACGCCGTCAAAGACGACCACGCCACCGTCGAGCACGCGCAGGCTACGTTGAACTTCTGCGGTGAAGTCTACGTGGCCGGGGGTGTCGATGATGTTAACCTGATGGTTATTCCATGAGCAGGAGACCGCCGCCGACGTAATCGTAATGCCGCGCTCGCGCTCTTGCTCCATATAGTCGGTTGTCGCCGCACCGTCATGCACTTCGCCGATGCGATGCACCATGCCGGTGTAATACAACACGCGCTCGGTCGTCGTGGTCTTACCCGCGTCGATGTGAGCGATGATGCCGATGTTGCGAACCTTGCTAAGATCGATTGGTTTGTTCTTTGCCATATCACCAATTACCGCTAACTCAAGTGGTCGGTATACTGTAGGCTTTTCAGCCTGGGTTTAACGGAAGTGTGCAAAGGCACGGTTTGCTTCCGCCATCCGGTGTGTTTCGTCTTTTCTACGTACTGCGTTGCCCTGGCTTTCGGCGGCGTCCATCAGTTCGCTGGCGAGCTTATTCGCCATGCCACGACCAGAGCGTGCGCGTGCAAACTGCAACAACCAGCGCATCGCCAATGACCGTGCCCGATGCGGCTCAACTTCGACTGGCACCTGATACGTAGACCCGCCGACACGGCGCGGCTTGACTTCCACGCTGGGCGTGGCGTTACGCAATGCCTGCTCGAAGACCTCAATCGGATCCTGATTTTTGCGTTCTTCGATAATGTCGAACGCGGTATACATAATACGTAGCGCGGTGCTACGCTTGCCGCCACGCATCATCCGGTTGACGAACATCGTCACATGGACGTTGTTATACTTCTTATCCGGCGGCGTTTGACGCTTGGGTGGGCTTTTTCTTCTCGGCATATGTCTTTACCTTAACTCTTGGGCCGTTTGGCCCCGTATTTACTGCGACCCTGTTCGCGGTTCTTCACCCCGTCGGCATCCAGCGTGCCACGCACGATGTGATAGCGCACACCCGGCAGGTCCTTAACACGACCGCCGCGCACCAGCACGACACTGTGTTCTTGAAGCGTATGACCTTCACCAGGGATGTAGGCCGTCACTTCAATGCCGTTGGTCAGGCGCACACGAGCGACCTTCCGCAAAGCCGAATTCGGCTTCTTGGGGGTCATCGTCTTCACCTGCGTGCAGACGCCACGCTTTTGCGGCGCACCGCGTGTATGACGGGTACGCTTTTGCGTGTAAGCATTGAGCGTATACCGTAGCGCAGGGGCCTTGGTCTTCTTCTTCTTGGACTTACGTCCCTTACGCACCAACTGATTAATCGTGGGCATAAATTACTCCATACTACTAGGCATGAAAACAGGCGTACATCGAGTGTCGCCTGCTATACACCTTACCAACGGCGAGCCACTTGCAGGATTGCAGAGCACTTTCGCCATTCTTCTACAATTCAGTGGGGCATTGCCCCCGTAGGGGTTGCCGCATCACCGTTTTCAGCGATGCATTATGGTATCATTCACTGTAATTGATTGTCAAGTGCTTGAATGCGGGGAATTATGCCTGACTTTCCGCGATAACTTTGCTGACTCCACGCAATAATTCGTCTACCCCCACAGGTTTAGTGAGGAAAACATCAGCCCCCGCTTCAATGGCCTGCCCCATTTGATACCCGCCAGAGGCACTGCTCACCACGATCAGCGGCAATGTTTCTCCGCCTGGTTGGTTTCGCACATAGTCGATCAACTCGATCCCACTGCGATCTGGCAACATCAATTCCAACAGCATCAGACTGGGGAGTTTTTCATCCACTTCAATCAGCGCATTGGTTACATTCCCCTGCCAGGAGTAGACAAACCCGGCTTGCTCCAGCACAGACCCTAATGCACGGGCGACTTTTTCATCATCTTCGACGATTAAGACACGGTGTCCGTTACCGATGGTCGGGATGATGACTTCACTAAAGGGCGAGTCGTGCTTTTCGTGGCTACTGGGCGTCACCACGAAGAAGACCTGCACCGCCAGCTTACCGAATGAGACCGTATCCCCATGCCGCAGGCGATAATACTGGTTTGGATCCAGCCGCGCCCCGTTGACGAATGTCCCATTCGAACTGCCCTCATCACGGATGGTGATGCGGCTATTGCGGGCAGAAATCGTGGCATGGCGGCGCGAGACCCCGTTTTGATAAGCCCGGTAAGGAGCCAGGTCAATATCTGCCGTCGTGTTGGTGTCTTTATCCGTCCGGCCAATCGCCATCGACTCCTTGACCTCCACCTGCAACACAGACGGCGTCCCGACGACTCGCAATTCCATGATCCAGGGCATTGCGTAATCCAGTGGACCAGTCCCCTGACTCGGCGGACCCGCCGGCACACTTTCCGGCATGATAATTTTTTGTGTTTGAGTCCGACGCTTATCGCTCTTGCCAGTCATGACATTTCAACCCTGTTACACGCTTTATTTCAAAAGTTTATCAGTTTATACTGTATCTGATTACTTAAGATTTTAACACAATCAAAAAAACCCCGGTATATCCGGGGTTCTTGACAATACCCTGACATTAGCGGAACAATTCACGCACCACGATGTTACGCTGGATCTCGCTAGTGCCTTCATAGATCTGGAAGATCTTCACATCCCGCAGGAGTTTTTCAACCGGGTATTCTTTCATGTAGCCATACCCGCCGAAGACCTGCACCGCTTCGACCGCGGCTTTAGTCGCCATATCAGCGGCGAAGGCTTTGGCATAAGCCGGGAGCTTGGGATCTTTCTCGCCTGAATCCACCGCCCAGGCCGACTGCCACACCAGCAGGCGCGATGCGCTGTAATTGATCGCCATATCCGCAATCTTGTGCCCCACCGCTTGATGCTGGTAAATCGGCACGCCGAAGGCTTCGCGCTCTTTGGCATACTTCACACATTCTTCCAGCGCACGCCGTTGCAGGCCGACCGCCGCCGCCGCGACACCCGGACGGCTATGGTCGAACACACCCATCGCCAGGTAAAAGCCCTTACCCAGATCACCGATCACGTTCTCTTCCGGCACTTCCACATTTTCAAACACGATCTCAGCCGTATCCGAAGCACGTTGGCCGATCTTGTCGAACTTCTTACCGACGCTCACACCCGGTTGGTCACGTTCGATGACGAAGCAGGTCATCCCCCGGTGCCCGGCTTCCGGGTCAGTCTTAGCAAACACGGTGAAGAAATTCGCGTGGCTGGCGTTGGTGATGAAGGTCTTCGACCCGTTGATGATCCACTTATTGCCCTTCTTTTCCGCCCGCGTCTGGATGCCGACGACGTTGGAGCCAGCGGCGGCTTCCGTCACGCCGTAAGAGACGAACTGCCCCTGATCCATCAGACGCTCACCCAGCCAGTATTCTTTTTGTTTCTCGTTACCGGCCAGGATAATGGGCAACGCACCCAGATTATTGGTGCTGACACTGGTACTGATGCCAGTACAGCCGTAACCCAGTTCTTCCGCTACCAGACATTCCTCAAATACAGACGCACCCGGCCCACCGTAGGCTTCGGGGATGTTCATGTTGACGATGCCGAGTTGTAAGGCTTTTTCGAAAATTTCGTCGGGGAATTTGGCCTCGTGGTCATGCTCTTCCGCCACCGGGGTGATGTTATCCCGTGTAAAATCGCGTGCCATCTTGACCAGCATTTCCTGATCATCCGTCAGACTAAAATTTACACCAGAAGTAACCGGCTGTGCGACATCAACCATTAGTTTATCTCCATATTTTATATATTAAACGACGATTAGATTATAGCAAGAATATAATGAGTCGCGCAAGCGATCCAAATAGATTTGATTCAACGCCGATCATTAAAATAGGCGACCGTGCCCGCCGCCTATTTTAATCTGGTTGATTATCAGCAAGCAATTAACCAAGCTGTTCGATCAGTTCCACCGGATCAACCGGCGTGAAGGCATCCGGCATCTCGCTTGTCCCGCGCTCACGGACTTCGAAGTATAAGCCCGGCTTCGTGATATTGCCGCTCTCGCCGCTGGTGCCGATGATGTTACCCGTACGAACAAGCGCACCACACATCACACGAACCTCATCCAGATGCGCGTAGACCGTGAGCCGGTCACCATGATTCAGGACGATCATGTTGCCATAGCCGAAGTTATTCTGACCTGCAAAGATCACGCGCCCGGCGGAAGCCGCCAGCACCGGCGTCCCGGAGTCAACACTGATTTGAACACCGGGTTGGTAAGGTTCATAATCACGTTCGACCGTAAAGTTACTGGTCGCCAGTGGCAGGGTAAAGAAGCTACTATCTGATACATAATCATCTTGTGGGCCACAGGATCCAGGTTCACCGGCCTGGAACAAAATTTGCCTGCCGACCTGGGTAACTTCTAGCCCCTGGCGCGTGACTGAGGCTCCAAGCAGTGCCCCACCCTCGGCCAGATCGCGAATGATAGCCGCCCCGCCTTCGGGTAGAAGAAGTGTGACCGAGCGTGCCAATCGATGATCGACCGAGGCAGTAGGTGGCAAGCGGTCGTTCGAATCGGATGAGGTGTTGAGCACCATGCCGGAACCAATCCAGGTTCGAGTATTCATTTCTCCCTCGTAGCTCAACCCGATGGACACCAGATCTCCCAGTCGAATATCCGCCAGCATGCCCGGATCAACCGGTACACTGATCCAGTTGTCGCTCGCCACATCAAGATCGATCACATCGCGCTCGGCTTCCAGCGGCAAAACGCTATAACTCACGAAGTCATCAGCACGCAACCGCTCGGCCTCTTCGAATGTGACATTCAGCCGGATGTCATCGGCCCCGGATGCGGCGACAATCGCGGACTCGATCAAGCGCGAGGTTTGATAACTGCCATCGGCATCGGTTACTTCGTTTGTTACGAGTACCGTCACCCGATCACCGGCGGACAAACCCGCAACGAGTTCGTTCTGCACGGGTAACGCGATCTCAACAGTCGGCACCGGTAAGACTAGCGCATCAAGCAAGAGCACCGCCCCGCCCCCTTCCAGCCCGACCGCGCTGGCGACCGATACATCGTCAGGAATTTCTACTGTCATACGATCTGACGAATAAATATGATCGCGCAGATATGTGAGCATCGCCTCATCATCAGCCTGTAACGCATCGGCTTGCTCCGCCGTCAATAACGTGTCGTCAGGTGCCAGGATCATTTGTGGATACGTGCTTTGTAACAAAGTACGGAACGCAGGCATTGAATCCACCAGCCGCGTGAACTGAGTCCGATTGGGCAGGCCAGCCAGGACTTCATACCCGGTATTTTGATTCAGCAAGATGTTTCGATCCGGCAAATCTGCCGCTAAAATGTCATTCATCCCATCCAGCGCGTAATCCGGCACGATGAAATCATCAATCAAATGACCAGCAGGCACATTGACCACCGGTTCCGCACCAAGTAACGCCTCGACCGATGTAAACGCGCCCACCGGGGGAGTCTCCGCCGGCCATTCAGCCAGTGTGAGCATGTCCGCTGTCAGTGGCTCAAAGCGTGATAGCTCACGCACCGCCACCACAACAGACACCGTATCAGCGGCCTCGGAATTGGTCTGATTGATGGCCGTAGCGAAGCCGAGGTTATCAGTGGTTAAACTTCAAAATAGCTGTAGAAGGCGATTTAAGCCTAAAAACAAGATGTCCGCTTGTGTTTTGATATTAGAGGCGCGTTTTTCAGCGTTTTCACGTCTTCAG
>DAOTTZ010000040.1:0-7777 GCA_034437535.1 Anaerolineae bacterium | reverse complement strand
CGGCAGGACCTCCGAACCGTGTCAGGACCGGAAGGTAGCAGCACTAAGGAGTATCTCCTGGGTGCCGCAGGGTCTCCTGGCAGGGGCACACTGACTACAACCTTTTTGTTTTGAGAGGTGGAGACTTGATGACAGAGACACCGCCTGATTTCGACGCCCAGACGCAAAACTCACCCCGCCCCGCCAACCGGCTTTGGTTGCTCTTGCTCATCCTCACCGCGCTAATCTCATTGGTTGGATCCAGCATTCTGTTGTTAGCAAGTCTCGTTTCTGACGAAGCATCACCGGCTATCAATGCGGAACCGGTACGGATCACACTACAGATCGGGGATGATAGCCTGCCGGTGGTCACGACCGCCCGCACAGTGGCCGATCTATTCGCCGAACAAAATATCCTGGTAGAGCCGGTGGACGTGGTATCGCCGGGTTTGGATGCTGAACTGAGCGACGAACTCGTCGTCATCGTGCGCCGTGCCCGGCCCGTGACGATTACACTGGACGGCCAGACGCAGACCATCCGCACATCGTTCGAGAGTCCGTTCGATCTGTTACGGTTGGTCGGCGCGACAGTCGGCCCGTTTGACCGGGTGACACTGGATGGAGCAGTCGTCCCTGCCGCTGAGCTGGTCGCCTGGCCGGATCCAGTCGATACGATTACGGTACAAACCGCACATCCGATCACGATTATCGACGGTGACACGACGACCGAGTTCGTCACCACCGGGCGCACGGTGAGCGATGCCTTGTTCGAAGCGGAGATCGATGTCTTTCTCTCTGATACCGTTCAACCCGCGTTAGATACAGCCATTGAGCATGATTTAGAGATCCGCATTGATCGCTCGCGCCCGATTACGATTCGAGTCGATGGGGCGATGATCGAGACAAGGGTCAACGGCGGGACGGTTGGCTCTGCCCTGGCGGAAGCCGGAGTCGCGCTCAATGGCCTTGATTACAGCATCCCGGCAGAAGATCGCCCGGTCGCACCGGGCATCACCGTGCGCGTCATCCGGGTGCGGGAAGACGTCATCACCGAAGAAGATAGCCTACCGTATGAAACCCGGCTCCAGGCGGATAACAACCTGCCGCTGGATACACGCGCCGTCATCCAGGCCGGGCAACGCGGCCTCTACCGGCGGACGATCCGCGTGCGTTATGAGAACGACATCGAGATCAGCCGGGAGGTGGAGGCCGAAGGCGTCGTCCAGCCCGCGCAAGATGAAGTTATCGGTTATGGCACCCAGGTTGTCATCCGCACGCTGGATACCCCGGAAGGGCCGGTGCAATACTGGCGGAAATTGCGCATGTACGCCACCAGTTATCACCCAGCCGCCCTGGGCGGTGATGATCGCACGTCCATCGGGGAGACACTGCGTAAAGGCATCGTGGCGATTGACCCCGGCATCGTATCGTACCGCACCAATTTATACGTGGCGGGTTATGGCCGGGGCGTGGCGGCAGATACCGGCGGCCCGCGTTCTACGCCGTATTGGATCGACCTGGGGTATTCTGACGATGATTGGATCGGCTGGTCGCGCTGGGTCGATGTGTATCTTCTGCTACCGGTGCCGGATAACATCACGTACATCTTGCCGGACAACGAACGCGGCGGCCCGGTAACAGACTGAGGGCTTAAGCCGGTTGCCACTCCGCCAGGATCTTCGCTTCGCGTTCGGCTGGCATCCCGGCGCGGAGTGGCTCCTCCAGTCCGCGTTCATCCGTATACCAGGCCAGTGTATCCTGGATGGTCTGCATGATCGGGCGGAAGGTCAAACCGGCGGCCTGTGCCTTCTGGATGCTGGTTCGCATCAGGCTATCGTTGGCTTCCGGCAACCACAACGGCAGATCCGCGAACGGTTGGACATCGTGTTCGAGCAGGAAGGCTTCATCGGCGTGGATGACCTGCGCCGGGGCACCGGCGGCGGCCTGGCAGGCATGGAGCATGGTGCCATAGGCCAACGCTTCCGCCGGGCCGGTGACGTTATACGTTTCGGTGTCGCCCGCTTCGATGCGATCCAGAGTAAAGGCCGCCAGATCACGCACATCGACGACTTGAAGCGGGGTATCTTCCGGCGGCGCGAGGATCTGCCCGCCGCGTGCGACCTTAACCGGCCAATAGGTGAAGCGGTCGGTATGATCGTGCGGGCCGACGATCAAACCGGGGCGGATCTGCAAGACGCGGCCCGGTAGAGCCGCTTCGGCGGCACGTTCGCATAACACCTTGAGTCCGCCGTAAGTCTCCCCCGTGACGTCTTCGGTGGTGGGATCATCCAGCGTTTCCAGCGGGGCGGTCTCGTCCAGGCCGGGTGTCGTCATGATTGTCTGGCGGTCATAGACTGATATGGTGGAGATAAAGGTATAATGGCCGACCACGTCTTTGAGCTTCTGCACGGATTTTTCCACCACGCGGGGCACATATCCACAGGTATCAATGACGGCATCCCAGGTGTGGCCGTCCAGTTGATGCAAGTCGCCGTCCCGGTCGCCGTGTATCGTCTCCGCCTGGGGGAACAGGTCAGGATTGGTATTGCCCCGGTTGAAAAGTGTGACCGTATGGCCGCGTTCTAGCGCGGCAGATGTGAGTGCCCGCCCGACAAAGCGTGTGCCACCGATGATTAAAAGCCGCATGTTGAGTCCTCCGATTGGCGTATTTGAATTTATTTTAACGACTGAATGTTAACAGGTTATGTATCCCCTTTGCCAGCACCCCCAACATGAATTAAACTAAACGCTACCGCTTAGAACACAAAGACTAGAAGACAAAATGCCTGATTTTTCAGATGTCAAATTAAATGCGGCGAACTTCACGAACCGGGAACTAAGCACCGTTGACTTTAACCAGCGGGTGCTGGCCCTGGCGCAAGAGCCGTCGATCCCGCTGTTAGAACGGCTGAAGTTCGTCGCGATTGTGGGCAACAACATTGACGAATTCTACATGGTGCGTGTCGCCTCTTACGTGCAGAAGGCCAAACTCAACATCCATTCATCCCGCCCGGATGGGTTGACGCCGGTGCCTCTGCTGGAACAAATCCGCGAAAAGGTCGCTAATTTGATGACCGAACAACGGGCGACCATGCGCGAGTTACTGGCCGAGCTAGAACAACACGGTGTCGTCATCCGGCAAGTCAACGACCTGACACCGCATGAACAAGCGGCCGTCCGGGGATTTTATCAAGAAGAAGTCTACCCGGTGCTGACGCCGCTAGCCGCCGATCATGCGCGGCCCTTTCCATTTATCTCTAACCTGAGCTTGAACCTGGGTGTTTATCTACACCGGGAAGGGGAAAGCGCACCCGATTTCGTGCGGATTAAAGTGCCGGAGGCCATGCCGCGCCTGGTGAGCCTGGGCCGCCACGCCGCCCGCTATAGCGACCGGGACGACCTGCCCCATCACACCTTCGTCTGGATCGAAGACGTGATCGCAGAGAACCTTGACCTGCTCTTCCCTGGTATGGAAATCCTGGAGCATCATCCCTTCCGCGTCACCCGCAATGCCGACATCGATTATGAGCAGGAAAAAGAAGAAGAATTGCTGGACATCAGCGCGGTGATCGAAGCCGGGGTGCGCGAACGCCGGTTCGGGTCTGTCGTGCGGCTCAGTGTACAGAGCGATATTTCCAACAACATGCTGGATCGCTTGATTCACGAGTTGAACGTTGACCGTGAGCGTGATGTTTACACCATCAACGGGGCGTTAGGGTCGGCGCGGTTGTTCGAGCTAATGAGTGTTGATCGCCCGGATTTGAAATATCCATCGCATGTGCCCAAAGTGCCGGATGTCGTCAGCCAGAACGAGAACTTGTTCAAAGCGATTCGGAAGACCGATATTCTGTTACATCACCCGTATGATTCGTTTATGCCGGTGGAGGAATTCTTCCGGCAGGCGGCCAAAGACCCGGCGGTCCTGGCGATCAAGGCGACATTGTACCGCGTCGGCAGTGACTCGCCGGTGGTGCGTGCCCTGCTAGAAGCCCGCGAAAACGACAAGCAAGTGGCCGTACTGGTGGAACTCAAGGCGCGGTTCGACGAAGAAAACAACCTGGAATGGGCGCGACAACTGGAACAACAAGGGGTTCACGTCATCTATGGGGTAGAAGAACTAGCCGTTAAAACCCATGCCAAGATCGCAATGGTCATCCGCAAAGAGGACAACACCCTGCGCCGCTATATCCACCTGGGCACCGGCAATTATAACGCCAGCACAGCCCGGATGTATACCGACCTGGGTCTGTTCACCTGCCATCCAGAAATCGGCGAAGACGCGACGAAATTGTTCAACCGGCTGACGGGTTATGCACCCGAGACAGATTATGAGCGTTTGCTGGTCGCGCCGGAATATCTTCAACACAAGTTCCTGGAATTGATCGACAACGAGATCGCCCATGCCGAACGCGGAGAATATGCCCGGCTCGTGTTCAAGATGAACCAGATTGAAGAAGACGTCATCATCCGCAAGTTGTATCAGGCGTCGATGGCCGGGGTGCAGATTGACTTGATTGTGCGGGGTTTTAGTTGCCTGCGGGTGGGCGTCCCCGGTGTGAGTGATAACATCCGCCTGCGGAGCATCCTGGGCCGCTTTTTGGAGCATCCGCGCATCTATTACTTCCATAATGCGCCGGAGCCGCACAAATTTTATGCCGGCAGTGCCGACCTGATGCGGCGCAACCTGTATAACCGGGTTGAGACAATCTTCCCGGTGCTGGATCCGCGCTTGCGGCGTAAGGTCGCCCGCATCCTGGCAACGGATCTACAAAGCAATACACTCGTCTGGGAAATGCACAGCGACGGCACCTATCATCGCACCCAACCCGAACCAGACGTCCCTTTGATCGACAGCCAGTATATCTTCATGCAAGATAGTGCCGGGCTAGACATCGACTTAGTAGAGGAGTAAGACCCATGAGTGATCGTACCGAACAATTACGCGAGATCCGTGATGAGGTGCTGAACCTGACCGCATCACCGCTGTACGAATATCGTACCCAGAACGGATTCTTCCCGGTGATCGGCCAGGGCGATCATTACGCTCGGATTATGTTCATTGGCGAAGCCCCCGGCAAGAACGAAGCCAAGACTGGGCGGCCTTTCTGCGGGGCATCTGGCCGGGTGTTAGATGAAATGCTGGAGTCGGTCGGGCTGGATCGTGAGACGGTCTACGTGACGAACATCGTGAAAGACCGCCCGCCAGATAACCGCGATCCACAAAAGGCTGAGATCGCGCTTTATGCACCGTTCTTAGATCGCCAGATCAACATCATCCAGCCGGAGGTGATCGCCACGCTGGGCCGTTTCTCGATGGAGTTCATCCTGGAACGGTTCGACGCGGCGGAAAAAGGTCAGAAGATCAGCGTGTTACACGGCAAGAAGATCGAGATCAAGACTGATTATGGTTCGGCCTATCTGGTACCGTTGTTTCATCCGGCGGTCGCGCTCTACCGGCAGGATCAAAAACAAACGCTGATGGAAGACTTCCAGGTGTTGAACGAATTTATCAAGTAGCTGGATCGGGTGATTTAGGCACAGCCTCAACGCGATGAGTGGGCCGGGTGGCTCACTCATCGTCGTGTATTCAGTTTTATTGCGCGACCATGCCGCCGTCAACGGTCATCGTATGCCCGGTGACGAAACCGGCCTCATCCGAGCACAACCAGACCATCGCGTTAGCGATTTCCTCTGGTTCGCCCATCCTGCCGATTGGATGCATAGAGCCGATCTGATCGCCGAGACCGGGGTTATCTTTGATCGCACGGGCGACCATTTCTGTACGGATAGCACCGGGGTGGATTGAGTTCACACGGATGCCCTGGGCGGAATATTCCACAGCCGCATTACGGGTCAACCCGGTGACACCGTGCTTGCTGGCAACATACGGCGCGAGGCTGGCAAACCCCACCAACCCGGCCACCGATGACGTATTGACGATGGCACCGCCGCCGTTCTTCAGCATATGCGCGATCTCATATTTCATGCAGTAGTAGACGCCGGAAAGATTGATGTTGACCACGCGATGCCAGTTGTCGCTGGGCATCTCGTGCAGGGGATGCTGGGCACCTTCGATGCCAGCATTATTGATACCAAAGTGCAATCCGCCGAAGGTCTCGATAACGGAATCGATCATGGCCTTGACATTATCTTCGTCGGATACATCCACCTGGAAAAATTCCGCTTCACAGCCAGCGTCTTTGACCTGCTTAACGGTCTCCTCCCCACTTTCCTGATTCAGATCCGCGACGGCGACCTTGACGCCTTTGTGAGCAAATGCCAGTGATGCGGCACGACCGATGCCGCCACCGCCACCCGTAATCAAAGCTACCTTACCATTCATGAGAAAAATCCCTTCAAAAATCAATAATTTACGAAAATGAAATAGTCGAATCGTCTTGGCTCGCTAAACACCTCCTTGTATTGAATTGGGGTATCAGGCCAGGGATGCGACAACGAGAGAAGTATGCTGACGCCATTTTAGCAGACTATTGCTACTATACATATAAAATGACATAAAAAATGTGGTTTGTCAATTAAATTCGCTTGCGGGAAATTGACTGACCGTAGCCTGGTTTGTATAGGGCAATCGCATATGGATGAGTTTGGTACAATACTGCAAAAAATGGGGGCAGTATGTCAAACCAAGATCCAAGCAACATTCAGCAACACTTTGGCAACCTGAATGATCCACGTTCCGGAGATAATATCAGTCATCCGCTCATCAATATCATCACGATTAGTATGTGTGCGGTCATTTGTGGAGCCAATAGCTGGGTGGAAGTTGAGCAGTTTGGAGAGGCGAAACGAAGTTGGTTTGAACAATTTCTGGATATGCCGCATGGTATTCCGTCTCATGACACGATTGGACGTTTTTTTCGCTTACTCGACCCGGTAGAATTTGAAGCCCATTTTCGCGCTTGGACACAGCATATCTGTGAGTTGTTTGATGGTGAAGTGGTGGCAGTGGATGGCAAACAAGTGCGTCGGTCAAAAGATGGCTTCTTAGGCACAGATGGCATCTATATGGTGAATGTCTGGGCGACGGAGAACCAACTCAGTTTAGCCCAGTCAAAAGTCGACAACCACACCAATGAAATCACCGCGATTCCGCTGTTGCTCCAGTTGTTGGAAATTGACCATACGATTATCACGATTGACGCGATCGGCTGTCAAACCGAGATTGTAGAGGTCATTAGCGACCAGGAGGCAGATTATGTGATTGCAGCGAAAGACAATCAAGGGACATTATTACAAGATATTCAAACCGCATTTGATCGGTCTGAAGCCCATCATGATGTGTCGTCTCACCAAACGGTCAACAAAGGCCATGGACGTATTGAAAAGCGGGCGTGCTGGGCGATAGACGACCCGGAGATCATTGCTTATATCAACGATTACAAGACATGGACGAACTTGACTTCGATCGTCAAAGTGACCAGCGAACGCCAACTGTTAGACACAGGGAAAGTTGAAACGGAGACACGCTATTTCATCTCCAGTTTAGAGGCTGATGCTCAACAACTGCTTCACGCTGTTCGCGCTCACTGGCAGGTTGAAAATAGCCTCCATTGGGTCTTGGACATGGCATTTCGAGAAGATGAAAGTCGGGTCCGAAAGGATCATGCGCCCGAAAATTTTGCGGTCATTCGACAATTCGCGCTCAACTTGCTCAAGCAAGATGACTCTTTTGATATTGGTATCCGTGCCAAGCGCAAACGGGCAGGATGGGATCATACCTATCTCATCAAATTACTCTGTCAGCTTGAGACCGCTTAGTTCATATGCGATTGCCCTG
>DAOTTZ010000039.1:0-16165 GCA_034437535.1 Anaerolineae bacterium | reverse complement strand
TAGATGCCGACCAGGTACTTTTCGAAGTCGATCTTTCTGGTCGGGTGGCGGTGTTGATGGGAACTGAAGATGCTGGTTTGCCGGAAGAGTGGATCGAACGGGCGCAGTTGCAGGTACGCATCCCTATGCAGGCGACCATCGCGGACTCGTTGAATGTGTCTGTCTCCGGCGGCATGTTTATGTACGAAGCATTGCGCCAGCGATACGTGGGTAGCGGCAAGGGCTGACGTCGGCTCAACCTCTGAGACGATTCTGGAACGATTTTGTCACGCTCCTACAGTATGCTGAAAGTAGAATATAATCAAATATGAGCACCTATACAACTGAACTCACACAAATTAAGTCGGAAATCGACGGGTTGATGGGCCGTCTGGACATCGCCGGTAAGCTCGGCATGATCGACAAGCTGGAAGCGCAATCTGCCCAACCGAACTTCTGGGATGACCCGGACGCGGCACAAAAAGTGATGCAACGGCTATCCCGTTTGAAAGAGACCGTCAAGCCCTGGCAAGAGATGAGCCAGCGGATCAACGATGCGCTGGAATTGTCAGAATTGAGCGAAGATGACGAACTCGACGCGGAATTGGCCCAGGAGATCGAGGCGTTAAAGCCCCAGGTCGAGAAGATGTCTCTGCGGGCCATGCTTTCCGGTGATTATGACGACGAAGACGCGATCTTAGCCATTCATGCCGGGGCCGGTGGTACCGACTCTCAGGATTGGGCCGCCATCTTAGAGCGGATGTATATCCGCTGGGCAGAGCAAAACGGGTATAAAATTGAGGTGATCGACCGGAGTGAAGGCGAAGAAGCCGGCATCAAAAGTGTGACGATGAGCATCGGCGGCGGCTACGCTTATGGGTATCTGCGTAGTGAACAGGGCGTGCATCGTCTGGTTCGCCTCAGCCCGTTTGACTCTGCCAGCCGGCGGCATACGTCGTTTTCTAAGGTTGAGTTGTGGCCGGACATCCAGAACGATGACATCGACATCGAGGTCAACGATAAGGATCTCCGCATTGATACGTATCGCGCCAGTGGCGCGGGTGGTCAGCACGTCCAGAAGAATGACACCGCTGTTCGCATCACCCATGAACCCACCGGCATCGTGGTGCAATGCCAGAACCAACGAAGCCAGAGCCAGAATAAAGAGCGGGCCATGCAAATTTTGAAATCCCGCCTGCTCGAAATGGAACGGCAGAAGCAAGAAGCCGAACTGGCCGCCCTGAAAGGGGACAATGTGGATGCCGGGTGGGGTAATCAGATACGGTCTTACGTCATGCACCCCTACCAGATGGTCAAAGATCATCGTACCGGGCATGAAGTCGGAAATGTGAACGCCGTCCTTGATGGGCGTTTAGGTGAATTTATGGAAGCGTACCTCCGCGCCCAGATCAATGGGGGAGGTGCCATAGTCAGAGGGGAATAACTGACTCATGAGTGAAGAACTGGCTGGTCGTTTAAGTTCGTTGCAAAGCCGGGTACGGCGCCTTGATAGTGACGCACGCATGTCTGGCATTGAACGCGAAATGTCGGACCTGGGAGCAACTGTCAAAACGCTTCCCAGTGAGATCGAAGAACTCCGCACACGCGGGTATGCCTTTCGTTCGTATCTGGAACGCAAGGCCGAGGTATTTTCTGAACATTGGGACGAGATCCGGCGGCGTGTAGAACGCTCCGCTGATGAAGAACGGCGTAGTCTCCGCCGGGAGATGAACCGAGTCGAGCGGCATCTGGAACGAGCCGAAGAAGCTGAGTCTGAGGATGAAGATACCTTCGCCGAAGCATTGGACGAACTTGATGACGCGATTGATGATTTCGAGAGCGAAGCCAAATCTGCCGAGGATCGCATCGAGAACATGTATGCCACGCTCAAGCGTGATGTGGACGAACACGAGCGGCAGGTGAATAATATTCGCTGGTTCCTGGATAAAAAAGATGAGGCAACGTTTGACTTCCTGGCAGGAGAGTCAGTTTACATGGTTGCCAATGCAGAATGGGTTGCTACGGGTAAAGGCCGGGATGACCCGGACGGCCAGTTATTCCTCACAGACCAACGCCTGATCTTTGAGCAAAACGAGAAGGTGGGCAAGCGTCTAGGGCTGTTCGGCGGTAAGCAGGTGCAGGAAGTGGAATGGGAGATTCCCCTGCATCAGGTCGAAGGTGTCGAATTCGAAAATCAGGGGTTCTTCGGTGGTAAAGATATTCTACACTTTACCCTGGGTGGTGGCGCACCTTACGCGAAGATCACGATTGAGGTCAAAGGGAGTGCAGATAATAAGTTCTGGGTGAAGCAGATCCAGCGTATGATCGCCGGCGATACCGACGATGAACGCGCCATCGAGCCTGACCCGGAAGTGAAGGAAACGCTCAAGAATGCGCCGACCGAGTGCCATGTCTGCGGCGGCACCCTGCCGATGCTAGTCGCCGGTCAAAATCAGGTTGAATGCCAGTATTGCGGCTCTGTCATTCGCTTTTAAGGCTGTTTGTTCAGGCGTGGTCAGGTTACGGCCACGCCTGTTTTAGTCTGCCGGGGCCGGGATGAATTCCTGCCGTTTGATGCGTGGCAACATCACCAGCCAGAACATCAACGGCAACAGTGCAAATAACCCGGTTCCGACTGCGATTAAACTAAGATTTTGAGCGATCACGGGGGTGGATAGCAGGGCCGCGCCCTGGTTGAAGATCGCCGCATTCTGGGCTTCCATCAAGGGGAAGTTCACCTGGGCATTGAGAGCGTCGATCACGAATCCATGTGCCACCGCGCTGACCACCGTGACCAACTGGAAGATCGCCAGATCCATCGCGAAGACCCGCCCCAGATATTGGTCGGGCACGCTCTTTTGCACGATGACCGAGCTATAAGTCCAATTGGCCGAGCCACCCATCGCCCGTACACCGAATGCGAACGCCACCAGCCATAAAGTCGCGGTAATCCCCAGGATAAACCAGCCGAGTGCCGACCAGATAAACCCGATGATAATCAAGTTCCTCATCCGCAAGATCGAACCATCGTTGAAGCGATTCAAGATCAACGGGCCGAGGATTGCACCCAATCCATAGGCACTGTACATAATGCCGAGTGATAGTTGTCCACTCCCGGCGATGATGAAAAGTTGCGTGGCATAGACGGTCATGATCGTATCGGCATTTCCCAGGCTTCCGCCGCCTTTGACGGTCAAGACGGCTGTAACAGCCGGATTGCGCCGCATGTAACGTAAACCATCCCAAAAGCTTCCACTCTCCTGCCGGTCAACGTCATCCAGTTTGACGTGAGCTTGTTTGGGCGGCACGTCGATGCGTGAGATCAAAAATCCAGCCAGGGCAAAGGTGCCAGCGTCGATGATTAATGCGGTAGTGATGCCAAACAGGGCGGAGACTACGCCGCCGATTATGGCCCCTAGCGCGAGCATAACCGACCAGGTGATACTGGCGAGAGTGTTCGCCACGACCAGATCATCGCGCTTTACGATGCTCGGTGTGATAGCGGACTGACCGGGTTCAAACAGGGCACTGAGGGTAAATTGGACGATTGTCAACGCATAGATCAACCATAATCGATCTGGTGAGTCGGCAAACAGAAACATCAATACGACGCCAGTACGCAAGACATTGCAATAGATCAAGATCTTCTGACGGTCGAAGCGATCCACCAATACCCCGGCCACCGGGCTAAAGAGCAAGGGCGGTAGGAAGCGTGCCATCAAGAACAGGCTGATCGCCAACCCAGACCCGCCGCTGTATTCTGCGACCAGGACGGAGAGCGCGATTGTGTTGAACCAATCGCCCAATAAGCTGACAACCTGGGCTAACCACAGGTAAGCAAAGTTTCGGTTGTTCCGGATGAGTTGGCTATAGGCTTGCAAATCACGTACTTTCGATAACGTGTTACTTATAATTCTCAATTATGATGGTCGTCAGGTAGAAATGTATAGCCCCACATCGTGGAAAGGAGAAGCGGCTTGCTCCACCAGCTAAAGCAGGTGGTTGTTGCCGCATAATTTCGATGAATCTTTTTGATCGAATTGCCGCATGGCTGGGCCTGGATGCGCCATCGTCTACGGCGGCTACAACCGAGGTTGAAACACTCCGTGCGACATTAGATCAAGGACGACGCTACAAACGTGCCGGCCAATATGACAATGCTCTGCTCGAACTGGAAAAAGCCCTGAACATCGCGCATACGCTGGATAACGATGTCTTGCCGGTTGCGATTAAACTCCAACAGGCGGATGTCTTCACGCACCTGGGGCAATGGCAAGACGCCAATCAACTACTGGATGAACTGGCCGCTGATGTGCGTGGTACAGCGGTCGCAAAGCCCCAACTGGCATATGTCGAGATTGGGCGCGGCCTGCTGGCACAAGGTCAGCGTGCGTGGGAAACGGCACGAGTACATTTTGAAAAAGCACTCGACATCGCCCGATCTGTCAATGCCATTGGTGCGGAAGGCCGCGCACAGGGTCATCTGGCGGATATTTACCTGGACGAGGGAAACGCCAGTTATGCCGCTTATCTGCTGGAAGATGCCTTGCCCAAGCTCAACGCGAGTGGCGATATTGAGATGAGCAGTTACTTTGTCGGTCTATTGGGTAAAGCCAAGATTATCAACGGCCAGCGGCGTGATGGGCAACAGTTGTTAGGGCGTGCGCTCCGGTTGGCAGAACATATGGGATACCGCGCCCATGAGTTGCGCTGGCGGCAAGATTTATCGGTCGAGGCGATGCAGGAAGGCTTGTTCGACGACGCCAAGCGGCATTTACTGGTCGTCCTGTCTCATCTTGAAACCGGACAGACCAGCAAGGATCATGTGCCGGTCTTGTGTCGCATTAGCAAGGCCTGTTTACGGTTAGGTGAATATGATGCCGCGTTGGATTATGCCGAACAGGCTTATGATCTGATCGCTGAGGATACATCAACCCAACAGGTGAAAATGGCTCAGGCCGCCTATGGAATCGCGCTCCGTGTGATGGGAGACTTTAAGCAGGCTCAGAATTTATTGCAAGCGGCGGTGAGTGATTACCAACCGACGACCGAAGCCGATTATCGTTATACCGAGTTATTGCGCAACCTGGGGGCGGTGCAATCTGCGCTGGGTGATGACGCGACTGCCGAGCAAACTTACCAGCGGGCGCAGGCTGAGGCAGATCGGCTGGATGATCGGGTTGAATTAGCTGGCATTCACCGTGATGCTGGCATTCACTACGCCAAATGTGGCAAGGCACAGGACGCGATCCACGCCTGGGTGATGGCACTCCGTTTATTCGAGCTAGAAGGTCATCATGCACGGGTGGCCCGGCTTTACTGTGACCTGGCAAATATCCGCCGTGAAGAGGGACAGTTCCAGCGGGCGATGCGTGATTATGAACGTGCCTTGATGGCTCTTGGCTCGGTTGACGATCAAGAAACACGCGGGATTGTGCTGTCGAACGCGGCGACGGCTTATATCGATCATGGCGACGTCACGACGGCGGAGTCGTTTTTCACTCAGTCGATCCAGATCGCTCATGCTTTGGGCGATCATCGGGCGGAGGCGACCCGGCGCGGTAATTATGGGCTGTTTCTGCTCCGTACCGGACGCCCTAAATCCGCGCAGGATACGTTAAGCTATGCGCTACGGCAAAGCAAAAACTTAAGTTTATTTTTGCAGTTCGCGGTACAGACCGATAATCTGGGTTTGGTGTACGATGCGTTGGGCGATTATGAGACGGCGCGACGCCATCACCAGCAAGCACTCGATAGTCTCGATGAGGCGACATACCCGGTATGGGTTGCGGTCATCCGGGCTAATCTGGGTCATACATTGCTTGCGCTTGGGCAAGGCCAAACAGCACAGGCTCATCTATCCGCCGCGCTTCAGGTTGGGCGAGATTCCAACCGTCCGGGTATCATTATTCCAGCAATACTTGGATTAGTCAGGCTGGCCTTACAGGCCGGTGATGACGCCTTGAATCTGCCTGATTTGCTTCAAGAAGCGATAGACTGTGCCGAAGCTTATGGATCTCGTTGGTGGTTATCACAGGCACTTATCATGCGTAGCCGATACGCAATTGTCCGTCAGGACTTAGCGACCGCCCGTGCAGATTGGGAACGAGCACACACCATCTTAACAATGCTCCGTGATGACGCCGATCATTTCAAACCGGATGGGATAGAATAACATGGCGAAGATCTGGTGTATCTCTGCCCCGTTGTACAGTCACACAGATTGGGGTGGTTTTCTACAAACGGCGCAGTCGCTCCAGGCGATGGGGCATGATGTCATCTGGGTGAGTGAAGAGCGTTTGCGTAAACCTATCGAACGACAAGGATTGGCGTTTGCGCCAGTAGCGGCGACCGGTTGGTTATGGCCGCCACCCCCTCAGCCGGATGTGAGCAACATGCCACCGCAAGAGGCAGTCATGCTCCGTTACCGGCGTGCGCTGGATACCTGGCTGAGTGAAGACCTGGTGGCGGCGGCGGCTTCTGCACTCATCGACCTGGCGACGGCGAAAGGGAAGCCAGATGTCATCGTCTCTGATCCGTTCTTGACCGCATCGGCACTGGCGGCGGAAGCGTTAGCGGTTCCGTTCGTGGTAGCTGGCTGGCCGGCGCAAGGCAACCTCAATGCCAATGAACTATTCCCGGTTCAGCAAGATCTCGGTACGGATAGTCAGCAACGCATCCAACGCCTGTGTGATCGTTTTGAACTGTCCGGGTTGAACTTCTCCAAAGGGCCGACCCCGGCCATCCTCAGCCCGCATTTGCACATCAGTTATTTCACGCCGAGTTGGTACGCGAACGAGATGCATATGATGTTGCCGCAAAATGTCTTTGTTGGCGGTGCGCCGCGCCCGGCCCAGGGCGACCCGCCGGACTGGTTGACCGATATTCCGCCGCGCATCCCGCTTGCTCTGGTGACGCTAGGCACCACCTTTACCGGTGATCTTGGTTTCTTCGCCTGGGGTGCCCAGGCCGCCGCCAAAGCGCATCTTCTGCCGGTGGTGGCAATTGGCTTTACAAATTTCGAGCCAGATCAAAAGCAGGAACTCATCGCCGCTCTGCCGAAGGGTACTCGCCTGCTTAATTATGTGCCGTTTGAGCATGTGCTACCGCGCACACGCCTGATGATCCATCACGGCGGGATGGGAACCACACATTACGCGGTGGCATACGGCATCCCGCAGATCGTCGTCCCACATGCGGCGGATCAACGGGTGCAGGCCAAGCGGGTGGCCCAGGCCAAGGTCGGTTTGCATCTGAGTGCCCATGATGTGCGTCAGGGGATGTTGTGGGAAGGGGCGGAGGCCTTGATGGCTCATGACAAAGTTAAACAGGATGCCCGCCAACTGGCAGACGAGATGGCCTCCCTGGGTGGGCCAGGGCAGGCGGCCCAGGCTATTCTAAAGGTCGTCAACGAAGCCGCCCACTAATCATGATGTAGCGGTGCAAGAAGTCAGCTTGCGGTGTGTTGAGTGCCGTCGGTTGAAAATAACGTCGTAAATCTCCAGGGGCATGGGCCAGCAAAAGTTGTAACTTCTCAATCGTGACGGCATCACACCGTTGGCGTTCGGCCCAGCTAATTAACCCCCCGGCAGACCGCGACACTAATTGTACCAACTCGACTTGAAAACCAGCGTCCAGATACATCCCACGCCATTCGTATTCTGCATAAGCACGCACATGACTGGGATCACGTAGCCGTTCGAAGGCATCGGCATAACGGGCTTCTCGTTCGTCTTCTGGCGCGACATGATCTTGTACGACGAGCCGCCCGCCCGGTTTGAGCACACGGGATGCTTCCTGTATAAAGCGGAAGGCATCGTCAAAATGGTGGACGGCTACACGACAGGTAATTCCATCGAACGTGGCGTCTGCAAATGGTAGTTGCTCGGCATCAGCCCCGGCTAAAGGTTGGCCGCCTAATTGTGATCTGGCGGATTCCAGCATAGGGAAGGTAATGTCAGTTGCAACGACTTGCCGGACATGGGGTTGTACAATACGGGCGGTATGTCCGCCGCCGGTTGCTACGTCTAGCACACGCCAGTCGGCGGCAGGGTCTAGCAGAGTCAGGATGTTATCCAGGTCTTCACCTGTCGCGTGGATCGGGCTGTGTAGATAAGCGTCGGCGGTCGCACCGAACCGTTGTTTAACCGTTTCTTTCTGGCTCATCAAGTCATCCTTTGGATTGTCTGGTGCATTGCGTTATAGTATGGCGGGAAATTTACCATTTCATCATACAGCATAGCGTACCGTGATGGCAAAGAATGGGTCAAGCATCCCATTTGAGAAGCCGAAAGAAGATTTTGCTCAAATGCCTTATTTGAAGAGGGTTTGTGGTTTTCGAGTTTGAGATTGTCGCAACTGATGGGGATGCCCGTGCAGGTATCTTTCATACACCACACGGCGACATCCTGACGCCAGTCTTTGCACCCGTTGGCACTACCGCAACGGTCAAAGCGGTCCCACCGCGTGATTTGATAGCGGCGGGGGCGTCGTTAATTCTCTCCAACACCTATCACCTGCATTTACGCCCCGGTGATACGTTGATTCGTGATCTGGGTGGTCTGCATCACTTCATGCAGTGGGATGGCCCCATCCTGACGGACTCCGGCGGGTTTCAAGTCTTCAGCCTGACGGAAATCAACCAGATTGACGACGACGGCGTGACCTTTCGTAACCACATTGACGGTAGCAAAATTCGATTCACACCTGAAGTTTCCATGACGATACAGGAGAACCTCGGTGCCGATGTCATCATGTGTTTTGATGAATGCCCCGTACCGACCGACCGCGATGTGGTCGCCCGGGCCGTCCAGCGCACCCATGATTGGGCTGTGCGTTGCCGTGAAGCACACCCCGACGACTCGGTACAGGCACTCTTCGGCATCGTTCAGGGTGGGGTCTTCCCCGATCTACGTGTTCAGTCGGCTGAGTTTTTACAGTCGCTGGATTTCCCCGGGTACGCCATTGGCGGCCTCGCTGTTGGAGAAACCAAAGATGCGATGTATGAGACACTCGATGTAACCTTGCCCGTGATGCCAACCGATAAGCCCCGTTACTTGATGGGTGTTGGTGAGCCAGATGACCTGGCGCAAGCAGTTCTGCGCGGTGTTGATCTGTTTGACTGTGTTATGCCCACACGCATCGCCCGGCACGGTGCCGCCCTGACGCTTGACGGACGAATCAATGTTCGCAATAAATCGCTAGAGCGCGACCCGGCACCGATCCAGGCGGATTGTGATTGCTATTGCTGTCGTAACTTCTCGCGTGCTTATTTGCGGCATCTGGTTCGGTCGAAAGAGATTCTAGGGCATTACTTGCTTAGTGTACACAATATTCATTTTTTGATTGCTCATATGAACCAGATGCGGGAAGCCATTGTTGCAGGTCACCTCAAGGAATACACTACGTCATTCCTCCAGCGGTATCTGCAATCAACCTAAATTTTATGGGACCAGCCAAACGAACCCTCGCTATAGTCGCTATTACGACCACCCTCGTCGGTTGTAGTAGTCGTGCTGTGCCTGCTTCTACCCCGACTTCGACCTCGCAACTCCCTCAAATCCACGCGACAACCGCTACTTCTCCCCTGCTAAGTGACCTTCTTCTGGTGTATCAGGATGCCCAACGTCCGAATACCGAGCTTGTCTCTGGCAATTATCAGCGGATGCTAGAGGAATTGTATCGCGGTAATATCCAATACTTTCTCAGCAATCATCTGCCGGTGGATAGCCCCCTATGGGCGGCTCCTATTGGTCAGGATGGGCTGGCAATTGTTGTTCATCCGGATGTAGACATTCGGGCTTTGACGATTGATGATCTCCGGGCGATTTACCAGGGGCGTTTGACAAACTGGTCTGCCCTGGGGGCAGATCCGCAACAAATCATCGTATATTCACGCGAGGACGGAAGCGGAACACGCGGCGAGTTTGACCGTATGGTCATGGGCTACCGCCTGACGACTCGTAACGCACGGATAGCCGCTTCTAGCCAGTTGGTTATTGATAACGTTATTCGCACGCCCGGTGGAATTGGCTATGTGTCGTTAGGCTATCTGGATCATCACAACGTCCAAACGATGCGTATTGATGGCGTGATGCCAACGCCACAAACAGTTGCCGATGGACGATACCCCTTGCGTTCGACCCTGTTTGTCGTCGGTCTATCAGAACCAGATGGCATCACGCGGCAGTTTATCGGCTGGATGCAAAGCCGAGAAGGCCAACGCATTATCGCGGAGGAGTACGCGCCATTGCGCGGATCCTAAAATACAAACGTCAGCACGACGGCATTCAGCAAGACCACCGTGAGAATCCACATCAGCGCAAATGATAAGTTGCGGCGAGATCGCAAGCGTTCGCGCCGGCGTTCCATCTGCATTTCGGATTCTCTCAGGCGGTGCAGGGCACCGGCGGCTTGCATGTTCGCCGGGTTGATCCTCAAGACATTATCCAGGCAAATGGTACTCTGATCGATAGAGTCAACGGCGACAGACATCCAGAGCCAGGCATCTTCAAAGTTGCCATCATCACGAATCACGGTGCGGAGGATCTGGCGTGCCTCTTCGCGTTGATCATCCTTAATCAAGTCGATGGCATCCAGCAGACGGTCAATTTTGGTTTCGGTCTTGTCACTCATTACAGTCGGCTCAGTCTAGTGTGACATTGGCGAATAAATCATCTTCATCGACTCGATCATGCGGCGGGCGGGGGTAGATGCGTGTGAAAGATTGTTTGGCCCCCAGTAAACGTCTTAACCATTGTGGGATAATGCCGGAGCGACCGCCACCCTGGCTGGCGTGGCAGGCATTGGCTTCGGCCCATGCATCCAGATAATGACTGATGTTCACGCGGGTATGGGCTGGTTCGATGTGGTTGAGAATTTCTACCAGGTCGATGTCGTTGTTAGTGCCCATTTTGCGCGGGTTTTTGCCACGTAAACGCATCGACCAGATGCCGAGCCGAATGAATAAGGTCGGCAGATGCGTATAGTAGAGCTTTTGCGGTTGATAAGGGAGCAGGTCGCCCGTCTGGAAGGTCGCATCGTTGACTTTATCCAGCGCGGCGACGGTCGCCTGTTGCACCGCGATATGATCCGGGTGACCGTATCCGCCGTACTCATTGAATGTGACGACCACTTGCGGGCGGATCTGTCGCATGACAGTGACAATCTGCCGTGTGAGTTCGTCCGGGTTATTTTGCCACACATACCAGGAGCATTCTGGATCTTCGTTGGCGGCTGTGCCCATCATGCCGCTATCTTTATACCCAAGCTTGAACACATCCTGAAAGCCGAGCTTGGCCGATGCACAATCCAGTTCTGCCAATCGAAGATCGGCGATTGTATCATATTGCCCGCGCATAGCTTCTGGGATGGTGCCAGCGTCTCCATTTGTCGTGCAGAGCAAATAGACTTCGACACCGTCATCGACATATTTGGCGATAGTGCCCCCCATGCCGAATGATTCGTCATCCGGGTGGGCGAAGGTTAACAACATACGGCGTTTAGACATTCCGTTCTCCTACGATTCCATGACGCTGGGCTGATGCTCCCTGTGCAAAGTGTCTATCGCGGCGTATACTCGCAGGCCGTGATGATCTTCAGGAGACCGCTATGCGTCGATTGATTATTATTGTACCGTTATTTTTCATTGCACTAATGACTGTGTTGATTCTGCCATCTGATGATGGTGCATCCGCGCAGATTTTTGTCACAAACACCCCGCGACCTGATCGTCCGGCATTTATGACAAATACGCCGCGTGCGACGTCAACTGACGAAGCGACTGCGACCCACACAGCGACGGCAACCACCACACCGACGCCGAGCCAGACGCCCAGTAACACGCCGACCAGCACACCATCACCGACCAACACGGCGACCCCGACCAACACAGCGACACCAACGGTGACGCCATCACCGACGCCGACACCCAATGGCCCGTTTATCTATCCGGAAGGGGTCAACCCGTTGACGGGTTTACCATACCCGGATGAGGAAGCGATGAACCGCCGAAATCTCATCGTCAAGATCTCAAATTTCCCGCCAGTTGTGCGGCCACAGGCCGCGCTGAACCAGGCAGATGTTGTATTTGAGGTTGAGGCGGAAGGCGGCGTTACGCGCTTTGCGGCCATCTACCGCACTCATGCGCCAGAACGAGTCGGTTCGGTGCGTTCGGCACGTTTGGTTGATACGTATTTGATCGTGATGTACAATGCGCTACTGGCTTATTCTGGTACTAGCGAGCCGATCCAGAATTTGATTCTAGAGTCTGATTTTGTGTTCCAGACGTTTTCGCCATTGAAGGGTGATAATTGCGAGAATGCCGGCTTCTGCCGGGATGACAGCCGGGACGATCTTGATTTTGAACATACGTTGTTTTTGGATACGACCGTTCTCTATGAACTGGCAGACCGGCGTAACGTCAACGTTGGTTATCAAGCGCGGGGCTTTGCCTTTGCGGAAGATCCCGACCCGGACGGCATTCCGATGCGCGATATTTATGTCGAATGGTATGGGCAGGCGGATGCCCGCTGGCAATATGATGAGGAAACCGGGCGTTATCTACGTTACACAGAGGGCGAACCGCATCTGGATGCGGCGACCGGGGAACAATTATGGGCTGATAACATCGTCGTGATCGAAGTGCCGCACGAAGATCGCCCGGATCTGTTCCCGCCTGGGTCAAATTTTGAGTCGTTGGATATTGTCCTGCGTGACCAAGGCCGCGCACAAGTTATGCGCGATGGCATGTTTTATCAAGGCTTCTGGCGGCGGGCCAACGAAGACCCTGGTACCGCTATGCAATTGATTTATGCTGGTGCGCCCGTTTCGATCAAGCTCAAACCGGGGCGCACCTGGGTAGAAGTCGTGCGTGGCCTGGGTAACGTCATCCTCTCAGAAGATCTACAACCGATTACGACCTCTGTCGATCAATAACTTCGTATAGTCATGAAACCAAGAAAACAAACAGGACTTAGGGATAATCCATCCTGTTTGTTTTCTTATGATGTGGTGTTGGCCCACTCATCTAAAAATTATGGCGTTGCTATATCATCATAATGACATAAAATAGAACGCATGTCCGCCGATTCTAACAAGAGGTCCTATGCAAGATAAAATCGTCGTTCGGGGTGCCAGAGAGCACAACCTTAAAAATATTGATGTCGAGATCCCGCGCAATAAACTGGTCGTCATCAGTGGTCTATCCGGGTCTGGTAAGTCTTCGCTGGCGTTCGATACGATTTTTGCGGAAGGTCAACGACGTTATGTCGAGAGCCTGAGTGCTTATGCACGGCAATTCCTGGGCCAGATGGAAAAACCCGATGTTGACCAGATCGAAGGACTTAGCCCGGCGGTATCCATCGACCAGAAAGGCGTCAGCCACAACCCACGCTCGACCGTCGGCACTGTGACCGAGATCTACGATTATTTGCGTCTGCTGTATGCCCGGATTGGGATCCCGCATTGCCCGGTCTGCGGGGAACGTGTCGTCGCACAGAGTGCCCAACAGATTGTCGATGAGGTCAAGGCTTTGCCAGACGGCACACGGGTTAACGTGTTGGCTCCGGTCGTCAAAGGCAAAAAGGGTAATCACATCAAATTGCTTGATGACTTGCGCAAGGCTGGTTATGCGCGGATCCGCGCTGATGGCGAAATTCGGGAACTGGACGAAGACATTCAACTGGACCGATATGTGATCCATAACGTTGAAGTGGTTGTTGACCGTCTGATTATCCGGCAATACGACGATCCCGAATCCGATGAGGCTAAAAGCGCAGAGTCTCGACTGACCGATTCGACTGAGACAGCACTGGAACTAGGCGATGGCGTGGTCATCTTCAACGATGTGACCAACCGTGATGAGCCGGAAGACTTGCTCTTTAGTGAACACCTGGCATGTGTCAATGGTCATGGCAGTATTCCGGAAATCGAACCGCGCACTTTCAGCTTTAATACGCCGGTTGGGGCCTGCCCGGATTGCCAGGGGCTTGGGTTCCGGCTGGAATTCGATGAAGCCGTGATCGTGCCGAATCCAGATCGAAGCATCGCCGATGGCGCGATTGATGCCAACGGTTGGAACCTGGAACCGGGGAGTTGGTCGCGCAATGTGGTAGAGGCCGTATGCGATACTTACGATATTGACATCGAAATGCCCTGGCGGGATCTTTCTGCCAAGAAGCAAAATATCATCCTTTACGGCCTGGGCAATAAAAAAGTTCAGATCCGTTATCAAAACCGCTATGGCAATGTGCGCGAGTATCAGACGACTTACGAAGGCGTCGTCAATAATCTGAACCGGCGTTATGAAGAAACCGGCTCCGATACCATGCGCGAGCGTTTAGAAGAATACATGATCCAGCGACCGTGTAAAACCTGCGGTGGCAATCGCCTGCGCCCGGAAGCGTTAGCGGTCACTGTTGCGGATCGCGGCATCCACGAGATAACTGATATGACCATCGAGGATCTCAAACGGTGGGTATCGTCTTTGCGTGGGGAAGTCGGTGATGAGAATGGTTTCGCGCTGGTCTTATCTGACCGCGAGCAAGAAATCGGTTATCAGATCCTCAAGGAGATTGAAGCGCGTGTGCGCTTCCTGAATGATGTCGGCTTGAGTTACCTAACCCTGTCGCGCTCTGCTGGCACACTCAGTGGGGGCGAGGCTCAGCGGATTCGGCTGGCGACTCAGATCGGTAGTCGCCTGACGGGAGTGCTTTATGTGTTGGATGAGCCGTCAATCGGCTTGCATCAGCGTGATAATGCCCGGTTGATCCACACGTTGGAAGATCTGCGTGACCTGGGGAATACTGTGTTGGTCGTGGAACATGATGAAGAGACCATGCGCTCGGCGGATTGGTTGCTTGACCTCGGCCCTGGGGCGGGAGAACGGGGTGGGCGTATCATCGCGCAAGGAACGCCGGAAGCCGTCGCTGATGTCGTCGATAGCCCGACGGGTAATTATTTGTCCGGTCGTTTTCGGATTGAATTACCCGAAGAACGGCGTGCCGGCAGTGGCGAGATGCTTTCCTTGCGCGGGGCAAGAGAAAATAATCTCAAAAATATTGATGTCAACTTTCCGCTCGGTAAGTTCATCTGTGTGACCGGCGTCAGTGGGAGTGGTAAAAGCACGTTGATCGTCGATATTTTATACCGGCGGTTGGCGCAAATTATCAACGGGAGCCGTGAGCGTCCTGGGGATCATGATGACATCGAAGGCGTCGATCTCATCGACAAGATCATCAATATCGACCAGAGTCCAATTGGCCGCACACCCCGCAGTAACCCCGGTACCTATACGAAAGTATTTGACGCCATCCGGTCGTTATACTCTGAATTGCCAGAGAGCAAGATCCGGGGGTATAGTGCGGGGCGCTTTAGCTTCAATGTCAAAGGCGGGCGTTGTGAGAACTGCCAGGGGCAGGGCGTCATCAAGATCGAAATGCAATTCCTACCAGATATCTACATCGAGTGCGAGGTATGCAAGGGCCAGCGTTATAACCGTGAAACGCTACAAGTGCGCTACAAGGATAAGACCATCGCGGATGTGCTAGACATGACGGTGAGTGAAGCCCTGGAATTTTTCAGCAATATTCCGACCATTACCAACAAGTTAGAGACGTTGGAGGCCGTCGGCCTGGGCTATATTCGCGTCGGCCAATCTGCGACGACGCTCAGCGGTGGGGAGGCCCAGCGCATCAAGCTCAGCCGTGAACTCTCTAAACGTGCTACCGGGCAGACGCTCTATATTCTGGATGAGCCATCGACCGGGCTACATGCCATTGATGTGAAGAAACTCATCGACGTGTTGCAACAATTGGCCGACCAGGGCAATACGGTCATCGTCATCGAGCATAATCTGGACATTATCAAGGTTGCCGATCATATCATTGATCTCGGCCCGGAAGGCGGAGTCGGTGGCGGGCAGGTCATCACGGAGGGCACACCGGAAGAAGTCGCACAGGTAGAAGCCAGTTACACCGGCCACTATCTCCGGCCTTATCTTGGTATTCCGCAACAATCCTAAATTTATTGTCTGTAAACGGGGTTTAAAACCCCCACCTTTAGGTGGCGACTTCCAGTAAGGCTATTCCAGTGAAATATCGGAACAATGTGCAGGTTGTAAGGGAAAGATACGAACAAACCACTTCGCCAAGCCTTTGAGTCGTTCAAATCGGGATTCAAGCAAGTC
>DAOTTZ010000038.1:0-25687 GCA_034437535.1 Anaerolineae bacterium | reverse complement strand
GCCGGCGATAACCAAGTACAGGGTGCCCGCACTGCGTTAATCCAAAACCTGGGCGGGCTAGCCAGCACAGCCATAACACACATTTTGCACATAAAATGAGTAAAAGATGAGCGAATATTACGCTCATGAGAGGTTTTGATAGCTATCAGGGCCTCTCTCGATACCTTTTGAGAGCCGCTTGACCATACAATGTAATCAGATTGTTCAAGACAGCACAAAGTCTCTTTTGAGGAGTTAATTATGCAAATTTCACGTCACTGGCGTTTGAATGCCCAACGGTATCGTCTCGAAGGATTGCGTTACGAAGATGATGAGATGACACTGGCTGATCGCACACGATACGATGAGAACATGCCAGAAACGCTCCAGGATGAGCCTCAACTCGTCGCTGAAGGACATGTTGTCTCTGCCGCTTAGTTGATTGAAAGCGATTTGATACATGCAGACAGCTAATCCTGTCGAGCTGGCAAAAGAGCCGGTTACCCTGCCCAGGGAAGGCGAAGTTTACAGTTACACAATTGTGCAGGATCCACCGGAATCTTTTCAGGCTCAATCACCCTATGTACTGGCGTTAGTCAAACTCGATGGTGGGCCGGTAGTTACCGCGCAGATCACCGACTTAAGCCAGGATGACAAGTTGCAGATCGGTGACCGAGTAGAAATGGTCACACGTAAGCTGACGACGGAAGGAAGCAAGGGAATGATCGTCTACGGTTATAAGTTCCGTAAAGTTCTTGCATCATCCAGCTAATGGCGATAGTTGCAGGTGAAAAGAAAAAGGCCGCTCCATCTTGATACTATGAGCGGCCTTATCTTTGTTTTGTGGCAAAGTTTAGCTGACTACCTCGCGCATGTCGCGCTCTTGTTTCCATTCGTAAGCCAGTGAAACTTCGGTGTCGTTGTCAAACAGGTGCATATTATCCATATTGACGACCAGACCAATCCGCTTGCCGATGCTCGCCTGGGTACGTGGATCAACACGAGCGATAAAGCTCTTGCCCCCATCTTCCATGTAGAGGATCATCTCGTTGCCCATTTGCTCGATAACATCGACATTGGCTTCGATTTTCGCGGGGGAGATGCCCGGCGGTTGGTAGTCGATGTCGTGAACGTCTTCCGGACGGATGCCGAATGTGACTTTCTTGCCGATGTGTGATTCATACGGCTCGGCGCGTTCTTGTGGGACGTGAAGCGCGAAGATCCCGGTATCGACTCGAATACCGTTTTCATCTTTACTCAGTTCCGCATCAAAGAAGTTCATCGACGGGCTACCGATAAAACCGCCGACGAAGATATTGCGCGGATTATGATACAGGTTAAACGGCGTGTCAATCTGCTGGAGTTCACCGGCATTTAACACACAGATGCGCGTTCCCATCGTCATCGCCTCGACCTGGTCGTGTGTGACGTAGATGAACGTGGTTTCCAGCCGTTGGTGGAGCTTGCTGATAAAGGAGCGTGCTTCCACCCGTAGCTTGGCGTCCAGGTTAGAAAGCGGCTCGTCCATCAAGAAGACCTGCGGCTCGCGCACGATAGCGCGGCCAACGGCTACACGCTGACGCTGACCACCGGAGAGTTGCCGGGGGCGGCGTTCCAGCAGGGGGGTAATCCCCAGGCTCTCTGCCGCTTCGCGCACGCGCTGGTCGATGACCTGCTTGGGTGTTTTACGGAGCTTAAGGCCAAATGACATATTGTCATAAACCGTCATGTGCGGGTAAAGTGCGTAGCTCTGGAAGACCATCGCAATATCGCGGTCTTTCGGTGCGACGTTGTTGACAACTTTGTCACCGATGATAATTTCACCTTCGCTGATGTCTTCTAATCCGGCCAACATCCGCAAGCTAGTTGATTTACCACAACCCGAAGGTCCTACAAAAACGACGAATTCTTTATCTTCAATTTGTATATTTAAATCTCGGACTGCGGTAATATTCCCAAAGTGCTTATATACGTGGTTGAAAGTTACACTCGCCACTGAAATACCTCCATAAGTTTGTTGAACGATTAGTCGAGATCAGCTTTAGGGTGAAGTGTTAGCCAATCTGCACAAATATATTGCATTTCGCCTCTACTCGACATTCTTCATGAGATTATAATGTAACTTGCGCCATTTTACAAAGAAAAAGAGAAGTTTATGAAAACACAATCAGACGTCTCGGCAGAGGTCATCAGTATCGGCACAGAAATTTTATTGGGAGAGCTAACAGATACAAATTCGGTCTACCTGGCACGGACTTTGCGTGATCTTGGAATTAACTTATTTACCATGCTCTCTGTTGGGGATAATCGACAGCGAATCGCGGAGGCGGTACGTGCTTCGTTGGGGCGGGCACACATCGTGATTACCTGTGGCGGGTTAGGGCCGACGGTTGATGATGTCACCCGGCAGGGGGTGGCCGATGCAACCGATCGCGGGTTAACCTTTCATCAAGATTTGCTCGATCAAATTGCGGCGCGTTTCAATCAGTTTCGGGTTCAAATGACAGAAAATAATCGTCAGCAGGCGTATCTGCCGGATGACGCCGTTCGAGTCGAAAATCCAGTGGGCACGGCCCCGGCTTTCATCGTGGAGCAGGGCGACCGCTGTGTAATCAGCCTGCCGGGAGTCCCGCGAGAGATGAAATATTTAATGCAAGAGCAGATCATTCCGTATCTTAAGCGTAAGTATCAATTAGGGATCATCAAAGCGCGAATCTTGAAGACGGCTGGCATTGGCGAAAGCTCATTAGATGATATGCTCGGTCGTCATCTGCTGGAAAATAATAATCCGACTATCGGCCTGGCCGCCCACATGGGCCAGATCGACATTCGAATCACGGCGAAAGCCGCTACGATGGAAGCGGTTGATCGTATGATCTCTCAAACTGAAGATGCCGTTCGAGAGCGTGCCGGCCGGTTTATCTTCGGTGCGGATGATGAGCAATTGGAAGATGTCTTTGTCTCTCTGCTACAACAGAATGACAGCACGATTGCTATCGTCCAGGCTGGCATCCCGGATGTGGTGATAGACTCTATCCGCCAGGTGCCGGGTGGTCAGGATTATCTGCAAGATGTGGCGATTTACGCTCACCCGCAGGAACTGCGTGATGCCTATGCGCTGAGTGATGACACCCCTCTGCGTGATGTGGCACGCATCGTGGCGGAGCAAGCGGCCTTGAACACCGGCGCGGATGCTATGATTATCGCGTTGAGTGATCCTGATGTGACCGAAGGTGCGGATGCTGAACAAACGACTGTGATCGGCGTGTATACAAGCGATAAATATCGAGACCGGGTGTATGGTTTCGGCGCACAGTCTGATTTTGCCCGTGCCTGGGGCCGGTCTTGGTTGCTTTCTACTGCCTGGCGATTGTTGAAAGAGATTGATCATGCAGGCTGAATTCCTGGAAAAGCTGGCACGGGTTCGGGCAGAGGCGCAAAGTGACATCCTGCTCAGGTTGACGCCGGCTGTGATGAAGATGCCTTTGCCGATTCGGCGTTATGATGATCCGTTTTTGCCGTTCGGTAAGGCGGTCATCCGGGCGACTCGTGACCGGGTGTGTGGATATGTTTTTGATCTGGCGTCTTACTTACGCATTGGGGCGGCGGGTGCTATCGCGCTAGAGCGCACCCTCAGCCTGATTGCCGGGGAGCGATTGGCGATCTTGCGCGGCCCATTCAGCGGTGAACATTTCGCGGAAATATCCGACGAAAATGCCTTTGAGTGTGACGCCGTCACCCTGACAACGGGAGCGCACCTACATGCCTATCTAAAACGGTCAGATCGGGCCGCTTTTATCGAGGCCGATGAAGCACCCAATGAAGATAATCTGCGTGCGATGCCACATCGTGCCGGTCTCTACCTGTCACACAATCGCCAAATGATGATCCAGGATACACATCGGCAGGTTGTAACGCTCTGGGTGGCGGGTGAAGACGTGCTTTATGCTGGCAGTGGTGATGACTTTACCGAGGATCTGCGTCAGGCTTTACAACAGATGAAAGAGTCAATCGACCATGCATGACATCGCCGACCGGTTATTAAATACGGGGTTAGTTCAGTTCGGGCGTTTTGGGCCGGATTACGAACCGTTAAAATTGAATGTCTCTTTATTGCCGTCATATCCTGCTGTGCTGAGTTTGATCGCCGATTATGCCGGGGCGATACTTGATCCTTTATCTTTTGACCGGTTGGTTTGTACCGCAGATAGCGTCCCGTTGGGGACGGCGATTAGTTTGCAGACTGGCAAGCCACTGGTCTATAGCCTGGGGACGGACGCGCCTGGGGTGCATGATCTGATCGGCGCGTATGATGTCGGTCATCCGGCGGTGTTGTTGCTCAATGTGTGGGATGGAGAGACTATGTTGGGCGATCTCTTGCCGAAGGCGGCGCGAGTCGGCCTGGATATTCACCATATTATCCCGATCTTTGACCGTGCCCCGGCGCAGGCCGCAGGGGTCCTAGTACAGCCCATGTTGAGGCTCAGGCCATTAATCCAGCAGATGGTAGATATGGGCCGTGTTCCAGCAGGGGCGGCCCATCAGGTCGGGCAATGGCTTGATGCTAATGCATCATTGAGCGGCTAGTCATCATCCAGGCTGAGGAGTGACATGAAGGCTTCTTGTGGGACTTCCACACTGCCCACGCGCTTCATGCGCTTCTTGCCCTTTTTTTGTTTTTCCAGCAATTTCTTCTTGCGGGTGATGTCACCGCCATAGCATTTCGCCAGCACGTCTTTACGCAGTGCTTTAACGTTGGCGCGTGAAATAATTTTGCTTCCGACTGCGGCTTGAATCGGGATGACAAATTGTTGACGCGGGATGACGTCCTTCAGCTTGCTGACGAGCCGTTGACCTTTGTCATAGGCATGGTCACGGTGGACGATGATAGATAGCGCGTCGATAGGATCAGTGTTGACCAACACATCCATTTTGACCAGATCTTCCTGGCGATAATCCTTAAAGGCGTAATCCAGGCTGGCGTACCCCCGGCTGACGCTTTTGAGCCGGTCGTAATAATCAACGATGAGTTCGGAGAGCGGCATTTCGTAATGCAAGATGACTCGTGTTGTGTCCAGGTATTCGGTCGTGACGTATTCACCGCGCTTCTTCAGCGTCAGTTCCATAATCGGCCCGATGTAATCTTGCGGGGTGTAGATCTGCACGGTCATCCAGGGTTCGTGCAATTCAGCGACTTCGCTGAGATCGGGCAGGGCGGCGGGGCTATCGACCTTGACCAATTCGCCGTCGTGTTTGATGATGCGATATTCTACGCTGGGTGCAGTCACCAGGATGTCGAGGTCGTATTCGCGTTCCAACCGCTCCTGGACGATTTCCATGTGGAACAAGCCCAAAAAGCCGACGCGGAAGCCAAAGTTCAACGCCTGAGAATTTTCGGGTTCATAGACCAGCGCGGCATCATTGAGTTGTAGCTTTTCCAGCGCGTCTTTCAGAACCTGGTAATCGTCGTTTTCGGTCGGGTAAATGCCCGCGAAGACCATCGGCTTGGCCGGGGCATAACCGGGTAGTGGTGCTTCTGCGCCGCCATCCCGCAGGGTGATTGTATCCCCGACGCGGCACTCCCGTACATCTTTTAAGCCAGTTGCAATGTAACCAACTTCCCCCGCGCTGAGGCTCTGTATTTGTTTCATACTGGGGTTAAAGATGCCCAGTTCCAGGGGTTCAAATCGGGCGGCGGTTGCCATCAACCGCAGGTTACTGCGCTCTTTGATCTCTCCGTCTTTGACCCGTACATAAGCGATGACCCCTTTATAGGTATCATAGTGCGAGTCGAAGACCAAAGCCCGCGCCGGGGCTTCTGGCTGGCCGGTCGGGGGTGGGACTTTATCAATGACGGAACGAAGTACTTCTTCAACCCCCTGGCCGCTTTTAGCAGAAATCCGCAGGATGTCCTCTGCCGGGGTGCCGAGCAAGTCTTCTAATTCTTGTGCGATGTCATCCGGGCGGGCGGCGGGTAGGTCAATTTTGTTGATAACCGGGATAATCTCCAGGTCTTGTTCTAGCGCGAGATAGACGTTGGTGAGCGTCTGCGCTTCGATTCCCTGGCTGGCATCAACCACCAGGATGGCACCTTCACACGCCTGCAAGGCCCGGCTGACCTCATATGTAAAGTCAACATGGCCGGGCGTGTCGATCAAGTTGATGAGATAACTTTCGCCATCGTAGTCATAGGTCATGCGAACCGCTGACGCCTTGATCGTCACGCCGCGTTCACGCTCCAGGTCCATATCATCGAGCATTTGATCTGCAAAATCGCGGTCGCTCACCGTGCTTGTTAACTGAAGTAATCGATCTGCCAGGGTCGATTTGCCATGATCGACATGGGCAATGATCGAGAAATTACGAATATTATGATATTCCATCAATCAGCCGTTCTTCCGTATTTTCCGACAAGACGACCTCATTATACCAGAACCTGTGACCGGGATAAGTTAGTCCGTGTTAAGCTGTTGCAGGAAGTCATCCAGCACAGGCGGGGAGGCCACTTCATATCCCCAGGTCAACCAGGCCAAAAATTCGATGTTGCCGGCTGGCCCTTTAATAGGCGACGGTGTTAACCCGGCCAGGTGAAAGCCGCCCGTTTGTGCGAAGGTGACGATTTCTTCGATGACGCGCCTGTGAATTTCGGTGTCTCTCACCACGCCCCCTTTACCGACGTCTTCGCGTCCGGCCTCAAATTGTGGCTTAATCAATGTGATGAGATCTGCCTGGGGCGTCAGCCAGCCTTTGATGGCCGGGAGGAGCAAGCGGAGAGAGATAAACGACGCATCGACTACCACAAGATCGACCGCTTCGGCTAGTTCTTCGACGTGGCGGGCGTTAGTGCGCTCCATGACGACCACACGCGGATCTTCTCGCAGTCGGTAATCCAGTATGCCATAACCGACGTCGATAGCGTAAACGCGCTTGGCTCCGTTTTGAAGCAAGCAATCCGTAAAGCCGCCGGTGCTCGCGCCTACATCTGCACACAACCGCCCTTTTACATCGAAATCAAAGTCATCGAGCGCACCAGCGAGCTTTTCCCCACCCCGGCTGACGAAGCGCGGCTTGGATTTCAGCGTGATCTCGTCGCTGTCTGTGACGCGGGTGCCGGGTTTATCGACCATCACACCATTGACCAAAACTTCACCGGCCATAATCATCCCTTGCGCTTTGGAGCGGCTGGCGATTAAGCCGCGTTGGTGTACGGCGACATCGAGACGGTGTTTTTTCGGCATCGATTCAGTCTCGCGTCAGTGATAGGCGTATGTCGAGTGGATTTTCGGTCTCCGTCGTGACTTCAACACCGTCAGCCGAAATGGGAAGATAGCCGTCCGCGTTGATGACCACTGAGTAGGGCACCTCATAATCCAGTGGGCGATCAAACGAAAATCGCCCGTTGATGTCTGTTGTTGCGACGGCAAAGACTTGCTCGAAATCCCAGACGAAATCTATAACGGAATAATCCTCGGTCAGTAAAATGACTGAGACATTCGGAATCGGTTCAAGTGTTTCACCATCGATAATTTGACCATTAAGCTGGACACCCTGAGCACTGGCGAACGGGTCGATGGGAAGCTGACCGACGCCGACCTGAGCTTCTGTTTCCGCCAGCAACACCCCGTTGACCAATAACTCCATCTTGTAGGTGCCATCTTGCAGGCCGTCTTCCGCTGTCAGCTCGGTGATGTAGCCACTGCCGGAACGGGCATTCGTCCAGGGTAAGGTGGCTTCATAGAATACCGTATCATCGACTGACCATCGCATCGTCCAGAGTGTACCCGGCTCTAAAAATTCCCAATCAAAGACGGTATAGAGGGCCTGCATATTATCACCAAACGTACTGACGGCATCCGCACTAGGGATCTCTCGTGGATCACTGGTGTTGACGAAGCGTGTATCGCTGAACACACGCGGAAACGCGCCCTCTGGCGTGCCAGCGATGGTGAATTCTGACATGGTGGATAACGCATCGTTGATATACAGCGCGAGGCGATACGAACCAGGCGGGAGTGGCAGACCCGCTTCGCTATTGCTAATCGACAATTCGCCGATGTCCTCCCGGATGACACCGGCGTTTGCTTCCGTCCCCCAGGTGTAATCTTCCCGCGCCAGGGCTTCCCCCTTATAAAACCAGACCGCCGTCCAGGGCAATCCGTCATTCATGTTGCGGTGGATGAAGCGGGCATTGGCGACGGCACCTGCCGGGAGTACGGCGTTGCGCCCGAAGAGTTGGCCGGTTTCTTGATCCAGGATGCCAAACGAGACATTGGTAAAGGAAGGCGGTGGATCCACCGATTGGGCACCGATATTGATGCGATAGGAACCACTGGCGATTCCGTTGATGAACAGCGTAAAGTCATAGATGCCGTTCGGCCAGACCTGGCCGCTACTGCCGATATACCATAGTCCATTGCGTCCGCCGCTCCACCGCACCGGGGCCAGGCTGAAGGTTGCGCTAGGCCGATCGTTGATTGTCACCCTTAGTTCGTAGATCGTATCCGGCGTCATGTTCGTATAATCGAAGAACAGATATAGACTGGTGGTGCCGGTCGGCAAGCTGGCGGCGGCGGTTGTCGGCATTCCCTGGACGACTGAGGGCGAGATGAACAGGTTAGAGAATGCCGGTTGGCTGTCAATCGCCGTCGTCTGCACCCCCTGGCTGATCTTTTCTACAGCGAGACCGAGCGACGCGCCGCGTAACAATGGGCGCACGAAAGAGGCCGGTCGCAAAGCGTTGATGAATCCGCCCGTTGGCACACAGACATCCGAACGGTTGATTAAACCGTCATTGTTTGTATCCCCTAGCAGTGGGCAAGTTGCATCGGCTTCCAGCGGAACGATGGGTACAGTGGTCGGGATGGCGATGAGACGTCCGTCCAGATCATAGACCCCGCCGCCGCTCATCGTGCCGGGGATGGCGGCATCGGTCTTGATCCAGGAACGTGTGCCGCCGCTTGGCTCCGCAATGAAACCGCTGACTGTGCCGCGTACCACGTTCACCGGGTCATCATAGACGCTAGGGTACCCAACGATCGTGATCGTGTCATCCAGTTGAACTTGAGACGAATCACCGAGTTCAACGAACGGCAGGGCCAGAGATCCGGGTTCTACAATGCGATTGTTTAGTTCTCGTGTGATGCGAAGTAATGCCAGATCTAACCCCTCGTTGGCCTGGGCGACTTCCGCATAGTAAGTTGGCACGGGCGGATCATCGGCCCGTATGCTGAGCGAGATAATGATTTGTTCGCCGGGGCAGTCACGGTTGGGGACGGTGTGGTGTGCATTGGTGACGATCAGGCCATCGCGTGAGATGATCGTCCCGGTACCTACACATGTAATCACCGGCTCTCCGCTGACCAGGCGCGTCTGCATCACGTAAACTGTCGCCCGCTGGATGCGCTCAATGTCAATGGTGGCGGTTTCATCTTGCGCGTGCGCTGTGCCGATGCCAAGTAGCATCAGGGTCAGTATAATGCGCTTGATCATGGTTAAAACTCCAGCGTATTCAAGAGGCGGTTGAAAACGGCGATGTCCTCATCGAAGGTTTCAGCGGCACTGCGGAAGGTAATCACGACAGCCTGACCACCGCGAATGACCAGAATGTCACGCCCGCGCACCACGCTAGGCACCGTCTCCAGGAACTTGTTCGTCTCAGAATCGACAAATGTATAGGTGACGGCAGTCCCACTGACATCATCGGGTAGGGCGATTGGCTCGGTAGATTGGCGTTGATAAAAGCTCAGGCGTAGTGGGCGGGATATATCCAGATTATCTAGGATGTTGCGTTCTGTGATGTCTGCCCCGACGGGCAAAATCTGCACCTGAAGCGTGGTCTTATAACCCAGGCGGGTCATATCCCGCGCCCGGAAGACATAATCGCCCTCGGTATCGAGCAACCAATTTTGCGGGTAAGCAATCGAGATGCCGACTTCGATATTATCGTAGATTGTAGTCGCATTGATAATGCCGTTGCGAAGGTTCAGCCCATAAACCAAGCCGATGATACACACAGCAACTGCCAGAAAATGACCGATGCGATACTGCCGCCGGTTTTGTTCTTCTGGCCCCAGGATTTCGATAACGGACATGATTATTCCTCAGTCCCTTCATCTGCTTCACGCGCTCGGCGTTCCGATGTCAAGAATAAGAATGCCATGACTACGAACCCACCGACGACGAGAATCAACGAGAATACCAACCCAAAGAGTGGCCGCGTGCCACTGACGCCCAACACAAAGCCGCCATTGACCAACCCCGCCCGAAAGGTAATGCCGAACCCTGCCGCCAGGGCCGCGCCAATCACCGATAGCGGCATCGCTATGAAGTTGCGCGGGTCAAACCGGAGTTGTGCCAGCCCATAAGCCAGGATGACGGCGGATGTCAGGTGGACGGTCGCTGTGCTGAAGATTCGTAGAGCCATAACATCCGGTGATGGGGTGCCAGCGAAGGCAGTATGCAGGTTCAATACGCTGATGTAGCCAATGGTGCCGGCGACTGTAAAGGCGATGGCATCTGACCGGATGCGGTAGGCGTGCGGCCAGGTCAATAAGCTGACGACGGCATAAATAATCCCGATGTGAATGAGGCCAGCGGTGACGCCATACCCCAGGATGCGATCAAACGTGCTGGCAAGTGAAAGCCACTGGTCAATCTCTAACCAATTTTCCAGCGGGATGCCGACCGCGTTCGCCGCCAGGGCCGTAATCGCGGTGATGGATACCAGTTGGGTGCGCGGTTGCTCTACGCGAATTTCGCGATAAAGCGAAACGATCAACCAGACGGCTAGCGGCAAGAGGGCCATGCCGATGTTGGCAAGCCGCCAAAAGCCCTCCGGGATGTTCAAGCCGATAAATCCCACCAGCACATAAAGACCTGCCGCCAACCCGAATAAGACACCGACCAGAACGCCGAGACTGGGCCAGACTCGACGGTAAGGATAGATCTCTTCCTCTTCGCGTGGGGGTGTGAGTAAACGTGGATTGTTGTACTTGGTCACTCAACCGTACCCGTAACATTCGTCTGTGGTAAACTTGCTCGACAATATTATCGTAATGCGACGAACCGAGAAAGGCTAAAATGTTCCGCCGTATTTTCTTGCTCATAATGTCGATAGTCTCCCTGGCGGCCTGTGGCCCGACAGATGATTTCGTGCCAGAGAATCCAATCGTCTACGGTTTAACGCTCCGACCATCTGGTTTTGATCCACATATTCATGCATCGTCAGAGTTAGGGATCGTGCTTCGGCAGGTCTACGATACGCTTGTTTATCGGGATCCAGGCACCCGTGAGATCGTACCCGGCTTGGCGACGAACTGGACGATTTCTGATGATCGTCTGCAATATACATTTACCCTGCGTGACGGCGTGACATTCCATGATGGCACCCCGTTTAACGCGCAGGCGGTCGCCGCAAATCTCGACCGCATCACCGACCCGGCCACTGGTTCCCAGCGCGCTCGATTTATGCTTGGCCCTTACCAGCGGCATGAGGTTATCGACAATAACACTATTCGCATCATCTTAGCGGAACCCTTCGCCCCCTTGTTGGATTCGTTCAGTCAGGTCTATCTTGGCATTGCCAGCCCGGATGCATTGGCGGAATATTCTAATGCGCGATACCAGTTTCATCAGGTTGGCACAGGGCCTTATCGAATGATTGAATTTACACCCGGTGATTCGTTGGTGATCCGGCGCAACCTCGATTACACCTGGGGGCCGAGCTTTTATGAGCCATCAGCGGAAAATCCGGTCGATCAAATCACCTATCGTTTCTTCACCGATAGCGCGACTCGAGGCACCGCGCTGGAAAGTGGCGCGGCACAAATCATGGGGGAATTGCCAGCCCCACGCGCCAGTGTGCTGAATAATAGCGGTACCGTACAACTTCTGCCGACAGATATACCGGGGATGCCGCTTCAGTTCATGTTTAACACGGCTCAGGCTCCTACCGATAACCAACTGGTGCGACAGGCTCTCATACACGCCACAAACCGGGCCATCATCGTTGATACCGTCTTTCGGGGCTTCGTGCCGGTTGCCTGGGGGCCGCTGACTCGTGAGACACTTTATTACACCCGTGATGTAGAGGGGCGTTACCCGTATGATGTGGATCAGGCGCGGCGGTTGCTGTCCGCCGCTGGCTTTACCGACACCGATGACGATGGATTGATCGACGATGGCACAGAACCATTGACGTTATCAATGATTGTGCCGCCCTGGGGGTCTATGCCGGCCATCGCACAGTTGATTCAAGATCAATGGCGCGAGATCGGCTTGACGCTCGAACTGGAGCAGGTCTCCGGGTTCACCGCGTTGCGAGAAGCTATCGCCAATGAGCCGTATCATCTGGTCTCATTTGAGACCGCCGGGTATGATCCGTACTTGCTCAATGCGTTCTATGCAACCGATGGAGCCAACAACTACATGAATTATTCCAACCCGGAGCTAGACGCCACGCTCATCAATGCCGCACAAGAACTCGCGCCGAACAACCGCCGCATCCTCTACGGCCAGATCCAACAATTCATCATGGATCAAGCGTTGATCTTGCCAATTGGTGACCGGGTGAACTTAAACGCGGTTGCCCTCAGCGTTGAAAATTTGCAATTTGATCCATACGGTTGGTTCCCATTACTTTATGCCATCACACATGACTCATGATCTTATGGCGCATGGTGCGGGTCCTACTGGTGGTCTGGTTGGCCGCCAGCCTGGCATTTTTTACATTACGGGCTGTGCCAGGGGATGCCCTGGGGGCGCAGTTGGCAATCGGGGGCGCATCCCAGGCGGAAATTGATCGCGTCCGGGCGGAGATGAACCTGGATGCCGATTTGCTCACACAGTATACAGATTATATGGCGGATCTGCTTCGGGGTGATCTCGGTTATTCGTTGGTCAGCCTGTTGCCTGTCACCGCCATGATCGCGCCGCGCATCGGGCCGACGGTCGCGCTGGCTCTCTGGACGATGGTCATTGCTGTAATGCTAGGGCTTAGCATCGGCGTGTTAGCGACGGCTAATGCCTGGTGGGGCAAGCTGGCACGCGGGGTCATCACCCTTGCACTGAGCACCCCCTTGTATTGGACGGGGACATTGGCGATTATCGTGTTTTCCGCGCAGTTGGGGTGGTTTGCCTCATCCGGCACTGATGCACTATTTTTGCCGGTGGCGGTGTTGAGCTTTCATATGATGGGACCGATTGCGCGTCTGGTCTCTGCCAATGTACAGGCGGTGCGTTCCGCGCCTTATGTGATCGTCGCGTATGGCAAAGGCTTGCCCCGCTGGTTGATCTTGTGGCGATACATCCTCCGAAATGCCCTGAGTCCGGTCATCGCGGTAGTCGCTTTGCAAGTCGGGTTTTTGCTCAGTGGTGCGGTGATTACCGAGAGCTTGTTCGTCCGTGCCGGGTTGGGGCAATTGCTTCTCACCAGTGTCATCGAACGCGATTATCCGGTCGTCCAGGGTTTGATTGTGTTGGCCGCGCTGGTTTATCTGAGTGCGAACGTGCTGGCAGATCTAGCGATGCGTGCCATTGACCCAGGGGTTTAAGATGCGTGTTTGGGCGGTTGTGATCCTGGTCGGATTCGGGCTGGTGAGCCTTTTAGCCCCATATATCGCGCCGTATGATCCGCTGGCGACGAGCCAATCAATCCTGGAAGGCACGACACAGGCACATCTGCTAGGGACGGATGCTTTAGGGCGTGACCTATTAAGCCGCATTCTCTACGGTGGCCGGCAGACGCTGACCATCGCGGCGGTCGGATCGTTGATCGCGTTGGTTCCAGGCGGGATCATCGGGATAATGTGGGGCCTGGCGGATGTACGTCTGCGTGGGATCTTCGCAGTAGTTATCAGTGCTTTGCTGGCGATACCGGGTTTGTTAGTCGCACTGATGATCTTAACGCTGACGGAGCGTGGGCCGCTGGCACTGGCGGTGGCGGTCGGGCTGGCGCAGATCGCACCGATGGCACAGGTCATGCAGGCCGCTGTGTGGCGGTCACGGTCCGGCGGCCACATCGAGGCGGCGCGGGCGTTAGGGGCCGGGCCATTGCACATCGTCCGGGTGCATATTCTGCGGGATAGCCAACCGACGTTGCTTGCTTATGCCAGTGTGGTATTCAGTTATTGTGTGCTGAACAGTGCCGCTTTGAGTTTTCTAGGCTTGGGCCAGTTAGGGGTGCCAGATTGGGGGGGTATCCTGGCGGAGGGGCGCGTCGTGTTCGAGACCGCGCCCCATATCGCGCTTTACTCTGGGTTATGCATCACGGCGACGGTAGCCGCCGTCAATAGCCTGGGTGATTATTCGGTCGCCTCTTCAATGCCGTAGACTGCTGTTTCCGGGCGGAAGGCGGCCCAGGAGAACCACAAATGAGGGGCGGCTAATTCCTGCCGCAGTTGAGAACCAGTCAGCGGGCCGTCGGTTGCCTCACCGAAGATATTCCAGGTGCTTTCAGTCTCATCATCAATGATGGCTCCATCCTGGATGCTGAACGTCAGCACGACGTCTTCACCGTCAATTTCCAGGATGCGATTGTAAAGTGCCGCCATCCCTACATCGCGTGATTCGTCGATAACGGCATCATCCAACGCGCTGACCTTGCCGGGTTGCCAGATCGCGACGACGGGTTCTTCACCAACCACATCATTGATAACCTGCTCGTCTTCCAGCACGGAGAAAGGATAGGCGATAGGCTGGCCGTCGATGGTGCCAGCCAACACACGCTCGACCGGGTTATCGACGCGCTCGTCGATCTCCCCCCGGAATAAGAACGGTTGTGGGTCAGAATCATAACCGAGGTATGGGTTGGTGCCATAATTGCGGCCACCCGGAGAAAGCACTTCACCCTGTGGGTATTGTGCCACAAACGCCTCAAAGCTCACCAATTGAGTCGGCAGGATGGTCAATTGGCGTCCGGTATATTCACCGACGATGCCTTCGCCGGTCAGTTGTTGCCACCAGGATTCAGTCACATCGTCCCACATAACAAGATCACTGTTGCGGAGCAAGCCACTGACACCGAAACGATGCACTTGTCCTTCGAATTCACTTTCGAAGACCAACGCACTGTTACACAGCGGGCAATAGGTCACCGCGATGGGCAAACCAGCCAACTGATCATTGACGATCTCGTGGCGCGTCATGATCGCCAGTGGATAGGCACGCGCCTGACCATCAATTTCGACGGCAATCACAGGTGATTGATCCTGGAGCCACTCAGAAGCGACTTCGATGCTGTCGAATTCGGGGTTGTCGATGGGCGGGATGCCATCGCGTGGGACGCCACCGCTGATGATCTCGTCACAGTCGATGTTCGACTGGGTGAAATCCGTCTCCCAGATGTTTAATTGGGGCACAAGGGGCGGGCAATTGTTTTCGTCCTGGGCGTAGGTGGGGGTTGTGGGATTACTCGTAATCAGGAAGGCACCAATCCCTAGCACGACCAATCCAATTAGAAACGGCCATATGCGTTGCATAAACTATCGTCCTCTCGATATTTACGGTCACTAACAAGATGGATTCGTCCTGGATAATCTTACGGGTATGATAAAATGGTGCTTAGTAAACGTTTATCTTGCGGTGTAATCATGTGGCGTCTGATTCTGGTGTTGGTCAGTTTGGTTTTGTTGGGGATCAACGATGGGGCTGTTTCGTCGGTTGAGTCCACGACGGTCTCTGATGGTACCTTGCGCCGCATTGATGTGCCGATCTTGATGTATCATTACGTCAGCCCATTGCCTGATGATGCTGATATTTATCGTGTTGATCTCACGGTGTCGCCGGAGATGTTTCGCGCTCATGTCGCCTATCTTTCTGCTGAAGGATACACGGCAATTACACTTGCTGATCTCTATAACGCGCTGATGACAGGCGCACGTCTCCCCGATAAACCCATAATCCTGACCTTTGACGATGGCTATAGCGATCATTATCAATACGTCTTGCCCGTTTTGCAGGAGTTTGAGATGGTCGGGACGTTCTTCGTCATCACCGGACGGGCAGATAATCCCTCGTCAGCCCATCTGACGTGGGAACAGATCGAGACGATGGCCCAGGCTGGGATGGAAATTGCTTCGCATACCAAAACACACCCGGATTTGCGCGAGCGGGAATATGATTTTCTGGTTTATCAGATCTTGGGTAGTGTAGAAAGCATCGAAGCACATATCGAAAGGCAGACGATAGCGTTCAGCTATCCAGCCGGTCGCTATGATGTCGGCACGTTGGCAGTCTTAGAGCAAACGCCTGTTGGTATCGCTGTGACCACGCGATCTGGACGGCTTCACACGACTGATGGAATATTAGAATTGCCACGCATTCGGGTTAGCGAGAACCTGAGCGTGGCAAGCCTGGCGTTTACATTGGGGGATTAATCCGGCCAGATTTTTGTCTCAAAGAAGTGATCGAAGATCGTCACGAAGATCAGCGCAATCGGCCCGGCAGTCCATATGAAGTATTGGATGCCGTAGCGGTCGATACCAATCGCTCCTTCATTGGGGTTCGGGCTGACGGCTGGCAAGAAGATCGCCATAATCAACAGACTCAAGACGACGCCGAGGACGAGCGATAAGCCCCAAACGAGCAGACGGCGAATAAATAACGAAGACATAACAACTCCATACCCTGATTGGCAAACTCCATCATATTTTAGCCTGTATGAGGGGTGGTGACAAGTCTTTTAACTGCCATAGACCTTGTGACGAACTTAATTTACTGCTAAACTCTCAGAATAGCTTGTACGCCTATACTTTCGTTGATTTTCCACCAACATCAACAATCATACTGTAACGGGTGGCGATGTAGGAGTAATAATCGTGGCCGATCTATTTGACAAAGCAAAGACATTCACACGTGCCAAAGAGGCAATGGAGCTAGGTCTGTACCCTTATTTTCGCGCTTTGAGCGATTCTGAGGGGACGACGGCGACTTTTGAAGATAAAGAAGTCATCATGATCGGCTCTAACAATTACCTGGGGTTGACGACCGACCCGCGTGTACGGTCAGCGGCAGAAGAAGCCGTCAACCGGTACGGCACCAGCGTAACCGGGTCGCGTTTCCTCAATGGAACATTGGAACTACACTTAGAATTAGACCGGCGGTTGGCAGAGTTCGTCGGCAAAGAAGCCGCTCTGGTCTTCCCCACCGGGTACCAGACCAACGTCGGGACGGTCTCGGCGTTAATCAACAAAGGCGATTACGTCATCATTGACAAAGAAGCCCATGCTTGTGTGGTGGATGGGTGTATGATGTCTCGTGGTGAGATGAAACGTTTTCGTCATAACGATATGGACGATCTCGACCGCGTGTTATCCAAGATCCCGGCGGACGCGCCTAAACTGGTCGTTGTCGATGGCGTCTACAGCATGGGCGGGGATATTGCGCCGCTACCCAAGATCGTCGAGATCTGTAAACGGCATGGTGCCCGTGTGATGGTCGATGATGCACATGGTATCGGCGTGACTGGTGGTGGGCATGGAACTGTTCATCACTTTGGCCTTACCGATGAGGTTGATCTCATCATGGGCACATTCAGCAAGAGCTTTGCATCAATCGGCGGTTTCATCGCCGGCAGTGCGGATATTGTGCATTATATTCAGCACCATGCCCGGTCGTTGATCTTCTCTGCCGCGCTACCGGCCTCTAACGTGATGGCGGTGCTTAAAGCCCTGGACATCATCGAGAGTGAGCCGGAGCATGTCGAGAAGTTGTGGGATAACGCAAATTACATGCGTGATGGTCTGAAGCGGCTGGGTTATAACGTCGGCAATAGCAACACCCCCATCATCCCGGTGATTATCGGTGATGATTATCGCACGATGCTTGCCTGGCAGGCTCTCATCAATGAAGGTGTTTATACCAACCCGGTTGGCCCGCCTGGGGTGCCGCCGAACCAGAGTTTACTGCGTACCAGTTATATGGCGACACACGAACGTCACCATCTGGATGCGGCCCTGGAGAAGTTCGAGATCGTCGGGCGCAATCTTGATCTCATCCCGGAGAAAACTGCCGTCGAATCGTAACGTTCATGACGGTATAAACGGCGACAAAAAAAGCAGGGGATTTTCCCCTGCTTTTTGATTCTAGCTTGTTCTATGGCTTAATCTGCCGGGGCTGGGTCTGTCCCCTGGCTGGTCTGGTTGCCGCTAGATTGTCGGGTTTCAGCATCTTTGCGGAAGGATAACAGACGGTGGAGCGGCGATAACACGCTGAAGACGGTCGGCACGACGATTAGCGTCAAGAGTGTACTACTAAGCACCCCGCCGATGACCACTGTGCCGAGTTCGGAGGCAATAATCGCGCCTTCTGAGAGGCCGATTGCCAGCGGAGTCAACGCGATGATCGTCGCTAATGACGTCATCAAGATAGGCCGTAGACGTCGCCCGCCAGCCTCAACGAGTGCGTCGTAAAGTTGCATTCCACGCTCTCGCCGGTTAGACCGCACACGGTCGATCAACACAACACCATTGGCGATGACCAACCCGATCAACATCAGCAACCCGATCAACGCGGAGATACCCAGTACACGGTCTGCCAGCGTTAACGCGACGGCGGCACCAATCGGCGCGACGGCGATACTGAACACAATCGCTAACCAGTAGACGAACGATTGCATCGTCGCCGCCAGGATGATAATCACCAGGCCGATTGCCAGAACCATCGCAATGCCCAGGCTCTGGAATCCCTCCGTCTGGATTTCACTCTCGAAGCCCTGGCTCACCTGGAAGCACACGCCGTCGCCGCCATTGGCACACAATCCTTCTGCTATTGTGGGGATTGCCTGAATATCGAGAATGGCCTGCTGGGTGACGCCGATGGTGTTTTCTGTATCGACTTCTGCCGTGTAGGAGACGGCTGGTGTTTCATCCACCCGGATGATGGTACTGGTTCCTGCCGCATCGCCCGAAGGCACGAAGTTGCTCTCCGCCCGGCTCAGGCCATCAATGTTGTTGATGGTATCAACGATTTCTTGATTCAGTTCCTGCGTGAGTGGCCCGGAAACGACCAGATTAAACCCGCCGAATCCGCCATCTGCGACAGAAGCGGCGGCAACAGTCACGTTGTTATTGATCGTATCGCCTTCGGTGCAGACCACATCTTCGGTGCCTTCGACCTCACCAATGGTCATCAAGCCGCGTTGTTCCGGGCTGTTAGGTGGTGCGTTGCTGGCCGGGCAAGTGTTGAAGATGAACTTGGCCTCTTGCTCGATTTCGGTCGCCAGCCGTGTCAATTCATCTTCGGATACATCCAGCCCGATGGTGATTGACGCAATGTTTTCTTGCACGTTGTTGCCACTTAACAGCGTCTCGAAATTGGCACCGCCGCCGCCAACATTCGTCTGAATGGCGGTGATCGTCTCTTGATTGATGTTGTCGTTGACCCAGTTTTCCAGCTCACTGACCAGGGTATTGGTCGTTAAGATCGATGTGTCACCGGGTAAGTTCACGTTGACCGTGATCTGCGGCTCACCGAATGAAGGCAAGAAGGCGAAAGGCCGTTGACCGAACAAGAAGCCGGCAATCCCAATTGAGAACAAGGCCGCCACGATGACAAAGGCTTTTGTCCAGCCGTTGCGGAGTGCTAACTTTAGCACCGGCAGATAATAGCTGGCAACCCAGATGTCACCGTCTTCTGGCATGTCTTCCACACTGATGAAGAAGTACACCAGCACCGGGATAACCGTCAAAGCGGTGATGAATGACCCGACCAGGGCATAGGTGACGGCCAGGCCGAACGGCAGGAAGAACGCGCCGATCAATCCACCCGTCAGGCCGAGTGGCAGGAAGACGGTAACCGCGATCAGCGTTGCGGTGAAGATCGCGGCGGATACATCCCGCGTCCCTTGTAAGATCGCTTCTTTCTTATCTCCCCCGGCTTGCAGTTGGCGGAAGATATTTTCCAGCACCACGATTGAGTCATCGACTACACGACCGACAGCCACCGTCAGGCCGGAGAGTGTCATGATGTTGAGTGTGAGTTGTTCCGGGAAGAGGCGTAGAATGAACTCAAACAATCCGCTGTCTTCCGCCAGGGGCGAGATCAGGCTATTCATCGCCGGAGAGACCCAGTACATGCCGACCAGGGCAATCATGATCGACAATGGGATGCTGACCGCGATCACCAGGGTCGCTCGCCATGCCGGGTCGGGTACATTACCCGGCCAGAACATCACGAAGACACCAGCCAGCACACCAGCGATCAACAGAACACGCAAGACGACATCAGCCTGGTCGAAGGCCGCGCCCCAATCGTTCCCTGTGTTGCCCAGGTTAGACGCCACCAGCAAGAGCAATGCAGCCAGGAACGCCATAATCATGATGCTTCCGATGCGTCGCCGCCCACGCAATTGCCAGGTGCCACCACTCAAGAAGATCAAGATGATGATAACCGCGAAGACCGCGCCCAGGCTTCCTTCGCGTGCGACGCCGTTAATCGAGTCTTCGATGAAGCTGGATTGCTCAAAGACGACGCCGACTTCGATGTTCTCGTTCTCTGTGTCGATGGTCTCCAGCAGATCTTGCACATCATAGAACGTGGAGACTGTGTTAGCTTCGGGTTCTTTGAACACGGTGATAAACAGGCTATCGTTGCCGTTTGTCCGTGTGATCTGGCCCTGTGGCTCGAACGTCGGTCCATCGGTTGTGGCGGCTTGCTGTTGGATCGCTTCCGGCAAGACAGCCAGCGCATCTTCAGAAAGGAACGATAGGATTTGCGGGCGGATTTGTTCGAAAAACGTTGTGTCACGTTCATTGATGTAGGCGACGGCATCCGCTGGCAACCCACCCACCCACTGTGGCGCGAATTGAACGCCTTGCGGGTTATCTAGCAGGCCGTTGATTAAGGCCGCGCCATTGGGGAAGATAAAGTCAGACGGTAGGCGGAAGAAATCATCAGCAGAGTCGAGTTCGATGCCGTAGAAGTTGCCCAGGTTTTGCCATCCCGGGTTGATTTCGGGTGCTTGCGGGTCGGCCTCTGGAATGTCCGTCGCATACAGCGAATCGATCTCTGCAAATGCGGAAAGATCAGGATCCTGTTGAATCGCCAGCACTTGCTCGGCCTGTTCCGGGCTGAGGTTTGGCAATGCTTCGATGTCATCAGCAGATAAAACGTTTAGTGTCTCCGAAGAGAACTTGAGCAAGACATCGGCGTCCAGATTCTGGAAGAAATCTGGTTCTTCTGTGATGAAGGCGTCGATCACCTGTGGCGTCAGGCTATCCATCAGGCGGATGGTGTAAGTCGCCAGGGCAGGATCAAGCGCGGTGTTATTGACCGTGTTCAACGCGGTAGACGCATTGCCGTCATCGGCCAACCGGCGCAGATCACTGGTGACGTAGGAACTCCGGTTCGCCTCGATGCTCTGGGCAAGCAGTGGGTTCCACTCTTGCGGCATGATGACTTCAAGCAGGGCCTGTACATCTTCCGGGAGTTGTGTGCGGATTTCCGCTGGTAAGGCACTGAGCAAAGCCGGATTTTCTGCCATGAGATATTCAGCGGCATCAAGCGGGAAGTTGCTGAACAGTGGGCCGATGAAAGCGGCGGCGACTGGATCACTGGTGAGTCCAGCGGTGATGTCATTGATCGGTATGGGTAAACGAAGCAGGTCATCGGCGGTATCAAGCTCGATGGCGAAGCCGGCCTGTTGGGCGAAGATCTGGCTGATGTCGCTCCATTGCCGGTTCAATGCCGGGCCTTCGTCCAGGTCTTCGATGACGACCGGGCCATCGGTCGTCTCATCAGCGGGGGCGGCATCGGCAGGTGGGCTGACGCCTGGCTCTTCCTCTAATTCGATCTCCCCACTGACAAACACACTGAAGGTTGCCAGCGGAATATCCGAGAAACTGAAGGTGATGAGTTGCAGCGGCTGGATCTGCCACGCGCTGGGTAATTCAACCGGGGGGGGGGCTGTCTCTATTTCCGCCGGGCGCAGGTCTTGTGCTAGTTGGCGGGCGGCGACGGCATCACGGGTGAAGGCATCCAGATTTTCTACAAAGTCTTCACGAGATACCATCGCTTCGAAGACTTCTGGCGGTAAAGCCAGGATTTGCTCCGCTTCGAAATAGGCGGCCATCGTCGGTGCTTGATCCAGCACAACTTGGACGGTATCGACTGTCAGGTCGTTGGTCTGGGCCAGTGCACCGATGATGAGACCATCGACCAGAAAGTCGTTAATCACCGTCGAGAGTGGTTCGGTTAACGTCGGGATTTCCAGCAGATCAACCGCCGTGAAGAAGTACGACGGCTGGCTTTCGTCACCCGCCGGGAACTGCCAGCTTTCCGGTAGATCGGGGGCTTGTGTGGGTATGGTCACTGCAACTGCACTCAACGTTGCGACGGCTTCCTCATCCAGCGTGGTGACTCCCTCGACACGGGGCGCGACGGTATCCCATACTTCTGGCGAAAGCCGCAGGAGCAAACTCGTATCTGCCTCTGCCTCTGGTTGATTATCGCCAGCAGAGTCACTTTCTTCGGCATCTTGCGGCACCTGTTCCCCGCCGGCCACATCGACATTGGCTACACCGTCGATAGTTTCTAACTGTGGGGAGATCTGCTTATCCACCAAGCGTTGGAGTGCGTTCCCGGTTGCGGATTGCTCAGTCGTCTGGGCCAGGTAAGCCAGGACGGTGTTCACTGTCTCATCAGAGAGTGTGTTCCACACGTCCGGCGAAAGCTGGAATAAGAAGTTCGAATCGTTTTCTGCCAGGAAGATGATGGTATCTGCATCCAGGTCACCGATCAACGCGGCAGGTTGATCGCTTTCCAGCCGTCGTAGCGGAATCTCGACGGAATTCACCGCCTCCTGCAATGAGGCTTGAATCGCCTCGGAGTCGTTGCCGAAGTCATTAAACGCCGTGATGAAAGACCCAAACGAGCTATTGGTCTCCGACTGAACGTTGATAATTTCTTCGATTGTATTGATGCGGGTTTCCAGCGGTTGTGTGATGAGAGTCAAGACTTCTTCACCCGTCATGCCGGAGGTCTGTGTGAGGATAATGGTCTGCGGGACTTCGATAGGTGGCAGTAGTTCCTGGTTAAGGCGCGTCCAGGAGATGGCACCGAGCGAGAGAAGCAGAATAATAAGCGCGATTGTTACGAAGCGAAATCGTAAAGACAATCGCGTTATCTGGTCGAAGAGAAAACGCATAGATAGTTGCTCCTGAGAAATCCACAAAATGAATCGCCAACCAAATTGGGGGGCGATTGTCCTGGTAAATTTTAGTTTGTTCTCTTGACCCGTCTACTGGCTTAACGGGTGTTAACTAAGTTGAGGATAAGCCTGTTTGAGGAGGATGTCAATAGAGCGTAGGTTAAGCATTCCTTATAAAATGACGTGGCCCCGGCTTAACCGGGGCCTGGGGAGTATTTTAGCGGTAGGTGCCACTGCTGTAAACGTAGACGTTGGGGCCTTCTGGTTCGACATCTGCCGAAGCGTGCGATCCCATCTCATCAGCGACATATTGATATAACCAATGGGCATCGGTGATCGAGAGGTTGACACAACCATGACTACGGCGATAGCCCAGGCCATCATGCCAGTAGGCCCCATGCAGGGCGCGGCCTTCGTCGAAGAACATCGTCCAGGGGACTTCTTCGATGGCGTAGAAATCATCCCCTGGCACACCCCAGCTCATATCACGCCGCAGTTGGCGGAAGTAGATGTTAAATGTCCCTTCGTAAGTCGGCCAGCGGGGCAGGCCGGTCGCTATCAGTGTGGCGAAGACCGGTTTATCGTCCTCAAATACGGTGAGGACTTGTTCGTACAGGTCGATGCTGACCCATAGGTCGGTCGTCACGCTTTCGGGGCGTTCTACCGGCAATACCTTAGCGACACTCGTCTGGATGATCCACCGATCTACCCCGATCTGATACCATTCCCAATCATCGATCTCGACAGTATCAAAGATATTGACCAGGGTATAGCGATAAGTCAGGCCGTTGCTTTCGACAGGATCGCCCCCCGGTTCTTTGCTGGGGTAGGTGTTGACCAGCACCCAGGCGACACGATACTGCGGATAATCTCCGTCCAGCATGATGCCGGTAAATTGTGATAACCCACCGTTAGCATCAGTGAGTTGCTCCGCCCGGACCCATTCTCCACCGTTGATCTGAATCCAATCACCTTGTTGGCCGATAGCCGTCACGAAGTTAAAGCCTTCATCCAGGGTGCGGGTTACATTGCCGTTGGGTGCGTCGTAGACCACCATTTCGCCATTGACGCGCATATACCGCCGGTCGTTGAGCATGTCGTTATCGACGTGCAGTTGGTCGAAATCTGGCATCTGGTAAGCGTTGATGACATCCGGGCTTAAGCCATGCCGGATGTATTCGGCGCAGACATCGGCACAATCTTGTTCTCCGGCCAGGGCCGGGGTCGTAAAGACGGTGAGCAGACATAAAATCCCAATTGTGAGCAAGAACTGGCGCATTATACATATTCCCCACTGCTATAAACGTACACACTCATGCCTTGTTCGCCGTCCCATTCCGGGGCGGCCCATGCCATCAGCCAATCGGAGTCAATAAGCGATAGGTTGACACAACCATGACTATGCCGGTAACCGAAACTATTGTGCCAGTACGTCCCATGCAGGGCGATGGGGCCATCAAAATAGAGTGTGTTAGTCACATCTTCCAGATAATAAAAGTCTGGTTGTCCTTCGGAGCCGCTCATTTCGGTGCGTTCAAGCGGTAGCCAGACGTTGAAGACACCTTCATTAGTTGACCATTGCGGCAAACCGGATGACACCAATGATGCGAAGACCGGACGATCACCATCATAGGCGATGATGACCTGCTCGTAGAGATCAATGCTGACCCAACGATGTGTTGTCGCGCCTTCTGGCCGGGGTGTCGGTAGGATGCGGGCGACGTTGGTTTGTTTCACCCATTGGTTGATGCCAACTTGATACCAGTCCCAATCACCGATGGTTGCAGTGGCGTAAATGTTCACCAGTTGGGTTGCAGTGGCGTAAATGTTCACCAGTTGGTACCGGTTGAGCATCGGCTGGCTGGCTTCTGCCACCAGGCCCGGCTGGCTACTACCGCGAATGTTGACCAGCATCCAGGCAACGGTATACGGCATTCCACTTTCCGGGATTAACACACCGCTGAAGCCGGAAGGATAGACAGTGCCACTCAGCGCGTCTTCGCGCACCCAGCGGTCAACGCCGATCTGTGCCCAGCCATCGCTAAACTGCCACACGCTGACGTAATTGTATCCAGCGTCTAGCGTTTCGATCATATCGCCGTCCGGGGCGTCGTAGATTGACGTTGCGTCCAGCACTCTACGGTAGGTATGCTCGCCTAGCAGGCCATAATCAACACCCAGCGGGGTGACATTGGGAGCCGGGAAAGCGTTAATTGCATCATCCGGTATGCCAGGGGCATCCTGGGCGGCAGTGGGCAGGGCGAACGCCAAACTGAGTATCACCCCCATCGCGAGCCATAGCATCTGCTTCATCGTTGGTTCTCCTTTGCGAAAAATCGTTATCTGGATTACCTTAACAGTATCACTGATGCAGTATTTGACACAACGCCGCTCGGCCTACGGAATGCCGACGGTCTTAGGGCGATTGCATATTCAATCTTGATGACAAACAACTCTGGCTCTTTGGGATCTCGCGTGGTAAGCGAGAAATGTAATGTGTTTCGTTAGGCGAACAAGTGAAAGCCTTCAAGGTCAAGAAAAATGCGTTGAAAGACCCGCCGAACA
>DAOTTZ010000037.1:0-29191 GCA_034437535.1 Anaerolineae bacterium | reverse complement strand
GTCTACCAGCAGACGCAATTGGCCGCCTCTTTGGGGGCTTACGATCAATCCGGCGCGTGGCGCGTCGGGCTTCAATGTGAGACATCCGAGCAGTCGTATCCCTGGCGTTGGGGCCTGGGGACGGCGGATACGCTCGAAGTCGATTATGACCCGGTGACGGATAACACCTTCTTGTATCTGCCCGCCGGGGAGCAAGCCGTCGTCTGGGGCGCGATCCGGTTGACTGAGTATAACGCCGATGCCAACCCGATGGCTTGCTGGGCCGGTTTGATCCATGAAGATGTGGAAATCAGCTTGCAAAATACGAACGTGGGGCGGCGAGAGATTGAAATCGCCCCGCTGAACCTGGAGGACTGACGCCATGACCCGCGCATTCATCGCCCTGACGCTCTGCCTTTTGCTGGCCGCCTGTGGCAGTGGGGAAGATACCGACCCGGACACACCGCCGACCGCCACGCCTATTCCATCGCCTACGCCGCCGTTACCGGTTGACGAGCGCGTGACCTTTTCCCCCGGTACGCTGGAAAACCCATACCGCATGATGATGGTGCCATCATCCCTGGTGGCGGAGCAGGTGGTGACCTTGCTGGAAGCCTTCGATGACGAAATCAGCCCGGTGACGACCCTGCGTGATGACCTGGGCATCGAAGATTATGAGGCCCAGCTTGATCCGCTTCTGCTGGCGACATTCGGCATCGACATTCGCCCCTTCGAGATCGACGCGATTGAGACAGTGGCCGACCTGACTGACTTTGTTCAGCGGCGCGTGGCGGCGGAGGCCGTGCGCGGCTTGCAGGCGGCCAGTGCCATTTACTTCGAAATCGTCTTTGTCGAGACACACGGCGAAGCGTTGACCGCGTTATGTAATTCCGACCAGGGGATTGTGTCGGTGGCATGGCTCAACGGGCCGACATATGTCGCGGCGGAAGCCCTGAATTGTGGTCAGGCCGCGCTTCAATTGCTCGTTTCGGAAGAGCCGTTCGCCATCGCGCCGTTTGAGGTGCTGGAGCCTGTTGTATCTGCTGAAAGTACAGCGGAGGCGACCGCCGAAGCACAGCCTACATCGCCCCCGCCGACGGCCACGCCGGAGCCAATCGACCCGGATGACCTGGACGCACTGCGGGCGGGCAACCCGGCGCAGATCGTGGTCACGGCTGAATTAGGCTCAACTTCCCTGGCGTTGTTCGATACACGCCCGATCTGCCGGTTGGGTTTGCAGGATTTTTATAGTTGGTTCGTGCCTGCCCTCTTGCTGGAATCCGCCAATATCGAGCCGGACTCGATCATCGAGTACGATGATCCGTCAGCGATGTTCGCCGCTGTGGCGGATGGCACCTGTGCTGGTGCAGGATTCTCCCGCGATCAATTGGCGGCCTTCGAAGACCGGGCAGATTTTGATAATGTCACCATCGCCCAGACGACGCCGCCCTTCCCGTATGGGGTGCTGTTTTATCCGCTGGAAGTTGAATTAGGCGTGCGGTTGAACCTGAATGAGAGCATCCCGGCCTATGCGTTGAATCCAACCGATGGTCGCTATCTGCGCTTTTTGCTCGGTTACGATGCCATCGTGCCGCTGGACGAAGATACGATCACCGCGATGGAAGATTTCTTGACCGAGACCGGGTATGATTTCGCTGAGCTAGGCACCTAACCTTGTTGGCTGTTATCATCGTCACCTGGAACGTCAAAGACCTGGTATTGGATGCGCTGGGAACACTCTATGCCGACCTGGAACGGTCGCGCTTGTCCGCCCAGGTCTACGTGGTTGATAGTGCGTCTACGGATGGCACCCCCGCCGCGATTCGGGCGGCTTTCCCCCAGGTTGATCTTCATGCCAGCCCGGAAAACCTGGGTTTTGGCCGGGGGAACAACCACGCCATCCACCGGGCAATGGCGGCGGAGACTCCACCATCCGCCGTTTATTTGCTCAACCCGGATACACGCACCATCCCCGGCGCGACTGAGACGTTATACCGGGCGTTGCTAGCGGATGCGACCTGCGGCATGGTGGGGGCGCGGTTGTCTTACGGTGATGGGAGCTTCCAGCATGGGGCCTTTGCCTTCCCTGGGTTGCGGCAATTGTGGGTCGAATTCTTCCCGACGCCGGGCCGGTTAATCAACAGCCGGTTTAATGGCCGCTATCCGCGTGCTAGTTACGCATCAGGGGCCGCCTTCCCGGTGGATTTTACGCTGGGGGCGACGATGATGATCCGGCCAGAGGTCATCACCCAGACCGGCGGCTTTGACGAAGACTTCTTCATGTACTGTGAGGAAATCGACTGGGCCTGGCGGATGCATCAGGCCGGGTGGACGGTCAAATGTGTGCCGACTGCGCATATCGTGCATCTTTCCGGGCAGAGTGCGTCCCAGGTGCGCCCGCAGAGTACGCTTTATCTTTGGCAGAGCCGCTTACGCCTTTTCCGCAAGCATTATCCAGCCTGGAAGCGCAAGCTGGCGCATCGTTTGATCGTCGCTGGTATGCGGCGTAAGATCACCGCAACACAGACCGACTCGACACTCAGCCCGGCGGATCGCGTCGCGATGGTGGAGACGTACCAGACCGTGATCCAACTGGCGAAGGACGCACCATGACACGGCTGGCGGCGGTCATCCTGACGTACAACGAAGCGCGGCATATCACCGATTGTGTCGCGCATGTGGCCTTCGCGGATGTGGTTATCGTGCTGGATTCGTACAGTACCGATGACACGGTGACGCTGGCGCGTACTGCCGGGGCAGAGGTCATCCAGAATCCGTTCGAAAATTACGCACAACAGCGCAATGCCGCGCTTAAGCTGGTCGAAGATCGGGCCGAGTGGGTGTTGTTCGTCGATGCCGATGAGCGCATCCCGCCGGAACTGGCGGCAGAAGTGCGTGATGTCATTGCGTCGGCGGATTATGACGGATTTCGCATCCCGCGTCATAATTACATCTTCGGGCGTTTGACACGCGCTACCGGTTGGTATCCTGATTATCAGACTCGGTTGTTGCGGGTAGGGTCAGCTTATTATGACCCGGCGCGTAAAGTGCATGAGGTGGTGATCTTTTCCGGCGGGGCGCAGGCTGTCGGCACGTTGACGCACCACATCACCCATTATAACTACGACAACGCCGCGCAATTCGCCGCCAAGCAACAGAAATATACCGCGTTTGAAGCACGTATTTTGCACGAGCAGGGCATCAGGCCGAAGTTCCGCAATTACATCTTGCAACCGTTACGGCATTTCAAATGGCGGTTTTTTGATCTGCAAGGTTATCGTGACGGCTGGCATGGTCTGCGGTTGAGCGTGCTGATGGCGTGGTACGAATTTAAGAAGTACCGTTTGCTGGCGCGATTGTGGCGCGGGGGGGCAGGCCGGGCGTAATTATCACCCGGCCCACCAGTAACGTCTATGTCTCGACTGGTTCAGGCACCAGCACACCATATCCGCCGCCATCGCGCAGGTAAACCACGCTGACGGCCCCGCTCTTGCCATCCAGGAACATGAAGAACGAATGACCGAGCAGTTCCATCTGTTCAATCGCTTCTTCTTCGGTCATGGGTGCCATCTCTACCGTCTTGCGGCGCACCACCATGCCATCGTCGGTCTGATCTTCTTCGATGGCGTATTCTTCCGCGATGGCTTCGTAATTCGGGACGGGTTCCGCCATTGTCAATTCTTCATCGGTCGCAAAGTAACGTTGATCATAGCCGTTGCCTTTGCGCCGTCTGCGGCTTTTGGTCTTGCCCTTAAAGCGTTCGATCTGGCGGTACATCTTATCGACAGCGGCCAGAATAGCTTTTTTGATGTTGTCGCGGTCGGTGCCTTCGATTTTTTCCTCTGCTCGTAAGATCGCGCCGCGTGAATGGCGTAGGGTAATTTGTGCGATGGCTAAATCAACGCCGCGCTTTGTCTTATTTTGGGAAAGATCAAGCCGTAGATCGGCGATATTGGGCAGATACCGGTCGAGCTTGCCCAGTTTTTCCTGTGCGTATTCCTCCAATGCTGGCGTGACGTTCATGTTTTGGCCGTGAATTGTAATATTTTTCATGGAAAATGCACCTTTCTTAAGAAATGAAACGATCTGTCGCTGGTGTCGCCGTTGTGATGGTCAGCGCGGTGACACCGCCCACATGGGCAGAGCGTAAGGCCCTCGCACATCCAACGAGTGTTGCACCAGTCGTAAACACATCATCAACCAGTAACACCTGTGCCCCGTTGATGGTCTCGTGGACATGAAACGCATCCTGCACGTTACGCAACCGATCCTGGCGGCCCAGGCCGACTTGTGGCCGGGTGTTGCGTGTGCGTTCGAGCCACCCGCCGACCGGCAAACCGACCGCATCCCCCAGGGCTACTGCCAGTAAATCCGCTTGATTATAACCGCGTGTTTGCTGGCGTTCCGGGTGCATGGGTACCGGCACGATGACATCAACGGTGTGTGGTACCAACCCGGTTAGACGGTCGGCCAGTAGCCCGGCGATTTCGGTCACGCCGTCGTACTTGAGGGCTTGTACAGCCCGCTGGAGTATGCCGGCGTGGTTGCCCGTCGCCGTGACGGATAATTGATCGAATGCTTGCGCCTGTCGGGGCATAATCGGGTAATCTGCCAGGGATTGCCAGCAGACATCACACCAATTGACATCGACCTGCCCACATGACGCGCAACGCGGTGGAAACACCAGATCCAGCACGGTTCCCCAAATTGACGCAAAAAGCCCAGCCACGCGGGTCTGAGCCAGGGATTGAGGACGAAGCATCTGCGTGCCTCCGATCAAAAAAACAAAAGGCACAGTGTATCACTGTGCCCTTATTATACCGCAAAATTTAAGCTGTGGATAATCAAGCTTTAAAACATTGAGCCAGCACTGGAAGCCATCACTTTGAGGACCGCCGGGCCGAGTAGCACGATCCAGATCGACGGGAAGATGAGCAGAACCATCGGGAGCATCATCTTAACCGGGGCCTTCTGGGCCTTTTCCTGGGCGCGTTGGCGGCGCTTGGTCCGCATCTGGTCGGATTGCACGCGCAAGATGGTGGACATACTCACACCGAGTTGGTCGGCCTGGATGATGGCGGCGGTAAAAGCGTTGACATCCGGCACGTCCATTCGATCAGACATATCGCGCAGGGCCTCCCGCCGGAGCTTGCCAAGCTGGATTTCTCGTAGCACGCGGCCAAAGGCCAGGGCCAGTTCGTTATCCCACTTCTCGTAAACCTTACCCATCGCCATGTCAAAGCCGAGACCGGCTTCAACGCAGATCACCAGCAGGTCGAGCGCGTCTGGCAGGGCCTTGAGGATGTTTTCTTGCCGCTTGCGGATGCGGGAGTTCAACTGCGCGATGGGGAAGTAAAAGCCCAGGCCAGCCCCACCAGCAGTCATTAGCATCGCGGTCATAAAGGCTTCGCCTAGCACGACAAAGCCGACCAATGCCCCGGCAATCCCGAAGATCACCGTCATCACGATCTGGGTTACCAAAAATTGTGATGGATCGGTGGTTTGCCCGGCTAGTTCCAATTTCTTGCGGGTGTTTTCAAGCTGTTTTTGCGGCGTGGCGCGGGTGACAATATCTGCGATGCCCTTCAAAAATGGCTCGATAACGCGCTCTTTAATGCCGATTGAAAGCTCGACTTCCGCCAATGACTCTGGCAGTTCACGCTCGCCATATTGGGCCAGCCGGTCTGCCAGTGGATCTTTGGTGCTATCCTGTTGCATGCCGATGTACACCATCGTTCCGACGGCGATAATAACGACAATGGCTAAAATAATCAGTTGCATAACGATTAAACCTCGCTCGCTAAATTTCGATGTCTACGATCTTCTGGATGATGGCGGCACCCATGCCGATCATCGCCAACCCGACGCCGATCATCGGCCAGCCACACGCCCGGTTATCGAACATGGCGTTCATATAGCCGGGGTTGATTGCCTGGAGCAAAAAGGCCAGGCCCAACGGCAAGAAGCTAATCAGGTAACCAGTGATGCGGCCCTGGGCCGTCAGCACGCGGATTTCACCCTTGAGCTTGATACGCTCACGGATGGTCGAGCCGATCACGCCCAGGATTTCCGCCAGGTTACCACCGACTTCGCGCTGAATGTTGACCGCCGTAATCACCAGGTCAAGGTCTTCGCTTTCGACGCGGTCTAACATGTGGTCGAAGGCATCGCCGACATCAATACCAAGCTGAACTTCCTGCACCACCCGCTGGAACTCAGTCTTGGTCGGTTCGCCGGCATCTTTGGCGACGGCTTCCATCGCCTGGAGCACGCCATAACCTGATTTAAGCGCGTTCGTCCACAGGCTGAGTGTATCTGGCAGTTGTGTCTCGAAGGCGATCAAGCGTGAGCTGATCTTGCGGGTGACATAGATGCGCGGCAGGAAGAACCCGATGAACCCGGCCAGGATGCCGAAGATAATATCGCCACTGAATAAGATGAAATAACCCAATGAAAATGTACCCAGCGTGCTGAGGACGTGCAGGGCGGCGAATTCTCCAATGGTCAGTTTGAGGTCGGCACGGGCGAGTTGTAATCGCCACTTTTTGCCGAACTGTCGATCCTGGAAGAAGTCATCTAAGGCAGAAATCGCATTATTGCCTTCATCCTTACGCAGGCTATCGTTTTCGTCTTCCATTGATTCCGACAGGAAATTCTGATAATTATCGCTTTCCGCTTGTTCCAGCCGGGCTGTCACAAGGTCTTGCTCCGACCGGGCACTCAGAATGCCGATCACAACAATAATCACAGAAACCAGACCAGCACCGCCGAGAATCAGTATTTGAGCAGTATCCATGTGCAGGTATCTCTCGCTAACTTCTTCACTAACTATAATTGTAATGATAAGTCAGGAACGGCGTCAACGTTATGCCGCCATTCCTGACAGGATCCTAACGTCGTGAACCGACTCCAAACGTTGAGGGCGGCAGATGGATGCCAGCATCCTCGATGCGGTCAATAAACTTGGGCCGGATGCCAGTGGGGCGGATGCGCCCGACGATCTTGCCGGCTTCAAAGCCGGTTTGCTCGAACTCGAAGATGTTCGACATGGTGATCATCTCACCTTCCATACCCTGGACTTCGGCCACAGTCATAATCTTACGTGAGCCATCCCGCAGGCGGGATTGCTGGACGATGAGATCGACCGCCGCCGCAATTTGCTCGCGGATGGCGCGAGTCGGTAATTCCATACCGGCCATCAGGCACATAACTTCCAGACGAGAGATCGCGTCACGCGGGCTGTTGGCGTGGAGCGTGGTCAGCGAGCCGTCGTGGCCGGTGTTCATAGCCTGGAGCATGTCCAAAGCTTCGCCAGAACGACACTCACCCACGATGATGCGCTCCGGGCGCATACGCAAGCAATTGACGACAAGATCCTGGATGGTGATGGCCCCGGCACCTTCGATGTTGGCCGGGCGGCTTTCCAGCGTGACCACATGATCCTGCTGAAGCTGAAGCTCTGCCGCGTTTTCAACCGTGATGATGCGCTCATCGTTGGGGATGAAGCTGGACAACACGTTGAGTAGCGTCGTCTTACCGGAACCGGTACCGCCAGAGACGACCGAGTTCAAGCGGCCCATCACGCAGGCCCGCAGGAAATCGGCGATTTCTGGTGTCATAGAGCCGAAGCGGATCAGGTCTTCCACGCCTAGCGGATCGGTCTCGAACTTACGGATGGTGATGGTGGGGCCGTTCAGCGCGATGGGCCGAATGACGACGTTCACACGCGAGCCATCGGGCAGGCGAGCGTCTACCAGTGGCGAAGACTCATCGACACGGCGGCCTAGCGGCGCGACGATGCGGTCGATGATCCGCAAAACGTGTGCGTCACTGTCAAACGAAACATTCGTCCGGGAAAGCGTGCCTTTCCGCTCCACATAGATCATCTTGGGGCCGTTGACCATAATTTCCGAGACGTTATCGTCCGCCAGTAGCGGTTCGATTGGCCCGAAGCCGATGATGTCGGCGACGATGGCTTCGAACAACCGGCTCCGCTCTGCACGAGAAAGCACCATGCTTTCTTCGGCCAGGATTGCGGTGAAAAGTTCTTGAATGTGGCGGCGCAGTTCTTCGCGAGATTGCTTATCCGCATCGACGCTGATTTCTGCCAGCAGTTTATTCTGAACCCGTTTTTTCAGGTCGGCATAACCGCTGTTCTTGTCGCCTTTGTTGACGGGGCGATTGCGCGTGGGGCGATTGCCGGTTTGGCGAGAACCACCCCCGCCGTCGCCTTCATCTCCACCACCTTTTTCAATACGCTTGAGTAACGACATCTTGATCTCCTCTTAACTATTACGCACTAGCGACCAAGCAGGCTGGCGATTCCGCCGCGACGCTTGGGCTTATCTTCTTGTTCGTCATCATCTTCGCCATCAGTCATCAAGTTGTTGTAGAAGTAATCGGCTACTTCCAGGAATTGTTTGATGGGCGGTCGGTCTTGATTGCGGTCTGAGGCGACGACTGGCACGCCTTTGTTGATCGCACTTAAGAAAATGCGCTCATCGACGAGCGGGATCTGCCCGATGACCGGTTGCTTGAGGTAAGACTGAATTTTCTCCGCCGGGACGGTCGGGGTTTTGCCGCGCCGGTCTTCCATCGTCTTGTTGACGACGATCACCGTTTTGCTCTTGTCATATTCCAGTTTGTCGAAAATATCCAGCACCAGCCGCAAGTTTTTGATGCTCACGAGCGTGGGCGTGCCGGTCATCACGATCTTGGTACTGCGTTCGAAGAGTGCCAGGGCACTTTCGTCCAGTTGTTTTGCCATATCGACGACCACGAAGTCGTACAATGGCCGGACTTGATCCACAATGCGGGCGACTACATCTTGCCCGCGTGCGCTGACGGCATCGGCTTCTTCCGGGCGTGGCGGGCCGAGCAACACCTTCAGCCCGCTATCGTGTGTGACGACGATGTTTTCAAACAGATCAACATCCAGATCATCAACATCCTGCGCGACTTCGACCACGCTCGTCTGGGATTGCAGGTTGAGGAACGTCGCAACGTCTGCGAATTGCAGGTCAGCGTCGATCAACAACACCTTGATGCCTTCTTTCATCAAGCCGGAGGCCAGGCTGGTTGCCAGGGTGGTCGTGCCAGAGCCACCTTGCGGGCTGTAAACCGCCAGCACATGCCCGGCGCGATCCCCATCCATTTCGTCATCACCACTCATACCACGCCGTAGATTTTCGATGACGCCTTGTTCCAGCGCGGCATATTGCCGCCTGACTGGTTCGTGGTTGCGGTAGACGGTGCGGATGGTGCTATAGAGATCATCCATGTTGACCGGTTTCGCCAGGAAATCTCTTGCACCGGCACGTAATGCCCGGCGCATGTAATCCGCATCGTTTTGAACGGACATGATAATCACAGCGGCGGTAGGAACCTGCTTGTTGATGATGCTGGTCGCCTGTAGGCCGTCCATATCTGGCATATTGATGTCCATGATGATGACGTCTGGCTGAACATCTTTCGCCAGTTGAACGCCCTCACGTCCGGTCAACGCCGTACCGACGACCTTGAAATCGGATTCGAAGGCGAGCAATTTCTTGATGTTTTCGCTTGCTTCCGGGATGTCATCAACAAGAATAATGCTGATCACATCCTCCCCTTGATTTTGGGCTGGCCTTCTTCCTCCACCACTCATGATTCGCTAATCCTTAATCTAATTCGAGAACGTGATTGTGCCGCCACCGATCAATTGGCGGATGCTACGGATGGCCGGTTGAATCGTGAATTCATTCCGGCGCGGGACTGTGATGTCATATTCGCCAATGATGTAATCCAGCGTGACAGCATCCGTCGGGCGGAGCTGACGATCTGACGCGGCCCGCAACAGGAAGGTGATCGGCACCCGCGCTTCGATCAACCAGATGATCGTCACGGCTTCCTGCGGGGTGACGGCCAGCGTTACGATGTCTGGGCGTGGCGGCGGCGATGTGGGCACCGGCGGGGCCTGGCCTTGCTGGCCCTGAGCGGCACCCGGCTGGTTGGGGTCTGCCGTCGGCTGGACGGGGGTGGGCGATGGTACTTCCGCAAACAAGCGACCGTCAATCGGCGCATCCCCGGTGAAGAGCACCTGGGCATCCAGCACTGTTCGTTGGGTCAGCAGGCGTGGGCGTGCTTCTTCCGACGGGCTGATAATCACCGGGAAGTCGATGGATGTATTGGAATACGACTGATTCACCGTGTCAAACTGAATCAACGGAATCCGGCGTGTGTCGAACCGGCCATTGACTGGCGCACCTGGGCCAAGTGAGATCGAACCGGCTTCCAGGTCTACCTGTTGGGCGAGTAAGTTCACGTTGTTAGGCAAGACAGACTGGAATTGCTCGTCCATATCGACGAACAAGAGCGATACCACCAGGTCTACCCGGTCGCCGGGTTGCAAGGCATACGAGACACTGGTGATGCGATCCATCGGCACGGAGACCGCGACACGGCCCGGCGGCATCACCGCGGCGGCGTCAGAGCCTTCTTCCGCCAATTGGTCGAGTGTATCGACCACCATGTTTGAGAGAATAGGTTGTTCGACAAAGAAGTCGGTCCGAGCAATACGCCCGATAATTTCTTCCGGGTCGGTGATGGCGTTAAAGGGTGCCGCTTCTAGCGGGAAGGGTTGCAGGCGGACGGCATCCGGCGGGATCTCCGCGCCGCGTGGGATGTTCTGCACCGCGACGACGATCTGCGTCAGGGCCTGTGTCGGGATGGGGGTTGCGCCTTCTTCCGTCGGCACAGCAGTAGCCTCATCGGGGTCTTCCGCCGTCGCCTGGATGACTTCAGGCGTCGCGGCGGCTTCTTCATCACCACCCTGGGTAGAAAGTAAGAGAACGACGCCGACCGCCGCCACCACAATAACAAAGGCGACGAGAAGTAAAAGGCGTGTACGGGTACGATTGTCCATAAAGTTCCTCCGTCAAGAGACACACGCCTTCCCCCCTCCGGTTCAGACGGCGTCAATCCAACAAGTGTGATCGCTGAAAAGCTCTGTCTCTAGTGTAGTCTATCACGAGTAAATGTCAAAATGACTAAAGGACTAAAAATTCACTAAGTCGCGGGTAAATCTAACCGGACGAGTGTGCCTTCGGTCTCGTTGCTGGTGATCTGGAAGTTGCCACGCACCAATTCAAACTTCTCTTTGAGTGTAATAATGCCTTGAGAACGGGCGTCGTGGTGGTCGTCTTCCGACATTAATTCTTCGACGTTGATAGCGCGTCCGTTATCATGCACCAGGATTTGAATCGGACTGCCGGAAATATCCAGCTTGATGCGGAGTTCGCTGGCGGTGGCATAATCTCGCGCATAACCTACCAGATCCTGGATGGCGCGGAAGATCATGACTTCTTTGTGTTCTTTGTCGAGCCGGCGTTCTTCACCGACCAGTTCCAGGTCGATTTCAATGTCGTTTTTCTCGCGGACGGAATCAACCCAGCGGCGGACGGTCGGCACGACACCCAGGTCGTCCAGCATCATCGGGCGCAGGTCGAAGATAAAGTCGCGCACCTTCTGGAAGGTGACACTGGCGGCATTTTTGAGGTTGTTCAATTCTTCGCCGGCACGTTCCGGGTTGCGGTCGAACAAACGCTGGCAAATCTCGGCTTGCAAGATGAAGTTGGTCAGGGATTGGGCCGGGCCGTCGTGCATCTGCCGGGCCAGCCGTTGCCGTTCTTCTTCCTGGGCCTGCACGATGCGAACGATGTTAATATTGGCCGGGCTATCCGGGATTTCTTCGCCGCTCCCAGTGTCGAAGGTCGTCACCCCCTGGAAGCGATGCATCACATCGGCCAGCAATTGTTGCTCGGTTTCCAGTTGGCTATATTGACTCTCAAACTTTTCCAGTTGGCCGCTCATGGTCGTCAGCCGGAAGCGTGTGTCAATCGCTTCTTTGTACTGGTCGCGGATGTCTTCACGCGGGGTGCTATCCAGGTTGGCGTCGATGGTTTGAAGGGCGGTGGCGATGTCGGTATAGCGTTCTTGCTCGCGGCGTACCATCTGCTTGGTCTGCTCGATCTGATTCTTGAGTTCGGTCATGCGCCGCTTGATCTGCGTCATGCGCTCGCTCAATTGCTCGATGATCTCTTGCTTGGGGTCATCGAAGTATGTTTCCCCTGCATAATCTGCCATGATTCTTATCCTTGCTCATTATCTTTCGAATCAAAATCATATAGGCGAACCCACCCGTGCCGGATGGCGGTCACTGCGGCCTGGGTTCGGTCTTTGACGTTGAGTTTTTGCAAGATGCTGGTCATGTGATTTTTCACAGTTTGTTGGCTGATGCCCAACTCTAGCGCGATCTCTTTGTTGCTCATGCCATGCGTCACGGAGTATAGAATCTCGGTTTCCCTGGGGCTGAGCGGGACAAAATGTTGTTCAGGTTCTTTGACGTAAGGCCCGATGATGCTTTCGATGGTCTCTCGAATCCACTGTTTGAGTTCGTCGCTGGTCAACTTCTGGCCGTCGATGACGTAAAAACCCGCCGCCACATCATGGATGATCTGCACCAGGTCATCGGGCGAAATTTGCTTCGGGCAATAAGCTGATGCCCCGGAGCGCATGACGTACAACACCTGTTCTTTTTCGTGGTATGCGGTCAACATCACCACCCGGACGTTACGATGCCCTGCTTTAATCTTACGGGAGACTTGCAGGCCATTTGTATCTGGCAAGTTGACATCCAGTAAGACCACATCCGGGTTTTTGTCAGTCACCATTTGTAAGGCGGCCTTGCCGGTGCCAGCTTCCCCGACGACGATCAGGTCGTCCTCAAAGCTCAATGCTTTGAGTAAGCCCTGCCGGAATAAAGGGTGATCTTCGACGATGCCGATGCGTATCTTCTGGCTATCGTCACGATAATCTTTCTTCATTAAAAATGCGGATTCCCGGTGAGCCGGTAAACCGCCGCTCCTTTTATGGCTATTGACATTGAGCATCCCAACGCCAAAACTATAGCATATCTTTGTTAATATGACCTAATGACGTTTCCAGATCAAACACAAAATGGGGGCTTATGATCACGCAGACCCACAAGCAACTGGTATTTTATCAATTTGAGTCTCTGGCAGGCCTCAATCATGGCATCTTCACCCGGCAGGGCGGAACCAGCCCGGCACCGTATGGCCCGCTGAACGTGGGCGGGACGGTGGGCGATGATGTGGCGCACGTCCATCATAATCATCGTTTGATGTATGACGCGCTTGATGTCCCTGCCGACCGGGCCTGTACGGTGTGGCAGGTTCACGGTGCAGATACGGTCGTGGTGGATGGCCCGGTCGCCGGTCGCCGCTGGATCGCGCTGGCCGATGGCATGGTCACCGACCGACCGGGGACGCCGCTGGTCATGCGGTATGCGGATTGCACACCGATCTTATTCTATGATCCGACTCGTCAGGTGCTAGGCATGGCCCATGCTGGCTGGCGTGGCACCGTGACCGGTGCCGGGGTGAGCGTTGTGGAGACGATGAAAGCACTCTATGCCTGTAATCCAGCCGATATTATCGCCGGCATCGGCCCCAGCATCGGCCCGGATCGCTATCAGGTGGGGGAAGAAGTCGTCGCGGCGGTGATGCAACACTTCGGCACGCTGGCCGGTGATATGCCCGATGGCCCACTCATCAAGCGTGATCCGGCAGACGGCACAGCTTACTTTAACCTGTGGGCGGCCAACCGGCTGGCTCTGCACCGCGCCGGGCTGGATCAGGTCGAAGTCGCTGGCCTGTGTACCGCCAGTAACACGCATGATTGGCACTCTCACCGGGCGGAAAAGGGCAGTACCGGGCGATTTGGCATGGTGGCCTCGTTATGACAATTGCGGATAATCTGGCGGGCGTGCGTCAGAAGATCGACGCGGCCTGTGCGCGGGTAGGCCGGTCGCCGGAGTCGGTGACACTGGTCGCCGTCAGCAAGCGTAAACCCGTAGCAGACATCCTGGCCGCCATTAACGCCGGGGTACGGCACCTGGGCGAAAATCGGGTGGAAGAAGTGCCGTCGAAACGAGAGGCCGTGCTGGCTAGTACGAATGTACCAGTGCGCTGGCACATGGTCGGCCCGGTGCAAAGCCGGAAAGTGCGTTATGTGCCGCGCCTGTTCGATGTGCTGGAAGCCGTCGATAGCCTCAAAGTGGCGCAAAAACTCAGCCGGTTGATCGAAACCGGCAAGCTCCCGCCGTTTGAGTCGTTCATTCAGGTTAATGTCTCCGGCGAAGAGTCAAAGGGCGGCCTGCAAGCGGGTGGCTGGCAAGACGACCCGGCGGTGCTGGATGCGGTGGTCACAACTGCCCGGCAGATTATCACATTGCCCGGCCTGGCAGTGCGCGGCCTGATGACCCTGGCCCCTTATGTGGATGATCCCGAAGCGACCCGCCCGGTCTTCGCCTCGCTCTATGCCCTGCGGGAGCATCTGCGGCAGGAGACCGGGGCTGACCTGCCTGATCTCAGCATGGGCATGACCAACGATTACCCGGTCGCCATCGAAGAAGGGGCGACGGTGATCCGCATTGGCCGGGCGATCTTCGGTGAGCGTGTGCCGTAATCAGTCTGTCTCCGGCTCGATTGGCTCGTAGGCGACCAGGAAGTGATACGGACCGAGTCGGGCCGTCCAGGTGACAAAGTAGATTCGGTACTGTTGGCCCGGCGTCATCAAGTCGAATGTGTCTTTGCGGTCGATGTCGGTAAAGATCACGGTGTTATCTACCTGCACCGTGTGGACGTCGTAATCTTCCGGGTTGAGCCGAACCGGCCCACTGATGGAAACCACCTGCGCGTCGTCCAGGTTGGCCTGGAGTTCGTCCATCTTTACAACCTGCCGGCGCACATTGACGTATACCAGAAGAAGCAGACCGGCCAGCAAGGCGATGAGAATCAACGTGGTGGCAGATGGCAGGATCGACTCGCCGCGTAAAATATCCAGCCCATAGAGCAACAGCGCGATTGCGCCGAAGATCCCGGCCAGCGCGATCAAGCCGCCGCGTGTGGTCTGTTGGATGTCACGAATGTGGTCATCCAGGGCGGCGTTTTGCCGGGCGGTTAGCTTGCCCTGGCGATTTTGCTGTAAATCAGTCTCGTCAAATTGCATGCGTTTATCCCAGATTAACGGAATGCGTCTACAATTCAGCCTATCACAATAACAGCCTAAAAAGGCAAATTTAAGGAGTCAATTTATGGCGGCGATAGCCTCTTTGCTGGTACTATTTCTACAAATTTACTCATTCGTCATCCTGGCGCGGGTGTTGATTAGCTGGTTCCCGAACCTGGATTATGACAACCCATTGGTGCAGGCTCTTTACGCGGCGACTGAGCCAGTATTGGCCCCGGTTCGTAATGCGATGCGGAACACCTTCCCGGATATGGGGCCAATCGACCTGAGTCCGATTGTCGTTTTCTTCGGCATTACACTGGTTCAGTATCTCATCATCGGCATCTTCTAGGCCGGGGAGCCGAAAAATTTGTGAATTTTCTGTTACAACCGGGCATAATCCGGTAGTATAGAAGCATTGGATTAGACGAAACAAGTGAGGGCTATATGATTGATCGTGATTTTAAGATAACAGATGCAAAAGGGGGCGCGGCCTTTACGGTGCGCTGTGTGACGAAAGCCGTTGAGACCGAAGCCGTCGGTGTGCAGGAAGATGGCTCGCTCAAGGTGCGGTTGATGGCTTCTCCGGCGGGATCTTCCGAAGCAAACGAAGAATTGGTTAACTTTCTTTCAGAACGGTTAGAAGTTGCCAAAGATAAGATCGAGATCGTCGCCGGGGAGACCGGGCGCGATAAGCTGGTCAGTGTAGAAGGGGTGACGACCGCGCATGTCGAACAGCGGCTGGGCGGCGACGAAACATAGACGTGGCCCGTTCATCGGGCTGATTCTGCTGGCCTTGCTGATGATTTCAGCCTGTGCCGCCGCAACCGGTGGGGGCGAAACACCCGTCCCCACCTCTACTTTGATTCCAATCCCGCCGACGGCGACCGCCATCCCACCGACGATAACCCCGTCACCGCCGCCGCGTGTGCGCCCCGGTGATCTCATCACGCCGACGGTCGAGTCGCCGCAGGATCGGATGACGACGTTGGCGATTCAAGATGCGGCGGATGATCTGGGGCTGGCACCGGCAGATGTGACGGTGGCAACGGTGACTGAAGCGACCTGGCGCGACCCGGCCACGCTCGACTGTGAAGTAGAGGCCGACCTGATGCAACCGGCCCAATACGACGGATACGAGATCATCCTGACGGTGCGGGACCGTGTTCTGCTGTATCATACCGACCGTGACGCGACCGTCCGCCGCTGTTTTAACCGGCCATTTAACCAGGTGCCGGGTGAAATCTTGATTCGGTTCGATCCTATCGCGTCGGATCTACTGGCAGGGGCACGCCAGCAACTCAGCACGACGCTGGATATTCCGCCCCGCCGGGTGATGTTGGCCGAGATGAATCTCGTAATCTGGCCGGATAACAGCCTGGGGTGCCCGCAAGCCGGCCAGAGCTACACAGCAATGCGCCTGACCGGTTACCGGCTGGTGCTCCGGGTGGAAGACACCGAATATATCTATCATAGTGATACCGAACGGCTGGTGCCGTGTGACCCGGAAGACGTGGTTCTGCCCTGAGATCACGCAATCGGCGCGGGCAACGTCTTGTTGATCTGCATCTGAACATCCGTCAGGGCGCGGAACGCCGCCGACCGGATGGCCGGGTCACGGTGGCGCAGGGCTTTGTACAGCATTTCGGTCTGTTCGTATAACCCCAATTGACCGATGTTATTCACCGCGAAGAACTGAACATCTTCATCGCCTTCTTCCAGGGCTTTGCGTAAGATCAAGTTGCCATCACCGTTGATTACGCGCCCGGCATCGCCCAGGCTAGCTAGCCATTCGCTCACCCAGGGGATTGACTCCGGGCGAGGATAACGGCGCGGCCCGCTGGCAATGTCGCCATATTGCATATTTAAGAACACTTGCTCCGCCGCTGATTTGACATACCATTGGTCGTCATCCATCGACGTTTCGTAAAGCGAGATCAACGCCCAGGGGGATTTAATGCGCCGTAGGCCAAAGATCGCCGCCCGGCGCATCATTATGTCCTCATCCTTGACGGCTTCGAACAGAACCGGGTAGCCTTCCTTCGGCACAGCGGCGAACGTCTCCGCCGAGGCTTGCCGCAGGACTTCTGATGGATTACCGGTCAAGACTATGGCGATCTCCTCCAGGGCCTCTTGTGTGCCGATGGATCCTAGAGCCATGATGGCGGCCAGGCTCACGTCTTCAAGCTCATCGTTGAGCAACGGCGCGACATCGACCGTCAGTTCTTCTACACGCAAAGCCCCTATCGCCAGCACAGCCAGCCGGCGCACATCAGGATCGGGGTGAGTCAAGGATCGCTGGAAGATGCGGAGTGCGTTACGGGTGCCCGCGCTGACGAGTGCGGCGGCGATGCGTTCACGCACGACCAGATACTGGTTGTTGGCCGCGAACAACGTCCCCAGGCGGCGCATTAACGCGGGTGCCCATTCTGCCTTGCCACTGACATACCGGAGCCACTGCGCCACATCGAGCAAGTTCGTCAGCAAAATATCGACTGGGTCTTCCAGCCGTACCCGCACCAGGTCATCCAGCGGCAGGTTTGCCCCGGCGAAGATCATGGCATCGCGCCAGGCTGGCTCATACGAATAACGCAGAACCTTGTCAAAACGCTTATCCAGCAGGGTCAGGCTGGCGTAATAAGACGCGACCAGTGGTTGCGCGAAGCGATAGGTGCCATCCCGGTTGCCATGCAGGATGCCAGCCTTTGTCATCTGCTTGAGGAATTGTGAGGTCTCTTTGCTCAAGCGGGATTTATCGTACTTTTGGACATTGGTATCGACATCCAGCACGCTGAGGAGGTCATCAATCTCCGGGTCAGTCTCGGTCGTTTCCGCGCTGATCTCCTGCGCTAATGAGTCCAGGTCATCGTTCAGGGCGTAATCGCTCAATTGGTCGAGCGCGTCATCCAGGTCACTACCACCAGAGGCCGGTGCGGGTGCTGTGTCATCGACGGCGACCGGCTCGGCGGGGGTGTCGTCATCGGTTTCGGGTAGATCGCTGGTCAGGGTCAGCAAGGCGCGGTCCAGGTTTTCGACCTGAATGTGACCATGCTTGATCTGTAACTCTGCCGCTTTGCTCAACCTGGGTACCAGGCTTTCTAAATCTGCATTGGGCAATCGCTGGCCCAGCCAATGATCGAACCATTGGCTGACATCGGTATGTGCCGGGTTGTGATACAGGCACCAGGCACGCAACATCAATTCATTGGGTGAATATCGCCGCGCCTTCGCCTTGACCTGCTGGATGGTCTCATCGTCCATCACCACGTTGCGCCGCCGCCGTTCCCCGCTGAGTGCGCCCCAGTTGTTCGCCAGGAAGACCGCCAGATCGTCCGTCTGCCGGTCATCAAACGGGCTGAGGAATACCGGCGTGTATCCCGCCTTGAGCAAGCCCCCATATCCGCGTGGTGATCCCGTCACGATGATGAAGTTGTTGCTGTAAGTCTGCTGGAATTGCCGGAGCCATTCCAGAATGGCGGGTTGACGTTCCGCCGGGATTTCATCCAGGCCATCCAGCAAGAGCAAGACCTTGCCTTCTTCCAGCCGTTTGTAAATGTTGCGCGGGATCTTGAGCCGGGTTGCATACCCGACATAACTCTGTAAGGCGCGGACGAGTGGCTCTGCCGGGTCAACATTCCGGCCAAACTCACCAGCATCGACCTGTACATTCGCCAGATGCGTATACATCGGCGTCAATTGGCGGAAGGGCAGGCCACTGCGTCGCCCGGTGCGTTGGCCTTCTAGCTCCACACCGCCTTTATCGGCCAGGGCTTCTTCCGCCAGGTCTTCCACGCGCACCCGTTCCGTGTAGCGGCGGGCACTTTCTGCCTTGCTCTCTGCCGCAGAGCGTTCTTCTTCCTCTAGCTGAAGTTGAACCTGATCTTTGGGCGGTTCAAAGTTTACTTCGCCCATGCTCCACAGCGCGATGGCGTGTAGGGCCGTGGTGCGTCCGCTCCCTGGTAGGCCGAGGATGGCAAGCTGGCGGTCGCCGTTGTCCAGGTCTTCGATGCTGAGGGTTTCCAGGTTATATGGCGCGTGGAGGTAAGGGTAATCGTGTACCTGTGGGATGACATAGTAGACATCGGGCACGATGTCTTCTTCACGCGGGGCGACCAGCGGGCGCGCCGGGAGGAAGCGCGGCTCCACCACTAACTCTGCCAGATCCACCGCCGAGCCAGCCAGGTGATCTTGCTGGATGAACTTGAGAATGTCCTTCAGGTAAGCGGCGTCGGCACTACGAGCGGCAAATTCCCGTGTGCGGCGGGCACTCCCGGTGATGCTTTCGCGAGTCTCCTGGATCAAGTTGCGTGCCCGGTATAACGCATAGGCTGACCCCCACCCGGCGATCAGCCCCAGGCCGAAGTTTTCCGGGCTGAAATTGAAGTTGAATCCACTCATCGTTCTTTTATCCCAACGCTAGAATTCGTCCGCAACTTTCACATGCCACCAGGTCACTTTGTCGCTTGACGGCGGTCTCAATCGCCAGTGTCTGCTGGACGCCACACGCCGAACACGACCGCCCGCGCAACAATGCAATTGGGCGATTGCCCTTACGTGGTTTCATTTTATCGTAAATTTGCAGATTCTGTGCTTTAATTTTTTCGCGTTGCTGGTCACGCGCCGTCTGGAGGTCTTGCAAGCGAGCGCGGATCTGCTTTTGCTCTGCGATGAGATCCCCGTGTTGGCTTTCGGTCTCATCCAGGGCAGTTTGCAGGGCTTCTTCCGCCTGGGTGAGGGTGGTTTCGGCGTCTTCGACCTGCACCATCAAGTCTAACAGCCGGTCTTCCAGCGTGTCATTACGTTTTTTTAACGTGCTGATTTCCTGTTGCATGTCGCGCATCTCTTTAGGATCTTTGACGTTGCCACTGTAAAGCCGGTCTTCGGTTGATTTGGTCTTTTCGGCATTGGTCTGCAACTCCAATTCCAGATCGCGGGATTGCACGCGAAGCGGTTTGAGCGCGTCCTTCGCGGTGGTGACGGCCTGCTGGGCAGTCTGTACCGCGTCGTTGTCGGCTAATTCTGCCGTTAGTGCTTCGAGCCGTTTCTCGTGTTGCATTTCTTCCAGGTCGATCTGCTGAAGCGCGTAGAGGTCTTGCGCTTGCGACATAATTCTCACCTTCATTTCGTGTCTCATGGTACTGGATGTGCTATAAATGGTATGGTTATTGTAAAGTATTTTGTGCAGTACGCCTAACAGGGGAATTCGGATTTATGCGATCAACATATACCGGGCATATCACATCGGCAGAATGGCGGTGGGTCATTCTCGTCAGCGTTTCATTGGTCCTGCTGGCGTTCATGCCGTATCTGTGGGTGTTGATCGTGGCGTTGACCGGTAATTCTGACCTGGCATTTATGGGGGCCTTACACGATTATGAAGCCAGTGCCGGATACATGACCCGCTTATTCCAGGGGACTCAGGATAATTGGTTGGCCGTGTACTTACATACGCCGGAGGTACACAACGCCGCGTTGATTGACCCGGTGTATGTGTTGCTGGGGCAGGTCTCTCGTCTGACGTCTTTGTCGCCGATTGTGATCTTCCATGTGGCGCGGGTGGGGGCCAGCCTGTTTATGTATATGGCGGTTTATCAACTGGCGGGCAACATCTGGATGAAGGTACGGTCGCGCCGCATCTTCTTCATAATTGTGGCGGTCGCCAGTGGGTTTGGCTGGGTGCTTGCCCCGCTGACGGGTGATGTGACTTATCTTGATCTCAATCTGCCGGCGGTCTTCCCGTTTTATAGTAGCCTGGCGAATGTGCATCTGCCGCTGACGGCGGCGGCCCTGGCGTTGATCGCCAGTGTCGTCATTCAGGTCGTCCGCCCGGATAGCACGCCGGCCCCTAACATCAATAACGGCGGCGTGCTGGTATTTACACTCAGCCTGACGCTGATGTTCATTTATCCACTGGCCTTTATTCCGATTGGACTGGCCTTTTTAATCAACGTCATCATCAGTTGGGTGGATGACCGGCGCATCCACCGGGCGCAATTCAACTGGATGTTGTGGACGATTGTGCCGGCCTTGCCGATGATGCTCTATTATGGCCTGGTCTTGCAGAGTAACACCATCGTTGCCGAGATCTGGCAGGACACAATCCGCACGACCGCGCCGAACCCGTTGGTGCTGGTTATGAGCTTTGGCTTGCCGTTGCTGGTGGCAGTGCCAGGGTTGATCCGTGCGGTGCGGCGTTTCCACCGGGACGGCGATCAGTTCATGTTGACGTGGATGTTTATCATGTTATTGCTGGTCTATCTGCCGACTATCGCCCGGACGAACTTCTTGATCGGCTTCATGATCCCGTTGGCTTACTTCGCGACGCGGGCCATTGATGATTATTGGTTTGATCATGTTCCGCGTCGGCATTGGATGCGTGTGTTAGTGGCGGCGGTTCCGTTGATGTTCGCCAGTAACATATTGGTGTTGCTTTCTCCCATCATCTTGATCGAAGCCGACCGGGAACAACCGGGTGTCTTACTCCAGCAGGAATATGTGGAGGTGTTCAACTGGTTAGAAGATCAAGTGCGGGATGGTGATCTGGTGCTGGCCGCACCGCAGACCAGCCTGTGGTTGCCAAGCTGGGCGGGTGGACGGGTGGTCTACGGTCATCCGACTGAGACACTGGACCCGGCGGCTAAGGCGCGTGCGGTGCGGCAATGGTATGCGACTCGTGATGCGGACGATTGTAACCTGGAGGACTTTGTGATTGATGGCCAATCGTACCCGGTCGATTACGTGATCTACGGCCCGGAGGAGAGCGAATTCGGCCCGGCGGTCTGTCGTAATCGCCTCTTGCCGTTGATTGAGTTCGATGATGTCCGCATCTATCGTTTTCTGCCGGGGCCGGCCCCGACCAACTAACCGGAGGCTCTGATGCTCTTTTCTCCATCGCCCAAAGGCCCACGCCTGCAATTACGCATCTCAGAGCGGCGATTGCTCATCATGGCGGGGGATACGTTGTCGGTCGTCATCGCCGTGTTGATCGCCCTGTTCGTGTGGGCCAGCCGCGCTGATGAGACATTCAACGTTGATTTCATCCTGCCGCAGAGTTACTGGTTTTTCGTGCTGACCATCTTATGGTTGTTGCTGGCCGGGGCCAATGATTTTTATGAGTTGTCCGTCGCCAAAAACCGGGGGCAGTCGCTCCAGCGGTTGATGTTGATTACCGGGCAATTGTTGTTCGTGTATCTGCTGGTGTTCTTCTTCTCCCCGCGTGATGCACTCCCGCGTTTGTTCATCATTTATTATGGGGTGGCGTCTTTCTTGCTGATTGCGCTGTGGCGATTGCTCAACCCGGCGTTGCTGGGGTGGGCGGCCAGTGCGCGGCGCGTGTTGATCGTCGGTGCGGACGAACCGGTTCGCATCATCATCGAAGCCCTTCAGCAAGAAGGTGAGGGTGCGTATGAGATCGGCGGCATCATCAGTGCGCCGGAAGATGTGGGCCAGTTGGTGGCCGGGGTGCCGGTGATCGGCACCGGGACGGACATCTTGAATTATGTCATGCGCGATCACATCACCGAGTTGATTATTACCTCAATCCCGGAGATGGACGGCGACATCTTTCGCGGGTTGATGGATGCCTATGAGCAAGGCGTCTCTTTGGTGCCGATGCCGCTGGCCTATGCCCGCCTGACCGGGCGTGTACCGGTCGAATACGTCAATAACAATTGGGCCAGTGTGCTGCCCATCACCGGGCATACCATCTTCAACCCGTATCCGTTTTTACAGCGCACGATGGATCTGTTTCTGGGGGGTGTCGGCTTGATATTGTTCCTGGTCACATTTCCGTTTATCGCGTTGATCGTCAAGTTGGATTCGCCAGGGTCGATCTTCTACACACAGATTCGCACCGGCATCAACGGCAAGAGCTTTCGTATCATCAAGTATCGCACGATGGTCAAAGATGCGGAAAAGGGCAAGGCGATCTTCAGCCGTCCCGGTGACCCGCGTGTGACGCGCTCCGGCCAGATTATGCGTAAGACCCGGCTGGATGAGTTGCCCCAGGTGCTGAACGTGTTGCGCGGTGATATGAGCATCGTCGGCCCACGCCCGGAACGCCCGGAACACATCAGCCGGTTGACGGAAAAGATCCCGTTTTATCGCACACGGTTGGTGGTGCGCCCCGGCCTGACGGGTTGGGCGCAGGTGCGTTATAACTACGGCTCGGACGATCACGATGCGCTGGTCAAGCTGGAATATGATCTGTATTACATTCGCAACCAGACCATCCTGCTTGACCTGAATATTATCATCCGCACGGTGTATAAAGTCATCCGACTGGGTGGGGTGTGACGATGGGACGTACTTTATTGTGGTTGTCCGGGGTTGGCTTGTTCTTGTTGACGCTGATTATGGGCGGGGTGTTGATGCTGGCCCCGGCCTTGCCCTATGACGGCCAGCAAGTGGCTTATATCACCTTTCGCGACTCCGCGCATCACATCGCCCGGTTTGACCTTCTGCGCAATGCTGAAATCGTCCTGCCGGTGACGAATCTTGCACCTTCATCGCTGAGTTGGTCGCCGGATGGTCGCTTGTTGGCTGTCACCGGCGGCGTAAGCGGGCGCGATCTTTACACCATCGACGTTGAGACGCTGGCGGTGCGGCAGATCGACGCTTTGGGTGGGCGGGATCAATACCCGATGTTTTCGCCGGATGGCGATTGGATCGCGTTTGTATCCAGCTCGGATGCCAACCCACGCACCGAACAAGCCGCGCTTTACATCGTGCCGGCGACGGGGGGCACGCCGCGCCGTCTGGTAGAGCGCGTGACGGGTAATTTCCGGGTGGCCTGGTCCCCGGCGGGGGATCGCATCGCGTTTATCAGTGACCTTTTCCAGCGAAACGGCGTGTATACGGTCGAGATCGAGACCGGGGCGGTGACGCTCCTCACAGACGAAATCGCGGCGGGCCGCTTCCAGACAGTGTATTGGCAGGCCGACGGATTGTATGTTGTCGCGGATCTGGATCAACCCAATGCCTACAATCATCGGCTCTACCGGCTGGCTGATGAAACGGTGACGCCATTAACGCCGGCTTGGTACCATATCCACGCGGATGCCATCGCGCTATCACCGTATAATACGATGCTATTCGTAGCGGACGGGGCGCGTGCCTGGGCTTCCGTCATGCACCTGGATGATGGGACGGTGCGCCCGATCAGCGCGATTGACTCGCCGGTTATCAGCCCGGTCTGGCGGCCCTAAGCACTGAAATCTGAGGCGACGGCGAAGATCACGGTGATGGCGAAATAAGTGCTATAGCGCAAAGTTCGCCGGTGATTGTTGGCGGCGGCGTATAAGATCAGCGCGATTTGCAGGCCGATGATAAAACGCAGGATGCCGAGCGGTTCGCGGTAGGTGGAGAACGGCACAAACAGCATGATCCCGGCGTTGAACAGCAACACCCAGGCCAGCAGAGAACCGGCCTGCCCGGTGCGAAAGCGCGTCCACACCCGGCGCAGGCTCCACACCGTCGGCACGAGTGCGAACGGCACCAGGATGATCCCAAAGACGACGATGGCTAATGTCAACCGGAACAAGCCGTCAATCAGGCCGAGATCACCGCTGTTGATCGACCCGAAGACGGTGCGCCCGGCTTCTACAACGATGGCGATCACCCCGCCGAACGGGATCAGAGTAAACCCGGTCGTCCCGGCCCCGCCAGAGCCGACGCCGAACACATCAAATTGACTGTAGAGAAAGACTTGCCACCCGATAAACGGTAGAAGCGCGATCACGCCGAAGCCAAGCGCGACCAACGTCCGCCGCTGGATGAACAACAGATAGACTCCGACCGCCGCCGGGAAGAGCAGAGTCGTCTCTTTGCTGAGGGCGGCCAATGCAAACAAGGCGGCACTCCATAACGGCTTGTCGCGCAAGATGAGGACGTACAGCGCGGCGATTACCAGCGCATAAGCCGTTGTCTCCGGCAGGCTGAGCCGTACCGTCCCCAACGCGCCGAGTGACAGCGCGTACCCCAGCGCATACCACCGGCTGACGCCGTAATGCTTCAGCAGGCGTTCTAGCAGGGCCGTCCCGCCACCGAGCGCGACCAGATTGACCAGCAAAAGCGCGTATGGAATCCAGTCAGTTTGCCCGAAGGCGAACACCCGCGCCAGGGCAGGCAATAAGATGCGCTGGAAGCGATACGCGGCGAAATCGCCACCGTTTTCGATGAATGTCGCGGCGGTGGTCGGGTCGCGGGCGATGTAATAGACGAATTGGCCGTCATAGCCTTCGGTGATGTCGTCTTCGCTCACGCCGGGGGTCTCGGCACTCAGGCCGGGGTCGAACTGTGTGCCGATTGTCACCAGGGCTAGCGGGCCATCGCTGGCGACCAGCCACAGACAATAAACCGCCGCCAGCACAACGGCGACCGTATACGGACGGATCAGGGCGGTGAGTCTTGGCATGTGGTGGTATCCTAACGTGTATGAGTTCCGCACATATTTTAGCAGAGGTTTTATGATCCGCTCGGAGTCTATCGCACGCATCAGCCTGACGCTGTTGTTCACCTATCTTTTCTCATTCGGCGCGACGTTCAACGGCATCTTAATCCCGGAATTAAAGTGGATCACCCTGGGGTTGATGGGCGTGATCGCGGTGTTATGGGGATGGGCGCATTGGCGCGGTGGTTGGACGTGGCACACCACACCGCTTGATCTGGCCCTGGTGTTGTGGGGCGTGGTCTTCGTGTTGAGTCTGGCGGCTAATCTCGATGCGTGGCGGCGGATCGTGATGGGATTGTGGTACATCAGCCTGTACGGGTTGATCTGGTACTTGCTGACGGACGCGCTGGCGAACCAGGCCTTCAAGCGGGCGGTGCTGGTCGATGCGATCTTATTTGGCGGGTTGATTATCGTATTCTTCGGTTACTTCCAGGCGTTTAATACCGATTTTGACCTGACTCAATTGGAATTGCCACGCCCTGGTTCGCTGGTTGGCAATCCGAATTCTCTGGGGGCGTTCCTGGTGGTGTTGGGCACGTTGACGATTGGCCGAGCCGCGTTGACTCCAAGCCGGATCGGGCGGGTTGTGCTAGGGGCTTATGGCGTTGTGATCCTGGCGTTGTTGCTGGCGACCTTCTCGCGTGGGGCCTGGCTGGGCATGGCCGGTGGATTAGGTGCGTTGGTGATGTTGGCTCTTTATCAGCAAGGTAATTTGTCCGTCTCCGCGTGGCGTGCTTGGTGGGCGCGGCAATCCGGGCGGGTGCGGGCCGGTTTCATCGGCGGCGGGCTGGCGTTGATCCTGGTGGGCGGCGTGCTTGGTGCGCTGGTGCTTCAATCGCTGGATGCATCGGGGCGGTCGGTCGGCTTGCGGACGCAGATCTATGATAACGCGGCCACAATCTTTGCGGAAAAACCGTTGACCGGGCATGGCGCGTTTACCTTCGGGCGTGAGTTCTTGCGCTTCCAACCGCAACCGCCGCGCCAACCTCACGCCCATGCCCATAACGGCATCTTGCACATCGGTGCGGAATTCGGCCTGCCGGGGTTGGTCGCGTTCGGCATCAGCACGATATTTGTCTTGTTGAGCATCAGCCGCAACCTGCAATTACTGCCGGAGCGCGAACGGGCGGTGATGATCCCGGCGATGGCGGCTCTGTTCGGCTGGGGGGTGCATCATCTGTTTGACTTCCCGGCGATGATGCCGCTCATCGCGTTGATGGGCTTGTTGGTGCTGGTCATCAGTGCCGGGCCGTTGAACGCGACACCTCTGCTGGCGGAATGGCGTCAGCGCGGCCACCCGGTCGGGATCGCGGTGTTGACGGTCGGACTTTTGGCTTCCGGCGTGTGGAGTACGGCCATTTACAGTGATTACCGGGCGACACTGGTCGCGCCTTTTGCACAAGACGGCCCCGGTGACTTCCGGGCGGCGGCGGATCAACTGGATGCGGTTGTCGCGGCAGATCCTGACATGCCGATTTACCACGCGCAACAGGGGTATCTATACGGGATCGCGGCCTTTGAGGGCGATGAATCCGCGTTGGAACCGGGCATCCGGGCATGGAATCGCTTTGTCGTGCTGGAACCGGATAACGCGATTGGGTGGGCCAACTTAGGCGTGATGTACCGCGATCAAGGGGACATCGACGCGGCGGAGCAGGCTTTTTCACGGGCGGTCAATCTGGCACCTGCTTCTGACGAGTTGCGTTTTAATTATGCGCGGGTGCTGGAAGCCCGCAATCAAGCAGAGCTAGCGCGTATTCAATATGACGCCGCGTTGGATCCCAACACCCGATTGTGGCCGGAGTGGGACGAGACGGCACTTAGCCGGGCGGCGGCGGCGGATTTCGAGACCGATAACGTGATGACACAAACCATCCTGGCCCTGGCGCAGGGGGGAGACCTGCCGGCTGATGCCATCAGCGAATCCAGCGTGCGGGCCGATGTGGTGCAGGCTCTGGTTGCCTTGCGTGCGGAGGATCTGGCGACCGCCGCCTCTCACATCCTGGCGGCGGAGGGGGCGGCCCGTACAACCGGGGAGCGGGCCTGGGTGCAATATGGGCAGGCGGCCTTGTTGGCGGCTTCCGGCGGAGATCCAGCGCGTGAGCTGGATGTGGTGCGTGCGTTCTTCGCGCTGGATTACAATCGCCAGGATTATCTGTTCGGGATCAATATCCCGTATTTTCAATTCCTACGTTACGCCATCCCGAAGCAGACCTTGCCCGGCCTGGTGTATCCGTTACCGCCGACAACGGTAGAACCGGGCTTGCGCCTGCTACTGGCAAACGTAGCGACGGTGATCCGCTGACAACAGATGCATCAGGCGGTTTAGGTGCCGCCGAGTAAGCCCGGTTCGCACACCTTCCACGCGCCGTCTTCCAGCGTGACGACGATGCTATCGACGCCGGTCACATTGGCGAAATCCAGCGTGATTGGCTCATCGCCTGTCTGGGTGACGATCACTGGCCCGCTGATGGCGACTTCGGCTTCGATGTCATCTTGATCGATGACTTCAAAATTTAGACCGCTGATGTCGATTTCCAGACCTTGTTCTTCCGGCGGGACGAAGAGATCCGGCGTGATCTGCGGCAGAAGTTGCTGGCAGATGACGGTCGTCGCCAGATCATAATCCCCCAGGAAGATCGACGCGATGAAATCCTGTGCGACACGCGCCGGGTCATTGCTGGCGATAACGGCCTCTTCAGTAGCGATTTCTTCAGTGGCAAGGGCTTCGTCGGTGGCAACGGCTTCGTCAGTGACGACCGCTTCTTCAGTCGCCATAGCCTCTTCGGTCTCAATGGGTTCATCGGTTACTGCGGGTGGTAGCGTTGCGGTAGCGAGATCTTCCGGGGATTCCCCGCCGATGAACGCCCGGTCACACATCTTCCATGCGCCGTCCTCCATCACAACGCTGACGCCAGCACTGCCGACGAGATCATCGAATGGGATCGTCTCGCTGATCGGATTGCCTTCGATTTCCAGCGATAAGACAATGTTCCCGCTCACGATGACGCTGGTGGTGGTGTCGCCTGGCATAAGCTCGGCGGAATAGGTCAAGTCACTAATGTCGATTTCGACGCCACCATCGACTAGAGATTGTATATCTTCACTGAACTGCGCCCGTTGACCCTGTAAATCGTTACAGACCAGCGCAAAGGCGGCGTCGCCATCCAGGTCACGGAAGGAAGCCGATATGAACGCTTCGACGACCGCTTCCGATGTCGTTTCGATTTCCGCCAGGGCGACAGTAGGGATTGCCTCGGCCGCTTCTACGTTATCGTTATTGATCCCCAGCAAACTGACGGGGATGCTACAGGCGGCGATGAGCAAGCCAGCGGTGATGAAGGTCAAGATAATTGGTAGTCGTTTCATAAAAGAGCAGTCTCCAGTTTGGAATCAGACTCTCCTATGATAACATGTTTGAAGGCTAAAGAAGGGGCACTCGTGGCAAACAAAAAAGGCGCGGAGACTAAATCCCCGCGCCCATGAAAGCATCAATTGCTAGACGATCACCCGCCGAGCAAGACGGTGTCGCAGACCTTCCATTCGTCGTCTTCGAACACGACCGGGATTTCCCCGCCGCCTTCACCGGCGAATTCATCCAGCGGCAAGCTCTGCTCGATGGTTTCGCCTTCGATTTCGATTGAAACGCTGATTTCGCCACCGATGCTGACGGTCGCGTTGTCACCATCTTCG
>DAOTTZ010000036.1:0-8405 GCA_034437535.1 Anaerolineae bacterium | reverse complement strand
TAGTGCAAGGTTTTGGCTGACAGTTTGAGTGTGGCAAGGAGTTTCTCCCTCAAAGTGCGATATCATTCCAAGCCACTGCCTCATTCCTGCACTAGCAATCAGGGTATATTTATAATCTGTAGCCCTATCATCAGCATTCCGGTATGCTGAAGTCAGCAGATGAGTAGTAGTCGCATAACTTCTCCTTGATGATAGAGAGGCACAGTCAACCCCCTGTGTCTCTCTGCGTTTTTGCTTTATGGGCAGGTGTACAATGAGGCGGCTAAAGTTGTCGCACACAGGCTTGCATTAACGGCAGTATCCGCTATATCATTTCAATACAGGATCCTACCCTAATCAACTGAGAGAGCACATGACAACAGTCACTCAGCCAGACCTGCAAACTACAGCCATGCCAGCAGAGCCAAGTGAGCTTCCCCATAAGCGGCTAGAGCCGTCTAAGGGGTGGGTGTCGCTCAAATTACGCGAACTCTGGGAGTATCGCGAATTACTCTACTTCCTGACGTGGCGCGACATCAAAGTCCGTTACAAGCAGACCGTGCTCGGCGCGGCCTGGGCCATCATCCAGCCGTTCATGACGATGATCGTCTTTTCGTTGTTCTTCGGTGGGCTGGCCGGCATCCCGTCCGACGGCATCCCGTATCCGGTGTTTAGCTTTGCCGCACTGGTGCCCTGGACGTTCTTCGCGACTGGTTTAGCCATGTCATCAAATAGCCTGGTCGGCAGTGCCAACCTGATTAAGAAGGTCTACTTCCCGCGGCTGGTGATCCCGATTGCGACGGTGCTTTCCGGCGCGGTGGATTTCTTGCTGGCGTTCCTGGTGCTGTTGCTGATGATGGCGTTCTTCCTGGTGACTGCGCCGGTCATGCCAGCCCCGGTGATGTTCGATTATCTGCCATATCAATCTCTGCTCGGCGGCGGCGATGGCATCCAGTTGACGCTGAATGTGATGTTCCTGCCGTACTTTGTCTTGCTGGCGTTTGTGACTGCGCTCGGTGTCGGGCTGTGGCTCAGCGCGATGAACGTGCAGTTCCGCGATGTGCGCTACACGATCCCGTTTATCACGCAGTTCTGGCTGTTCGCCACGCCGATTGCGTATCCAAGCAGTTTGATTGAAAACGAAGTCCTGCGGGCTATCTACGGCATCAACCCGATGACTGGTGTGGTGGAGGGCTTCCGCTGGGCTTTGCTAGGCGTGGAGACTGCCCCCGGCCCGATCCTGATCGTCTCTTCAACGGCGGCGGCCTTGCTCTTCGTAAGTGGGTTGTTCTACTTCCGCCGTATGGAAAAGACATTCGCAGATGTGGTGTAGTATCAGTCCGCGTTGAAAGACCGGGCAAGCTGTACCGCATCCTCGAAACGACTCGGCAAAGACAACGGGCGTTACGTTCTCACCCGTCTGGGGATTGGGCCAGTGGTTGCGGCTGATCGACTGCCGGATGCCGTTCGACGATGCCGTTAGAGGCTTCCAGCGTGATAAAATCCCCCGTCTGGATGGTGCGCGTCACACCGGAGACGTTGGTCACCGCCGGCAGGCCGATCTCACGCAGGATGATCGACCCGTGTGAGAGATCGCCGCCGGTTTCCACCACCACCCCGGCTACCCGGCTGAACGTCGCAATCCAGCCCGCGTCCACACTCCGCGCTACCAGGATCGTCCGCGCCGGATCGAATGAATCCGGCAGGTTAGTGTGTGGTTCTCGTAACACCCAGGCCTGACCCTCGACCCGGCCCGTCGTCAGGCTGATCCCACTCAGGCGCACACTATCCGGCGCGGCAGACGGGTTATAGGCTTCTAGGTCGTCAGACCGGTGCAGAAGATCCGGTAGATCGTAGTCGGCCAACCGGTCAATCTCGGCTTGACGCTCCCGCCAGAAGTCCGCATCTGGCATCCACCCGGTATCCAACGCTTTGACCTCATCCACCGCCAACATCCACAGGGCCTCTCGCCTGGGGAGTTGACCAGACTCCACCGCGTTATCTGCTAGCTCTAACAGCCGTTGCCGGACGCGGTCAAAGCCACGCATGGCGTCGTGTCGCCATTGCTCCCGCGCCCGGATCGTCCGCCGCGCCTGCCACCAGAAGGGTGATGTCAGCCAACCACGCAGAGAGCGATCCGGCGGGGTGTGTTGTTTCCCTGCCGGGGCCGTCAGGCTATGGAGCAAAGGGGCCGGGTTCTCGTGATAACGGGGCCGGGCGATGTCGCTCTCGTAGACCCCGCGATGCCCGTATTGTTGCATATAGGCCGACCACGCCACCTGGAACTCGGCCTCATCCGGGATCTGTCCCTGGTTCAACTGGGCGATGAAATCCATGTGCCGGGCGACAATCTGGCGCAACGGATCCCAATCATGGTAAATCTGCGTGGAGATGGTGGTATGCCGCGCACTATGCTCTGTCAGCGTGCCGAACCCGCGCAGTAAAGAGAGCATCGGCCCCATCGCCGCCGTCAGGCTGAACATTTCGGTCACCAGCGCGGTATACAACCAGCGCAGGGTCTCGGTCGCCTCTGTAAACGAGGTGCCGGGGTTGGCGGTGCGCTGGAGCATGGTCTCGGTCGTCTGCCGGACGTGGTTCACGCTGTTTAATTGTGCGAAGGCAAAACGGGGCAGGTTCCAGCCGAAGATCTTACGGATCATGCGCTGAAGGTTCAGGCCGTAGGTGCGGTCGGTCTCCCCGCCGATGTTGTCGGTGACCAGGCGCGTCGGTAGGCCGAAGATCCGCATCATGTCACTCATCAAGCTCAGGTTAATGTATGGCCGGCCATAAAACACCTCGATAAATGGGCGTGTACTCGGCAGGGATGGGTCAAACGCCCGATAATAATCGAACAGCCGGTCCGCACAGGATTCGATGACGCTGGTCATATAACGTGACGGCAGATCCGGCAAGATTTCCTTGTGGTTGGCGATGGTGAAGGCTTCATCCCGGCGGGTAGGCCGGGTGATCGGGCGTAACTGCACCAGATAACAACGTTCGCCGTCGTCGGCCCATTCGATGTCCCAATCTTGTTGGCCTAACCAGCGGCGCACGCCCTTCAGCAAACGTTGCAGGCGATGTTGCCACGCTGGTAGATCATCCAGGCGTGATTCAAACGGCCTCAGCTTGGCTAGCGTCAACGACTCGCCGCTGGTCTCCCCGGCGACTAACCCCTGGGCGGTGCCGCTGACGTAATTCACCAGGTCGTCTTCGTGTTCGCGCTCGGTGAACGCCACCCCGGCCTGTTGTGCCTGCACCATCCGCATCACCAGCACATCCCGCCGGTAATCGCCGTCACGGGCACGGGTGGATTCTAACACCGTCTTGAGCGCGTCCGCGAATGCATCCGGGTCATCCAGGGGCACATTGAGCACGGTTTCAAAGTATCCGGCCAGGCTTGCTTCGTGGGTGTCTTCCGCGCTGAAGGCCGACCGCACCGCGACCGGCCCATCAAAATCCGGCAGATGCAGAAATTGCAAGAGCCGGTTAGGGTAGGGAAACGTGATGCGCCCGTCGTCCGCAATCGTCATCAGGCCGCGTAACACCGCCTGATCCCACGCTGTATCAAGCAGGAGCACGCCAGCCGGTACCGCCAGGCCAGCCCGCGCCGCTTGATCTAACAGCGCACCTTTGTTGCCCGCGTTGAGCTTTCCTGCCTTGCCGGAGCCAAGTCTGATATTGACATTACCGATCATCGTGGATGGCCTCCCCGGTGATGAGTGCCTTTGCCAATGTCGTGATTGTTTCGGCATACTCTGCCGGTTGCTCGATCATCGGGAAGTGATCCCACCCCGGCACGATCTCCACCCGGTTTTCTGGGAACAATTGTTGATAATCCTGGACATGATCGGTGGAAAGAACCCGTTCTTTTTCCCCCCATAGCAGGGCGGTCGGCACATCGACCGGGCGGAGCGTGCGATACCAATCTGCCGTGATGAGGTCGAACATCTGCCCGAAGACGGAGCATTGCCGGTATTCATCGAAGAAGCGGTTGATATAATCCGCCGGGATGGCGTCGGGTTCTACAAACAGCAATTGCTTGAACATCGGGCGCGTGATCCTGGCGGAAAAAAGCCACTGGCCGAAAGCCCGCGCCCCTGGTAACGACATCAACCAGGGAAACCGCCGTGAATCCAGCCGGGTGCCGACCGGCGCATGTAAGATCAACCCGCCCGCCGGGTAATGCTGGACATACTCCAACAGGAATGAGCCGCCAATGCCGGTACCAAGCAGGACGACCGGCCCGGACTCGGCTTTAACCTGTGCCCGGATGTGGGCCGCCCAGTCCGCCATTGTCTGTAAGGTAGGATCTGCCGGGGCAGAAGCGAAGCCGGGTAAGGTCGGCGCGACCAGGCGTACATCGTCCGGCATGTATTGCCGGACGCGATCAAACCGGAAGCCGCCGCCACCATTCCCATGAATTGCAAAAATTGTGATCATGCGTGTTTGTCAGTCAGTATAGATGATTACGGTTTATCTTTAACTGTAGCGTAGTTTGGCCCGCTGTGGTACCACGTCTCAGCGAATTCTCTACTGACGGTGTTAATATTTGTACTCGGTGAAGCGTTCACCAATGTTCTGTTTAATGCGGTCGATGGCTTCATCATAATTATCCCGCCGGATGCCGAAGGCCACGATCCAGGGGGTGCCGAACCCCATAATCACGTTGAACCATGTCAGGTTCCGGGCATAAATGCGCGTGTTGATGGCAGTCTTGCGTACTTTGTAGACATCGCCCCAGCTATTGAAGGCCGTTCGCCAGGGAAAGCGCACCTCGATGCCGTCGTCGTAGACCGTGAAATCCGGCGAATATACCAGCATATATGGAATGAGGATGGCCCACAACGTCCACACGAACCAGTTAGAGGGCAGAATGCCGAACAGCATCCCGGCGGCGAACAGGGCGATGAACACAGGCAAGCCGGCCTTGCCGAACGGACTCTGGGTGCAATCAATACCGGATGAACGCATAACGGTCGCTCTCGTCTTGTCGAATGTTGAACAGATTATAGTGTAGTGTTTTTGGTTCTGGTACGCTAAATTAAACAGCATAACGATAGACATTTATGAAGGACAATCCATTTTATGCCATCACTTGACCTGGAACCGATCTTCGACGCGGTGCGTAAGGCCGCCCGGTTGTGCGAGGCGGTACAACATCGCCACATCATCCAACGAGAAAAGAGCGGCCACGAACCTGTCACCATCGCGGATTATGGCTCTCAGGCGATTATCTGCCGGGCGTTACGCGCTTACTATCCTGATGATGCGGTCATGTCGGAGGAATCCGGCCAGCAATTTCTCGAACTTCTCTCTGACGATCAACAGTCCATCATCGTGGCGATGATTAGTGAGGTCATCGGCCAGCAGACCGACGTTACACAGGTTGCCGAGTGGCTGGATCATGGCAAGGCGACCCAGGCCGAGCGCATCTGGGTGATTGACCCCATCGACGGCACCAAAGGCTTTCTGGCTCAGCGTCATTACGTTAACGCGGTGGGCGTGCTGGAAAAACGCCAGCCGGTCGCTGGCATCCTGGGTGCGCCCGCCTTCCCGCAGGGCGCGGCCCTGCTTCACGCCGTCGATAACGCCGCCTATATCGAATCCCTGGCCGACCCGACCGACCGCCGACCGATCCGCGTCAGCCCGGAAGTCGAACTGGGTAAATTCCGTGCGCTGGAAAGTGTGGAAAAAGGTCACGCCGGGTTGCGGCGGTTGGCACGAGCGCGGGAATTGGCCGGCATTGATAACAGCCTGGTAGAGCAGGCCGATAGCATGGAAAAATATGGCCGGGTGGCCGCCGGGGTATCCGAAGTGTATATGCGCCTGCCGCGCCTGGGGAGCACCCGCCCGCACAATATCTGGGATCACGCATCCGGCGTCGCCATCATCCAGGCGGCGGGCGGTGTGGTGACCGATGTCGATGGCTCGCCGCTGGATTTTAGCGAAGGAACCGCACTCAAAAATTATGGCGTGATCGCTTCCAACGGCACCCAGCACGACGCGCTGATTGCGGCAGTCGGTGCATTGCTGGCCGAAGAAGACCAGGCCAGCGGTTAGATTGCTATCATCGTGAATGTATTTATCGTCTACGCCCACCCGGAGCCAAAGTCATTGGATGGGACGATGCTGGCCCATGCCTCACAAACGCTCACGCAAGACGGCCACGCGGTCGATGTCTCAGATCTCTACGCGATGGACTGGAACCCGCTGGTGACTGTGGACGACTTCACCGACCCGGTTGACCCGCTGAACTTTAACCTGCAAGCCGAGCAAAAACACGCCGCCGAGACCGGCTCCTTCAGCCCGGATATTCTGGCGGAGCAACGCAAGCTGGTATGGTCTGATCTGCTCATCTTGCAATTCCCGCTGTGGTGGTATGCTGTACCGGCCATCCTCAAAGGGTGGATCGACCGGGTGCTGACGTATGGCTTCGCTTACGGCCAGGGGCAGAGCTTGCGCGGGCGGCGGGCACTGTTGGTGATAACCACCGGCGGGCCAGCGACCCCCCTCACGCGGGAGAAACAGCGCGTCCTCAGCGATATTCTGGATTATCTGCAACGTGGGACGCTCTATTTCTGCGGGTTTGATGTCTTGCCGCCCTTCGCGGTATATGGGGGCGCACACATCCCCAGGGACAACACCCATCAGGTGTTGTTGCAATATACACAATTGCTTCGTGCCATGTGGACGGTCGATCCGCTACGATTTTGAGGACACCGGGCGGATCTGCCGCTGAATCCAGGCGATGATGACCAGCAAGAGGCCAGCGGAGACCGCCGTGACGATGATGCCGCCGCTTTCACCCCCGCCGACCTGCCCCTGTAACCAGGGCGTCACCATCGCGCCGGCGTTCCCCACCCCCAGGATCAAGCCGGAGGCCGCCGCGAATTGTGCCGGGTAATTGTCGCTCACCACCGCGACTGTCGTCGGGAACATCGGCCCGCACCCTAGCCCGACCGTGAACGACGCCAGGAACCAGACGCCCGCCGTCCCGCTGATGGTCAACATCATCACCGACCCCGCCAACATGATCCCTGCCGCCAACGCCAGCAGAGCGACCGCCTGTAGATAGCGCGATAGCAACGCGGCCAGGATCCGCCCGGTGGTGAGGCCCGCCCAGAAGAACGACACACCCACATTGGCCGTCGCTTCATCCAGGCCGCCCACCAGCCGTAGATGTGTCGCCACCCACGCGCCAAAGCCGACTTCTGTGCCGACATAGACGAACAGCAAAGCCGCAAAGGGCGCAAACACCAGCCAGTTGACCCGAATACCGGGCCGGGTGCCGGGGGTAAGGTCGTCGTCTTCTGTGTCGCTGATTTGCCGGGCCGGGATGTCGATCTGCCAGAAGATCATGATGATGAGTATGGCCGCCAGTGCGGTGAATAAATAGGCTAGCCGGTAATCGTCCAGCACAAACGCCACATTGACCACCTGTGGGCCGAGAATCGCCCCGATGCCGAAGAAGGCGTTCAAAGCGTTGAGCCGGCCTGATGCACTGCCCGCGAACATGGCCGAAACGGTGATGTTCGGGCCGATCAACAGCCCGCCGAAGCCCAACCCGAACACGAAAACCGCGACGAACGCGACCAACGCGCTGTTGGTGATGACCAGCAAGCCCCCGCCGAGCGCGATCATCAGTGGCCCTAAAGATAGGATGAAGCGTGGTTGAAACCGTCCGGACTCAAACAACCAGCCGAAAGCGATCAACGCAATCGTCACGCCGGTTGAAAACAATGTGATGAACAAGCCGCCGTTTTCCAGCGGGATGTTAAATTGCCGGGTGAGGTTATCCAGTGTCGGGCCGAGTAATGTCGCCGTGATCCCCAGCACGATGAAAGAAGCGAAAAACGACGCGACGATCAACCGTTGTGACATAATGTCTGCTTCATGCTTAAATCAGCGGTCATTATGTGACACTCTGCACGGACTAAAGTCCGACAGCTTCTTGCTACAAGCAGTTCTCGCCTAAGCGAGCCATTTCCCCCGTGCCAAAGGGACTACGCATAACCCATTGTGCCGTAGCACGCCGGGATACGATACTTCTTGCATCTGTTTCTCGCTGCCCCTGCCCTTTTAGCAGTCGGTTACAGCGGCTAACAACTCGCAAGATTTTACGCTCAGAGAGATTTGTCTGAGCAACCGCATATCTATTCACTTGTTAAGATGCTAAGTTAAAGTATAGCACAAAAACGCCTGATGGTGGCGTATTTTGCCCGACAAACCCCGATGCAAAATCCAGCCACACATCAGGCGGGCTAAAGCCCACGAGAAGCCCGCCGCTAACGCTACTCTTCATCCTGCAATAGGCGGTCTTTCAGCTCATCGAGCATATCGACCATATCGATCAACTCAGCAGGGACAAAATCTGGATCGACCTCTTCTAGCATGTTCAGCCAGTGCTTGGCCCCTTTCACTTCACC
>DAOTTZ010000035.1:0-19105 GCA_034437535.1 Anaerolineae bacterium | reverse complement strand
ACGAGTCCTTTGGTGATGTTCACCAGTAAAACGGGCTTCAATTCGTCATCTGCCAACTTTAATGGCAACGGTTCAGCTTGTCCTTAGATAACAGTTAAGTATTCTGGGGTGGTGTATGTCACCCCGCTTCAGTACCCCGGTACTATTGCCAAAAAAACAATTACTGTTAATTTAGAGTCATCGCAAACTATTTGGAGGTGCATATGCACAGATCAAAGTTTAGCACGTTTTTTCTGTCCACCTTCATTGTTCTCTTACTTGCCACTCTCATACCGTCCGCACAAGCACAAGATCCCACCCCGCCGCCCACCATTGACCCGGAAAGCCCAGCCGCCATCGAGCTACGAGAAGCCTCTCAACGCGCAATAGACATTTTCACAACATTGTTTTCGCAAACGCAGATCACTGATTATCATATCGTCTACTTGGTCGCACCCGATGTCGCCAACATCGACATGATGCAAGCCTATACCGGCGCGCAGATCGCATCCGATTGGGAGACCGTGGTGCAGATTGACAATGCCCGCCCGATTGATGCCCTGATCGTCCATGCGTCACGGGCAGATGCGGTCGATACCGGTTGGACGCAGGATGCGTATCAAAACCGTGCGGTTTTGCTGGTAGCCATTAATCGCCATTTTCAAACAATGGCCGAATGGACGGGCGATAACTGCTCTCAAGCAACCGAGATTCCATTCGAAGAAGATTATTACGTGATGCAGCGTATCGAAATACAATCGAGTGATTCTGAATTACGCGCTCAATTACTTACTGCAACGCTTACTCAGTGCGATATTGAGAGTCGATATCGCGATGTTGTCGTACCAGAGGATACACCAACAACAGTTGACACATATAGCTTCCAGTACACAATCAATTCGAGTGAAGAATACGAAATTTTCGTTGCAAATCTATTGAATGGGTTATTTTTCTAAGGAGATGTGAAGATGCTGAAACGACTCATTGCTTTCTCAATAGGTTTTGTACTTTTGACTTTTGTAAGTAGTCTGGTGATCGCCGAAACTAAATATGCGAATTATGATGGCCGGGCCATTGAAGGTTCGACTAACTTGAACACAAATACTAATCAAGTTCAGTCACAATCTCGATTAATCCCTTTTATGTACTCAATGCGAACTTCTCTGAGAGCCTGGAATGGTAGCCGCACCACTTGCTTAGGAGAACGGTCTACAATAAGTTTTTTTAGTACTTCGACGTCAGTCATTCAATTGTCAAACTTTATTCCACCAGCCTATCTTACAGGGAATCACGTCTTCTATTCATCTGCTTCAGATACCACTCCATATGGCATGTTTACCAGCAACACTGGAGCAAATTCATCATTCTTTGACTTTGTTGGTAACGGTAGTAGCTGTTAGTCAACCGCTGATGACAATGTGACAATTGCAGGGCTAGGCACGCTGAGTAATCCGTGCCGGGTAGAAAGCTAAAAAACTTTGGTGAGATTGAGGCGGATGCATATATCCGCCTCTTGATCTTGTCTCACAACCCGAATGTCACCAGCACGCTGAGCGTCAACACGCTGATAGCCGTGCTGACGACCAGCACCCCCGCCACCAGGTCGGAGTCGCTGTCGAACTCGGTCGCCAATGCGCTGGCGATCACTGCGGTGGGCATCGCGTGCTGGATCAAGCCGACATCCCGCGCCAGGCCCTCCAGGTTGAACAGAATCGACACCAGGAACGCCACCAGCGGTGCCAGGAGCAACACCCCCGCCACACCGACCGCGACCACGCGCAATTTGTCCATTTGTAACTTGATCCGGCTGATCTGCACGCCGATGAGGATTAGCATCACCGGTACTGTCCCGTCGGCAAGTACATCAATGAGGCGGGCCAGCGGCAACGGGATCACGAAGGCCGGGGCATCCAGCATCATGCTTGGCAGGCCCGCCGTCAGCGTATCCTGGAACGAATCGATCAGGCTGATCTCGACATCTGCTTGCGGCGGGAACGACACCCCCAGGAAGTAAAAGGCCAAACCGCCCACCGTCGCGTAGATCAACGGCGTGCGGAAGATGTTCTTCAAGGCAGAGCCACCGTCCGAGATCAAGTAAATGCCCAGTGTATTCGTCACCAGGATCGAGATGGAATAATACACGATGCCGATCTGTTCGGCTTCCAGGCCGAGCGCGAAGCGATTAAACGGCAGGCCATAATTCGCCCCGTTGAACAGAATCACACTCAAGATTAACGCGCCGGTCGTAAACCGATCCAACCGGAGCAAGACGCGGCCCACCATATAGACAATCGCCGCCAGGATGCAGGCAGTGACCACCGTCACCATGCCGACCTGGATCAGCGTCGCCTCATCGACCTGTACGTTGACGAAGCCTTCGATTATCAACGCCGGGGCGAATAGATAAACGATCAAGCTGGCGATAGTCTTGGTATCCGGTGCCAAGGTCCGCCCATAGACGAAACCACACGCCATGGTTAAGAAGATTGGCAAAATTACGTTGATGATTATTTCAAGCATAAACCTCCCCTGTCCTTTACACCCTATATTGTACCGTAGACCACTGTGTTATAATGAGCGTCATTGTGCTAAACAAAGCCGGCCATCCGGCTTTTTTCATGGGAGGTTATAAAGATAATGGTGAATAAAGTCCCGATCACAGTCGCACGCGGCGACGGCATCGGCCCGGAGATTATGGACGCGACCCTGCAAGTGATGGAAGCGGCAGGCGCACAACTCGACATCGAAGAAATCGCCGTCGGCGAAAAGGTCTATCTCAGTGGGGATACGACCGGCATCGAACCGGCGGCGTGGGATAGCCTGCGCCGAACCGGCGTGTTCCTCAAGGCACCCATCACCACGCCCCAGGGCGGCGGTTATAAAAGTGTCAACGTCACCCTGCGCAAGACCTTCGGCCTGTATGCCAATGTGCGCCCGGTGCAGAGCTACCATCCATTCGTCTATACCAAGCATCCCAAAGTCAATATGGTCATCATCCGCGAGAACGAAGAAGACCTCTACGCGGGCATCGAACACCGCCAGACGGAAGAAGTCTACCAGACGCTCAAGCTCATCACGCGGCCCGGTAGCGAGCGCATCGTGCGCTATGCCTTTGAATATGCCCGCCGCAATCATCGCAACAAGGTGACCTGCTTCACCAAAGATAACATCATGAAGATGACCGACGGCCTGTTCCATAAGACGTTCGACGTCATCGGCGAAGAATACCCGGAAATCGAAAAAGAACACTGGATCATCGACATCGGCGCGGCCAAAGCCGCCACCGAGCCGGAAGCCTTCGACGTGATCGTCATGCCTAACCTGTACGGCGACGTGGTGAGCGACATCGCCGCCCAGTTGACCGGCTCGGTCGGGCTGGCTGGTTCGGCCAACATGGGCCAGAAGGTCTCGATGTTTGAGGCCGTTCATGGCTCTGCGCCGGATATTGCCGGCCTGGGCATCGCCAACCCGTCCGGCTTGCTCTTTGCCGGTGTGCTTCTGCTGGTTCACATCGGCCAGTACAAAGCGGCGGAACAAGTCCGTAATGCCTGGCTGAAGACCATCGAAGAGGGCATCCACACTGGCGATGTTTACCAGGAAGGTGTCAGTTCGCGGCGCGTCAACACGGCGGATTTCACCCAGGCAATCATCGAACGGCTCGATCAACGGCCCAAGATGCTCCGCCCGGTACATTTCGAAGCCGGGGATACCGGCCTGCCACCGGCCCAACCGGCTGATATTCGCCACGAGCAAGAAAAGACCCTGGTCGGTGTTGATCTGTTCCTCGACTGGGAATCAGCAGACGGCGGACGCGACCCCGACGAACTGGCGGAAAACCTCGCCAAGATCAACGGCGACGAGTTGGAATTGATTATGATTACCAATCGCGGCGTTAAAGTCTGGCCGGAGGGCGCACCGGAGACCTTCAGTACCGATCACTGGCGTTGTCGCTTCCAGGTGCCGGGGGAGGGGCCGATGCCCGGCGGGACGATCACGCATCAAGCCATCGTCAACCTGCTCCAGCGGGCGCACGAACACGGCTTTGACTTCATCAAGATGGAAAACCTCTACATGTTTGATGGTAACCTGGGTTTTTCACTCGGCCAGGGCCAGTAATCATAAGTCGAAGAATGTGGTCACTGCCTGGAAGAAAGCATCCGGCTGATCTAACCAGGGAATGTGACCGCATTCGTTCAGCATCTCCACCGCGACAAACGGCATCCGCTCGGCTAGCAGATACGCCTGGGTGATCGGCGCGACATCCTGATACCCATAGAGTACCAGCGTCGGCACTTGCAAGCCGTCGATCAAACTCAGCACATCCAGCGCATACCACGATGGCATCAAAAAGCCGGAGACATACGGGTTGAAGTCATAATACTTGTTGTAGGTTTCCGCGAATTGCGCGGCCTTTTCTCGGCTATATAACCAGGCCGGCGCGTAGAAATCTGCGATGAGCCGCTGATGGATGCGGGCATGGGCGGCGGTGTTCTGCTCTGCGATGGCGACCCGGCGTTGACCGCGTAATACGTCGAATTCGTATTGTTGGTGGCGCGTCATCGCCCGGCGGATGTTCGCGCTGGAGACATCGGCCAGGGCGCGGTTTAACGGCCCCATCCCGACCAGCACTTGCCGCGCCACCTGTTCTGGGTAGTGCAGGCTGTAAGCCAGGGCCAGCATCGCCCCCCAGGAATGCCCGATGATCTGCAATTGCTCGACCCCTAACGTACTACGCAACGCTTCCAGGTCAGCGGTCGTCGTCTGCATCGAGACGGCTTCGGCATCCAGGCGGGGGAGTATGCTCTGACCACAGCCCCGCTGGTCATACAGCACACAGGTAAAGTGAGAGGTCAGGCTGCGTGCGACGGTGCGTAACGTACTGGCTCCTTCGCCCGGCCCCCCGTTGATCCATACCAGCGGCGGGCCATCCCCGGCGATATAATACGCCAGGTCAAGGCCGTCGGGTGTGCCTACACGGTATTCTTGCCAGACCAATACAACACCTCCATGTCTCTCTTATCATCCCGGCTGACTGATCCCGCTATATTATGCCACCAACATGCTGATAGCCCAACTTTGATTTCGACATCCCCCTCAGTATTGGGGCAAACGAAAATCCAATTTTCCTCTATAATAGGGGCACGTTTGACCTGACTATATAAAGAATTGACTTATGAATCGGGTATTTATCTCCTATTCCCGGCGGAATCGAACCTTTGCCGAGCGGCTGGCGCGTGATCTCAGCGATGCTGGTCTGGATGTCTGGGTTGACTTTCGCCAGATCCACGCCGGGGAAATGTGGGAGCAGGAAATCTATCGCGGGTTAGAGCGATCCGAGATCGTGGTAGTGTGTCTATCGCCGCAAGCTGTCGCCAGTGAGTGGGTGCGGCGTGAGGTCAGCATCGCCCGCGAACAAGAAAAGTTCATCTTGCCGGTGATGGCTATCGACGCCCTGACCGACTTGCGTGCCCAACCCGACATCAACTGGTTGTTGAGTGTGCAATACATCGAATTCGAAGACCGCTACGAGCAAGCCTTCCCGGAGCTTTTGCGGGCCTTGCCCGGCAAGCGGCGGATCAACGTCTACGATAGCACCGACCCGGCCAACATTCCCAATCCATTCAAAGGGCTGGAAGCCTTCCAACAGACCGACTCGGCGTTTTTCTTCGGGCGGGAAGACCTGGTAGAAAAATCGCTCGACCGCCTGCGTAACGAAGACATCCGCTTTTTGGCCGTCGTCGGGGCCAGCGGGAGCGGCAAAAGCTCGATGGTGCGGGCCGGGGTGTTGCCCGCCGTGCGTAATGGTGCCTTACCAGGGAGTGAGACCTGGCGCATCGCCATCTTCCCCCCCGGCCAGCGGCCTATTTCCGCCCTGGCGCATCGCCTCTCACCGTTGATGGAGTCCCGGTCGGCCCAGGCCATTGACGATATGCTCCACGAAACGCCGGATTATTTCGATGTGCTGGTCGATTATACGCTGGAAGGCGCACCCCCCCAGGCCCGGCTTCTGCTGGTCATTGACCAGTTCGAAGAAGTCTTCACCCGTGCGTCAGATACCGAAGCGGAGAACTTCCTCAAGATCTTGCGGCATGCGGTGCGCCAGCCGACAGGCCGCGCCCTGGTCTTAATCACCATGCGGGCGGATTTCTTCGACCGGCTCAGCCGTTACCCCGACCTTGCCAAGCTATTCGAAGAAAAGAACATGGTCATCGTCACCGAGATGACCCCGCCGGAGATCCTACGGGCGATTGAAGGCCCGGCGGAGGCCGTTGGCTTGCGGTATGATCCGGGCCTGTCTCAGCGCATCCTGGAAGATGTCCGCCGGCAACCGGGATCGTTGCCACTGTTGCAATATTGCCTCAAGGAATTGTACTTGCGGCGCGAAGGCTTCCGCCTGACAACGGCGGCTTATGAGACGATTGGCGGGGTACGGCAGGCCCTGGCCCGCCATGCAGAGACCATCTATCAATCGCTCGGCCCGGCCCAGCAGGCCATCATGCGCCGGGTGATGCTTCGTTTGGTGGAAGTCAGCGAATCCGGCGAGGCCACCCGCCGCCGCATGACTCGCGAGGCGTTGCACTTCCGCGATGTGCCGGATGAAGCGGTGCAGGAACTCATCGACAGTTTGACCGCTGGCGACACCCGCCTGTTGATCGCCAGTCGCCAGATCACCGCCAAGGGTGAAGAAGAACGCCCGGTGACGTTTATCGAAGTCAGCCACGAAGCCTTGATCCGTGAGTGGGAACGCCTGCAAAACTGGATCGCCGATGACATGGAAAACCTGCGCTACGGCGGCGAGATCCTCCAGGCGGCGATGGATTGGCGAACCAGCAAACAAGACAAAGCCTATCTATTGACCGGCAACCGCCTGACTCGTGCGCGTGGGTGGTTGCGCGAGGCCGACGCTACCCCGCTCCACCATGATTTCATCCAGGCCAGCATCAAAGAGTTCGAACGGCGCGAGAAGTTGCGCCAGGCCCAGATCGAGCGCGAATTGGATCTGCAACGCAAGGCCAACACCCGCCAGCGGTTATTCATCGTCGTGTTGATCGCCGGTCTGGTGATTTCTGCCGTATTGGCGGCACTGGCACTCATCGCGCAAGACGAAGCCCAGGCCCAGACCGAGATCGCCAAAGCCGCCAGTGATGAGGCTCAATTCCAGTTGCGCCGGGCCATCAGCCTGTCACTCTCGTCGAGTGCCAATCGGGAATTGGTCAGCTTCAACACTGATGAAGCCGCGACACTGGCCGTCAATGCCAATCTGGTCGAACTGGATGAGATCAACATCCCAGAACTTTCCGAGCGCACACTGGCTGATGTGGTCTTCCGCCCAGGGACGCGCCGCATCGCCCGTACCGAAGACCTCAACCTGGGGGATATTGTGCTTCTCCCCGATGGCACAACGGCCATCAGCGCGGTAGAAGACTCCATCGTCATCTGGGATCTAAAGCCGGAAATGCCGGTAGAGATGGGCACCTTGCCGGAAGACGACCTCTTCCAGCATACCGACCGCATCACCCGGTTGGCCCTCAGCCCGGATGGCAACCGGCTTGTTTCCGGTGATGCGGGCGGCCAGTTGATCCTGTGGGATCTGACGACGGGCACACCGTTGGGCATCTTGCCGTTGCATACCGATACGATCACAGGTCTGGTCTTTTCTGTGGATGGCCGGACGTTGGTTTCCAGCGCGGAAGACGGCCTGCTGGCAAGCTGGGAGATGACCACGTTGGCGTTAATTTACCAGACCAGGGCCGGGGGCGATGACGAGTCGATCCAGGTGGCCGCGCTAGACATCAACACGGCGGGCAATATCGTCGCCGCCGGGCTGGATAACGGGCAGGTGGCCGTCTGGACGTTGGGGGCTGGCATTAAGTATCTGGGTGGCGGAGAGATCTTCGGCCATCAGGGTGCGGTCACCGCGCTGGCCTTCCCGCCGGATACCGAATCAGAACTGCTCTACAGCGGTGATACCAACGGCGAGATCATCGTGTGGCGATATACCGACGACCCCGCCCGCATCATCGACCGCATGGACGATCATCAAGACCGCGTGACCGTCATCCGCTACGAGACCGGCACCAACGCGCTGTTTAGTGGTGATGCCAGCGGCTTGATCTTACAATGGGATACAGCATCGCGGGATGTGATGGTCGGCTTTGCCGATCATGAAGCGAGCATCAGCGGGTTGAGCGTCAATGATACGAATAGTGTCTTGCTTTCGGCAGATTTCAGCGGCGAGATCCGCCTGTGGGATGTGCAGGATGTGGCTCATCTGGTCAGTTATGACGCGACCCCCACCGCCAGTAACGTGACGGCACGCGGCGTCTTTGGCCGGCAAGGGCGCGTGGTGCTTTCCGCGTCACAAAACGGTGAGGTCTTACTGTGGGATACCGAGACCAACCGCGTGATCCAATATTTTGAGCCAGCCCACGCGCCGACCGCCAACATTGTCGCGCTGGCCTTCAGCCCGGATGGAAGCACCGCCCTTACCGCTGATGACACCGGCTTAGTCATCCTGTGGACGGTGGCGACGGGCGAAGTGCAGAAGATCCTCAACGACCCGGCGGTAGATCTGCACCCGGTCGGCGTCCGCACGGTGGCTTACTTCCCGGCGGGTGACCGCGTGGTGACCGGCGATGCTGAGGGCCGGTTGGTGATCTGGGACATTGTCGCGGGCGATCCACTGGCGACCCTCCAACCGCAACAGGGCAAGGACGACCTGGGGCATACGGGTGCGGTCAATGCGGTGGCGGTGCATCCGGGTGGGGCCTTTGTCTTTTCTGCCAGCGCGGATGGCACGCTCATTATGTGGGATGCGGCCACCGGTACGCCGCTGGTGCCGTATGAAGGCCACAACAACCGCCCGGTCACCACGGTCGCCTTTAATGCGGACGGCAGTTACGCGCTCTCTGGCGCGGATGATGGCCGTATCATCTTGTGGGATACCAGCGGCGACCTCACGACCAAGACGGCCCGCGAAGCCCTGGTCAAGCGGCTGAACAACGCGCACGACGACCGCGCCGTGATCGACCTGGCATTTAGCCCGGTGCGCGAGCAATTCGCGTCAGTCGGCATGGACGATCAACTGGTGCTGTGGGATATTCGCAACTTCATCGCTGGCGGGGCCGGGGAAGATAACCTGGTTGCGGCGGCGGATACGCTGGAAAACACCAGCGGCGAAGCCTTCGCCATGCGTGAGTATACGATTTCCCTGGCTGATGCCTTTTCTTCGCTGGATTTCGATCCTTCCGGGCGAACCATTCTCACCGGCTTGAACAGTGGATCGCTCCAGGTGTGGCGGTTGTTGCCCTTCCCGACTGATCTACTGGCGTTTATGCGGGTAGAGCGTACCGTGCCGGAAATGACGCCAGCCGAACGCGATCTGTTCCAGGTGGCGGCGGATGACATCGACCCGACCGACGGCGTGGTCTACGATGATCCTTATCCTTACGCCATGCCGACCGCTACCCCCGCCCTGGTCTGGAATGACCTGGCCCCCGGTGTAGAAGCCCGTGTGAATTCTGCCAGTGGCCTGCTGGATGTGCGGGCCGAGCCGGGCCTGGGAGCATCGGTCGTCGTGCAGATTAACGACGGGGCGGTCGTCACCCTGCTGGATGGCCCATTCCCGGCGGATGGCTTGCTCTGGTGGCGCGTCCGCCTGCCAGATGGCACCGAAGGCCACATCGCGGAGGCCATCGCCAAGACTCAGGTGCTTGTGGCCGGTCTGGATTAGATTCTGCCACGAGTCTTAAAGATTAGTGGCTACACTAGGGTAAACACGCAAAATAAAATTATGGGGGTACCATGCACAAACGCTTATTAGCCTTTCTGCTTGTTTTGATCCTGCCGGTGGCGGTCGTCGCCGCCTTCCAACCGGAAGATGACCCCGACACCGATGTCTTCCTCGATATTACCGGCGTAAACGCCAGCGACCTACCCACTGCCATTATCAATGTCAACGTCTTTGATGCCTTCGGGCGTTTCGTGCCGGATCTTGGAATCGACAACTTCCGGTTGTTGGGGGAGTTGGCCGGCGGCGCACAGATTACCGATGTCACCAATGTGACCGACGAGAATCAACCCATCTCTGCCGTGTTGATGATTGACACCAGTAGCAGTATGGCCGGCAATCCGCTGGAAGAAGCGCAGGCCGCCGCGACGGTCTTTGTCAATAATCTGGCGGAGGGCGATAGTGTCGCCATCCTGACCTTTAATACCAATGTGCAGGTGATCCAGCCGTTTACGACCGACCGCCAGATCTTGCTGGATGCTATCGCCACCTTGCCCTTCGGCGGCCAGACCGCGCTCTATGATGCCGGGGTGGCTTCGGTAGACATCATGGCGGATGCGCCGAGTGAGCGTCAGGTGGCGGTTTTGCTCAGTGATGGCGCGGAGTATGGCGGCATCGGCCCGGATGGCCGGGTGGCACCTGCCAGTGATAACCCCCGACCGGAAGCCCTGCGACTGGCCCAGGCGGACGGCGTGCCGTTTTACACCATTGGCCTCGGCTTCGGCACCGACCGCACCTATCTGCAAGATCTGGCAGAGGGCACCGGGGCGCGGTTTTACGAGTCGCCCACGCCGGAAGAACTGCCCGCCATCTATGCCGAAATCGCCGATTTGCTACGCACCCAGTACATCCTGACGCTGGCGGTAGACGTGCCCTTAGACGGCACCGAGTACGCGCTGACGCTCGCTGCCGAGACCGCCACTGGTCTGACGAATTCGGATACCGCCACCCTTCGCGCACCGATCCCGGTGCCGGTCATCCGCGCACCTACGGCCCCGTCAGCACCGATCACCACACCGACCGATTTCGTCTTTGATCTGCTAGCCGATGACCGCCCGGCAGAGTATCGCTTCTTGTTCGATACTGAGACGACCTTCACGGTGGAAGAAGAAGCCCTTGATGATGGCGTGCGCCTGAGCTTCACGGTTGATCCGGCTGAGACCGCCCCCGGCCCCCGCACGTTGACGGTTGATTATACCGACGCCGACGGCGAAACCACCCAGGCCAGGCTCACGTTTGAGGTGGCCGCGCTCCCGGCGGAATTTAGCATCAACGGCATTGAGGATAACGCGACCTTCTCGGAGTCGTTCATGCCAGCAGACGCGCTCGACCTGACGGTGGACATCAGCTACAGTCAGTCGCCAGTCACCCAGGTTGATTTCAACCTGAACGGTGAGACCGTCGCCACCGATACGGAAGCTCCGTATGCCGCCAGCTTGCCCTACCTGGAGACGTTCGTCAGCGGCCCGCAGACGCTCGATGTGATCGTGAGTGACTCCAGCGGCCAGCAGACCACGCAAACCGTGACCTTCACTGTTGATATTATCCCGACGCCCACCCCGACCGCGACCGCGACTGTAACGCCGACCATCACACCAACGCAGACCGCGACACCAACGGCGACCGCGACACCAACGGCGACCACGACACCGACCGCGCCACCCACTGCCACACCACCGCCAACTGCCGACATCCCGGCGACTGTAGCGGCCCAGGCCCCGGCCATCGACTCCGCGTTGGGTGCGCTTTATAACCTCGGTGCGGAACAATCCACCCAGGCCACCGGCACCGCGCAGGCGCAGGTTGTCGCCACGACGACCGCTGAATCCGAAGCAACGGCCACCGGCCAGGCCGAGATCTTCGCCACCGGCACCGGCCAGGCCAACGTGACGGCCACCGCTGGCGCACGTCAGGCTACCGGCACCGCCAACGCCCAACAGGCCACCGCTACCGCACAGAGTCAGGCCGCCGCTACCAGCACCCAGGATTCTCGTGAAGCGACCGGCACGGCCATTCTCGGTAATTTGTTCGCGACTGAGACACAATTGGCCGCCAGCCAATTGACACGGCAGGCGGAGACCAACGCGACCGCGACCGCCCAGGTTGAATCCACCCAGACTGCCGTGATAGCGGGCACCGCCACCACCCAGGCGGAAAGCCAGGCGACGGCCAACGCGCAAGCCACCCAAAACGCCGAAGCGACTGCCGAAGCATTGGCCCAGGCCACCCGCGACTCTCAAGCCACTGCGGCGGCCTTCGTGACAGCGAACGCGCAAGCCACCCAAAACGCCGAAGCGACCGCCGAAGCATTGGCCCAGGCCACCCGTGATTCTCAAGCCACCGCAGATACCGTCTCGACCGAGAACGCACAATCTCTGCTTGATGCCCAGGCCACCCAGGACGCGCAGGCCACCCGTGACTCTCAGGCTACAGCCGATGCCGTCTCGACCGAGAACGCACAATCATTGCTTGATGCCCAGGCGACGGTTGACGCGCAGGCGACCCAGGACGCCGAAGCGACTGCTGAGGCAATCGCCCAGGCCGCCGGGTTGACGGCCACCGCCCAGGCCATCCCGACGGAGACCGCCACCAGCCAGCCCAGCGCGACCCCCGTCGGTGAACTGACCGAGATCGAAACCGGGGCCGATACTGACGACGATGACGATCCACTCGGCCTGTTACTGCCCATCATCGGCGGCATCTTGCTGTTACTGATTATTTTGTTCTTGATCCTGGGGCGGCGGCGAGATAAAGAGGAGAATCCGCGCCGTTAAACCTCTGCTAGCGGCAGGCGGAAGCCGAAGGTGCTACCGACCTGGTACGTGCTTTCGAAGATGATCGTTCCGTCCTGCCGCTCGATGATCTTTTTCACCAGATGCAGGCCCAGCCCGGTGCCGCTGATCTCGCGGGTCTCCGGTGAGTGAACCCGCGAGAAGGCTTCGAAAAGCCGTTCTTTCTGCTCATCCGGCACACCGAAGCCATCGTCAATCACACGGACTTCGGCCTGCCCATTGTCGGTCGTCAGCGTCAGGTGGATCTTACCGCCTTCTGGCGTGTACTTGAAGGCATTTTCGATCAAGTTGTTCAGCACTTCGCGCAGTTCGGCCTCATCCCCGTTGATCTGTACCGGTTGGTCGGGGAAATCAGCGGTCAGTGTGCGGTTTATCCCCTGGCCGAGCTGTTTGTTTTCCAGGTAGGCTGTCTCTACAATCGGCTGAAGATCGATGACCGGATAACCGGCAGGGCTGGCACTCTGTTCGATGCGTTCCAGCGATAAGATGTCGTTAATCATGCCGTACATACGGCCAGATGCCTGTTGGAGTTGTTGTGTAACGGTGGTGATTAGTGCTTCGTCAACGGTGCCGTTGGTGTTTTCTTCCGCCAGGATCTCGGTATATCCCATGATAGCGGCCAGCGGATTGCGTAAGTCGTGCGCGGCGATGCGAATCATATCAGTCTTGATCTGTTCCAGATTGCTGACGCGGGTATACAACACCTGGAGTTGTTCGAGTTGTTGCTCGGTGTGATGATGCAGGCCGGCATTTTCCAGCGCATTGGCGATGCGCGACGCCAGCAATTGCACCGTCTTAAAGCGTTGAGCAGTGTCTTTAATCGGCTTGTTGAATTCCAGGCTGAGCACACCCAGCACGACATCATGTGCGATCAACGGCACCACGATCTTGGCCTGGGTCTTATCACGCAGGCAGTAATAATCGGGATCGGTGCTGACATCGGCCACCAGTGCGGGTTCGCGCGTCCGCAAGACACGCGCTATGATGCTCGGCTCTTTGAGTAGGGCCGCCTGGTCTAATTGTTGGAAATCCCCCAACACCCGCACCAGCTTGATCGTTTCACCCGCATCCTTTTGAAGCGCGATAAATCCGGCATCCGCCGCTGTGATCCGCATCGCGCTATCCAGGGCTAAATCACTGATGTGATCGACATCGAGCCATTCATTGAGTTCTTCATCGACCATCCGCAGTTGTTCAAGCTGGTTGATGCGGTCGGCCAGTTCGTCTGCCAACTGTTGCCGGTCGCTGATGTCGCGCACAATGCTCTGAAAATGAGACGGGTGACCTGCTTCATCGTAGATGAGCGCGACGTTGATCTCTGCCGGGAAGGTCGAACCGTCCTTGCGCCTGAACGTGCGCTTGTAGATCGGTTGCGTTTCGCCCACGAATAACCGTTGCCGGATCTCCTCAGATTGAGGAGTCTCCTCATTGATGATATTGGTAGATGCTGATAACCCGATTTGCTCCTCGCGGGAGTATCCAAGCATCACAGCGGCCTGATGATTGACATCGAGAATGGTTCCATCCAGCGCGATGAAAAAGACCGCATCCTGAGAATGCTCGAACAGACCACGTAGCCGGTCGATCTGCTGGGGGGCATCCCGGTTTTGGCGGTCACGCAGGGTCAAAATTGCTTTGCCGGGTGCGAGCGGTAGGAAGTGGAGCAGGGCGTTAGGAACTTCTAACCGGTATTGGCTTTCTTTCCCGTTGAGTGCGGCTTTCGCCAGTGGCAAAACTTGCTCGTGATGGTCACGCAAGGCCGGGAGATCCAGGAGTGTATTAGCGGCACGGGGCACGCCGAAATCCCCCCGAGTTTCAAGCAGGGTCAGGTCTGCGTCAAATAAAACGACGCCCCTACCAGCGATATACTGAAGGAACGTCGGGTTGATTATATCGTTATCTTGATTCGTGTAAGCCATGCTATGACCGTGTTGTTTTCATCACTGCTTACAAGATTACGATATTTATGTTACATCGGCAAGAAAAGTCTGGTTAGGGTATGCTAACTTTTTTGCATCGGGATCTGTTCGAAATCTCCGGTGCGTAACACCCGGTTGATGTACGGATTCCGTACCACTGGCACGCGGATCGTCTCCTCACCGCGTTTGAGCATGACGTGATACACCGAAACCGACCGCAAACCCGCGAACTCACGCTTTTCAACCTGGATTTCGCGTTGCATCTCCCAGCCTTTTTCAAGCAAGGTCACCAGGGCATCGCCCCCGGCGAATGGCTCAGATTCTGGGTGCCAGTGTTGGGTCAAATCCATGTAATCAACATGATGATTGGTTGTCATACTGGTTTGGCTTGGTAATTTGTTGGTTGCCATTGTAAAGTTGCTCCTCAAAATAATTAAACGATTTTATTGGTTGTTGCCTCTCAGGAGGGGCACCCCTGGGGCGCACGGTTGATCTGCTCCCGGATGACATCCAGCCGGTTATCCGGGCTGGGGTGGGTGCTGAAGAACTCCGGCGGGCGGTTGCCCCCTGATGCTTGCTGTAAGGTCTGCATCACAACCAGCAAGCCCTGCGGGTCATACCCGGCTTCGAGCATCAAGCACACACCAAGCGTATCAGACTCTAACTCGTCATCACGCCCGTATTGCAGGTTAATCATCTGGCCGATGACCGCCGCCGTCTGGGTCGCGTTGGCATCGCCGGAAGCCACACCCACCGCGCCGATCAACCCGTTGGTGAGTTCGTTCTGTGCCATCTGTTGGGCACTGTGCCGTGCCAACACATGCACAATCTCGTGGGCCAGCACCCCGGCGATAGCGTCATCGGTCTCTAGTGCAGGAATGAGGCAGTGGCTTGGAATGATATCGCACTTTGAGGGAGAAACTCCTTGCCACACTCAAACTGTCAGCCAAAACCTTGCACTAGCCGGTTGACCATGGCCGATGTGATGAAGATCTGCCCGCCGGGTAGGGCGAAGGCGTTGAGCGTTTGTGGGTCGTTCAGCACATTGAACTCAAACTGCCAGGGGGTCTGCGCCGCCACACTCTCCCGCACGATGCGATCCCCGATCTGGTTGGTGCGGTCGTTCATCGCCGGGGAGGCCAGCCCGCCGTATTGTTGGATCAATTCCGGCGCGGCCTGCAAGCCTAACGCGATCTCCTGTTGGACGGTCATGCTGATATACTGATTTTCGCCGGTGACCTCGTTATATTCTTGCGAACCTAAATAAGACAAGAATGAGATGCCAGCGATCACCAGCCCGATAATAATTCGAATGATGCTCCCGCCTTCAACTTGCATGATCTGTGCCCAGTCCTTCGTCGTAATGATCGAACACTTCATAGACACCACCGGTCACCGCGCCGAAGGCGACATGTGCCAGCAAGAGCACGCTGTTGTTAATGGCGAAAAACCACTCAAAGACCAGCGTCAACGTATACAGGTTAATCAGGTAGATGGCCACGCCCAGGATCGCGCCGCCGATGATGCCGACCACCAGGCCCCAACGGTGAACCACGATGGCGATGACCAGCGCGAAACCCACCGATAATACCATGTGGACGACCAGCCCGACCGCCCACACGCTGACCTGGTTTTCTAACAAGGCGTCTGCCCCTAACACCAGCGCGGCGATATATTGCAAGAGCAACGTCGGGTTGATGTCTAACGTCACCGGCATCAATAGGAAAGCGACCACAAGATAGGCCACTCCACCCGCGATCCCGGCTACTGGAATGACACGCCAACTGACATTTTTCTGAATGGCTTCTAGCATTGATTGATCCCCTACACGTTATTTGCGTAGGTTCAGTATAATCCATTCCATAACATTACGACTGTGCTATGTTGCCTATATGTATAACGCAATGCCTTTAACGAGACGTTAAGCCTCCGCCGCGAACCCCTCGTAACGCATCACATCGACCACCAGATGGGGCAAGGCCGCCGGTGTGACGACTGTCCAACCCATTTGATCGATCAACCGAGTCAAATACGGGTTATGGACGACATGCATCGGGGCGATGACCCCGTGCCGGGCAAGCATAAACGTATAAAGACGGATAGCGCGTCCGTTGCGCCAGACGATTTGATAAGTCACGGTGTGGTAAACGCGGTAGCCGTCTTCCATTGCTGTAATCAGGCTATCGCATCCGGTATATTTTTCTGAGTGGGGGCACCAATGCCGGTGCAGATCGAAATATTTTTTTTGCATGTCGGGGAACCTCTCAATTAAATGGGTAATATTTTGCGATGTGTATCGTAACGTAAAGCTAATCGAATTCTAACATCTAATTGTAAAAAAAGTATGATCTGCTGTGAAAATTCGAACAAAGGTCGGTTAAATCCTGTGCTGAAGGGACTTAATCTGCGTGCTATAATCGACGTTCCATGCGGGAAGACGGAGGACATAAGAGAGTGGCACAAACGATCAACATTCAAGACATTGCCGAATATGACGGCCAGGAAGTCATCTTGCGCGGGTGGGTTTACAACCGCACCGGCAAGGGCAAGCTCCAGTTCATCAAATTGCGCGATGGCAGTGGCGTCGCGCAGTGTGTGGCCTTCAAGAAAGAGATGGACGAAGCCCAGTTTGAACTGGCCCGGTCGCTTTCTCAAGAGAGCGCGATTCAGATCACCGGGACGGTACGGGCTGACGACCGCGCCCCCGGCCTCCCCGGCGGTTATGAGGTCGGCATCACTGATCTGCAATTGCTCAGTATGGCGGAGGAATACCCCATCACGCCGAAGGATCACGGCGTCGAATTCTTGATGGATAACCGTCACCTGTGGTTACGTTCCAGCCAGCAATGGGCTATCTTACGCATCCGCGCGACGATTATCCGGGCCATGCGTGGCTGGTTGGATGACAACGGTTATCTGCTGGTGGATACGCCCATCATCACGCCATCCGCCGGGGAAGACACCACCAGCCTTTTTGAGATCGACTACTTCGGGGAACCGGCTTACCTGGCGCAGACCGGCCAGCTTTACAATGAAGCCAACGCCGCCGCCTTCGGCAAGGTCTACTGCTTCGGTCCGACCTTCCGGGCGGAAAAATCCAAGACGCGCCGCCATCTGATGGAATTCTGGATGCTGGAACCGGAGATGGCCTTTTTCAACCTGGAAGAAATCATCGAAGTGGAAGAACAACTGGTGGCCCACACCGTCCAGACTGTGTTAGAAAAACACCGCGCCGAACTGGAAATCCTGGAGCGCGACATCAGCCAGCTAGAGAAGATCACCGCCCCCTTTGACCGCATCAGCTACGATGAAGCCGTCGAACGCTTGCAGAAGCTCCACGCGCAGACCGACGACCCCGAACAAAAAGCCCTGCTCGGTATCCAATGGGGCGAAGACTTCGGCAGTCCGCACGAGACTGCACTGGCGGAAATGTTCGACAAGCCGGTGTTCGTCTATCATTATCCTAGCGCGGCCAAAGCCTTCTACATGCAACCCGTAGACGGTCGCCCGGAGGTCTGCCGCAGTGTGGATCTACTCGCGCCGGAGGGCTACGGCGAGATCATCGGCGGGAGCGAACGCATCCACGATGCCGAACTCTTGCGCCAAAAGATTAAAGAACACGGCCTGCCGGAAGAAAATTATCATTGGTACCTGGAACTGCGCCGGTTCGGTACGGTGCCACACGGCGGATTCGGGCTCGGCCTGGAGCGTACCGTCGCCTGGATCTGTGGCCTTCAGCACATCCGTGAGACCATCCCCTACCCGCGCATGTTAAGCCGCAAGTACCCGTAACATCACCGGGGCGGGTGCATCCGCCCGCCCCATTTCCTTACATCTCTACTTTCCGCTAAATGAGAATTACGGCTGGTAGAAATCGGGCAGGCATGGCATCTGTTCTGTTATATTTTCTTGAATGAAGCAACAGGTGGTGCAACATGCCTACGCTCGATCAGGCCCTGATAAATGTCCTCAGCCAACTTGTGCAAGCCCTAGCGGTCGGCACTAATCTCGGACTATTCAGCTTTATGTGGATGTTGTGCAGTGGGGATTTGCTTAAAAGTCGTGGCGCACTGTTCCCGGCCTTGCACGCTTTGGGATTGGCAGACACCGAAGTACGGCGGGCATGGGCGGCGTTTCGCTACGGTAGTTGGACGATAGAGACGTTGCTGTTGAGCTGGAAAAGTTATGTACAGACGGAAGGTCAATGGGAAGCGCAGCGACATGGTGACTATCGCGTCCGAGCGGTAGACATCACCGCTTTCTGGCGTCCAAAGCTCAAGACGTGTCCCAGCAAGCACTTTCATGCTGCGGCGGGACGGGCACTGCCAGCAGTCATTATCGGCATGGTGGCGCAAGTCGGGCAGGTTGGTTCACAACGGGTAGCACTGCCGACGCAGTTGTTATCGGTACGCGCTGACGACGGACGTGAAGCCAGCTTACAAGCCGATTTGCTCAAGGCGGTTGCCGCTGATTTGGTCGCTGACGAAGTAGCGGTGTTTGATGCGGGTTTCAAACTCAGTGAGATACATGGGGCGGGCGTGTCGCGCTATGTGGTGAGACTGTCGCGCAACGTCACCGCTCGTCGTGTCGAGCTGCCGCCTCGTCATCCCGACGCCAAAGGGCGA
>DAOTTZ010000034.1:0-2374 GCA_034437535.1 Anaerolineae bacterium | reverse complement strand
CGTTTCTATGCTTATACTTGTCATGGGCTGTTTTCCTCCGATGCTGTGTTTGACGACTTACCATCATGGGATTCAGCCCACTTTTGTCAATCTCATTTCACATCAGACGTCTGATTGTTTAACACTTGGTATACCGTTGAGTAGGGCAAGATGTCGCAAGGGATTCAAAAAGTAGTTAATCTCTCATCAGCGGTTAAGGCGGGGATGTGGCGTATGGGTGTAGTCGTCCTGTAGCTTATACTGCTGGCAGAGTTGTGCCCATTGGGCCGTCAACGCTGTGATAAAGGTGGGAGAAAACGTCAGCCGCATGTCATAGGCGTCTTCGCCGTCGTCACGATAATAATTCGACTTGACATCAAAGACCGTAAAGCCCCACTTGCGGTAAAGGGCCTGGGCGATTGTGTTGCTCTTTCGCACTTCCAACACCACATATTCTGCCCCCAGCGCGACCGAACGGCGAAGCATGGCCGCCAGCAATAATTCACCGTAGCCCTTACCGCGTTCGTCCGGGTGGCTGGCAATCGTGCTGATGTGGGCCTCGTCCATGATGTTCCACAAGCCACCATAACCCAACAGCTTATCACCATATGAGCCGTTGCTGGCAAAATTGCGGATCAAGCGGCGCAGACGAGAGGACGGTTCGCGGTCGGCTTCTGCCGGGGTAGCGGTCAGCGTGACCATGAAACTATGGGTGGATTCAGCGACTTCAAATTGATAAGAGCGGGCCGGCCAGGGACTCGAAAAGGCGCGGCGATCAATCGAGACGACTTCCGGCACATCACTCAGGCGCATGTAACGTAAGGTCAACGGCATTATGCAGTCCCGGATGTCGCGTCCGGCTTGAGATAAACCGGGATCACCTGATCTGCCGCCCACAGCGAGCGGTCATCCCCAGCGGCGCGGATCTGCTCCCAGGCGTAATCTGCCAGGTAGCCCGCCCGGCGCATACGATGGGCCGCCGGGATGATCGTCAGGTCGTGGTCACTGCCGGCCAGGGCCTCAAAGCCGGTGGCGTTGATCTCCCCGGTGATAATTGCCCGTCCGTCGATGGTGGTCAGCAGATCGGCCCAGGTCACCAGGCGCGGCTCTGACCGGGCGTGCCAGTGCTGGCGGTTCCAGCGGTAAGATTGCACGATGATCCGCCCGCGCCCGGCTTTGACAACGGCGATCAAACTACTGTTCGAGGTAGAATGGGGGGCACCCCGCGCCAGAATGTCGAGCGTGGTCATGCCGACCAGCGGTAGATCACGGGTAGCGGCGATGCCTTTGGCGAAGGCAACACCGATCCGCAAGCCGGTATAAGACCCCGGCCCGATGGCAACGCCTAATCCGCTGAGGTCATCAAAGCTGGTAGACGCTTGATCCAGCATGACAGCTACCGCCGGGGCCAGCGCGACCGTGTGCCGGTTACCCGCGATCCAGGTTTGCTCTGCCAGCAGGGTTTCCCCATCATGGAGCGCGATACTCAGGCTATCAGTCGCGGTATCAATGGCAAGTAACACGGTCATACTCCGTAAGCACGTTCGCGGAATTGGCTGATGAGGTCGGTATAGCGGTCGCCATGTCCTTCAAAGATGAAGTTACGGCGGGTGGCTTCGATGATGCGAAGTTCGATCCACAGATGAGCCGGCGGGAGGGCCTCGTCAATTTGCTCCGGCCACTCAAACACGACGATGCCGTTGGGATCGTCCAGGATGTCATCCAGGCCAATGGTCACCGCATCGCGGGCATCTTGCAGTCGGTAACAATCCAGATGATACAGGCGGATGTCATCTTGTGCGCGGTTATGCTCGTGGATCAGGTTATAAGTCGGGCTGGTGACCGGAACCTTCGTCCCCCATCCTTCGCCGATGCCAGAGGTAAACACGGTCTTACCGGCTCCCATATCGCCAGAAAGACAGACAACATCCCCCGGTGATAACAACTTGCCCAGGCGCACGCCCAACCGACGAGTCTGGTCTGCGCTATGGCTGATAATATCCAGTTCGTCTTGTTTAAGGATTGCCACGATTCGCCCCACTCCGGATCAATACGCCTGAAATTATACAATGCTGGCGACATATCAACTACCCCGACGCAAGCGGCAGAGTTACCGCACATATGATTATGAATGAAAGGCTCGATCACTTATCATCAAAATTGGTCATGCGCCGCTGGATGGAGTATAAATGGAAGATAAACATACCAAGCATTCGGCATAATATGAGACGAAAAGAAAAGATCATCATCGCCTGGAGTGGTGGCAAAGATGCCGCGTTGGCACTCTACGTCTGATGTGAAATGAGATTGACAAAAGTGGGCTGAATCCCATGATGGTAAGTCGTCAAACACAGCATCGGAGGAAAACAGCCCATGACAAGTATAAGCATAGAAA
>DAOTTZ010000033.1:0-3194 GCA_034437535.1 Anaerolineae bacterium | reverse complement strand
GTGAGATACGATGACCGATCAATCTGAAACGACCAAGCAAATCACAAAATGGCTAACTATGCTGGCGAATTATTCAGACAGCGGCGGGCGTACCTTCGCTGATTTTCAGTTACGAAAGCGCCGGCTTCGCTAAAGACAAGATAAAAAAACTGGGAAAAGATGCGTTTGACGGGTTGATCGCCAATCTTGATCATGCCGATCCGAAGGTTCGCAAACAAGTCGTGCCTCTGCTGTCGTACATCGATGATGAGCGTGTGCTGGGGTATTTATCGCTCCAGTTAGAGCAAGAAGACGACCCGGCTGTCAAAAAAATTCTTATCAGTCGCATCAATCACCTTACAGGTAACGAACCGGAAAAACCGCCTCGTATCATAACACCCCGGCCACCGGACACTGCCGAAGGTCAAACCAGGGCACCTGCCAGGCCGAAGCGACCACTTGATAAAAAGATCGTCGATGATTTGATCGGGCTGATTAACTGGGTGCATAACCTGGGGAGCGAAAGTAGCCAGATCTATAATGACGAAATCGGTGTCTTGATTGGCAAAGCAAAGAAGACGCCGGATGAAGCATTAGCGGCCTGTCGTCGCGTCCGCAATCGGACTTCACAGAATGTTCAGCGGGAAGTTCTTAAACACATTAAGCAATAGCACCGGGCGATTACCAGCCTCATTCTACCGGCTATAATAGATGAACCAGGCACCAGCCAGCAGGCTGAGTGATAGACCCAGGATCGTGATGATGATCGGCGTGCGCCAGGCAGGTGTTTCGCCGGTCTGGGGCAATTGTTGGATCACCGTACCGGTCGCGCAGACTTCCGCCGCATTGTCTGCACTCAGGCAGACGGTGTTATCGATTGATCGGGCGCGTCCATCGCCAGGCGTCGTCACGATGCTGAAGTTAATCACCTCTCCCGGTTCGATCCGGTCGTATGTCACCACAACGGTTTGGCCCTGTGTGGCAACGCCAGCATCAGCCGCCCCCACGCGTATCACTTGTAATTCGTCGCGGATGACGTCCGTGAGGATGACGCCTGTGCCGGCGGCATCACCCGCATTAAAGACGGTCACATCCCATACCAACACATCTCCTTCTGCACCAGCAAGCTGGCGAGTCCCGATCTTGTTCACGACCGGCTCAAAGCGGCTTGCTGTCAGCATAACATCATTGTCCAATACATCAATTACAACATCCTCGATGTTGACGAGTGTGTAATTGGGATCTTCAGTCTGCGTCACATTGACGGTGTGGCTGATGACACAGGCATGAGGCGATGGTTCCACCTGTGAGTCGTCAATCGCTATGACGCGAACTCGTTGCGGGGTCGCATCAAGAAATGTCAATTGTGCCGGTGTGGTCAGTTCACATTGTCCATCTGTGGTGATGTCGATTATGACACTACCGTTCGGGTCGGTCTCCAACGCGATCTCATATGTGATCGTTCTGGATTGATCGCCTTCATCGACGTTGGTGCCGGTGAAGTTGAGCGGCACGTTGACGTCAATCGGTAGATCCTGATAGATGTACACCGCGCCGCTATTTTCGATGCTGTTATCATCCGGGTCACCGCTGATACCAGTCGCACTGCTATCTTCCAGCGGCGCACCTACAAAAATTTGATCGCCACTGATGGCAACGGCGGTGGCGAAGTTGTCATTGGGGTCGGTGTTGGCGGCCTTGAGATAGGTCTGCTGGCTCCAGGTGGTGCCATCCCGGTTGAAGATATAAGCCGCGCCGCTATCGGCGGCACTGTTATTGGATTGATCGCCGTTTGAGCCGGTTGCGTTGCTCGCTTCGAAGAACGCGCCGATAACCAGGGTATTGCCTGCAACCGCCACTGTATTGCCGAAAAAATCGCTGGCGTCGGTGTTGGATGCCTTGAGATAGGCTTGTTGGCTCCAGGTGGTGCCGCTCCGGGTGAAGACGTAAGCCGCGCCACTGTTAGCGGCATCGTTATTGGGCTGATTGCCATCAACCCCGGTTCCGTTGCTATCTTCTAATTGTGCGCCGATGACGGCGGTGTTGTCATCTACCGCAACGGAAATCCCGAAGTTATCGAAAGCGTCGGTATTGGATGCCTTGAGGTAGGCTTGCTGGCTCCAGGTGGTGCCGCTCCGGGTGAAGACGTAGGCCGCACCACTTTCTGCGGCATCGTTATTGGTGCCGTCGCCATTGACCCCGGTCGCGGTACTGGCTTCGCGGTGTGCGCCGATGATGAGGGTCTCATCATCTATGGCGACCGAAAACCCGAAGTTATCGAAATCGCCGCTATTGGATGCCTTGAGATAGGCTTGCTGGCTCCAGGTGGTGCCGCTCCGGGTGAAGACGTAGGCCGCGCCGCCATCGATCAGGCTGTTGTCAGTCTCGTCACCGTTGATGCTTGTCGCGGCACTATCCTCATTGATCGCCCCGACGACAATCGTATCCCCACTGATGGCGACGGATCGCCCGAAATTGTCCCCGGCGTCGGTATTGGATGCCTTGAGATAGGCTTGCTGGCTCCAGGTGGTGCCGCTCCGGGTGAAGACGTAGGCCGCACCACTGGATGCGCGGTTGTTATTGGTCTCATCGCCGTTGATGCCCGTCGCCGCACTATCTTCACCAGTGGCACCGACGACGACGGTATCCCCACTGATGGCGACCGAAAAGCCAAAGACATCCTGAGCATCGGTGTTAGATGCCTTTAAGTAGGCTTGCTGGCTCCAGGTGGTGCCACTGCGGACGAAAATATATACGGCACCACTTTCAATCGCACTGTTGTCGGTTTCGTCACCGTTGATGCCAGTCGCACTGCTGGATTCAAAGGGCGCACCGATGACCATCGTATCGCCGTCAATTGCCACTGACAAACCGAAAAAGTCGGTCGTATCTGTGTTGGATGCCTTGATATAGTCCTGCTGTATGAATGTATCAATCGTCACTGGCTCGTGCGCATCAAGCCCGTGTGTGACCGTATTACCGGTGGATAAAACCAGCGCGAGCAATACGAGCGTCATCATATGACGATATCTATACAGCATGGCAGAAGTCCCTCCGATGTGCTTCACGGAATGATGATACGGCACTGATTTATATCTGTCAAAGCTCTACTTTCCGCTAAAGCTGCATGAGTTGAACGCTGAGTACGGGAAAAGCAAACAAGCCGAGGATGGTCGGCACTGGGCGAAATGATGCAATTGGGGCAATCTTGAGGG
>DAOTTZ010000032.1:0-104231 GCA_034437535.1 Anaerolineae bacterium | reverse complement strand
ACGATCACACCGTCGGACTTACGGGCCAGCCGGTTGACGATCCAACCGCGGAGCGGCCCGGCTTTGGGAAACAGGTACGGAACCAGCATGTCATGGAACGTCGTCACCAGCGGGAAATCTCGCGTGTAACCGGGTAAAAAATGCACCCAGGGTGACATGCCGAAGGCGGCGGTCTCGAATTGCAGATTCAGAATGTCCAGCTTGTGATCCTGTGCCCAGCGGTAGACGCGCCGCGTTTTCCCCCAGGTCCACTGGTCTATGGTCGCGTCCAGGTGGATGCGGTCGTCGGGTTCCTGGGCGCGTTGGTCAGCGTAGATCATAACGTCGTGCCCCAGGTCTGCGAAGTGGTGCGCCAGGACGTGCGTATACGCCCCGACGCCACCTTCCATCGGCGGATATTCCCCGGCGATGAGTCCGATTCGCATCAGGTTGTCACCCGCAAGCCAGACCGGACGACCTGCCAATACGCCCGGATGCGCTCTCGCCGCAGGGGACGCTTGCTCCCGGCCAGGGCCTTTACGGCTTCCAGGCTGATCTGCCATAGATAAGTCGCCAACAGAAAGCCCCGCAGGATCAAGGCGATGCTTGCGCCGTGATGTTTGCGGAAGTAGCGTAACTTGCTCTGCTGGAAGTAAATGTGCTTATTGGCAATGACTTGATCGGTACTGGCCCCGCCATGATGCACGATTCGCGCCGTCCCCAGGTATACGGCCCGCCAGCCAGCATCCGCCGCCCGTTTGCACCAATCAACTTCCTCCGAAAACATGACGTAATCGGTATCCAACCCGCCGATCTGCTCGTACACGTCGCGCCGGGCCATCAGTGCCGATCCCTGCACCCAATCGACCGGGGCGACCGCATCGTCGGCCACATCCCGCACATAAAAGCGGTCGAGTATCGCCCTGGGGGCCAGCGGTTGGAGCCAGGTGCTCTCAAAAAATGCGCTGGCGACAGTCGGAAAACGGCGGCGGGTTGATTGGTGGGTGCCATCGGTATTCAGCGTATGCGGGCCGACGATGCCAACGGTCGGATGTGCATCAAGGTAGGTCACCATCTGCTGGAGGGCGTCATCTAGTACGACTGTATCCGGGTTGAGCAGAAGCAGATGGCGGCCCGTTGCCTTTGCCAACCCGATGTTGTTGCCGCGTGTGAAGCCGACATTTTCAGCCTGGGGTAGAAGCTCGACCCAGGGAAAGTGTTCACGGAGCATCGGCACCGAGTCGTCGGTGCTGGCGGAATCAACGACGATGGTCTGTACGGCCAATGCCCCCCGGTTGGCTTCGATGCTTGCCAGACAATCGACCAGCATGTCGCGCACGTTCCAGTTCACGATGATGATTGATAAGTCGGTCATAAGTCTAATCCAGCTTGAATAAACGCGCTGTGTTAGCGGTCGTCTGGTCGGCCATCGCATCGGTGGTCATGTCGTGCAGGGCCGCCAGCCGATCCGCCACATAATAGACGTAGGCCGGTTCGTTGCGTTTGCCCCGGTACGGCTCCGGTGTGAGGAATGGCCCGTCGGTTTCGATCAGTACGCGATCCAGCGGCACTTCACGGGCGATCTGGCGCAGGTCATCGGCCTTCTTAAAGGTCAGCGGGCCGGTGAACCCCAGGTAAAAGCCAGCCGCGAGTGCGCGTCGGGCGTATTCTGCCGGTGCGCTGAATGAGTGCAAGACTCCGGGGCCTTCGCGCAGATCATCCGGCAACGTACCTGCCCATGCTTCCAGGATTGGCAAGACGTCGTGGCTGGCTTCCCGGTTGTGGATGATGACCGGGAGCTTGAGCCGCGCCGCCAGATCAAGCTGAGACTGGAAGGCGCGTTTTTGCGTTGCTACCGGAGATTTATCCCAATGATAATCCAGCCCGATCTCACCGATGGCGACGACCCTGGGATGCTCGGCTAATTCCGTTAGCGTGTCGATCATCGCGTCGTCAAAGTCAGCCGTGCTATTCGGATGCACGCCGACTGCTACATAAATCCCGTCATACTGCTCGGCAAGCGCAAGGCTGGCGCGGGCTGTCGGAATATCAATGGCCGGGATGATGATCCGTGAGACGCCGCGTTGGTAAGCACGTTGGATCACCGCGTCCCGGTCGTCGTCATACCGGTTGAAGTTCAGGTGACAATGGCTATCAATCAAGTTCATGCTTAAGAAGCCGTCGTCGTTTGTACGCGGGTGCGGCAATCGTCCAGCACATCGCGGAGGGTTTGCTCAAAGGAGATTTGTGGTTTCCAGCCGGTCGTCTGGTGCAGATGATCGCACGAGCCTTGCAACACCGGGACGCTCACCGGGCGCAGACGCTCCGGGTCGGTCTCTACCGTGATCGGAGTCTTGGTCATCGCCAGCAGGCCATCCAGCAATGACTGAATACTGCGGGCCTGGCCGGAGGCGACGTTATACACATCGCCGGGTTGGCCGTGTTCCAGGATCATGGCATAGGCCCGCACGATGTCGCGTACATCGGTGAAATCCCGCCGGGCGGAAAGATCCCCGACGCGCATCACCGGCTCTTGCTGGCCGGCTTCGATGCGGGCGACCTGAAGCGCAAAGGCCGGCGCGACGAAACGGTCGCTCTGGCCGGGGCCGATGTGGTTAAACGGTCGCGCCCGCATGATCGGCAACTGATGGCTGAGGTGATATTGTAAGGCCAGCATATCCTGCGTGATCTTGCTCACACTGTAGGGGCTGGTCGGGCGGAGCGCGGCCTGCTCTGTCAATGGCAATTCGTCCGGCGTCACCGGGCCGTAAATTTCCGCCGAACTTACGATCAGAATGCGTGGATCCCGTTTTTGATCCACGCAGGCTTTGATGACGTTCAATTGGCTAAAGATGTTGTTTTGCAGTGTTTCCCAGGGAGCCTCAAAACTGCGCGGGACGAAAGCCTGGGCCGCCAGATGATAAATCCGTTGCGGGCGCACCGTGTCGATTAACTCACGGACGGCATCTGTATCACGCAGATCCAACGTGTGAGTCTTCACCACCGGGTGACAGCGCTCTGCCCCGCCGGTGAAGACCGTCCCGTGTAATTCGTCGCTCGTCGTCTTGAGATGTTCCGCCAGATGGTAGCCGACGAAACCGCCCGCCCCGGTAATCAACACGCGCATGGTGCTTTGCCCTCTTGTCGTCTTCGCACCAGGGATTATAACGCAATCAGCGCGGACTTCTAGGCGTGATTACCGCCCGCCCCAGGGTGGGGGCGGTTATGGGTAGCGCACGATGAACAGGTTCACCGCCAATGATCCTTCGATCTGTTGTACGATCACATCGTAGGCCGCGTCTGCTTCCAGCACGCGGTCAAATTCCGCCTTTGCCAGCAGATTTCGCTCGCTGTCGGTCACGAAGATGTCATATGTCCCCGGCGTCAACCGGCGGCGGTCACTGGTCGTAGCAGTGAGAATGTTGGACACTAACGCCTGGTATCCGGTGGGGGGCAGTTGCCGGCCTTCCGGGATGTTGGCTTCGCTGGTTGGGTCTGGCGATGGAATGGCGACGGGTAGATCCGCATTGTTGACGGCTAACCCGAAGCGCGTCTCCGCTGAATTGGTCAGGTTGACCAGCCGGATGCCGCTGGAAGCGTCAAAGGTGCGATCCACCGTGATCAGGATGTCGGTATCGTTATAATCTGACCCGTAGATGTAAACGGTATACAGCGTGTTAGTGCGGAAGTCTTCGGTGGCGTTTGCCAGTTCTCCGGGTAAAACCCGGCTTCCGATTTCGCCCGCTGAGTCCGGCGTTGGGGTGGCCGGTGCGTTGATCTGCTGGATGATGATCGACGCCGGGTTGGCCGGGATGATAATGGTCTCGGTCGGTTGGGCATGGATCAGTTCAATCGCAAGTGGGATGTCATCCAGATAGACGTTGATGGGCTGGCGAGATTCCAGCATGTTGACGATGCGAACCTGGGCCGGTATCTCTGGCTCTGGGGTGGGCGTGGTCTCGATGTCAAAATCGAGCGATAAGGTCTCATCAATGCCGACTTCATCCCCGAAGATGATCGGCGGGGTTTCGACATCCCGCCCGGTCAATAGGTAAAGATAAGCCTGACCGGCATCCAGCTCGAAGTCCTGGGCCGTCTCAAGGTCTTCGATGCCAGCACTATCCAGCCACACCAGGCGATCAACTGACGCACCCAATACAACCGGATCGCTGGCCTGGGTGTATTGTAGTGTATCGACATCTTGCAGTGGGCCAGTCCCCAGGTTGACCTGGGCCTCTGGCGCACCGGGTAACGTATGCACGAAGGTCATCCGCACTGTATCTGGGGCGGTGGGGGTCAGGTCGTCTTCCAGCCGGATGAGATCGACATCTTCCGGCAATCCGCTGATGATAAGCGTGGTGTTATCGTCTTCGTTCAGGTTAAATTGACTGGAATCAAGCGGAGCCGTGGTCGCGTAGTCCGCCCCGGTCGGTAGAATTTCGACGATCATCTGTCCGGTGGGCAACGTCAATCGCCCGGAATCGCGGGTCGGCTCCACGTTGGGGAATATCAGTTCCTGGTTGAGGTAGACATCCAGGCCGCCTACATCCTGCGTGATGTTGATCGTCCGCAGTCGGGCTTGGCCCGGCACACGGTCACGGAATTCAAGCAAGGTGATCGTCTCCGGCACGTTGGCATTGCCAATCAGCGCGAAGGTATAAGTGTTGCGTGGTTCTAACGTGCCGATGTAAGTTTCGAGGTCTTCGGTGCCACCCGGCGGCACGAACTCCAACGAGACTGCCCCGGCTGGTATATCGACCGGTATCGTCTGGGTATTGGTATCGACCGGCGTGGTGAATTCTTCCACCCCCTGGCGGATGGTCAACGACGGTCCATCCGCCAGGCCGTGTATCAGGCTGACGCGGCTGGTATCCGCCGCCAGCGGGTCGTTGAATTCCGGGAATGCCGCGATAGTATACGCCCCCGGCAACCCGCTGATGGTGATGTTATTGGTACGTCCGCCGGTGATCTGCACCACACTTTCCAGAATCGGTGCCGCATCCGGGGTGAGCCGGGCACCACTCGGCAAGACGCGCACGGTATATTCCCCCGCGACCAGACCGCTAGGCGCGGTGAAATCGGCATAATTTAACCCGAAGGCGACCGCCAGCCCATCAATATACACATCGACTGGCTCTAACGTGGTACTGCCCTGTATCACCCGGATGAAGCCCTGGTTGGCAAGGTTGATGGCGGTGGTTTCCGGGATGGGAATGGGTGGGACGGTCGCTGTCGGCGGTGGGGTGAGGGTAGGCGTTTCGCTTGGTAGGGGTGTTTCCGTCGGTGGGGCGATGGTCGGTACCCGCGTCGGTGGGACTGGTTCTTCTCCAGAATCGCAGGCCGTCAAGCCGAATAGCAAAATCAGCGCGATCAATAGCAAACGCCGCATTGAACCCTCGTTTCTAACTTGAGAACGTATCGCTCAAAATATAACACAAAGTCCCGCACCGTGCTGGTGCAGGACTTTAATCCTATGAAGATGCCTAAGCCGGCGATCAGGTGCCGGGGTTGGTCTCCGCTGTTGTGACCGGGATCTCGGCCAGTTCGACCGCCACGCCGTTAAACGTCACGCTGACGAACGCGCTGGCGATCCAGCCACTTTGTCCTTCGTAGTTGGTTTCCAGCCATAATTCGTCTTCGGTGCGGCTGGTGACGATGATCTGGGTGCCCGCCGGGATGCGTGCTAACACTTCGGATTCAGAATCCGGTGAGCGGCGCAGGTTCAGGTTGGCGTTCGGGTCGAGTTCGACGCGGGCTACGTAGGCGTTCACCGTCGGGTCGGCGGTGGGTTGAGCCTGGGCGGGGGCATCGGCACTGACTTCGCCGATACGGTCACTGGGGATGATTTCCAGCACTTCTTGAATTTCCAATTCGGCCAGGTCAACCACTTCCCCGTTAAGCTGATAATTGACGAAGTTGGTGCTCACCCAACCGTTGACGCTTCCGCCGTCGGTCGGTTCGTAGGTGATGAAGGCCCACTCGGCGGTGTCGTTCACGCCGTTTAGCAGGGCCACCGTCCCGACCGGGATACCAAACAGAATCTCGCTGTCATCGCTAGGATTCCGGCGGATGTTGAGGTTAACCCCCTGGTTCAGGTTGATGATACGCACCGTCACGCGCTCTTGTTGGGCGGAGGGCGGGGTCACTTCGGTATCAATCGCTTCACCGGGTTGGTTGGCGGGCACGGGTTCCAGGTCGCGCAACGGAAGCTGATCCCCATCCACATCCCGCAGGAAGACGAACTGAGAAAGCACCCAGGCGTTGATCTGGCCGCCGTCAGGCGTGGTGTACGTGACGTTGATCCAGGTCTCGTTTGGATCCAGGTCATCATCCTCACTGGGGAGCAAGGACACCGGATCAACATAATTGGGGTCAATCGGTTGGCCGTCAATGTCTAGTTCCTGTCCTTCGCGGCCTTCCGCCCGGAGCGTAGAACCAGCCGGAGCCTGGCCCAGTACGAGTGCATCGGCACTGGGGAATTGCCGCAGGTTCAGGTTCGCGCCAGGGTCCAACACCACGCGGGCGGTGGGGCCAGCCGGGACGGGTGTCGCCTGCACGACGGGTGCGGTCGTCGGTGCAACGGTGGGTTGCTCTACCGGCGCGGCGGTCGGTTCGACTGGAACCGGGGTCGGCTCTACTGGAACGGGTGTCGGTTCGACCGGGGCCGGAGTCGGCTCTACTAGAACCGGGGTCGGTTCTTCGGTCTCAACCGGTTCTTCGACGGCTTCGGTCTCAGCCGGTTCTTCGACAACTTCCGTTTCAACGGCTTCTTCAACGACTTCTGCTGTGGCTTCGGGTTGTTCGGCTTCGGCGACCATCGTGCCACCCATGCCAGGCGCACTGGCGACAGTTTGTGCTAGCTGTGTTTCTGCGAAGATCACGCTGGGTTGTGGGAAGACACCGCTTGTATCCAGCACGATAATGGCGTTGGTATAAACACCGCCGTAGAAATCGGTAACCGGGACGGCGACATCCTGGCTGGCGTCATCCAGTGTGAGGGTGAGTGTGGCAAAGTCGCTGACGGGTGCCAGCGCGACCGCATCGCTGATGCTGTCATAGGCCAGGGCATCGGCCAGGGTGGTGCCATCGCCCAGCACGAGCGACACATCGCTTTCCGGGATGGTGTTAATCACACTGACGACCGCAGTCTGCGGCGTGATCGCGCTAACATCATCATCGAATACACTCACTGCCAGGTCATCGACACTGCCGATGGCGGCCAGCGTCAACGCTACACCGGCTTCCACACTTAAAGTCGCTTCCAGCAGGCTTTCATCGGTACCGGCGGCCCGCAATTCCAGCGGATAGGTGCCGGGCGGCAGTTGTAAATGTTCGGTTACATCGCCAAAGGCCAACGCCGGGATAATCAAGATGTCATCGGTATAAATATCGACGGCTGGCGCGTCCGGTACGGCATGAGCTACCCGCACGAATCCGGCATCTTCCGCCGCGAAAACTGGCGCACTCAACGTCAGGGCCTGTGGGTCGTTCGGCGTGCCATAGAGGATGACGAAATAAGCCGTGTTTGTCGTCAGCGGGAAGGGCGCGTCACTGACTAAGGCTTCGCCATCCGCGCTAACCGTCAATGGATACAGACCGGCTTCGACATCATACCCGCCGGAAAGTTCGCCGTAATTTAAGCCGCTTGCGACGGGTTGCTCATCATAGGTCACATCGACGGCGGGTGCGCCATCAATGGCATGGACGATGCGGAAGCGGGTGGTACCCGGCGTAACCGGCGAAAAGTCATCTTCGAAGACCTGGAATTCCAGCGGATCAATGCTGGATGCGATCAGCGTGAGCGGTAACCCCGCCTGGGCATTGACTGGCTGACGCCATAATTCCGTTGTCAACCCGGTCGGGCGGACGGTCAACTGGCGGGTGCCTTCGGCGACGCTGAGATAATTCGAGCCTTCGCCGTAGGCCAGGTCGGTGACCACCAGCGTATCATCCACGTATACATCGACGTTCCCGACGCTGGGAATCGCATGGACGAACCGGAAAAAGCCATCGCCGCCAGCCTGGGCACTGACGCTGGACACCATCAACAGGGCCAGCAATAAGGTGATTAAGCGAGCGAAACGGTGCATAAATATTTCTCCTTCATCAAAATTATGCGGCAGATGATTGGCAACTGCGGCTGAAAACCGCCGCCACTCTGCAAGATCGATGTGTATAATACAATGCTTCACCGCAAACGGATAGCGAAGATCAAGCTGAAGTTATGCTGGAGAAATGAACAAGCCACCGAGCGTGTGAGGTGGCTTGTCCATATAAGGTGTTACGTTTTGATGATAAATATCACGAGCCGGCATGGGCCGGCTCGATGTGAGGGTGGCTTAAGTGCCTTCTTCCCATTGGTTGAGGTACTTTTCCTGCGCTTCGGTGAGCTTGTCAATCTTGATGCCCATGGCTTCCAGCTTGAGGCGGGCGATCTCTTGATCGACATCTTGCGGGATGGTGTAGACATCGGCTTGTAAGTTGGCCGCGTTGCGGATCATGTACTCTGCGCCCAGGGCCTGGTTGGCAAAGCTCATATCCATCACGCTGGCCGGGTGGCCTTCCGCCGCCGCCAGGTTAATCAAGCGGCCTTCACCCAGCACATAGACTACGCGCCCATTTTGCAAGGCGTATTCTTCCACGAAGGGCCGCACTTTACGCGGTTCGCCCTTCGCCATTTCTTGCAGGCCCGGCAGGTTGATCTCCACGTTAAAGTGGCCGGAGTTGGCGACGATTGCGCCGTGCTTCATGTTGTCGAAGTGATGCGTATCAAAGACGTGCATATTGCCCGTCGCACTGACGAAAATATCACCGATAGGAGCCGCTTCTTCCATCGGCATCACACGGTAGCCATCCATGACGGCTTCCAGGGCCTTCAGCGGGTCGATTTCGGTGACGATGACGTTAGCCCCCATCCCCTGGGCGCGGTTGGCGATGCCGCGTGAGCACCAGCCGTAACCAGCCACCACAATCGTGCGCCCGGCCAACAGGATGTTGGTAGCCCGCAAGATGCCGTCAATGGTGCTCTGCCCGGTGCCATAGCGGTTATCAAACAGGTGTTTGGTGTCGCTATCGTTGACCGCAATCACCGGGAAGGCCAAAGCCCCTTCATTTGCCATCGCCCGCAAGCGGATGACGCCGGTCGTGGTCTCTTCCGTACCGCCGATGATGTCACCCAGGAGTTCGCGGCGGTCTTTGTGGATCATGCCCACCAGGTCGGCCCCGTCGTCCATGCTGATGTTCGGCTTGTGGTCGAGCGCGGCTTTGAGATGCTCGTAGTAGGTCTCGTTGTCTTCGCCTTTGATGGCGTAGACCGGGATTTCATCATGCGTGACGAGTGACGCGGCCACATCGTCCTGGGTCGAAAGCGGGTTCGACGCGCACAATACCACGTCTGCGCCGCCTGCCTGGAGCGTCCGCATCAGGTTGGCCGTCTCCGTGGTGACGTGCAAACACGCGGAAATCTTCACGCCCTTCAGCGGCTTTTCCTTCTCGAAACGTTCGCGGATCAACCGCAAGACCGGCATTTCCTGCTCTGCCCAATTGATGCGGAAGCGACCGCCTTCCGCCTGATTGGTGTCTTTAATATCGTATTCCACAGTTTTTCTCCGTTTATCTCTTACTTTAGTAATTGATCGAGTAGACCATTATCGTCGTATTGACGGCGATAGCGTGTTGTAAATTCATGCGGTGTGAAGTGATGACTCTGGGTGCCGACGTGTTCAATCGCATAGGTCGCGCAGAGCGACCCCATCTGCGCGGCCACATCGAGCGACCAATCGTTTATCAGCCCATAGATGAACCCCGCCCGGAATGCGTCCCCGCCGCCGGTTGGATCCAGGATGTCGTTCGCCGGGAAGGCTTCGACCATCAGCGTCTCCGGTTGGGCATCGCGGTTGTCGTAAACCGTTGAGCCTTTCGCCCCGTTTGTGATGACCAACACATCGACTTCATCGCGTAATTGGTCGAGTGATTTACCGGTCTTCTGGCTGATGACCTGGGCTTCGTACTGGTTGACAATCATCGCGTAGGCCCCGGCCATATCATGAGCTAACTCTTCACCGCTCAGGCGGGGTACTTGCTGGCTGGGGTCGTAGATAAAGCGGATCTCGCGGTCACGGCATTCCTGGGTCAGGTTGGTCATGGCCCCTGGGTCGTTGGGCGAAACCACAACCAGATCCGGGTGCCCGCTATATGCTTCGGAAAGCGCATAATCACGTGCGTGGCGCATGGCCCCGGTGTAAAATGACGCGATCTGGTTATTTTCTGAGTCGGTATTACAGAAGAACGACGCGGTAAAAACTTCGTCAATCTGGCGCACCGTCGAGCAATCGACGCCGTGTTTTTCCAGCCATTGGCGATAATCCGGGAAGTCCCGCCCGGCGGTTCCCATCAGCTTGGGTTCCATACCGAGCAGGGCCATCGTATACGCGATGTTGGCTGCCACCCCACCCCAATGCCGGGTCATCTCATCGACTAGAAAGCTCAAACTGACATGTTGTAGATGCTCTGCCAGCAAGTGTTCGGTAAACTTGCCCGGAAAGCGCATCAAGTAGTCGTATGCAATCGAACCTGTTGCGATAATATCCATGTAATTTTTATCTCATGTTACTGATGTATAACATTAGCGTGCTAAATGACCAGCACGCGCAATTGTAAACTAGAATTAGACTGAAGTAAGGGTCAATTGATGACACGATTTGACGGTCAGCGACTCACCAATGAGACGTTAGGGCTTGATTATGACGCCATCCGCCGGGGCGATTACGCCGATGCTTATTTCACCAACAGCGCGATAATCCTGGAACGCTTGCGGGCGGAAGGCTATCAATTCGCGGGTGAGTCCCCCCGACTGGATGCGGGATCAGGGGCCGCCATCGGTGATTTGACGGTCGAAGCGCAGATCTTTAACCGGCGCAAACCGTTCGCGCTGGTGGCCGGTGTCGATGTCGCGTTGCACATCATCCGGCATGCCGCCGGTGAATTCCAGGGGACGGAATGGGTGCCGGGCTGGCAACACTTAGAGGTGCTGGCGGTGCAGGATGGTGATGTAACGGAATATAACGACGACCCGATGCAGGTTCAGCCCGTGCTGAAGATCCGCGGCCCATACCGGCTGTTTGCCCTGCTAGAGACGACCCTGCTCGGCTATTTGACCCGCGCCACGCGGATCGCCACCAATGTTTATGAAGTCTTGATGGCCGCCAATGGCAAGCGTGTCTTGTTCTTCCCCGCCCGCTTTGACCTGCCAGCCACACAAGCCCTGGATGGTTATGCGTACTGGTTGGCTGTTCAACGCTACAACCATCAAAATGATACGATAGTACCACCATTGGTGAGTACGAACGCGCAAGGAGCCTGGTGGGGTGGGGCTGGCGGCGGCACGATCCCCCATGCGATGGTCGCGGCTTTCCTGGCGGATACAGCCGAGAGTATGCGGGCATTTGCCCGGCACATGCCGCTAGATGTACCACGCATCGCACTGGTGGATTTTAATAATGATACCGTTGGTGATACGCTCAAGACGCTGGATGTCTTCTGGCCGGCTTATCGCGCCGCTTATGAAGCCAGGGATGACGCCGAGCAACGCCGCTGGACGCTCAACGGGGTGCGCCTGGATACTGGCAGTCATGTCCGCGATGCATCGTTGGCACCGCATCAACCGACCGGCGTTAACCCGGATTTAGTTCATACCGTGCGCCGGGCGATTGATAATGCCTGGTCGCGGTGGGATGTGCCAGGTCGGCTGGAAGATGTCGCACGCGATTTTTGTAAAGCGGTTACAATTGTTGTATCCGGTGGTTTTGATGCCGACCGCATCGCCCAATTCGAAGCGGCCCGTGTGCCGGTCGATAGTTACGGCGTCGGCTCGACATTCTTTCGTAACACCGGCAACACGGATTATACAATGGATGTGGTGCGGGTGTCGTATGCGGGTGATTGGGTTGATATGGCAAAAGTGGGGCGGCAACCCTGCCACCACCCCCACCTGGAACCAGTAGATTTAGGGAGCCTGGGATGAGCAACGACTTATCAGACGTCAAAAAACAACACATCATCGATAGCCTGCGTAAGCTGGCGGCAGAGGCAGACAAAGGCCGTGAGCCAGAGCTAATCGCCACGCGGCAGGGTACACGGCAGGTGTCTTTGCGGGCGTTGATCGAACGCATTGTCGATCAATTCCGTGATGAACACGGCCACAACGAATCCGACGCACTCAAGCAAGCCCAAACCGAGATGGCCCGGCTAAAGCTCGTCAAGGCATCGGCAGATTATGTCATTGCGGTTGATTCGGTCGAACTGGATAACAAAGCCAAAGCCGAGATCATCCGCCGGGCTTATGCGGAGTTATTCACTTACGGCCCGCTGGATGCACTCTTTCGAGAACCGGCGGTGACGACGATCACCCTGGAAGGCGCAGATAAGGCCGCGATCCGGTTGGGCAGTGGCGACCTGGTGCGGCTGGATCCACTGTTTGACGATGAAGCTCATTATCGCCGGATCGTCAGCCGCTTACTGGCGGATGCCGGCGCACAATTGCGTGAAGATCAGCCATTGCTGGAAACCGGTTTGATCGTCAATGGACGGCGGGTGAGCTTGAATGTCGCTGGCCCACCTGTCACCATCCTGCTCAGTGTCGATATTCGCGTCCACCCGGCAGAGCCATACACACTGGAAGATATGGTCACCGCGTCGATGGTCACGCCGGAGGCCGCGACGATCTTACAGGCGTTGGCACAGTCGCCGCATGGGGTGGTCGTCGTCGGGGATACCGAATCCGGCAAGACCACGTTACTTGGCATCCTGGCCCGCCTGGCAGAGCCAGAAAGCTGTGTCGCGGTCGAGCGTGCTAGCGAAATCATGCTGGATGATTGTGAGCGGCTGGCGGTGCGCTGGCGCACGGACGATCAACTGGGGGTATCGTTCGCGGAGCAAGTCGAGATCGGGTTACGCCATGAGCCAGGTTTGATCCTGCTTGATGAAGTCCGCACCGATGAAGCGCACGCGGTCGGCCCGTTGTTAACACAAGCCGATACACCCCGCCAGATGTGGGCCTTTCGGGGGCCTTCGGAGCCGAAGCGGCTGGCCTCTGCCCTGGGCATGTTGGCGCGCCGGGCGACACTGCCCATGAACGAAGACCTGGTTCATGCGTTGTATCAACGGCTACCCTTCATCGTGACGTTGCGCCGGCGCAAAGGCAAGATCCTGCTTCAGAGCATCAGCGAATGGCAATATCCCGATGGTGCCGAGTATCCGGATCAGGTTGAGTTGATCGCGATGGGATGGTTCGGGCCAGAACTGACCGGCAGGCAACCGCAACTTGCACTTGACCTGCCAGCGTCGTTCTGGGAAAAGCCAGCGACCGAATAGCGGGTATGATCTGGCGTTAGTTGTCTAACATCGTGGTGCTGTTGGCGGCTTGTACCAGCGTTTCAATTTCGGAAAATGGCACCCCGGCCCGCTCAAAGCTACCGATTGGCTCCAGGCGTGGTGAATCGCCATAGCGCACGCGGACGGCGGGCGTCCCCTGGACGTTGCTCTGCTGGCCGAGTGCCAGGTTCTCCTGGTGCTGTTCGGCATCTGCGGTGCATTCCAGCAGGTCGGCATAATCTAAATCAAGGTCTTGCGCCATCGTCCGCCCGGCGTCATCACCGCTGGCGTTGTTATTGGCCTGATAGAACAATTCTTCATGCGCCCGCCAGAACGCCACCGGGCCGCCCAGGGTGCCAGCACATTCCAGCAGTTGGGCATAATAAACGCTATCCTGATTGATGACCGGATAAGCGCGGAATTCCAGGCGGGCTTGCCCGTCCATGACCAATTCTTCGATCACCTGGTCGATGGTTGATTTGTAATCCTGGCAATACGGGCACAGGAAATCTGCAAATTCGACGACCGTCACCGGGGCATTCGGATTGCCCAGCACATATACGCCGTCTTCTTCGACCGTCGTTATGCTACTGTAATCGATCTCGCCCCGTGTCACGCCGGTATTCAATGATCCCAGGACAATCGCGCCGATGAAGATCAGTACGGCCACACCGACCACACCACCGATCAGTAGATACTGTTGTTGTTGATCTTTTGATTGTGTGTTTTGCTTCTTTTTACTCATGATTGCTCCATAAACATAAACATATAGATCCACATCCCCCACACCATAATCGAAATTATAGCGCGAGTTCGTTTGTATTCGAGCATAAAACTGTCAGGAATTGTTGCTGAACCGTAAAAACGGGATCATCCAGGGGACACGTTCCCGATAGGTCTGATACGCTTCACCGAAATTTTGTAACATCCGCCGTTCCTCGTAGATCGAGCCGACCAGGAAATACACGGTCGCGCCGATGGCAAAGCCCAGGTAGGCTTCGGTCATGGTCGTCACCGGCCAGATCAACATCAAACTGAACAGGTAAAGCGGATGCCGCACCAACCGGTAAACGCCGGTGGTCGTCAGTGATTCGTCGGCCAGTGGGAGCGGTTCATCGTTGAAATAGGCCATCGCCTGCCGCACCCCGGCGAACCGTGACAGATCAATCTGCAACAGGGAGACCACAAAGCCCAACACCCCGATAACCTGTACGATCAGCAAGAGCGGCTCATATTGCAGGTCAATTTGCCAGACGCGATTGCCTTCACGAAAGACAATTAACCCGGCGATGGGGGCGAACGTCACTACCGCGACAACGTTAAAGAACAACCGGTAAAATCCATGATAGACTTGGTCGCCTACACGGTGCTTGATGGCGTTCTTGAATTCTCTGCTGGCGAGTATGCTATGGAATAATCCATACAGACCCATCGCAAATAACACGACCCACATAGATGCATCCTCGTTGCGGTTCATCTTGCTGATTATAATATAACTCATAGCGAAAGATAGTTTTCTTTCACTATTTTTTATTGTCATCTCACACAGAAGGGAAAGTTCAATGCGGGCGGTTGACATTATTGCCAGGAAGCGTGATGGCGAAACCCTCAGCGATGCGGAAATTCAATGGTTTGTGCAAGCCTATGCGGATGACGACATCCCCGATTATCAGGCGGCGGCTTTTTGTATGGCGGTGTTATTGCGTGGCATGAACGCGCATGAAGTCACCGCGTTGACGTTGGCGATGGCTCACAGCGGCGATATGCTCGACCTTAGTGATGTAGCCGGTTATGTGGTGGATAAGCATTCGTCCGGTGGGGTGGGGGATAAGACATCGCTGGTGGTCTTGCCGGTGGTGGCCGCGTTTGATGTCCCGGTGGCGAAGATGAGCGGGCGCGGCCTCGGCTTGACCGGTGGCACGCTCGACAAGATGGAGTCCATCCCTGGCTTCCGGTCGGATTTAAGCGAAGATCAATTGCGAGATCAGGCGCGGTCTATCGGGCTGGCCCTGGCCGGTCAAACCCGTAGCCTGGCCCCGGCGGATGGCAAGCTATATGCTCTGCGTGATACGACCGCCACCGTCCCCAGTATCCCCTTGATTGCCAGTAGCATCATGAGTAAAAAGCTAGCGGCAGGGGCGGATGGCATCGTGCTGGATGTCAAAGTCGGCTCTGGGGCCTTTATGCGGGATCTGGATCGAGCGCGAGAATTAGCCCGTATGATGGTAGACATCGGCCAGAATGCCGGTCGTGATGTGGTCGCGCTCCTCAGTGATATGGAGCAACCGCTTGGGCAGGCCGTCGGTAATGCACTGGAAGTCATCGAAGCCATCGAGACGTTGCGGGGCGGTGGCCCGGCGGGCTTCCGTGAGCATTGCGTCGAAGTTGCGGCGCACATGCTCATGTTGGCCGGGCATGGGGCGGTGGATTCACTCCGGGATCCTGTCCGGGCGGCCTTAGATGACGGACGCGGCCTCCGGCATTTTCGTCAGATGGTGGCCGCGCAAGGTGGCGATGTCTCCGCGATTGACGATACCAGCCGGTTGCCACAAGCCAGCATCACAGAGGTCATCCCGGCGGAGCATGACGGGTATGTGGCCCAGATGAGCGCGTTACACATCGCCCAGGCCGCCTTTGACCTGGGGGCCGGGCGTGAGGTCAAAGAGGCGACCATCGATCATGCCGTTGGGATTCAGGTGCATGCCAAAGTGGGAGATCGCGTCACCGCCGGCGATCCGCTGGTGACGATTCATGCCAATCATGCCGAGCGCGTGGCCGAAGTCCGCGCCGGGTTGGGCCAGGGCTTGCAAGTGAGCGACTCGCCGGTGGAGCCTCTGCCGCTGTTTTACGACATCATCCGCTAATCATCAGCCGATACCCAGGCCCCCTGCCGATAGATGAACGTGTTGACCGGTGCATCGGCCCAATAACCGGCGTCATCAAAGCGGATGCCACCACTCAGCCCGTCGAAGGTGCCGGTGCGGAGCGCGGTAATCGGGTCAGCCTGTGGCATAATTTGCCCGGCGATCCACACCGCATCATAGACTAAAGCCGCCAGTTGGTTCGGTTCCACAGCGAACGGGTCACTGGCTAGCACGCGCTGGCGCAAGGCTTCGTCCGGCACATCACCCGATGTGACCAGCGTCATGCCGGTCATATCGTCGCGTAAGTCCGTCAACCCTGGTAAGCCTGCCACATCCCCGGCGCGGAGCGGGGCCGGCTCTGCCGCCAGCCGCGTAATCGTCAGCGGCTCTACGGTAAGATCCGCACTGGATAAAATGGCGACATGCTCTGCTGGCTCCGCCGCCCAATGACCGACCACAATCACGGGTTTACCGGCTAGCGCGTCGATCACATCAGCGGCAGTAGCCGTATACCCGGCGATGATTACGACCTGCACGCGCTCATCAAGTTGTAACGCACGGGCGCGTTCTGTTGCCAGTTGCACCGCGCCGCCGTCATCGACCGGAAGCAGAGCGACACCCACCCCCGAATCCGCTACGGCTAGCCGGGCCGGGTACAGCAGGCTATATCCCAGGTCACGGTAACGGCCTTCAAACGGGGCCAACAGCGCGATTTGATCGGGCGGTTGTGGGGCCTGTGTGCCGCATCCGGCCAGCATCAGCCCGCTGAGTACGGCGAAGATCAGGCGCATGATCGTTCGGTACACGGTCAGCAGGCGTTCTGATGGTCGTTGTAATTGGTGAAGAAGTCGTGCCGGTTATCACCCCGGCAATCCGCCCGGAAAAACAGAAATTCGGAGGCTTCCGGGTCAATCGCGGCCTGGATCGCACTCAGGGCCGGGTTGGCGATGGGGCCAGGGGGCAAGCCGTTGTTGAGATAGGTGTTATACGGCGAGTTCACCGTGTAATAATCGTTAGCCGTGATGCGCGGCCACCAGTTGCCGGGGCCGCTAGCAGGATGACCGTATTGTACGGTTGGGTCGGCATCCAGCCGTTCCAGATCATCCGTTGTGATGTCCAGCCGGTTGCGGTATACACTGCTGACCATTGGTTGCTCGTCGGCATAGATGGTCTCTCGTTCGATGATCGAAGCCAGGGTTACGATGCCATAGAACGTATAACCGGGCAAGGCGTCTACCCGTTGAAGCATGGTATCGGTGATCTGCGTGTTGAATTGGTTGAGCAATACATCCCGCAGGCCCTCCGGCGTGATCTCTGGACTGAGCCGGTATGTCTCCGGCGGCAAGAAGCCTTCTAAACTGCGATCGGGTGGGATGTCGTAGCGTTCGGCAAAGGTCTGCGGGATGGCGGCACCTGGGCCGACGACGCGCAAAAAGGCCGCACCATCGAACAAGAAATAAGGTTGTAAGGAGTCGATGGTCTCCGCGATTTCTTCGATGCGTTGGCCGGGGAAGATGGTCAATGTGATCTCTGTGAAGCCGTCGCGGGTCAGTGTGTCGGCAATCTCAACGATGCTCATATTTTGCCGCAAGAAGAACGTCCCGGCGGCCAGATCATCATCCAGCCCTTCCACCCGCACATAATTGGTGAACAAGGCCGGGTCATCTAGCAAGCCCTGTAAGTTCAGTTGCTCACCGATGCTCCTGGCGGTGGAACCGGGTAAGATGCTGAAGCGCACGACGGTATCATCTTCGCCCTGGGGCATGTTCAGGTCATCTTCACGCGAGATAATCTGAATGCGCAAGACGACGGTCTGCATCCCATTCAAGATTTGATCTCCGGCAAGCAAGAAGACCAACCCGCCACAAAACAAAATCGCGAAGCCTAACGCCACAATCAAAACAATAAGATTACGTCGGCGATCCAAAGGGTTTTCCTTAACACTGCGATTCGATCACATCACAGTATAGGCTATCGGGTGGGGTCTCGGCTAGGTTAGCGTGGGGCAATCGTCAGATGGGATCATCGACCAACCCGGTGGCCAGCGCGTCGATGTACCGCTGTAAGATGATCCGCGCCGCCAGATCATCAATCGGCGCGGCGGCGGCCCGGTGGTGGGCCTGTGCCAGTTCGATGGCTTCTTCGCTGGATAATTGCTCATCATAGAACCGGATCGGCAGGTTGGTCGTCTGGGCGTAACGCCCCGCCCATAGCCGGACGGTATCGGCCTGGGTATGTTGGCCTGGCGCGGTCGTGTCGTTGACTGGCAAGCCAACCACCACCCCGACGACATTTTCGCGGGCGGCAATGGCGTTGATCTGGTCGAAGTCTTCCCGGCGAGATTTGCGCTCGATGACGGTCAGTTCGCGGGCGGCAATCCGCAAGGCGTCGCATGTCGCCAGTCCGATTCGAGCGATCCCATGATCGATGCCGAGTAATTTACCGCCGGTCATGGTGTGACAGTCTCCACCGTGATGCGCTCCGCCCATAGTGGTAAGCGTCCGAAGACATCTGGCGATAAGACCACCGCCGGCGTACCCTGGATGTCAACATTTTCGCTCAGGTAGGTCAGGGCTTCATCGATGGTGCGGTTGGTCAGTGCGTTGCGGATACTGCGCTGGTTGATCTGTGCGATGATCGTCCCCTGGCCGGACATGGTGAACAAGATTAGCTCACCCGCAAACGAGACTTCGCCGCGATTGTACGTGATCGAATCCAGGTCGAACTCCCGCCCACGCGGGATTTGCTCCGCCATGCGGGCAAACACGATCTGCTGGCCCAATGTCGTATCGACCACGACGGCTTCCACGACGGCGCGTTTCGTCACAGAGAGCGACTCCGCCAGGTCGCCCGGTGCGGCGTCAAAGGTCGTGCTGAGGTCTTCGACAATGCGTAAGGTCTCCAGGATGACGAATTCGTCCTCCCCGATCTCCGGCAGGTCAAGCATTTCGTCATAGGCCCGCTGTTGCAACAGGAAGTTGACCTGACCTTCGGCCCGGTCCCGGTCGTTGGCGGTGACGGCGGCCTCCTGGCGGCTCTGGCCGTCGCGGGTCGGTTGCAGGTTGAGCACATCCGCTTGTTCTTCCAGCGGCCCGACAATCGTATTGATGAGGTTGGCTTCTACATTGCCGATGCTCCCGGCGGCGGATTGCATGGCCTCTACATTGACGGTGACTTCACTGCCCACCCCGCCGGGCAAGGACGCCGGTTCGGTGGTGCGAAACAGAATCGGCGTGCCAGCACTGGTGCTGATGGTCGTGCCGTCCGGGATTTCGACTTCGTCCGTCGTCTCGTTGATGAAGATCACTTCTCCCACTGCGCGGACATCACCCAGGTTCTGCGTGCCGGTCGTGTTGATGGTGGTGCGTTCTTCGATTTCTACGCGGATGGTAGAAGCCGGTAACACCGCGTTTTCGATGTCTACATCGGTGAACGCCGGGTCGGCATTGACGGTAATCTGCACGCTGGATTGTACCGTGCTGGTCGCCGGGGTGATCGTCACCGTTGCGGTGGGCACCAAAAAGTAAAATACCGCGAAGGCCGCCCCCAAAAACGCGCCGATCAACACCAGGCGGAACACCAGCGAGCCAAACGACGGTGCCCGCCGTCGGCCCCGGCTCCGGCTTCCGTCGGCTTCCAGGTCTTCCGGGGTAGGGGCATCGCTGGGGCGGCGTTGCCGCCCGGTGAAGACTCGTGTGCGCCCGCGTGCCCATCGCTTGCGCTCACTGGCACCGATGGTCTGGAAGGTGCTGATGTTTAGCTCTGCGGCGTGCTTGATGACCTCTGGATCATGCGTGACGAAGGCCAGGCGAATCTGGCGGCGCATCGCCTCTCGTTGAACCAGAACCAGATCGAGCTTGCGCGTCAGTGCGGTGCCTTCCTCCGGCCAGATGAGCAAAACCCGCTGACCGCGATAAAATGAGAGGCGGTCTTTAACCGAGTTCGGGTCTTCGTTCGCCTCGATCTGGATGAGTTCGCGCCCGCCTTCGCTCATTGCCTCTCCGCGATAAGCTGGCGGGCTTTATCCAGGGCTTCGCTGATTTTACTGGCGTCCTCACCGCCCGCCTGGGCCATATTGGGCCGGCCCCCGCCGCCCCCGCCCACAACTGCCGCGATTGCTTTAATCATCTTGCCAGCGTGCAGACCGTTCTTCGTCAGGTCATCGGTGACGCGAACTAAAAATTGTGGTTTGCCGTCGTTGTTCGCGCCGATCACGAATACCCCTTGATCGACCTGATGCTGGAACCAGTCCGACATTTCGCGCAAGGTCTCCATCGGGGTGTCGTTCACCTGCATGATGAGAGCAGGCACGCCGCCGATGGTCTCCAACGACCCGATGCGGGCTTCGAACGTACTCCGGGCCACATCACGGCGCAACTTCTCGATCTGTTTTTTGCTGGCTTGTAGCTCATCTTGTAGCGCGTCTACCTTGCTCAGTGCGTCCTGTGGGCTGGCGGTCAGCCGGTGCGCGACGGCCTTGAGCAGGTTTCGTTGCGCCTGGACGTAATCAATCGCCCGCTGGCCGGTGTAGGCTTCCACCCGGCGGATGCCCGCGCTGACACTGCCCTCATCCGCCAGCACAAACAGGCCGATGTCGCTGGTCGTGTTGACGTGCAACCCACCGCACAATTCGTAACTGTAACGTTGGTCGCCGTTATCTACAATGACGGTGCGGACGGTATCGGCGTATTTCTCGCCAAATAGGGCCATCGCGCCTTCGTCTTTGGCCTGCTGGAGTGGCTTAGTCTCGGCATAGACCGGGTGATTTTCTAAGATGATCGCGTTGACTTCGTTCTCCACCCGGCTGATCTCTGCGGTGGTCATCTTAGCATCATGCGCGAAGTCGAAGCGTAGGCGATCCGGCGCGACGAGTGAACCGCGCTGTTGCACATGCGGGCCGAGTGTGTTCCGTAGCGCGGCATGAAGCAGGTGCGTGCCGGTGTGGTTGCGTGTGATGGCATGCCGCCGGTCGGTATCTACGACGGCCCGCACGGTCGTGCCGGTGCCGGGTTGTCCTTCCACGATTTCGCCGTAATGCACGATCAAGCCGGTGACCGGGCGGCGTGTATCTTCGACTTCAATCTCCCATCCATCACCGATGATCGCCCCGGTATCACTGACTTGCCCACCGGCTTCGACATAAAACGGCGACTTATCTAGCACGACCTCGATCTTATCGCCCACGTTGAAGCGATCCGCCATTTGCCCGTCCTGCAATAGCGCGATGACCTGTGCGTTGATCGTTGGCTTACCATACGGATCATAATCAACGCCGGATTCCGGCAGGGTGCCCGCTTGCTGAAGTTGAGCCAGGATCTCGCTGTAGGCTTCGCGATGGTCAATGGTACCCATCGCCTGCCCGCCGCCGCTGACCTTCGCATGTTCTTCTTCGGCGGTCTCGAACGCGGCCATATCGACGGCATAGCCGCGTTCTTCCGCAATGTCTTTGATAACCTGAATCGGCAGGCCCAGTGTCGCCTTGAGGAAAAAGGCATCTTCACCCGGCAGGGTGCCGCCATCCGGCAGATTATCCAGCATAGATTCTAACTCGGTGAGGCCGCTGTCCATCGTGCGGCGGAAGCGTTCTTCTTCACGGGTGATCGTCCGCTGGATGCTGGCACGTTTTTCCACCAGTTCGGTGTAATGCCCGCCCATTAATTCGATCACGGCTTCAGCCACATCAGCCAGAAATGGCTCGTTCAGGCCGATCTTGGTGCCGAAGCGCATCGCCCGCCGCAAGACCAACCGGCAGACCGAGTCTCGTCCCTTCGCGCCGGGTAGCACGCCATCGGCGATCAAGAACACGGCGGCCCGGATGTGATCGGCGATCACGCGGTAAGGCACGATGTTGGCGTCGCGTTCGTCGTCGCTATGCCCGGTCAGGTGTTGTGTGCGCTGGATGATCGGGGTGAATACATCGGTTTCATAATTGGCCTCAACCCCCTGAAGCACCGCGACCACCCGCTCGTAACCCATGCCCGTATCCACACCCGGTGCGGGGAGTGGTTCGTCGTACTGGCCGGTATGATCGGGATCGGGTTGAGTCCGGCTGTATTGCATAAACACCAGGTTCCAGATTTCCAGGAAGCGGCCATCGTCTTTTTCCAGCGACTCAACGATGCCATCTTCGCCCAGTTCTGGCGTGCGGTCCCAGTGGATTTCGGTATTCGGGCCGCAGGGGCCAGTCTCTGCCATCTGCCAGAAGTTATCCTTCGGGCCGAGCCGACCGATCCGCTTGGGGCTGATGCCGATTTCATTCGTCCACAGCTCATAACTTTCGTCGTCTTTTTCGTAGATCGTCACCGCCAACCGGTCCGCTGGCAGTTCGTAGACCTCGGTCAGCAGTTCCCAGGCATACTGCATGGCTTCCAGCTTAAAGTAATCGCCAAAGCTGAAGTTACCCAGCATCTCAAAGAAGGTGTGATGCCGGGGCGATGGGCCGACCTCTTCCAGGTCATTGTGCTTGCCACTCACGCGCATACACTTCTGCGCGGTGGTGGCGCGGCGATAATCGCGCTTGTCTGTGCCTAAAAACACATCCTTAAATTGCACCATGCCAGAATTTGCGAATAGCAGGGTGGGGTCGTTGCCAGGGACGAGCGGCGACGACATAACGGGTTTGTGTCCCTTGGTTTCGAAAAAGTCTAAAAATGCTTGGCGCACTTCTGCGCTCGTCATTTGCTTCATTACGTTTTTTCCTCGCGTGCGGCTTGCCCGCATTATAATGAGCATGCGGCGGCCAAACAAGTCTATGGTACAATCAGCCCGTTTTGACCATCAACCAATAGACGAGGAACACTCATGGCGACGATTGACGAACAGGTCGAAGTCTTGATGTCTGGCACCGCCTATGGTGACCCGGAAACAAAGAAAACGATGACCGCCGAACTGCGCCAACGCTTGATTGAGGCGGAAAAAGAAGGCCGCCCCCTGCGGGTATATTGCGGTTATGATCCGCGCACGTCGGATCTACACCTGGGGCATACCATCAGCATGAGAAAATTGCGCCAGTTCCAGGATTACGGTCATGATGTCACGTTTCTGGTCGGCACATTCACCAGCTTGATCGGTGATCCTTCTCATGAGGAAAAGGCCCGCGATCAACTGACGCCGGAGCAAGTGACGGAAAACGCCCGCACCTATGCGGAGCAAGCCTTCAAAATCCTCGACCCGGAAAAGACACGGGTGCGCCGTAATGATGAATGGCTCAGTACGCTGGATTTTGCCGACATTATCCGGCTTTCCAGCAATTTTACCGTTCAGCAATTCCTCACGCGGGAAAACTTCGCCAACCGCATGGAAAGCAACGAAGCGATTTACCTGCACGAGTTCTTCTATGCGCTGATGCAGGCTTATGATGCCGTCGCGCAGGAAGCCGATGTTCAGGTCGGCGGGCAAGATCAATTGTTTAATATCCTGGTTGCGGGCCGCAAGTTGCAATCCGCCCTGGGCCAAAAGCCACAGGTAGCCGTCATCATGGGCGAAAGCCTGCCCGGTACCGACGGGACGATCAAGATGAGCAAGAGCCTGGGCAATCACATCCCACTTTTGAGCGATCCGCACGATATGTATGGCAAAGTGATGAGCTTGCCGGATGAAGCGATGGCGATCTATCACAAGTTGATCCTGGGGTGGATGCCGGAAAAGTTAGACGACATGGCGCGGAAATTGGCGGACGGCGCACTGCATCCGAACGAGGTCAAGATGTCTTTGGCACGGGAGATCGTGTCGATCTTCCACAGCCCGCAAGATTCCCAGGCCGCCCAGGATCAATGGGACAAACTCTACCGGAGCCATGATAAGAACGCGGTGCCTGACGACATCCCCGAAGCCGTGCTGGATGAAGACGAGCGCGTATTGGATATTCTGCGCCGGTTGGATATGGTCAGCAGTGGGGGTGAGGCCAAGCGGTTGATGAAGCAGGACGGCATCCGTAAGGACGGCGACACGGTGAGCGACCCCGGCGCGACCATCACACTGGCGGAATTGCCGGTCGTGCTCCAGGTGGGCAAACGTAAGTTCATCCGCTTGATCGCCGCGACGTGATTCAAAAACGGGCCGTCGAAGACGGCCCGCAAAATAACACGCGCTTGGGTTAACTGTTACTCATCCATACCGGGGATGTCGGCTTGTACCAGCGTGAAGCCGCTGTCGCTTTCGATCACGCCGATGAATACATTCTGGTCTGCCGCGTATTCAATCGCCGGGATCTCTGCGATGACGGTATCGGTATCTTCGGAAAGCACGACGGTAAAGCCGTAATTGCCCGCCAGCAGATCGACGGTATCGAAGCCATCGCTACCTTCATTCGCACCGGGGTACGCCAGGAAGCGGATCGCATCCAGGCCATCGTCACGGATTAAGTCCACCGGGCCGAGATCCTGGAAAGCATGGAACACAGATACACGGAACAACCCGGTATCGGTCGGGCTGAAGTCTTCTTCGACGACTGTCGCTTCCAGCGTGTCATTCGCCAGGATGCCATAAGCCACTGCGGTCTGATATTGCCCGCCGATTACGTCCAACGGGAATTCCAGCACCGCGTTTTCAATGCCGGCCCCTTCGGCGGAAACAGCGATGTCATACGTGCCGACTGGCAGTTCGATGAACTCAGTCACGCTGGAAAATTCCAGGCTCTGGATGTCGGTCAACGCACCGTCCAGGTAGACATCGACCGCCGGTGTGCCGCTGGAAAGATGCGCCACGCGCACGAAGCCGCTATCCTCATTAGCACTCGGCGGGGCGGTGATGTCACCGAGGAACTCTTCTTCGACGGTCTCCACATTGGTAGAAACCAGACGGAAGGTCGGGTCTGCGGCTACACCTGTCGCCGCGATGAAGTAATTCCGCTGTTGGCTGAAGGTGAACTCACCAATATCAACCAGCACAACGCTGTTATCTTCGTTATCCACGATTTGAACATCGGCGGTGGTTTCCGCCAGGGTTACGCTGGCAAAGCCATCTACCGGTTCCCCTTCCGCAGTCTCCAGGCTACCGGGGTAGGCCAGCAAGCCGAATAGGACATCACCGTTTGCCAGCACATCGACCGGCAGAAGATCAGGGATGGCATGGAATGCACTAATGCGCGTTTCACCGAAGGAAAGATCACTGTAGTCTTCTTCAATGACGGTGACATCCAGTGTTTCCTGGACGACAAGACCGATGGCGGCGACGGTATACCAACTATCAGCATCGACATCGACCACGCCTTCGATCACGGCATTGTCGACATCATCGCCTTCCGGCACAATCGACACGCTGTAGCTACCCGGCGCGACCTGATACCAACCGGTGACCGCACCATACGGGGCGTCTTGTACCGCGCTGATCTCACCGTCAATGTAGACATCAACGTTCGGGCCATCAGGTACGAAGTGGGCGATGCGAATCTGAGCGAGTTCGTCACTTGCGTCTTCCTCTTCTTCCTCTTGTGCCCCGGCGATGCTCACCGCCAGCAGGCTCAACAGGACCAGTAAGAGAAGGGTGCTAAATTTTTTCATCGTTCAGTGTTCCTCCGTGAGTTATCAATAGGTCGGGTAAATAAACCCGATTTTAACCTGAATCCAACTTGAATCAGGTTAAGCTGTTATAGATTGTGTGTTAATTTCCAAAAAATGTAAAGAGACGAAGCTCGTTTTATAGTTTAGCTCGCGCCCCAGATAGGACTAAAGTGCTAGGATTTCCCGTGTGACCAGGTGAGTTGTTCGCGTACCTGAAGATCAGTATGGCGGATCTTCATCGCCAGGTCTGCCGCCAGATTCCGCATGAGCCGGTAGCCCAATTGTGGATAGGTATCACACAAGAGCATCAGCTTATCACGCGGGATGACCACCAGGTAGGTATCCTGTTGCGAACAACGCGCCCCGGCAGAGCGCAACCCCTCATCCACCAACGAAACCTCCCCGAAGGATTGGCCCCGGCGCAAGGTAGCGATGGTGTGCATCCCCCCGGTGACTTCGCGACCGACCAGCGATGGATCCACCTGGATCTCAATCTCTCCAGTCGCGATTACGTACAATTCATCCCCCGGCGAGTTTTCCTCGAAGATGATGTCGCCGGTTTGATAGTGCCTTTCGCTACAGATCGAGCCGATTAATTCAAGCTGGGTGTTGCTCAGTTCATCGAAAATATCTGCTTGCTTGAGTACGTTGACGACCGACATCGCCCACTCCTTACCATAAATCACGATAGATTCATTGTAGCATAGCTTGTCTCTCCGGCAAACTCTGGTAGTCTGCGGCTTGATTAAACCTTCCTGACCCCTTATGATACAAGCAGTTACTTGATAATCAGGGTACATGGTATGGATTACACGTTGCGAGAAACCCCACTGGCGTATGCCATCTGGGGTAAAGAGCACATTGATGAAGGTTCCTTAAAGCAGATGGATGCGGCCTTGAGCTTGCCAGTCAGCACGGCTGGCGCGTTGATGCCTGATGCGCACATCGGCTACGGCCTGCCGATTGGCGGTGTCCTGGCGACGGATGGCGTGGTCATCCCGTATGCGGTCGGCGTTGATATTGCGTGCCGGATGCGGATGTCGGTCTTTGAGATCTCGCCGCATGTGCTCGGCCAGCAGACCGGCAAGTTTGAGAACGCGCTGACAGAGAACACGTTATTTGGCGCGGGTAAGGGCTTCAGCCGGTATGATCGTGTTGAGCATCCGGTGCTGGATGATGCCGCCTGGCGGGCCACTGGCTTCCTGGCGACACTCAAAGACAAGGCCGATGAACAACTCGGCACCAGTGGATCAGGCAATCACTTTGCAGAATGGGGCGCGTTCACGCTCGATGCCGATGACCTGGGCTTGAAGGCCGGGACTTACCTGGCATTGCTTTCGCACAGCGGTTCACGCGGGGTCGGGTATGCCATCGCAGATCGCTTTAGCAAGTTAGCCCAGGAGCAACACCCCGCGCTGGATAAAAGCGTCAGGCATCTGGCCTGGCTGGATCTCGATTCGTCATTGGGGTACGAATACTGGATCAGTATGCAGTTGGCTGGTCAATTTGCCGCCGCCAACCATGAGGTCATCCACCAGAAGGTGGCGAAGGCCGCCGGGTTAAAGCCCGCCGCCGTGATCGAAAATCATCATAACTTCGCCTGGAAGGAAACGCATACCGGTGCTGATGGTATTGAACGTGATGTGATCGTCCACCGCAAAGGCGCGACTCCAGCCGGGCCGGGCGTGCTAGGCATTATCCCTGGTTCGATGGGTGATCCGGGCTTTGTGGTGCGGGGCAAGGGCAATGCCAGCGCGTTGAACTCTGCCGCACATGGGGCCGGGCGTTTGATGAGCCGGCGGGCCGCCAAGCAATCCATCACCCAAAACGCGCAGAAAGATTACCTCAAGGAACGTGGTGTCACGTTAATTGGCGGAGATCTGGACGAAGCCCCGCAAGCCTATAAGGATATCCACGCCGTGATGGAAGCGCAGGCCGATCTGGTTGATGTGGTGGGTAAGTTCGAACCGCGCATCGTGCGGATGGACGGCAGTAAGCGCAAAAAGGGTAAGAAAAAGAACCGTAGGTAAAAGACCAGGGCACCGATCAAGCTGGTGCCCCAAAGGTCGTTTAGAGTGAGCTGGCACCATCCAGAAATTCGGTGTAAAAACCGAACGCGCCGATCAAAACCAGCAAGACGCCCGCCGCCCGTGTGAGCAGGGTGTGATTGCGAGTCAGCCAGCGTGTGAAGGTCTTCTGCGCTGGTGCGGCGAACAACGGCAAGATCAGCAACGGCCAGCCGAACCCGACCCCAAACGCGATAAAGTAGATGATCTCTGTACCGAGTGAGGCCGTCGGGCTGGCGGCGGCGTAGGTGATTGATCCCAGGATGACCGGCCCGGTACAGGGTAAGGTCATCGGGCCGAGCAAAACGCCATACAAGAACGCGGTCAAGAACGGATTCTTCAACACCGGGGCCTGTGCGGTCGTCAGCCGGGCGAATGGATTACGCCCGGTGAACATCACCACCCCCAGCACGATAATCGTGAAGTAGACCGCTGGTAAGAGCAACGTGAAGACATCGGCAAAGTTGCTCTTGAGCTGAAACAGGATCAATGCCAGCACGATCATTACCGCCAGGATGCCGAGCAAGACGAACAGGCCCAATGATGCTGTCACCCAGGCGGGCCGCTCATCGGCGGGGACTGTTGTTGTCTCACCGCTGGTGCTAGCATCACCGCTGGTACTGGTCACGCCGCTCTGTGCGCGTACCGCGTTCCCGGCCAGGAACGCGATCAAGCCGGGATACAAGGGGAGTAAGCACACGTTGGTCAGGATAGCGGCGTTGCCGAGCGCGAATTGCTGTGTGAGTACGTCCCATTCAATCACGATATGCGTTCCTCATCTAAGCTTTCCAGGATGGCTTCGGCGTCTTTGAAGCCGGTGGTCAGCTCGGTGTAGGATCCGTCAGCGCGGATGATAAAATGCGGCGTGGAGGGCGGGTTAGCGGCGGCTCGTCCGAATTCGTCTACCAGCGCGACCAGCATTTCCTCACTCATCACCGCGAAGTCAAAGTCAAATTCCAGGTCATCGGCATACGCGGCCAGATCATCCGCTTCCAGGTTGGTCTCTACACTCAGCGCGAGGAAAACGACCGAGTCATCTTCGGCTTCCACCAGTTGCGCCTGAGCCTCAGATAGATTTTCGAGTTGGCGGCGGCAATTACTGCACCACGTCGCCATCGGCTCGACATAAACCGTCTGCCCGGCGAAGTCTTCCAGCGTGAAGGTCTCGCCAGTGCGGGCGTCGGTCAGTTCCAGCCGGTGCCAATCCGGGCGGTCTACCTGTGGGATGGTGGTTTCTTCTTCCGCTTCGGCGTCATCGGCTTCTGTGTCTGCTGGCAGTTCGACTGGTGCGCTGGTGGCTTGCGCGTCACGGATGTCGTCGATGACTTCATCGTCGCTTTCTAACCCGGTGACCATCTCGGTGTAGGTGCCATCCGGTCGGATCAAGAAATGGGGTGTCGCCGGTGGGTTGGCGATGGCACGACCGAATTCATCCACCATTTCTACCAGCATCTCTTCTGGCATGACGGCGAACGTCCAGTCGAAGCCTTGCCGCTCGGTATAATCGGCCAGGGTTTGTTCTGCCAGCCCGATTTCAACGCTCAGGGCGATGAAAACGATGTCTTCAAAGTCTGCTTCTTCCAGGTCGATTTCGGCTTCTTCGGCTAAAATATTCCGGGCGGAGGCGACATTGCGTAGCTGAGAGCGACAATTACTGCACCACGTCGCCATCGGCTCGACAAATACGGTCTTACCGAAGAAATCACCCAGGGTGAAGGTCTCCCCGGTGTTGACGTCGGTCAGTTCGATGGTCTGCCACGTCGGGCGTTCAACGTCATCTTCGGTGACGACGTCTTCATCTTCCTGCGCGAATGCCGACAATGGCAAGGCCAGGATAAACAGCATAATGAGTAAACGCTTAATCATCGAAATCTTCTCTCCTCAAGGTTGAAAGGTTGCTTTCATGTCCTTAGACGGTTGATCTGATACACTTCTTACAGGTAATGGTTAGAGAATTTACAGTTTTATGACACACGACGATTATACAATCGATGAACTCATCAGTGTTTGCATCGCCCGCCAGGTGCAAGATGGCGAAGTGCTGGCCCAGGGGATCAATACGCCGCTGGTCATGGCTGGTTACATTCTGGCAAGGCTCCGCCACGCGCCGACCGTGCGCTTTGCAACTGCCATTGGCCAGGGTATCGCACAAGATTGGTCACCCTTGCGTGTGACGCGGGTCGAAGAAGCGTGGCTGAGCAAAGCATTGTTAAACGTGGGGTTTGCCGTCGCGGCGGTGGATCTTTTGCCGCAGTATAACCCGAAGGAATTCTTTCGTCCCGCCCAGGTCGATTCGGCTGGCAATTTTAATAACATCGCGTTCGGCCAAGATTATCACCGGCCCCGCCTGCGCCTGCCGGGTACCGGCGGCATCCCGGATGTCACCGTCTATTCAGATCAGATCTATCTGTATGTGCCGCGTCATAGCCGCGTGACCTTTGTCGAAACCGTCGATTACGTCAGCGGGTTGGGGCATGTGCCGCATCGTCAGCGCGGGCGCGGGCCGAATTATTGCATCACCGACCTGGGCCAGTTCGATTGGCAGGACGGCCAGATGCGCCTGACGCACCATCACCCCGGCGTCACGGTGGAACGAATCCAGAAGAAAACCGGCTTCCCACTGCTTATCGCGCAAAATCTAGCCGAGACGATGCCGCCGACTGCCGAAGACTTACGCCTGTTACGCGATGTGATCGACCCATTGGGTGTGCGCAAGTTGGAGACGTTAGGCGGGGCGGCCCGGCGGGATCATCTACGTTGGATCATCGAGCAGGAGAACGCGCTCTCATAACTGGGCGGCTACCCGGAGCAGATCGGCTTGATCTGGCAGGCGATCCGCCCATCCGGGTGGTGGGCCCGCCACCGTGCCCAACCGCGCTCCCATGATGGCCCCGGCGATTGCCGCCACTGTCGCGCTATCGCCGTCGAAGTTGGCCGCACAACGCACACAGGCGGCGTAATCGGCATCATACCGTAGGACGCAATACAGGCCGAGCGCGGCGGCGGTCTCTGCCTGGTGTCCATCCCCGATATGGTTCATCGCGGCTTTTTCGTCCGTCCACCCCAGCACATGGCCGATCCGCAACAGAGCCAGGTCGAGTGCATCACTCAGGTCATCGCAGAAGGTCATCACCCGGCGGATGTACTCATGCAGGTGAACGCCGTTCAAAGTCAAAGCGACCAGATAGGCGGCGGCGATGCTCCCGGCAATGCTGGCTGGGTCGGTGTGTGTCCGGCGGCAGACGGCCTCAACTTCATGGATCAACCGTTCATGATCTGCCTGATAACGATACCCCAGTAAGAGCGACCGGGCGGCGGGGGAACTCTGTCCGTCTTCCAGTGGTGCATTGGTTCCGTCCAGGATGACGCGCTGGCTGTGACGTGTATTGGCCGTGACCAGCGCGGGAACCGGCGGTTGTTGGATGCCATCGCGCCCATAGGCCGCCTGGATCTGCCGGTAATGCTGGTCGCGCACGGGTGCGCCGAGCGCATCGCCCACCGCCAATCCGAACACAATCGCCTGTGCCTGATCTATGCCCACACAATCTCCAGACATGTTAATTTTCTGTTAGGGTCTTTCTGCGTCGTTAACGGCATCTTCAGCTACTGATACTATAGTAGCATGTATGGTGTTAGATAATGGAGTTAGCGGATATGGGATCAAAACGTACCTTCTGGCAGAAAGTGAAGCATTTACAATTGGGCGTGCTGGTGGCGGTGGTGTTTACCGTCGGTTATGCGCTAGGCAGTGAGCAATCGGTCACCTATGCTCAAAGTGATGTAGACTTGCCCGCCGAGGTCGAAGCTGAATTTGACCCCTTATTCCAGGCATACAATCTGATCCAGGATCGTTATGTCGAAGATGTTGATACGACCGTCTTGATTGACGGAGCCATCCGGGGCATGGTAGAAGCCCTGGAAGATCCTTACAGCAATTACGTCGAAGCCGAATTCTACGAGTTCGTCAGGAGTGATCTCGACGGTTCAATCGAAGGAATCGGCGTTGTCATCACAGAGAGCGAAGAAGATCCTAACGCCATCCAGATCTTAAATGTGCTGGATGATACCCCGGCGGCGGAAAGTGGCTTGCAAGTGGGGGACATCTTCTATGCTGTAGAGGGCGAAGAGGTCTACGGCCTGACGTTCCTTGAATTGGCGGCGCGGGTACGTGGCTCCGCCGGCACCACCGTCGCGTTGACCATGCGCCGCGACGACCAGTTGATCGACTTCGATGTTGAACGCGCTGAGATTATCATCCCGAATGTGGAGACCGATATTCTACCCGGTGACATCGCCTACATCAGCATGGCGGAGTTCTCTAGCGTGGCGCGTGGTCAGGTCGATGAAGCCCTGGCCGAACTGGATGTGAATTCCCGTGCTGGCTTGATCTTCGACTTGCGCGGTAATCCGGGTGGGTTCCTCACGGCGGCAGTGGATATTGCCGGGTTGTTCATTGAAGACGGCACATTATTGATCGAAGAATTTGGTGATGGTCGTGTTGAGACGTTCCTGGTGGAAGACGATAACGTTTTCCGTGTTGACCAAGACGGTAACGAGGTGTTGTATTCTGCGGGGGCGGCCTATGCTGATGTGCAAGTGCCGGTGGTCGTGCTGGTGGATGAACGCAGTGCCAGTGCCAGCGAATTGGTCGCCGGGGCCTGGCAGGCCAATAACAGTGTGATGCTGATCGGCGCGACGACCTTCGGCAAGGGGACGGTGCAGATCCAGAATGAGCTAATCAACGGCGGCGGCGTGCGGCTGACGATTGCCCGCTGGTTGACGCCAGACGGCGTGTGGATCTCTGAGCAGGGCGTCACGCCGGATCTGGTGGTTGAAATGCCGCCAGAGGCTGGCGACGACACTGACCCGCAACTCGAAGCGGCCATCAAATTTTTAACAACTGAACCTGTCATCGAATAAGGAATTGGATAAGACGACCTGATGAATAAAGTAACACGCACTTATGTGCAAATAAGCCCGTTCCAACTGGCGATTGCGCTGGTAACGGTTTTCGTGGTGGCGTTCTTGCTTGGTAATCAAATTACCATGATTGACGCGCAAGGCAACGTCATCCCAGAATCAGCACAAGAGGACTTCCAACCCATTTATGAAGTCTACCAGTCCATCCAACAACAATATGTAGAAGACGTTGAGACGGACACGCTGATTAACGGCGCGATTGACGGCATGGTCACATCGCTGGAAGATCAATACAGTGCCTACCTCTCGCCGGAAGCCTACACCCAATTTGACATCAGTCTATCCGGCGATATGGAAGGAATCGGCGCGACCATCCAGACCAATGAGGCCGATGAGGTCGAAATCATCAATGTGTTACCGGGGACGCCAGCCGAAGCCGCCGGCGTGCAACCGGGCGATGTGTTCACCGCGGTTGATGGGCAAGACGTGACCGACCTGGATCAACTGGAATTACTGCCGCTGGTGCGCGGCCCCGCTGGCACAGAAGTCACCATTACCTTCCGCCGGGGGGAAGACCTGGTTGATATTACGATTACACGGGATCGCTTCGAGGTGCCAACCGTGACTTCCGAGGTGCTGGATAACAACATCGGTTATGTCTATATGACGGATTTCAACCAGCGATCCCGCGAACAACTGGATGAAGCTCTGACAGAGATCGACGTGAACAACCTCAACGGGTTAATCTTTGACTTGCGCGGCAATCCGGGTGGCTTGTTAACCAGCGTGATCGAGGTGACGAGCGCGTTCCAGCAGGACGGTGTGATTTTGTACGAAGAATTCGGAGATGGGCGCGAAGAGATCTTTGAGACCAACGGCACCTTCGCCGGGATCACCGTGCCGATTGCGGTGCTGGTCAACGAAGGTAGTGCCAGCGCGAGTGAGTTGTTGGCCGGTGCCCTCCAGGATAATGAGCTTGCCACCATCATCGGCGAGACGACTTTTGGCAAAGGCACCGTGCAGACCATCCAGCCGCTTTCTAACGGTGGCGGGTTGCGCTTGACGATTGCTAAGTGGTTTACGCCAGACCGTAACTCGATTTCTGGCGTTGGGATCACGCCGGATATTCGTGTGTCCATCCCGGAAGACTTCGAGTTTGAGCGCGACGGCGACATCCAGTTGCAGGCCGCCGTCGAATTCATCGCGGAAGAAGCCGGCATCGAGCTAATCAACCCGGCGGAGACTGAGTAGGGCAAGCATGGGTTTGCAATCCAACGCGCTCATGCTATACTGCTTGGCACAAAATCGACGATAAAACGAGGGTTACAATAGTATGGCTATCGCATTTCAAATCGCGTCGATCATCATGTCGGTGGTGCTAATCGTCTTGATTATGCTCCAGGTCCGGGGTGGTGGTCTGGGTAGCCTGATGGGTGGCGACGGTGGCGGCGGTATCGCCCGCACACGGCGCGGCCTGGAAAAGACCCTTTTCCAGATTACTGTCGGGCTGTCGATCTTGTTTTTGACGATCTGCATTCTGTCGGTGATCTTCTACTAAGTCACGCGGCGGATCAACGTTGACCGGGCAGGTGTTTTGCGTCGCAAAGCACCTGTTTGTGTTTTTATGGAGGGGATCTCATGCGACCTGGAACCTTACTCAGCGTCATCGGCTTGTTGCTGGCGTTGGTGCCGGGGCTGGCCGCCCAGGATGATGATGTAACGACCTTTACTGAGGCGGTGGTCGGCCCGGTGACTCGTATCAACCCATTATTTGCGCCTGTCAATCCGGTAGATCGTGACATCAGCGCGTTGATCTTTGATGGTCTGACGCAGATCAACCGCTTCGGGGAGATCGTCCCGGCCCTGGCCGAAGAATGGGCAGTCTCGTCGGATGGCACCGAATATGTGTTTGAATTACGCGATGACGTTATCTGGCAAGACGGTGAGCCATTCACCGTTGATGATGTGGCTTATACGCTGTCGCTCCTGCGTGACCCGGCCTTCCCTGGGCCGGTCAGCCTCTCGCGCTTCTGGCGCACGGTGGAAATCCAACCGATTAACGACACACTGATTCGCTTCCGCTTGGCCCAACCGCTGGCCTCTTTCCCGGAGGCATTGCGGATCGGTATCCTGCCGGAGCACGCGCTACGCGGCACCGATGCCGCTGGTTTATTAACCCATCCTTTCAACCTGTCGCCGGTGGGCACCGGCCCCTACCAACTGGAATCCATCCTGACCGACGGCCAGCAGATCCGTGAGGTGAATCTACGGGTTTCACCCAATTATCGCGCCCAGCCCGGTGTGGATGATCCCTATCCGATAGAGCGTTTGCGCTTCCGGGTGTATGATTCGTTTGCCGATGTGCTGGATGCGCTGGCAAGCCGTCAGGCCGATGGCTACGCCGCCCGTAACCGGCAGGAACGCATCGCGCTTTCAGGGACGGATCTGGTGATCGCGCAGACCGTCATGCCGACTGTCGGTATGATGATCTTCAACTGGGCAGATGATGACGTAGCGTTCTTCCGTGAATTGCGCGTCAGAGAAGCACTCGTCACCGGCCTGAACCGGGCATCGCTGGTAGACCGTAACTTGTTTAATCAGGCGATTTTGGCGGATAGCCCGTTGCCCCGTTTGAGTTGGGCCTACAATTATGGTGATACGCTCGGTGCGGAATGGACCTATGATCTGGCGGCGGCCCGTGATGAAATCGCCAATTATGCCGTTAGATTGCAACGGGCCGATGACGGCGATGAGGACACCCAGGATGCGGCGGACGACGCGGCAGAACCAACTCCGGTTGCATCCGGGCCAGTGCTGAGTTTTAGCATTCTGGTGCCGGATGATCCGTCCCTGGTGAGTTTGGTGCAGGAAGTCGCCACACAATGGAGCCAGCTTAACATCGCGGTGACCGTCGAGCCGGAAGACCCGGCGACCTATACCGCACGGCTCACATCCGGTGATTTCGATACCGCCTTGATTGAACTCTCGAAGGCCGGCAACCCTGACCCGGACGTATACGCTTTCTGGCATCAAGGGCAATACCCGGATGGACAAAATTATGGCGGTGTAGACGACAACGCGATCAGTGAGGCGTTGGAACGCGCCCGACGTGACCCGAACGGGGCCAACCGCAAAATTTTATATGATCGGTTTCAGCGGGCTTTCATCGAGCGTTCCATCGCTATTCCGTTGTACTATCCGCTGTTCACATACGCCGTCAACCCGGCGGTTGATGGCGTACAACTCGGCTTCATCAGTGATTCGTCAGATCGCTTTGCGACCATTGGAACATGGAGGTTTGCCGGATGAATCATGCGGAGCTTCGAGCTTACTGTGCCAGTAAACCGGGCGCAGAACAAGATTATCCATTCGGGCCGGATACACTGGTCTTCAAGGTGATGAACAAACTATTCGCCTTGACCCAGCACCAGGTCGCGGCGAATGAGACGGCCAGCGTCAACTTGAAATGTGAGCCGGGGTTGGCACAAATCCTGCGCCAGACTTACCCGGCGGTGCAACCCGGTTACCACATGAACAAGAAGCATTGGAATACAGTCATCCTGGACGGTACGATCCCGGATGACGAAATCTGTGAGATGATCGACAACTCGTACCGGTTGGTCGTCTCCAAGCTGAAGAAGGCCGACCGGGAGCGGTTGCTTGGCCCGGACGAGGCATGATCTCCCTGAAGGAAGCCGCCAACCGGGTGCATGACGGCATCACACTGGCCCTGGGCGGCATGACGCTCTACCGGCGTCCGGTGGCATTTGTGCGGGCCTTACTGGCGAGAGAGCCACGCCCGCAAGCGTTGACTCTGCTCAATTTCACCGCCGGGTACGAGTCTGATCTGCTGGTGGGGGCGGGGTGTATCAAAGCCGTGCGCAGTGTGTACTTCGGGCTGGAAGTCTTCGGCCTGGCACCCATGTTCACGGCGGCGGCGCAGGCCGGGCGGATTCAGATCATCGAGGAGACCGAAGCCAGCATCGTCTTGGGCTTGCGTGCCCGCATGAGTGGAGTCGGCTCGTTGCCGTCTACCGCCTGGGTGGGCACCGACTTGCCCACATTACGCCCGGATGTGACCACCGTCGCTGATCCGTACACCGGCGAGACCTTGACCGCTTTCCCGGCATTGTCGATTGATGTGGCGGTTTTGCACGGGCTGGCGGCAGATCCGGCTGGCAATGTCTTGCTCAACAACAACCTGGGCATCGACCTGGAATTGGCTTATGTGGCGGATACCGTCATCTGCACGGTGGAGTCAGTCGTCCCGGCGGTAGAAAAGACCGTACACGGCACCATCCTGCCGGCCCCTGGGGTTGATTACATCGTCCACGCGCCGCGTGGAGCCTGGCCGACCGCGTGTTCCCCGCATTATCCCGTAGATGGCCTGGAACTCTTGCGCTACCTGGATGCCTGCGCCGATGATGCCTTCACCGATTATCTGAGCAATTTCTAAGCCATCCTTGATCTAACACGGGGATACCCTTACCATAAGGCTACAAACAGGGGAGTCCGCGCAATCAGCGGGCTGAGAGGGTGCGTAAAAGCCGCACCGACCCTTGAACCTGATCCGGGTCATGCCGGCGTAGGGAGTGAATTGTCATCTACTATCCACACCCCTACGACTCGATAGGGGTGTTTTGTTTCCCCATTGAGTATTTTTCGTGTTTGCTTAAAAAGGAGTGTTGAGTATGTTACGGCGATTTTTGCTGATTTTGGGCTTGCTGGCGGTTGCCCTGCCGGTGATGGCGCAGGATGACGACGACGATGAGACGCTGACGGTCGTCACCTACGATAGCTTCGTCATTGAAGACACGGTGCGCGAAGCGTTCGAAGCTGAAGCCGGTGTCACGCTGGAAATTGTACGCCTCTCTGACGCGGGGGTGATGATTAATCAGGCGATTCTCACACAGGATAATCCCCTGGGGGATGTGCTGTACGGCGTCGATAACACCTTCCTCAGCCGCGCCCTGAACGAAGACCTGTTTATGCCTTACGAAGCCGACGGCCTGGAAAACATCCCGGAGCAATTCCAGCTTGATGCCGAAGCGTATCGCGTCACGCCGGTCACCTTCGGCGATGTCTGCTTGAATTATGATGTGGCTTACTTCGAAGAAAATGATCTTGATGTGCCGCAAAGCCTGGAAGATCTCACCGACCCGGCCTATGAAGGATTGCTGGTGGTGCAAAATCCGGCCACGTCTTCACCGGGGTTGGCGTTCTTGCTGGCGACCATCGCGGTCTTCGGGGAAGAGGGCGATTATACTTACCTGGATTATTGGGCCGATCTGGTCGAAAACGATGTGCTGGTCGTCCCCGGCTGGACGGAAGCCTATTACGGCGAATTCACCGTCGCCAGCGAAGAAGGAGCTTACCCGCTGGTGGTGAGTTATGCCAGCAGTCCGCCGGTTGAAGTGTTATTTGGTGAGTACGAGATCGAAGATGCGCCGACCGGCGCGATCATCGAGCCGGAGACTTGCTTCCGCCAGATCGAGTTCGTCGGCATCCTGGCCGGTACCGATCAACCGGCGGCGGCCCAGGCATTTGTAGAGTTCGCCATCGCGGAGCAGTTCCAGGCGATGTTACCGCTCAGTATGTTCGTCTTCCCGGTGAACGAAAATGTCGAATTGCCGGAGTTATTTACTGAGATGGTCACCATCCCGGAGGAGCCGGTCACCGTGCCTTATGACGACATCGACGCCAACCGGGAAGACTGGATCGCGGCCTGGACGGAAACGGTGCTTCGATAGTGTCCCTGCGGCGGCTGGCCCTCTATGGATTGCCGCTTGGTTTCCTGGCGGTGCTGTTCTTCTACCCGCTGGCGGCGATCCTGAATCTCAGCTTGCGGCCCGATGGCCTGCTGAACCTGGACGGGTTCGGCACCGTGTTGGGGTCGGCGTACTACCGGGATGTGTTGTGGTTTACGCTGTGGCAGGCCGCCCTCTCTACCGCGCTGACGGTCGGGCTGGCGATACCGTGTGCTTATGTGTTTACGCGCTATCGCTTTCCCGGTCGCGGGTTGATGCTATCGTTGGCGACGTTGCCGTTCGTCCTGCCGACGGTCGTGGTGGCGGCGGCCTTCCGGGCGTTGATCTGGCCGGGTGGCGTGGTCAACGATGCATTGATGTGGATTCTCAACACAGAGACGGCCCCGCTTCAGCTCCAGCGCACGCTGGCCGCCATCTTGATCGCGCATGTCTTTTATAACTTTGCAATTGCACTCCGCATGATAACCGGTTATTGGGCCAACCAGAGCACGCGCATCGAGGAGGCCGGGCGCGTGCTGGGGGCGCATGGCTGGAACTTATGGTGGTATGTGCGCCTGCCGGTCTTGCGCCCGGTCTTGCTGGCATCTGCGGTGCTGGTGTTTATCTTCACCTTCACCAGCTTCGGCGTCGTGCTGATATTGGGCGGTTTCGAATATGCAACCCTGGAAGTCGAGATCTTTTATCAAGCCCGCGATGCCCTGAATCTGCCGGTGGCGGCGGCCCTCTCGTTGATCCAGATCGGCTTGATGTTCCTGTTGATGATCGTCTATACGCGCTTGCAACGCACCATGACGACCGATCTACAAAGCGCGGGACAGGTCGCCCGGCGTCCGCGTACTGTTCGTGAGCGGGTAACTGTCGGCCTGACGGTGAGCTTTATCATGCTGTTGTTGTTCGCACCGTTGCTGGCCCTGGTCTGGCGGTCGTTTGATTTCGGCGGTGGAGATCTTCTCGATCATTATCGTAACGTGGTCGAAAACCGGGCGATTGGGCGTCCGCCCTTACAACGCGATGTGAGCGACTTAATCGGCCTGCCACCGCTGGAAGTGGTCATGAATTCACTGAGCTTCGCGCTGATGACCACCGGCATCGCGCTGGTATTGGGCGTGCTGACCGCGTATCTGGTGGCCGGGCGCGGTCGAAGTCGTCCGGCGCGCTGGCTTGATCCGCTGTTTATGCTTCCATTGGCGACCAGCGCGGTGACGTTGGGCTTCGGTTACATCATCGCGATGGATTTTGACGGCGTGCGTGCGCTCTTGAATCGTGCGCTTGATCCGTTAGGTATCCCGATTACCGCATCCTGGGATCTGCGGGCGGCCTGGGTGTTGATCCCGCTGGCGCATACGTTGGTGGCCCTGCCCTTTGTGGTGCGCAGTGTCTTACCGGCGTTACGGAGCATCGCGCCGTCCATCAACGAAGCCGCCGAAGTCCTGGGGGCGCGTCCCTTCCGCCGGTGGCTCCTGGTGGAATTGCCACTCATCAGCCGGGGGATTGTGGTCGGCGCGACCTTCGCCTTCACTGTCAGCATGGGCGAGTTTGGCGCGTCGGTGTTCATCGCCCGGACTGAGACGACCACACTCCCGGTCGCCATCGAGTCTTTGCTGGGGCAGGCCGGTACATCCGGCGAAGCCTATGTGTTGAGTAGCTTGTTGATGGCGGTCTGCGCGGTGAGCTTTGTGACGATTGAGCGCGTCCGTACCGCTGGCATAGGGGAATTTTAATGATGTTGACGGCGCAAAATATCCAGGCCGGTTACGATGGGCAACCCGTGTTACAGAATGTCGATCTGGCGGTTGAACACGGTGAGATCCTCTGTCTGCTAGGGCCGAGCGGGTGCGGCAAGACGACCTTGCTTCGAGTCATCGCCGGGTTAGAAGACGCTGGCGGCGGCATCATCCGGCTGGATGGTGACTCGATTGAGGCGGTGCCAGTTCATGCACGCGGCTTCGGCTTGATGTTCCAGGATTTCGCCTTGTTCCCGCATTTGTCCGTCGGTGATAACGTGACGTTCGGCTTGAAGATGGCCCGCATCCCGGCGGAAGAACGGCGCGAACGACTTCAAGCGATGCTGGATCTAGTCGGCTTAAGCGGCTTCGCGGAGCGCGACATCACCCAACTGAGCGGCGGAGAAAAACAGCGCGTGGCCCTGGCCCGCAGTCTCGCGCCACAACCGCGCCTGCTCATGCTGGATGAACCACTCGGTTCGTTGGATGCCAGCCTGCGCGAGCGGTTGGTGGTCGATGTCCGTTCGATCATCAAGCGAGTCGGCTTGACCGCTATCTATGTGACGCACGACCAGCAAGAAGCCTTCGCCGTTGCCGACCGCATCGCCGTCATGAACGCCGGGCATATCGAGCAGATCGCCGGGGCGGAAACACTCTACCGGCAACCGGCCACCCCTTTCGTCGCACAGTTCATGGGGCTGAATAACGTCCTGCCAGCAGACCGGGTACCGGGAGCACCTGCCGGGGCCGATCAGGTGCTCATCCACCCGGACGACATCATACCGGTCGCTGATGAGCAGGCCAGTCTGCGCGGGCGCGTGGTCGAGCGGGTGTTTATGGGTGGGCGGTATCGTGTGCGGATCGCGCTGGACGATCACCACAGTTTGATGTTCTACGTCACAGATAGTGACTACACTTCGGCGGAGTGGTGCGCGGTCACGTTTGACCCGGCCCGGCTTATAACGTTTTGACCATTTCGAGTTCGGTCAGCACGACCTCATATCCTAGCGATTCCAGCACAGCCCAACCGGGTTCATCGGTCGCCAGGTTCTGCACCCGGCAGATCGCGTCTGGGTAACGGCGGTGGAGCGTGGCGACCAGACGGCGCAGATCATCTTCTGCATCCGGGGCGCAAGCCAGGTCATCGAACGTCAGCACCCGGTCATACATCCCGCCGATCAAATAGGCGGATAGCGGCTTTCCCGTTTTCCAACCGGCCCGACCCCGTGCCATAAATCGCATTGATGCCTGCTCTCTTTGCCAGGTGGGCCGGGTAGGGTGCAACCGTTGGTGATGCGGGAGCAAGTGGCGGGGATGTACCTGCTTAATGTCGATGGTGTCCACATCACGGGGCGGTTGGTCGCTACCGGCGATGACCACCTGCCGCCGGATGTGAAAGCCCAACCCGTCGTAAAGCCGGCGGGCCGGCTCATTTTCCGCGTTGACTTCTAGTTGTAGATGAGTCAATCCGCGAGCCTGTGCGTTAGCGGTCAACTCGTCCATGATGGCGCGTCCGATTCCCTGGCCGCGTGCTTCCGGCTGGACGGCGACACTGCTAATCCACCCGCGCTGATCTCGAATACCCAGGAAGCCGAACCCGACGATATGATCGTCCTGGTAAGCGACCACCGAAGCATCGAAATCGACATCGACGGCGGTCTGCAATGCCTGGATCGTGCCCGGTGTCGCATGGACGGGTACCACATAATCTTGATAGGCATGGTTATAAGCCTGGGTCAGTGTGTCGAGATCGACCGCGCTGACGGGTTGAAAGGTCAGCTTCATGACGACGGCGGCGTGTAGGCGTTGATGTACAGTGTGAATTTGAGGTCAACCGGGGCGTCCAGATCATCATATTCGGCTTCCAGCAGGCGGCGGATCTCGTCAACGCCAGCCTTCAGTTGATCTTCTTCGGCTTCCCAGGTAGAAGACCACAACCGGTTTTCGAACGACTCCAGCAGATGACGCGGCGTCACAGTGTTCGTATAGTCATGGGTGCGTTCACGATCCAACTTTGACCAACCATGATCTTCTAAGATCGTCATCGCGTTCTGCCAGCTTCGTGACCAGCTTTGCTCCGCACGGAGGCTTTCTTTCAGCTTGCGCCGGGCGTCGGCGATGATGCTATCGTTGCTGTTCCACGCCTGGATCACCAGTCCCTCAGGCTTGAGGATACGCCGTAATTCCGCTTCCGCCGGTTGGAAATCCGGCAGGAGATGGAACACATGCACCGCCAGCACCGCATCGAACGTGTTATCAGGGTAGGGAAGCCGCGTCACATCACCTTGCACCGGGTAGACCGCCGCCTTGACTCGTTTTTCTAATAACTTACGGAGCATCCCAGCGGAAATATCAATTCCATGAATCCGGGCGGTGCTGGCGGCGGCCAGCGGAATCGCGACTCGTCCCGTCCCGACGCCGATTTCTAACAGGCGACTTTCCGCTTGTAAGCCGCTGATCTGCTGGATCATCCGCCCGGCGATGCTTTCTACACCGGGCGGGAAGCCGCGTGTGTTGTCGTATTGATCGGCTACGCGGTCAAACGAGATATTGTTTCGAGACATTCCACCGATCCTGTTTAGTCGTTGTTGTAAAGTGATGGCGCGTTACGCCGCACCGTATCTTTGCCCAGTTTGTTTTCCAGTTTTTTGCGTAATTTGGGTGTTTCCTCCGCCCATTTGTCCTTCAATTGCTCTTTAGAGGCTTTTTTGCCGTCCCCGGCGTGGGTACTCACCCCGCCGGCAATCGTCGGGGCTGATGTGATAATTTTCTGTGCGGGGGCGTGGCCGCATTTTGGGCAGGCGGGGGCCTCTGCGGTCATGCTGTGCCGTTGTTCGAAGCGATGGCCACATTGCGTACACTTATAGCTGTAAACAGGCATCTTCTCGGTCTCCTCTATTTTTCTACAGCATAGCCCCCTTGCGTAAGAGTCAGATTATTCTTGCGGTTCGATTTCCAACAGGGCGGCATCGGCCTGCACGGAATCTCCCTGCGCGAAATGGATCGCCTCGACTACGCCATCATACGGAGCTTCGATGCGATGTTCCATCTTCATCGCTTCCAGCGTCATGAGGACATCACCCTGCTTGACGGACTCTCCGGCTTGCACGTTGACCGCGATCACCTGACCGGGCATCGGTGCGCGGAGTGATCCCGCCGCTGTCGCCAGCAGTCCGGGCAAGGGTAGCGGCGTCTGCCACACCAGGTGATAACTCCGACCGCCGGTGTGAATCCACCAATCATCACCGATGTGGGCGACCACCGCCTTCTGCCGGTGGCCGTCGATGACCAATGTCATATCGTGGCCCTGCCGGTCAATCAAACGGGCGGTATATTCTGTATCGTTGATGGTTACAATGTGTGTGCCATCCCTTGCCGGGGCCAGATGCACCGTTATCGTGTCATCACCTTGCCGGAAGGTGTGTTGAATCGGGCGGTAGCGGTTATTGCGCCAGCTTTCCGCCGGATATTCTTTTGCCAGGGCCAGCGCGATCAATACGACCGGCGGCGGAGCATCCACCGTTTCGAAGAGTTCCGGGTGATCGCTGATGAAGTTCGTGTTCAGGTCGCCCGCTATATGATCGGGATGCGTCAGCACGCGCCGTAAGAAGCTGATGTTATGACGCAGGCCCAGCAAGATGGTGTTCGCCAGTGCGTAATCTAACTTGCGGATCGCCTCCGCACGGGTATCACCATAACTGATGATCTTGGCGACCATCGGATCATAATTGATCGTCACTGTGTCTCCGGTGCGGATGCCGTCATCGACCCGCACCAGCGCGTCATCTTCCGCCGTGCGCCACAGCACGACCGGGCCGGTGGCCGGTAAGAAATCCCGCGCCGGGTCTTCGGCGTAGATGCGGGCTTCGATGGCATGACCGTATGGAACCGGTGCGATGTCTTCCAGTTCGGCCCCTTCCGCGACGGCAATCTGTAACGCGACCAGGTCAGGAAATCCGTAGACTATTTCTGTGACGGGATGCTCGACTTGCAGGCGGGTGTTCATCTCCATGAAATAAAATTCCCCGGCTGGATCAAGCAGAAATTCCACTGTCCCCGCGCCGGTGTACCCTAACTGCTGGCCGATGCTGACGGCGACCGCACTCATGCGCTCGCGCAGAGCTTGATCCACAACGGGGGAGGGTGTCTCTTCGATGATCTTCTGGTGACGACGCTGGATGCTACACTCACGCTCCCCAATGGCGATCACGTTACCGTGTGTGTCACCGAAAATCTGGATCTCGATGTGGCGCGGGGTTTCTACGAACTTCTCCAGGATGAGAGTCGCCTCTCCAAACGCTTGCTGGGCCTCTCGACGGGCAGTCGCCAGCGCATCCGGCAGAGCCTCCGCCGAGTCAACGCGGCGCATCCCCTTGCCCCCACCCCCGGCGGAAGCCTTGACCATGATCGGATACCCGATCTCCGCCGCCGCTTCTATCAACGTCTCGTCGTCCTGGGCCTCGTCCTGATAACCAGGAACCAGCGGGATCCCCTGGAGGAGTTGCTTGGCCTCACGCTTTTTGCCCATCGCGCTGATTGCGTCCGGCGGCGGGCCGATCCACGTCAGCCCGGCGTCGATGACTGCCTGGGCGAAGTCGGCATTTTCTGCCAGGAAGCCATACCCCGGATGAATCGCATCGGCCTGGGTGTGTCTGGCCGCACTCAGGATGCGCTCGATGTGTAGATAACTTTCGCTGGCCGCACTCCCACCCAGATGCACGGATTCATCAGCGACGGTGACATGAAGCGCGTCGGCGTCGGCATCGGCATAGACCGCCACCGTCTGGATGCCGAGATCCCGACAGGTGCGGGCGATGCGGCAGGCGATTTCGCCGCGATTGGCGATCAGGATCTTGTGAATCATGCCTTGTCCTCCATAGCCCAGGCTGGCTTGCGTTTTTCCATGAAGGCCCGCATCCCTTCCTGGCCGGATGCACCCCGGCGCAGGTCATCCAGCAGATCGGCCCGATATTGGGTGGTGGCGGTCAAATCCGTGTTCATAACACGGAAGATCAACGCTTTGCAGGCCGCCAGCGCGTCCGGGCTGGCCTGGCGGATGTCTGCCAGGGTGGTTTGAACCTGTGCATCCAGTTCGTCTGCCGGGCAGGTCATATGCACCAGGCCATAATGTTGTGCCGCTACCCCGTCGAAGCGTACACCAGTCAACATCAAGCGGCGGGCGGTTGTCAGGCCGACACAAGCGATGACATACGGTGAGATCAACGCAGGGACGATGCCGAGCCGGACTTCTGGCAGGGCGAAGACCGCATCATCCGCCGCAATTGCGATGTCGGACACACACACCAGCCCAAAGCCGCCCCCCATCGCCGCGCCTTGAACACGGGCGATCACGACTTGTGGCGCAGTGTTGACCGCGGTCAGCAGGGCGTCGAAGTTTTCCGTCCGGTGGGTGCTATCATCGGCATCGCCGCTATAAGCAGAGCGCATCTCTTTGAGATCACCCCCGGCGCAGAATGTCCCCCCGGCACCAGCCAGTACGATGGCCCGCACATCGCGGTTATCGCGCAGATCCAGGAATACAGCGCGTAAGTCTTCCACCATCTGCTGGTTCATGGCATTTCGCACGTCAGGCCGGTTGAGCGTAATCGTGGCAAATGGTGGGGTTAAGTCGAGCGTAATCGTCATAAATAAAGTCCTAATAATCGTTTGCGTATTCAGGATTTTACCGCGCTGTGCGTGTGCTGGCTACTCAATGTAAAGCGTACTGCGGGCGGCGATTACGAAGGTCTCGTCACCGGCGGTCAAAGAGTAATTGTCTCCCTCATCCGGGTTGATCTGATCCGGAAATACCCGCAGGACGTAATTCCCATCAAATGTCAGCGTGAGATCAAGCCCCGGTTGGCTCAGGGTCGCCTGCTGGATGATGCGATCTTTCAACTGCATGATACCCTGGGTCAGGCGTCCTTCTGGTGTGTTTTCGTCCATCCAGGTGCAGATGACCGACTCCGGGCCATCCAGCCGCCAGGGGCATTCTTCCAGGTAGAGGATGATTTCCCCCTGAAAGACACGCTCATCAGTTGACAATTCGAAATCCGGGTGTGCCATGACGTAATCCCGTTTGACTTTGTTTCCCAGTTGCAAGTTGACCAGCGACCCCACCCCGCTGACTTGCACACTCCAGCAGGGCAACCCTGGCAGGCGGTCGATCACGGCGCGAAATTGCTGTTGGGCATCGTCAGGCATCAGTCCTCCCATTCCATGTAGAGCAAGGCCCCGGCCAATGATTTCCCCAGGCCATCCACACGCAAGGAGCGCGTGCCGCCCCCATCCAGGGCGCGGTGCAACACGAAGTTCAACGCTTCGATGTTGTCCATCTCATAGCGGATCACCTCACCTTGAACCAACCGCCCGAAGTGGGCTTTCACACGGTCGGCAGTGAGCTTTTGTTTCAGTTCGGCATATGCGGTGCTATCACGGGCAATCACGCTGATATTGGCGATGTCACCCTTATCACCGGAGCGGCCAAAGGCCAGATCGTACAATCTGCGGGGCATGGGTCTCTCTCTCTACATCAAACGATATAATTTGTCGTCCACATACAGCACGCGGATGGGCGTGCCGGGTGTCGGTAGACGGTTGCTTTGTAAATCCTGTCGGACGCCATCATCATACCCGACCAGGAGCTTGCCGGCGGGCGTGTCGAACTTGTATTTGACATTGACGATATAATCTCGTCCGGCATGGGTCGGCCAGATGTTTTCTAAGCGTCCATCGCACAGTTGGCCGTGTGAAGTCAGGGTGTCGTTGATGCGTTGTGGCCGCAACAGCCAGAAATACCCGCTCCACACAATGCCGATAATCAGCGCGATGAGCACCAGTAGCGTCGGGCTGAGGTTGGCGAATTCTGCCTCCGGGCTGATTGGCTCGGCGCGCTGGTTGCGTCCATCCTCATATTCGACCGTCAGCCGAGGGTCAACCGCCGTCCGGTCGTAGATGGCTTCTTCAACGATGCGCTCGACGGTATGCATGTCGCCTTCATGGTCGGTGTAGGTGTAGGTCAACTGATAACGGGGGTTAAACTCCGTCCCGGTGATTTCGCGTGCGATAACATCCGCTTCGACTTGATAGACGACTGTCTCATTGTCATCTGCGAAGATCGCCGACCACGCCAGGAACAGGCTGGCCGCCACCAACCCGAAAATCGTCAACCGTTGAAACCAGGATAACTGGATGTCGTGCAGATAGGGAGATTCCCCGTTGACGAAGGGCGCGTGACGTGGATCAAGCAAGAAGACATCGTCGGTCATGAGCTGAGATAATGAATGCTGGGTTCGACGTGATCGCGGCTGATGAGAGTCGGCCATAATCCCAGGATGATGCGCGGGCGGGCACTGATCGTCGGGCCGGAAATACTCATGCCCGCCGGGCCGCTCAGGCCGTTGGTCATCATCTGGCGCACCGCCGTCTTGAGTGTGCCTTCTTCCGCCGCTGTGAACGTCACCCGCAAGATGATCTCTAGCGGGTCATCGGGTAGATCGGCGATGGGGCCATACAGGCTATTTTGCCCCAGGTAATCGTATTCGATTCGCTGGATGGGCAGGTCGCGCCAGCTTGCCTCGATCATGGCTTGCAATTGCTCGACCTTGTGCCAGGCTTCCGGCCAGCCGACCGTGAAGATCAACTCACGCATGTAGCCTTCCACCCGACCCAGGTTCAGCTTGAGCTTTTCCGGGCGCGGTTTACCAGTCACCCCGCTAACGCGCACTTGATCCGGCCCGATGGCTTCCAGCCTCAAGGTCGTGAAGTCGGCCACCACATCCGGCGTGATGTAATTCCCAGGGTCATGCACTTCATAGAGCAATTGCTCTTTGACGGTCGCTGTGCTGACCACGCCCGGATAATCTGGCGTCTTGGTCAGGACGAACGTGCCATCGGCTTCCACATGGGCGATAGGATACCCCAGGTTGGCAAAATCTCCTGGTGCGACCTGCCCTTGCACGGCCAGGCTGTTGCCGCCGACGACCTGCCCGGTACATTCTAGCAGATGGCCGCAGACGATGCCCGCCGCCAGCTTGTCCCACTCGTCCCAATCCCAGCCGTAATGCGCGATGAGCGGGGCGAGATACAGGCAAGGATCGGCCACGCGCCCGGTAATGACGATGTGGGCACCATTTCGCAACGCTTCCACGATGCCAGCGGCCCCCATGTAAACGTTGGCATTGGCCCAGGTCGCCGGCCCGAAGGCTTCGCCGGTTTCCATGTGGGCCAGGGGTTCCCCGCCCGCCTGGAGTTCGGCCAGACGGGGCATGGCGTCATCGCCTGTCACCGCCGCGATCTTCAAGCCGGTCAATCCCATCTCTTCGGCGGTTTGCTGGATCATCTGGGCCGCCCCAAGTGGATTCAACCCGCCGCCGTTGGTAATCAGCGGGATGCCGCGCTCATAAGCCGCTGGCAAGATCTTCCGTGCGATGATGTTGAGGTCGAAGGTATACCCGCGTGCTGGATCTTTAAGCCGGTCTTTTTGCAAGATCGCTAGTGTGAGTTCTGCCAACGCTTCGAAGCAGATCACGTCCACATGCCCGCCGTGAATCATCGGCAGGGCGCGGGTCACGTCATCTCCATAAAAACCCTGAGCAGAACCGATACGATAGGTCATTCGCCCTCCCTATGAAATACAGAATATTCAACGACGGTCTGGTACCCATATTGGCCGTAGAAGTCCTTTGCCATCAATGAAGGCACCAGCAAGACGGTATCACAGTCTGTGGCGCGGGCTTCTTCGTGGATGCGGTTGAGCAGGGCCGCCGCCACCCCCTGATTCCGATAATCCGGCAAGGTGAACATCTCTCCGATGTAAGCCGTCCCTGGTACCACCGCGTTGACCATCTGCGCCCAACCGACTGCCTTATCTTCGATTATGGCCGAAAAGCGGCGTAAGAGTGGATCTCCGATGCCTTCCGTCAGCATTGGGCGGTCACTATCGCCCAGGGTTTGGTTGGCCTGTTCCACATCTTCCACGTCGAAGACCTCATCCACTTCGATACGGGTCTCAAATGGTGCTGGCAATCTCACCTTCTGGAGTGGGGCCGTGTACCGGTAGGTGTGCTTACGGCTCAGGCGGTCTATGATTGCCTGGGCGTCGTCTTGTTGGCCGGGCGGATGAAACACATTGATAATGCTGGCGGCATCCGGCGCGACTTGCTGAATCACCGCCTGTAACTTGATCGGTGGCGTGTCGATGGTGAAATACTCGATCTGAAAGTCATCCGGTTGATAGCCGGACTCACGGTAATCTGCGATGTGAACGCCGTCAATCGCGTGATGATGACTATGATAAGTCATGTTGAACAAATAATTTAATGATTGGATAAATCGTAATGCGATGTCTTGCTGATCTTGATTCATAATTGGTCTGCCTGCGGGAACACGGTGGTCAGGGCGCGGGCCAAGCCGTTCGCCCACGCGGTATAATTGTGCCCTGCATTGTACTCCAAATACGTCACATCCCAACCGCGAGATCGTAAATCCTGGTAGAGTTGAGCATTCACATCATGCAACCATTCCAGCGTGCCCACATCCAGCCACAGCTTGAACGGGGGCGGCTCTGTCAATTGGTCGATCATCACACGGTAGAGCGGCACCGCTTCCGCGTTGAACGGTAAAAACGCCCCGGATTGACTCACGATGCGCCGGAAGATGTGCGGCAGGCGGAGTGCGGTATACAGGGCCATCAGCCCGCCCATAGATGCGCCCAACACACCATAATTGCCAGGGGCTTCCAGGTTGAGTGTCTCTTGTGCCAGCGGCAGAATCAGGTTGGCGAATGCGCTGATGATCGTTTCGCCCGTATTGTACTCGGTAAAGCGACCGCTCCCCGCATTTTTCACCATTGCCAGCGCGATAGGTGCGATCTCTCCATCTGCGATCAAGTTATCCACCACCGTGACGAGCTTCCCGCGATCTTGATAATCATACCCATCATAGACCAGCACCAGCGGCACCGGGCGGTCGGTTGGTGGTTGGTAAAACCATACCGGGCGGCTTCCGTCGACGAGGTAATCACTGGTGATGTGATGGGCTGTAACCGTGCCGTGTGGCGTATCAGACCGCGCTTGCGTATAGCGGGATGGGTGCGCCTGTGGCATGTAAAAGTAGTGATTATGGTATCCCATGCCGTTGTCGGCGGTCCGCCCCGCATTGAGCGGATCTTGCAGGCGGGCGTCGTCGTTGCCCGGTTCGGTGGTCAATGCGTATTCCACGTAAGCATCAAGTGGCAACCGTAAGGAAACGGTCAACTGGCCGTCTGCGTCCGGTGTCAGCCGGTGATCCTCGTCCTTTTGCCATCCATTAAAATCACCGACCAGATAAACGGGCTGGCTTGGCCTGGCGGCATAATGAAATGTCACGGTCTCCCCATTGATCTGCGGATGACCGTGTGCCTGGGGTTGAACAGTATCGGAATCAGCCACGCGCTACCTCGGGTTCATATTTTCGAGCTTGGCGATAATCCCTAGCATCACTTCATCGGCCCCGCCGCCGATGCTCGTCAACCGCGCATCGCGGAAGTAACGCGAGACGGGGGTTTCCTCCATGTAGCCCATGCCGCCGTAAAATTGCAGGCAGGTATCGCCAACTTCACGCATCAACCGCCCGGCCTTGAGCTTGCACATAGAGGCCAACCGGGTGATAGCGGCATCGTCTTCCCCTGCTTCTAGCTGGGCGGCGCAGGCATAATTCATGTGGCGGGCCGCTTCGATCTCGGTCAAGAGTTCGCCCAGTTTGAACTGAATCCACTGGTTGGCGATCAATGGCTTGTTGAACGCCTTGCGCTCCTGGCAGTAGGCGATGGTATCCCGAACGGCTTTTTCCGCCCCGGCGACTCCGCTGATCGCACCGACCAACCGTTCAACCTGGAATTGCTCCATCTGGTAATAAAAGCCCATGCCTTCTTCGCCGATGCGGTTGCTCACTGGCACGCGCACATCTTCGAACGTGATAAAGGCGGTATCACTGCTGTGGTTGCCCAGTTTCTTCAGCTTGCGGCTGACGGTGAAGCCCTCAGTATCGGTCGGGACGACGATCAACGACATACCGCGATAATCGTCACCGTCGCTGGTGCGGGCCAGCAAGCACAACCAATCGGCCTGGGTACCATTGGTGATGTAGAGCTTGCTTCCGTTGATAACGTACTCGTCGCCGTCGCGCTCGGCCCGTGTTTTGATGCGGGCCACATCACTGCCGGCGTCCGGTTCACTCACTGCGATGGCGGCCACCATCTCCCCGCGCAGGGCCGGGGCTAGATATTGGGCTTTGAGGTCGGGCGAGCCATGCTTGGCAAGGGCCGGCGTTGCCATATCGGTCTGCACAAAAGTCGCCATCGGGATGCCAGCCGCACCCGCCCGGCCCAGTTCTTCCGCGAAGACCACTGTAAACCAGATGTCGGCCTCTGCCCCGCCGTATTCCAGCGGGTAATTCAGCCCCAGGAAGCCGAGATCGCCCATCTTCTTAAACAGATCATGCAGTGGGGCGGCTTCTGCTTCTTCCCAGGCGTCGATATGCGGGTTAATCTCTTTTTGGACAAAGTTTCGAACGGTCTTGCGAAACATCTCATGTTCATCGGTGAAGGGGTTCATCACATTCTGGCGTGGGGCGGTTGATAAAACCATGTCACTAACTCCTCAATAACATTATTGATTGCGCCGGTCGATCTTTGGAATATTTTTGATCGGGACGATTCCCTGGTTGACCGGGGCATTATCGGCGTATGTTCGCCATTTTAACATAAGTCCACCCACATCGAGATCCAAATACGAGTCCACCAATGGAATCTCCCACGTCAGGCTCAGGCTTGGTAAGATCGGATCGAAGCGGGCCGGGCCGTATTTCTGGATCGGGTGGGCACCGATCATCTCAACATCGACGACATCCCGCACCGTATTATCTTCGTACAGCTCCGCATAGAGGATGCCGTCTTCTTCGAACACCTTGCGGTTATCCAGGTCGGCTGAGAGTAGATGATTGGGCAACTTGATAAAACTGTTGACATATTGCGCGTAAGCCCGCCCGACGTTCTGCGCCCGCACCATCAACACGCAGACTGTACTGCGCGTCTGACCGTTGGACATATAGTTGGAATGGGTGCGGGTGGTGATCTCCAGGCTGAAGGAGAGATCAATGCGCGGGTGTTGCGCCCGGCTCATGATGTCGCGGATCTCGTAGTCGTCCATCGGTACCGATTCGAAGTTGAACCGCTTGTAGTATTTTTTGCTGTTGGCCTGGTGTGCGGTGTCACTTTGCGGGATTTCCACCACATAGACGACATGATTCGGGGCCGTGTTTAGTGGTACCGGGTGGATTACGATGCCGTCAATGCGTGGGCGGATGTTGCTGATGACTTGTTCCAGCCATTCTTTTGAATAATCAGCACGATCAATCGGGTCGATGTGTGACGGCAGATGCCGCTTACCGTTTTCTTGATGTTCCATGATGCCATAGATCAAGGTGCCGCCGGCGGCATTCGCCATCGCGGAGACATCCTTGGTGATCTCGTCTTTCCGCTGTTGAGATTTATCCAGCGCGGGGGCGGCTTTATATTCTAGCGTCAGGCTTTCTTCAATGCCTTCTGTGATGAATCGCTCCAACCGGGCTTGATCCCACATGACAATTGGCCCCTACCGCCGGGCGGTGATGCTAAACATCAGCGGCAGGGTCGGTTGACCGGGTGGGCGGGTAAAGCGGCGGTGATCCTGTTCAATTAAATCACCGAATGGTTGGTAGCCGTAACTATACGGGTATTCTTCCACATCCATGATAGTCAGCCCAGCTTTGAGCAACGCCTGAAGATGATCCGCCAGCCCCCAGGAAAATTCATGGGATGGGTGAGGATTACGCCAGCCTTCAGCCGTTTGTTGGAGTTCGTCGCCGGTGTTGCTGGTGGTGCCGCTTTGCTCCCCCACGTAATCCCCCACACCGTCCAGATTATGCTGTTTGCCCCCCATGTAATCATAAGTGAGGACGTAGCCGTCTTCGAACATCATACCTGCCGGGTGGAAGTCGATAAACACGAATCGTCCTCCCGGTTTGAGTGCGTCCGCGATGCCCTGGCCCCACCGTGTCAGGTCGGATAGCCAGCAGGTCGTACCATAGGACGAAAATACCATGTCGAAGTGCTGTGTATTGGTAGTGAACCAGTCGAATATATCTGCCCGGATAAAGCGGGCGTTGGCTCCGGTCTGGTCGGCCAGTTGGCGGGCGGCGTCGATAGCAGTGTCGCTGATGTCTACACCCGTAACCTGCGCCCCCAATCGCAACGCCAGACTGACGCTATCTTGCCCGGCATTACACTGCAAATGCAAGATTTTCTGCCCGTTGATGTCTCCCAGTAGGCGTATTTCATCCGGGGAAAGGGTGGTGCCGCCATTGTGGAAAAAATTCGCCTGGTCTTTGCGGTGAGCCAGATGCCGGGCGGTTGCCGCGTTCCAGGACTTTCGATTGGTCTCGTGTCGGTCATCCATAAGTGTCAATCGCTATCACATGCGGAAGTTACCATAATGCGGTCGGCCTTCGTTGACCCAATCGCGGTTATAACTCATACTCAGCCCGATGGTCAAGGCCATGCGTGTATCACGCGGGTCGATCATGCCGTCATCCCAGATGCGGGCTGTACCGTAATACGGGTCGGATTCTTCTTCGAATTTGGCCCGTACCATGTACTTCATGCCTTCGATCTGCTCTTGATCCGGTTCGATGCCCCGGCGGCGCATTGACGCTTCCTGCACGATGCCCAGCACACCGGCGGCTTGTTCCGCACCCATCACCGCAGTCTTACTCGTCGGCCAGGAAAAAATAAGCCGGGGATCATATGGGCGGCCACACATCGCATAATATCCCGCGCCATAAGCTCCGCCGATCAGCATAGTGAATTGTGGCACGTTACTATTGGCGACGGCATTAATCATCTGGCTCCCATGCTTGATGATGCCGCCTTCTTCGTACTTTTGCCCCACCATAAAACCGGTGATATTTTGCATATAGATCAACGGGGTGCGGCTGTGGTTGCAAAGCTGGATGAATTGAGCGGCCTTGTTGGCACTGTCGGAAAATAAAATGCCGTTATTGCCAATGATGCCGACCGGAAATCCGTTGATGTGAGCGTGCCCGGTGACGAGCGTCTGGCCGTAATCCGGTTTGAATTCGACAAAGCGCGAACCGTCTACGATGCGGGCGATGACTTCGCGTATATCCAGCGGCTTGCGGATCGTATCCGGCGGTACGATGCCGAGTAACTCATCCGGGTCATATTTGGGCGGTTCTGGCGTGCGCCGCTCCGCGTGGATGTGCTTGCGCCAGTTCAACCCGGCGACGATCTCTCGTCCAATGCGGATGGCGTCGGCGTCGTCTTCGGCCACATAATCCGCCAGGCCGGAAATCCGAGCGTGCATATCGGTGCCGCCCAGCGTCTCTTCATCCACTTCTTCGCCCGTCGCCATCTTGACCAGCGGCGGCCCCCCCAGGAAGGCCATCGCCTTGCCACGCACAAACACAGTGTAATCGCTCAGGCCCGGCACATACGCCCCGCCCGCTGTACTATTGCCGAACACCAGTGCAATCTGCGGGATGCCGCGTGCGCTCATCTGGGCCTGGTTGGCAAAGCTCCGCCCCCCAGGGACGAAGATCTCGGATTGGTGCGGCAAATTCGCCCCGCCGGATTCAACCAGATAAACAGTTGGCAGGTGATTTTCACGGGCGATTTCCTGGGCGCGGAGGGCTTTGGTCAGCGTGACGGGGTAGGTGGTGCCGCCTTTGACGGTCGCCTCATTGCACGAGATCATCACCTCTACACCGTTAACCTGGCCGATCCCGGTGATGGTGCCAGCACCGGGGGTCTCGTCGTCGTACATATCCCAGGCGGCCAGGGTAGAAAGTTCCAGGAAGGGTGCGCCCGGATCCAGCAATAATTCGACCCGTTCACGCGGCAACACCTTGCCACGATCCAGGTGCCGTTTGCGGGCGCGTTCACTGCCGCCCTGACGTACCTGGGCCTGGCGGTCTTCCAGCGTTTGTGTCAGGGCGATGTTATGCTCATAATTGGTGCGGAATGCTTCACTTCGGGTGTCAACATGACTTTCGATAACGGGCATAAACAATCTCTTTAGCTTGCGCGTAATTTTGCCCTGATTATAGACGATCCAGGTGTGAGATCAAACTGTGACCAGCACCGGCAACGTCACGAAAAATGTGGTGCCTTCCCCCAGTTTGCTTTCCAGGCGGATTTTGCCCGAATGCGCTTCGACCAATTTCTTGACGATGGCTAGCCCCAGGCCAGTCCCTTCGATGCTTTCGGTTTCTGGCCGCCGCACACGATAAAAGCGTTCAAATACCCGTGATTGATCTTCCGGGCCGATGCCCAGGCCGGTATCGCGGATGGTGACCCGCACCACGCTCCCCCGGTTTTCAACCTCGATGTTGATCTCACCTTCGGGCGGGGTATATTTAACCGCGTTATTAATCAGGTTATTGAAGATCTGCTTGATCCGTGTTTCATCCCCCCGGATGCGCTGGTTGGTGGAAGGCGGCGCATAGCGCAACGTCATATGCTTCTTGCTGGCCTGGGGCCGGTGATTGTTCACACATTCGTTGAGGATCATGTGCAAGTCAAGATGGGTGATTTCCAGGTCATTGCCAGATTGAATCCGCGCCAGATCCAGTTGATCGTCAATTAACTGTTGCATGTTGTCAATTGAATTTTCTAGCCGGGTACAAAAATCGCGTGATTCATCGTTGAACTTGTTCTTGAGCCGCAAGAGTTCTACAAACCCCCGTATCGCACTCAGCGGTTGTTTGAGGTCATGAGAAACAGTCGCGATCAAATCATTTTTTAGATCATCCATTTCCTTAAATGGGGTGATGTCTTGCATCAGAATCACTTTGCCAACCGATTTAAGCGGCATCACACGTACCGAATAATCGCGTCTGTTGGGCATCCGCATCGACTCCTGCTGGACTTCATCGAAGCGTAAAGCCCGCTCATACAGTCTTTCCAGCGGCTTGAATGTGATCGTTTGCTGGAACTTTTCGCCGCTATAATCCTGGTTGGGGTAAAGTTGCAGGGCGTTTAAGGCCGATTGTCCGATCAGTTCGATGCGGCTGTTTTGGTCTACCACGATGACCACATCGGCCACGTTATCGATAATGGTCGATAACCGTTGTCGTTCACTTTCCGTTTTCGCGTATAGCCGGGCATTGTCGATGGCATAGGCCGCGCGATCTGCCAATTGCCGCATGAACCGGACGTGTTCATCCCCAAAGCCGTTGAGGTGAGGACTACCCAGCGTGATGACGGCGACCGTTCGTTCTTCGCGGATGATGGGCGCGGCTAACTGTGCTTTGATATTGACGGGAACCCAACCGCTATCATCGTCTTTCTTCACGTTGGGCAGGCGTTCGATCTTCCCGGAGCGTACCGCACGATGCGTGATGGTATTCGTATATTGAGCCTGCCGTTGTGCCACATCATCATCTGAGATCGAGAAACCGTAATTTTGCATGATGCGTAATGTGCCATCGTCCTTGACCAGGGCAATAGAGGCTGTCATCGCGTTGGTAAACCGCAAGGCCCAGTCCAGCATCATCTCAAATACGCGCTCCAGGCGGATGGTCTCGGTCAATTCCTGGTCGATCCGGTTGAAGATCTCGATCTGAGTCAGATTGTCTGACAATTGCCGGGTAATTGCTTCTTGCTGGCGATGACGATGCAACAAGGCCGTGATGCTGGCTGAATACACCTTGAGCTTGTGAACGGTCGCCTCATCAATGTCGAAATCGACGATCAACGCGCCGATGAAGGTCGTCTCACTGATGAGTGGCAAGCTGGTAAAGGCGTAATCAATGTGTTGTAACAGCGTCGGGTTATCGTCTGTGTGGCCGGGCGATGAAAACGGGTGCCCTGCCTGCCATGCAATCACAGCCGGATCATTGGCCGGGAGCGTGACCGAGCGACTGATAAGGCTGTCCGTCAAGAGAGCCACATCATCTTTCGGTCGGTAAAACAGACTCACGTTCTTCAGGTCCAGCCATGTTTGTATCTGAGTCGGGATTGCCTGTAGCAGATCTTCTGCTAGCAGTAACAGGTTCACCTGATCAAGAATATCGGATCTGACAGTTTCCATAGTGTTTGATCTTTGTTGAAACGACTTGAGTAATATCTTATACCATAAATCAATTTGTCGCAGAATCGCATGAGCAATGGTTAGAAGTTGCCTCCATTCCTTATGCCGTCTATAATGCAAATAGATTGCCGTCCACAGGAAGGACACCATTCGGATGAGTTTTGACGACTTTGCGGCCAAAATGAAAGCCAAACAAAGCCAGAAACAGGCTGCTTCCGGCGATAACCAGCAGGCTTATGATTTTCAGGAATCGTATCGCATCCGCGCCAAGATGCTTGGCGTGTTGCTCCGTGATGCACGGGTGAGTGTGGCCCGTTCCATCGAAGATTGTGCGCGGTTGCTTAACATACCGGTAGCGACGATGACAGCCTGGGAATTCGGTGAAGCCGTCCCGACCTTGCCACAGCTTGAGTTACTAGCTTATTATCTGGATGTGCCGGTCAGCCACTTCTGGGGGTTGGAGACCGCGAAAACGACCCGTGCTGGCAAAGAACGCACCCAACCGGACTACATCTCTCTACGCACCCGCATGATCGGTGCTTTACTCCGGCAGGCACGTGATGAAGCGCAACTGACGCCATCAGCGGTCGCGGAGGCAGTCGGCATTAGTGTTGCCCAACTTCAGCAATACGAACTGGGGGAGGCATCACCACCGATGCATGTCTTGTCTATGTTGTCCTCGGCGTTGAACAAAAATGTCGATTACTTCGTAGAGACCAGCGGCCAGATTGGCGAATTACTGGCAATGCGTGAAGCCTGGAAGCATTTTTCCGAATTACCGGAAGACGTGCGTGCATTCGCCGCAGATCCGAAAAATATCGGCTTTATTCACATCGCGGTGATGTTGAGTAAGATGCCGACCGACCGCCTGCGTGAAGTAGGTGCCAGTATTCTTGATATTACGATGTAGAGGGGGTAGGGCTTCATGACGAGCGACGCAAAAACTCTGCAAGATCAAGGTGTAAAGCTATATAATCAGCAAGATTATGAGGCCGCCACCAAGGTCTTCCAACAGGCGAAATCTGCCTATGAAGACCAGGGAGATGTGGCAATGGCGGCGGAGATGCAGACCAATATTGGCCTGGTACATCGTGCCCTGGGGGAGCATCAACAAGCCCTGGATGCCATGCAGGCGGCTTTGCACATCTTCCAGGAAGAAAACGAACAACTCCGCGCCGCCCAGGTCTTAGGCAATATGGGCGGGGTTTATATGGAGATCGACGACAAAGAGCAAGCCCATACCTGCTATCGTCAAGCGGCAGATACGTTTGATGACCTGGGTGAAACCAAGCTCTATGGCGAGACCATGCTGGCTATCGCACGCTTACAATTCAAAGACGGCAAGATCTGGCCGGCGGCGGCCACTTATGAGGTCGGCCTGGAAAACCTGGATAAGTTGTCGTTCGGCCAGAAGGTGTTGAAACGGTTGATCGGTGTCCGCAATCGCTTAAGTGGGGCGGCGGGCAAATCGACCGATTCATCCGCCAAGTAAAGACCAACCGCCGTCCTACCTCGACGGCGGTTTTAATTAAGATCCGGTAAAAATCTCCCGATTGGTCATACATGGTTTAACCTGCATCCGGTAAGATGTTTCGTATCAATTTACCGGCTTAACTGAAATAGTGGGTTATGTCTGCCGAATTCCTCACAGCGAACGATTATAAGACCAACCGCTCCAGCCCGATGCGATTTATCATTTCACACATGGCCCGGCATCCGACGGTCGCCTTGATGCTGTTGATTGGTGCGATTAGCAACGCGGCCCTGGCGGCACTGGTGCCGACCTTGATCGGTCAGGCATTTAACGCGATGACCGCTTCTGATCCGTTCGTCAATGTGACGGGCTTCAACACCTTGTTCGGTCAGGTCTTCCAGCCGCCGTCTGCCGCGCTGGCCTTTGTCGGCTTGATGGCCTTGATGATTATCGGATCGCAGATGTTGCGGGCGGTTTTGCAATTCATGCGGAATGCCTCCGCAGAGACGTTCGGCCAGCGGGTAGAGCGTGACGTGCGCGACGAATTGTATGCCAGTCTGTTGGGCAAAAGCATGACGTTTCATGACTTTTACCCCGTTGGGGAGATCATGGCGCGGGTGACCAACGATGTGCGCGAGATGAACCTGATGATGAACCCCGGCGTTAATCTGCTGGTCGGTTCTAGCATGTTCTTGCTGGCTCCATTGGTCTTCGCGCCGTTCATCCACCCGGCCCTGGTGTTGGTGCCGTTGCTGTTTGTCCTGTCTCATCTTGTGGTGCAATATCGTTTGGTACGGCAGGTGCATCCTGTCGCGCAGGAAGTCCGCGCCAGCTTCGGCAAAATGAATGCCCGGCTGGCGGAAGCCCTGGACGGCTTGCAGGTCGTCAAAGGCGCGGCGCAGGAAAAGCGCGAAGTCGAACAGTTTAACGACCTGGCAAACACAGTGCGCGATTACTTCATCGCACAAGGGCGCATCGAAGCCCGGTATCTATCTTATTTGCTATTGGGGTTAGCGTTTGCGTTGGGTTTTGGTCATGCGGTGCTGTTATATAACAGCGGGGCGATTGGCATCGGCGGTATCGTCGCTTATACCACCCTGATCGCACTGTTTGGCTTCCCGGTCTTTACGTCGCTCAATTCGCTCTCCCGGATTGCGTTAGGGTATGCCAGTGCCGGGCGCATCCTGAGCATCATCACCACCGAGACCGACCTCGACCGCAACCCGGAAGGCCACCGCGCCAAGCTTCAAGGCAAGATCCGCTTTGAAAATGTCACATTTTCTTACGCCGAAGATCATGCCGACGTCCTGCATGATATTTCGTTTGATGTGGCGGTCGGGCAGACGGTGGCCGTCGTCGGGCAGACTGGTTCTGGCAAAAGCACCGTGACCAAGCTCACCAACCGCACCTATGACGCCGATCATGGGCGCGTGTTGGTCGATGATGTGGATGTGCGCGATTGGGATCTTGAGTCGCTTCGCTCTCAGATCAGCATCATCGAACAGGATATTTTTCTGTTCAGCCGTACCATTGCGGAAAACATCGCCTTTGGCGACCAGAGCGCGACCCAAGAGCAGATTATCGACGCGGCCAAGAAAGCCCAGGCCCATGATTTCATCATGAGCTTCCCGGATGGCTACGAGACCGTGATCGGTCAGCGCGGTGTGACGCTCAGCGGTGGGCAACGGCAACGGCTGGCGATTGCGCGGGCTTTTCTCACCAATCCGCCGGTTCTCATCCTGGATGATAGTACCAGCGCGATTGACAGCGCGACGGAAGACAAGATTCAGCAGGCGATCTGGTCGGCATCGCAAGGGCGTACAACCCTGCTCATCACCCATCGCCTGTCGCAGATCCGCTGGGCGGATCATATCGTAGTGCTTCGTAACGGCCACATCGCCGCGCAAGGCACCCACGAGGCGTTACTCGAAGACTCCGAGGCGTACCGGCGCATCTTTGCCCGGTACGACGCGCCACAAACGACTCTCTCGAAATAACTGGAAAGTTGATGACCTATGGCCGCAGTCTTTGGTGGACTCGAATCAGATAATTATGACCGGCAGTATAGCGACGGCTATCTGCTGAAGCGATTAGCAAGTTACTTTGCACAGTACAAGCGGCAGTTGATCGTCATCGCGTTCGCCTTCGTAGGTGTGTCGCTCTTTAACGCGCTTCCGCCCGTGTTGATCGCAATTGGCGTTGATGTGATCACCACGCCAGATAGCGAGTCGGTGCTGGTGGTGCTGTTCGGCGCGTTGATCCTGGCGGCGTTTGTACAATACTTTTCCAACTGGATCCGGCGGTATTTGATGAGTATCGTCATCGGGCGCGTGGTCGCTCAGTTACGCAAAGACGCCTTCGCGGCGGCGGTAGAGCGTGACCTGGCGTTCTATGATGTGCAGAAATCCGGCAAGATCGTCAGCCGGATTACCAGCGATACGCAAGAATTCGGTGATGTAGTGTTGTTGACAAGCGACGTCTTCGCGCAGATGCTCCAGGTTGTGGTGTTGTTGGTCGTGCTATCGAGCCAATCGCTCGCGTTGACCGGGATCTTACTGCTGACGTTGCCCATGATCGTCGCGGCGGCGGTCGGCTTCCGGGCGTTGGCGCGGGTTGTCACGCGGCAGGGTGCCCGGGCGATGGCAATGGTCAACGATACGATCCAGGAGTCGGTGACCGGCATCAGCGTGGCAAAGAACTTCCGCCGGGAAGGCATGATCTACGATGAATTTGTAGACATCAACTGGAAGTCTTACGACATCAACATGAAGCGCGGCTTCGTGCTGGCCTTGATCTTCCCGGTGTTGAACGTGCTGGCTGGCTTTGCTATCGCCATCATCTTATACATGGGCGCACAATACGTCATCTGGGGCATTGTCAACGTCGGCGCGTGGTTTTTGTTCATTCAAGGGGTAGATCGCTTCTGGTTCCCGTTCATCAGTCTGTCGGCCATCTGGAGCCAATTTCAACAGGCGTTGAGTGCCGTCGAGCGCATTTTTGCCTTGATCGACGCTGATAATACCGTCATCCAGCACGATCACCATCCGGTCACTCATCTGGACGGGCGCATCGAGCTAAAGGATTTGACCTTTGGCTATCATGACGATCAACCCGTCTTGCAAGATTTCAACCTGACCATCGCACCGGGTGAAGACATCGCCTTTGTGGGGCACACCGGTGCTGGCAAAAGCACCATCGCCAAGCTCATCACGCGCTTTTATGAATTCCAGCAAGGTCAGATATTGATCGATGGGCGCGACATCCGTTCGTTTGACATCGAGTCGTACCGATCTCGGTTGGGCGTCGTCCCACAGCAACCGTTCTTATTCAGCGGTACCGTGCGCGATAACATCCGTTATAGCCGCCCGTCTGCGACCGATGATGACATCCGTGCGGTAGCCTACAGCGTCGGTGATGGCGAATGGCTGGAAGGTTTGCCGGAAGGATTAGATACCGATGTGGGCGAGCGTGGCTCGCGCTTGAGCATGGGCCAGCGTCAGCTTGTTTCGTTGATGCGCGTCTTGCTGGAGCGTCCGGCCATCTTCATCCTGGATGAAGCGACCGCCAGTGTTGATCCGTTTACCGAAGCACAAATTCAAGAAGCGTTGAATCTCATCCTGAAGAATTCCACGTCGATCTTGATCGCGCATCGCTTGAGTACCATCCGCAATGCCGACCGCATCATCGTACTCAAGGAAGGCACCATCATCGAAGCAGGCAATCATGATGCATTGATGGAGCAGGCCGGGCATTATGCCGAACTATACAACACCTACTTCCGCCATCAATCGCTAGATTACGTGGAAAATGCCCGCGAAATGTTCAGCAAAGCCGCCGGAGATTAGATGGACTCGTTTTATATCATTGACCTGATGATCGGCGCGGGCATCTTGCTGGCTGTCGCTGGCCTTTACACTACCGGGCGCATGAGCCGGTTTAAGCTGTGGTTGTTCATCGCCGGGTGTGTGATTGGGGCATTCTGGGAGTTCCCGTTGCATTTCGCCGGGCCAGAGTATTCTGACGACCCGATCTACATCCAGTTGACCGAGTTTCCCTTACCACCCATTTTACAACCAGCTCTACATTGCATCTGGGATGGAGCCTTGTTCCTCATCAGTGCGTTATTGGTCGAGCGTTTTACTGGCCCACCCCATTTTACGCGCTTCCGCTGGCCGGAGTTAAGCGTCCTGCTGATTTGGGGGTTGGCCTCTGCATTGGTGATCGAATTGATCGGTAGTATGGGTGGTTGGGTTTATACGGTGCGCTGGTGGAACCCGGCTCTGATCGAGGTGAATAGCGGGGCGATCACACTGTTGCCACTGCTCATCTGGACGGTTGCCCCAATCGTGTTCTATGTGGTCGCGTTATATCTACGCCAGCGAACCACCGAGACGGAATGAGCCATCGCCTGCTTGCGCTAAGACGTTTCGCGCAATTCGCTTAACTTCTTTTTGGCCTGTTCCATCGTCTCCACGAAATACATATCTTGCGTTGCCTTAGGTGCGATGACTTTGCCGATGTTTAACAAACTCTGGATAAATCGGTTCAGGCCGACCATAATCATGATCCCGCGCCGGGGGTGCGCCTTTTTCTCGGTATAACTGCCAGCCGAGAGTAACTTGGTGGGGTATTCTTTCATACCGCTAGCATCCTGGATGATGTGGACCAGGTGATTGACTTCATCCATCATCTGGGTAGAGCGGTCAATTGCCAGGTAATAATCTTCCAGGCTCCACCGTTCGCCATAAATCACCAGCAACACCTCTTTTTCCGGCGTCATCCATTGGACGTCAATTGCCATCGCTATACCTCCTGATACGGGTATTGACTACCTGCAAAGTGCAACAATACGGTTGCCTGGGGTTTATGGATAGAGCAAGAAGACAGATCAACACAAAAATCCCTGCTAGGTAGCAGGTGTGCATTCTGGAATAAACGAACGACCATCAGCGATGGCCGCCCGCTTTCTCTATCATCCACCGATGCGCCCGGTTGCCAATAGAATAGCAATGCCCAGGACGGCCACGTTCATAAATAAGAACATTGAGATGAACATGCGCTCAATCGGCGTCATACCGAGGAAAAGACGTTTTTCGCCGGTTAGCTCGGTGCCATAATTGGCTGGCTCATCATCGAATGACGAATCACCATCGTCAGCCAGGCGTCTCAGGTCGTTAATGTTATCGCTCATAAGAAATTACCCCCGATGACCATTTTTTATAGTGTAGCACGAAACCTTATCTGCGCTTTGTTTAGATTTTCTAACCCTGCAATCTGCCGGAGGATACGCAATCTAACTGGCGCGATACCATCGATTATTCACCAACCGGAATAAGACCTGGAATTCCTCCGCCCCATCAACGACTGTTGCCACGATCTGAGGCGAGCCATCTTCCGCTGGGGTGGTGTAGCCAACACTGGTGACGACTTGTTCCATCGTGCTGACGCCTTCATCAAAGCGCGACCCGGTGACGACCTGCGTGCCAGAATCACGCACGTCATACAGCGCGAGAAAATCCGACCGCAAGCCTTGCTCCCATAGTGTTTGCTCCTGGTGTAGCCGCCAGGTGAAGAAATCACGCCAATCCACCTGGGATTCATCCAACGGTGCGCCGGTGATATCGCTCAAAAAGCTGATGTTTGCGCCGGGTGCCAATGTGGCGATCATCTGGCCGACGGCGGGCAAGCCATATTGCCGCGCCAACGATGCGATCAAATACGCGCCGGTATCGACCTGCCGGTATTGCCCAACCAACCAACTGACCGCCGCGTGAAATAAGTAATTGGCGTCGGCGGTGTCTACCATGCGCTGGCCGCCCGTCTGGAACAGTGTCAGGCGTTCCGCGAAGTGTTGGGCTACCTCCGCCCGCAGTTCTGGCGAAAACGGCATGTCGCTCCGTGCCCGGTCTGCATAGGGTGAGGATAGAATGAGCGTCCACACGTCGTTCAGGTCACCCGGTGCCCAGTCGATCTGTGGTGTATCCTGTGGCACAACCTGTACCCGGATCTCCGGCAAATTCTCACAATTATAAGCCTGGCAGGCGAAGCCGACCCAATCATTAAGGGCTGGCCCCATCGCTTCGGCCAATGCGAAATCTACTGTGCGGTACGCCACATCGACATAAGCCCCGTCATATTGGGCACTTTCTCCCCAGAATGTGAAATCCGGCGGGACGTGATACCAACCGCCCGGTTCGTCGATCTCGCCGTCCCCATCGGTATCTTGCTCCGGGTACAGATAATAGAACCAGACGCGAGAATACGGCACCCCGTCGATAATCTCCTGGATCGTCACCCGTGCGTTAGGGTCATCAATCGCAATATCCAGCACTTGCCCGGTTAACTGGGTGTTCTCACTTGCCAGCAGGATGTCCTGGTAGCGTTCGAACTGGCTCCGCTGGATTCGTAGCCAATCATCGGTCGCACTGCGCTGAACCCGTGCAAAGGCTGTCCAATCGCCGATGCGTAAAGCCGTGATCTCCGCCTGGACGGTATCGCGCAGATTGGTCTCTAACCGCTCGTTTACCCGGTCGATTTGATCAAACACCAACGTGGTGCCGGCCACAGCCAGCCCACCTAGCAGAACCAGCGTGATAAGCATCAAGATCAGGCTTCGGCGGCGGCGACGGCGGGCTTCGGGATCTTCGCCGGTACTGCGCCGGTTGCTCTGTTCGGCCTCAACTTCCCAATCTAGTTGAATTCCCATTGTTACGTTCTCCGATCCAGCACATCGCCAGCCATGACCGGGTGCAACACCGCATCGTCATCACGGATGTAGAGTGTGCCATCGCGGTCAACTCGTTCGGCCATCCCCTGGATGCCGTTCACACTGACGGAACGCCCGACAGTCTCCAGCAGGGCAGACCAGGCGTCGAACAGATCAGGCGTCCCCAACCGGGCAGACCAGAAATCGACCCGGCTGAGCAAGAAGACGATCAAATCGGTACGACTCACCGTTACGCCGAGTGCCGGCTCGATGCTGGTGGCGACGGTCGCCAGCTCGATGTCGTCGAAGCGCACACGCACGTTCAGCCCTAACCCCAGGGCCACGCCCAACAGACGATCACCATCCCATGCCGCTTCCGGTAACACCCCGCTGACCTTTAAGCCATCAATCTTGACGTCGTTCGGCCACTTGATCGAAACGGTATGACCGCTGATGGCGTGTGTGTCGATGATGTGGCGGATTGTCTCCGCGATGACCAACGCCCCCAACATCGTCACTTGGCCCAGGGCCTTCTGGCGGGGGTGTAAGATGACCGAGGCCGCCAGCGCGACTCCCGGTGGTGTGTGCCAGGTGCGGCCCTGTCGCCCGCGCCCGCGTAATTGCTCATCGCCGATGATGACCGCGCCGCTGGGTGCCCCTTCACGAAGCCACGCCAGCGCAAGATCTTGCGTGCTATCGACCTGATCGTAATATCGCACCGGGCGCGGAGCCAATCGTTTAGCCAGTGTCGCTTGATCCACTACAATTATCCTTTTCGTTCATCGCGGCCATTGTATCATTGCTCGGTAGAATTTTCGCCGCTTGTCTCGGTCATCTACTACCCGGTATAATCTAATCAATATTCAGTTTCCACACTTACTAGATAAGTTTTTGAGAGAAGGTGTATATGAGCCAGAATGGACGCAACGGGCGCGAAGCTGTTATTTTAGCGGGCGCACGCACCCCACAAGGCAAGTTCCTGGGGGTGCTTTCCGGCCAGACTGCCGCCCAATTAGGGCAGACAGCGGTCGGCGCAGTCGTAGCGCGAAGCGGCATCGACGCCGCCGACGTGGATGAGGTGATTATGGGCAATGTGGTCAGTGCTGGCACCGGCCAGGCCCTGCCCCGGCAGATCAGCCTCGGCGCGGGTATGCCGTCTTCCGTCGGCGGTATGACCGTCAATAAGGTGTGTGGCAGTGGCCTTAAAAGTGTGATGCTGGCCGCGAACGCCATCAAAGCCGATGACGGCGACCTCTTTATCACCGGTGGGGCGGAGAGCATGAGCCGTGCGCCTTACTTGAACGACTCCGTGCGTGGCGGCAACAAATACGGCCATATTCAGATGCGCGATGCGCTTCAGTTCGATGGCCTGTGGTGTAGCCTGGAAGATTGGGCGATGGGTAATGCGGCGGAGTTCATCGCCAAGCAGATGGAATTGACCCGCGATGAATTGGACGAATACGCGCTTCGCAGTCATCAACTAGCGGCGAAAGCCACCGAAGACGGCAAGTTCCAGGCGGAGATCGTCCCGATAACCATCAAAACGCGCAAAGGGGAAATCATCGTCGATCAAGACGAACCGATCCGGCCTGATACCAGCCTGGAAGCCCTGTCAAAACTCCGCCCGGCGTTTGAGGCCGACGGCGTTGTCACGGCAGGGAATGCCCCCGGTATGAACGACGGCGCGGCGGCCCTGGTCGTCGCCAGCCGTGCCTATGCCGACGCCAACGGGCATCAACCCCTGGCGCGGATCGTCGCTTATGGGCAGGCCGCCGTTGATCCTGCCTGGATCTTCTATGCCCCGGTCAAGGCCATCCCGAAAGCCTTAGAGCGGGCCGGTTGGTCGGTCGATGATGTCGATCTGTTTGAGATCAACGAAGCGTTTGCCTCTCAGGTTCTGGGTGATATGCGCGGCTTAGAACGTGAAGGTTATACGATCCCGCTGGAAAAGGTCAACGTGAACGGCGGTGCAATTGCTCTGGGGCACCCGCTGGGGGCCAGTGGAGCGCGGGTGCTCGTCACGCTGATCCATGCCTTGCAAGATCGCGGGTTAAAGCGCGGGGTGGCGGCGTTGTGCCTGGGCGGCGGCGAAGCAGTCGCGATGGCGGTCGAACTGGAAGCCTGAACTTGAGTCTATGACATTGCTCATTCTAATGTCATTGGTGGAAGCTTGTTTCAGGCCCTCACCACCCCCCGGCCCCTCTACCGAACGCTACGCTGGTAGAGGGGGAGCGAATGAGGGCAAGGGCTTGATTCGTCAACAAGGTCTGTAACCCTATGATAAGCTGATCCTGATTATTCTGGTTGCAAGATCATCTGATCCGTTGCACTTGCCTCCACCGCCTCCCGGCTAAATGGTTGACTGCGTTGCTCAACCAGCCGCCAGGGGTCGATCATATCGTCATAATTTTCACTGGCCGGGTGCCCGCTTTGCCCGGTTGTATGAATGGACAGGCTGTTATCCCAGTTTGATGCATCGTAGATCGACCGCTGAGAGGGGCCGCTACGCACCGCAAAATTACCATTACCAGGATTCCAGGAAGTCGCATTGACGGCGATATTGGTGCCGCCAGTCGCCGCCGGGCCACGATTAACTTGATTCTCGAACACCTCAACCCCACTGACGCCTAACGGATTGCTGATAAAGGTCACTGCATGCAGATCACCCCATTGCCAGCTTTCGTAATCCTCACCTAGCAGGGGCACCAGGTCACCGGTAAAGGCGTTGATGAAGGCTTGCTGTAAGATGTCGTCACGCGCTTCGATCTCTTGCGTCGTCACATTATCCCACCAGGCATTATCTGGTTCATCCATCAGCAGGCGTGTCGCCCAAATCTCGACGTTATCGCCGGTCGCGGAATAGAAGCCGCTGAACTCGTCGTTGTAGAGTTCCTGCACCAGATTCGACCACAGCGCGGCCCATAACGCGGCCTGTCCGCTGTCTATATTCATCTGATAATCCCACGTCAGCAACCAATCACGGGCGGCGTTCAGAGTGTCGTCCTCAAAGTCGAGGTCGGCAAAGTACGGGAGCATTTCACGCGCACTGATGTCCATATTGTCGCCGTGTATCTGGTCGAAGGTTGCCACGCTGTGCGGCGTGAGTTCCTGCAATAACTCGTTGATGCGTTGGCCGCGATACCCATAAGCCCATTGCTGGCTGATGAAGTAATTGGCATCCGCGCCGAATTCGTCGGCCAGGGCTTCTGCCAGTTGGTCGTAATATTCCAGCGGCACCACAGCCTGATTAGCGGTGGCGATGTAACCCTGCTCTGGGTTAAAGACACGCGGTAACAAATCAAACGGGATTGTCCCCAGCCATTCGAAGTCACTGCTGTTGCCCGGTACGGGCAGTAAGCCGCTGTGGCCCGGCGCACGGATCGGGATCTGCCCCGGCGTCTGGTAACCGATGTTGCCTTCGACATCCATATAAACCAGATTTTGTGAGGGGCTATCCCAGTAGCTCAGGGCTTCACGGAATTCTTCCCAATTCGATGCCCGATTCAACATGGCAAACGCCCGGTAGACGGTACTCGGTTCGAACAACGTCCAGCGTAGGGCCAGCGGATTATCGTTGTTGAAACCTTCCAGCGTATCGTTGATGATCGGGCCGAGATGCGTTTCGCGCACGATGAACGTGATCGGCTCGGTGCCATCGCCGAAGGACAGCGTTTCCTCACGGGTGGTCATATCCCGCCATTCCCCGTCCCATTCGTATTGCAGATCATTTTCCGGGTTGACCGTAATCTGATACAAATCCTGAGTATCCGGGCCGACATTGGTCAAGGCCCAGGCGATGTCTGCGTTGTGACCGGCGATGACCCAGGGCGATGGTGATAGGGAAAGACCGACCACATCATACGGGCATTCGTCCGTCACCGGCATACAATGCAAGCCGACCTCATACCAGATCGACGGCATATCCAACCCCAGGTGCATGTCATTTGCCATCAGTGGCAGGCCAGTCTCGGTCAGATCCCCGCTGACGACCCAGTTGTTACTGCCGATGCCGGGTCCGTTGCCGAATGCCAGTTGGCGCAAATCATCCATTTCAAACCCGCCGATGAGTGCCGTCTCTACACCGGAGACACCGCCTTCGTTCAGGGTAGGGCGGTTGGCGCGTAAACTCGCTTCGGTGACTGGTAGTTCTTCCGGCGGCACGATGGTCGGCTTTTCGCCATACGGCCAATCTACGAAGTAATCCGCCAGTAACGCCGGGTCAAGGTTGGCCGTCAACCGGCTAAGGCGTTGCTCCGCCCCCTGGTTAGAGGCTAATTGCAGGGCCATCACCTTCGACCAGATGAGCGAATCGACCGGCGTCCAGGGTGCGACCTCAATTTCGACGCCGGTCAGGCCCAGGACGCGATATTCTAAAGCCAGGTCGTTTTGATCGCGACTCATGATGTAGGCGTTCACGCCGTCTGAGAAAGCCTGCATCCCGGCGATCTCATCGTCGGTGTACACGGTCTCCAGTTCGATCTCTGCCAGGTTGCGGAAACCCAACGTGCGGAGATAAGCATCGGTTCCCATCAGGCTTTCGCTGAAGCCGGTCAACTCCTGGATGGTGCCGCTGGCCGTCGCTCGGAAGAATTCCATCTGCCACCAACGATCCATCGCCTGGGTATACCCCTGGGCGAAAAGCAGATCATGCAGGTTGCTGGCGTAAATGTGGGGGACGCCCCATTCATCGCGCAAGATTTCAACCGTATCATTGAGGCCGGGGACGGTAAATTCGCCGTCGTGGGGTGGGTTGGGGCCGCCCTGCGCGTTGACGCCACCGATAGTCAACACCAAGATCAGGGCCATCAGCCCGACTTTAATAAGTCGCATCTGTAAAACTCCTATCCGAATAAAATTATTTGACGGTCGATATTATACCGTAAAGAGTTCGTTTCGCTATGAGTCCAGTGCTTCGATTTCGGCCTGGAGGATGTCGCGATAGTGCGTGGCGGTGGCGGCCAGCCGACCATTCGGGGCGAGTTGCAAATACATCTGGAAATCGGCCAGGGCTGTCTCACGCGGGATGCGGTCGGTCAACACGGAGTACATCAGCACCCCGCGATAAAAATAAGCCGGCGCATAATCCGGTGCCAGGGCTAGCGCGGCGTCATAATCGGCGCGTACCGCATCCCATTCGTACAGATACAAGCGCAGGCGTCCGCGCTGGGTCAATAAGATGGCCTGAATGGCGGGGTAATCGTCAGGGATTTGATCTAGCGCATTAGTAACAACCGCGATGGCTTGATCGTGTTCGGTGTTCAATGCGTGGGCGTCTGCTTGTTGGCTCATCGCGATGATCTGGGCCAGTGGGGTGCTGTAGTCCGTCCGGTCGGTCGTCATTACCTCGGTGATCTCCACGACCGATACCCCCAGTGCGATTAAAAGCGCAAGCAGGCGTATCACGGTGCCAGGAACTCACGCGCCTCTTCCGCATAGGGGCCATCCGGGGCCAGTTCCAGGTATTGGGCGAAGGCTTGCGCCGCTTGCTCCTGGTTACCTTGCTCTTGGTAGATGCGCCCGCGCTCGAAGAACGCCGGTGCGAAGTTTGGGGTTGCCGCCAGGGCCAATTCTAGGTCGAGCAAAGCGCGAGCGGGGTCTTCCAGTTCTTGCGCCAGCAGGACGGCTTTGCCCGTCAGAAAGTCGGCATACCCGGCATCATACGTCTCCAAACTGGTGACGACATCTTCCAGGAGTGTGTGGCTATCTTGTGGCCGGTCATCCTGGATGTAAGCATAGGCCAGGTTCAGTGCAGTAGAGCCGTAATAATCGCCGGTCGCGTCGTATAACACCGCTTCCAGGTCCGTAATCGCGGCGGATTGATCATCTGTCATCACCGCGCAGGTGCCACGATAGAACGTAGCGATGGTCGCCGGGATCGTTTCGGCTTGATCTTCGATGATCGTGTCGAAGATCTTGACTGCAAACTCGCATTCTTCGAACATGAATAACAGAACGCCGGCGGTTAATTCCGCGCTTGATTGTGGGTCGGCGCTGAATAAGACAGCGCGATCCGTCAGCACCGGGCGCAGGCCGTGTGAAAGCTGATGCAGGGGCGACTCGAAGAGATTTAAGACGTATGTCACGCCGCCCTGTGTCTGCCCGGTGCCGCTCCGGTTGGCGACCGGGCGGAATAGAATGTGCATCTGCGGGTCGCCGTCTTCTAACGTCACATAATCCAACGTGTAATCGTATTCCAGCATGACGGCTTCCAGTCGCTCGAAGAAGGCTTCGACCAACAAGTCATCAACCGCGTTGAAATACGATAGGCGGATCAATGCTGGTGGCGTGTCAGCCGGGTCTTCCTGGGCGGTGATGGGCAGGGCCAGCCTGCCAAGCAAAACGATAATTAGAAGACAGCGGTGAAGCGGCATGCAGTTAACTTCCTTCGATTTCGTCGATGTAAGCCTGGGCGTCTATGGCTAATTCACTATCGGGTGAAACGCCGATATAATCCTGGAAGTAATCACTGGCTGTGTCAAAGTCGTCTTGAGCATAAGCCAATAAACCCCAATAATAAAGCAATTCTGGCAGACCTTCGAATTCTTTTTCGATCTGCGTCAGTTCTCCTTCCGCGCCTTTATAGTCCTCCGCCTGGATGCGAATCTGGACGGTGGCTAACTTCAAGAAGGGATCATCAATGTTGATGATGTCGCTTGCACTATCTAATCGGTCGAGCGCGGCGGTGTAGTCTTCTTCCTGGGCCAGCATATCGGCCTCTACAATCAGCGCGTCCGCTTCGATCCACTCGAATTGTACGACGCTGGCTTCTTGCACGATCTCAAAGGCTTCGTCGGTCTCACCCAGTTGATAAAGTGCCCAGGCCAGGTTGATGCGGGCTTCATAACCATAAAGGGTCATGTCGAAGTCGTTGTCTTCGTATAACGTCAGGATGTCGCGGTAGAGCGTCTCTGCCGTCTCATAATCTTCATCTTCCAGGGCGCAATTGGCCTCATAAAACATGGCATAGGCTTCTGTCTGTTCTTGTGCGCCCAGGAAGAGATAATCTTCTAATTGGCTGGAGGCATCGACTGCGGCACTAAGATATGTCTGCGCCGCTTCACAATCCCCCTGAATATACGTGCTAAGCGCGAACACCATCTGTGTCGTGATCTGCGGCCATAGGTCGTTATCAGGGTCTGTACCCAATGGAAACTCACTGTAGACATGTGATACCAGGCTGGGGGACGGTAAAACCCCCGGATCAGGGGGAATCGGTAGCAGGTCGATGAACAACCCACTGCCATCGCTCAACAGGTCAAAGTTGATGTAAATCGTCGCGAAGTCGGGGTCACTTTCCAGTTCCACGTTGAGTGACTCCGCTTCGGCTTGCTCGATCAAGAAAACTTCGAGTTGCTCGATCAAGGTATTGAGCGCATCGGTGTCTTCACTGAATTGTGAGTCGATGAAGACCGTAATGACACGGTTATCGTCCGAGTCATCGTCTTGTGCAAAGACCATGATCGGCCCACAACACAACAGGAAAATTATAATGAGAAAGCCGCGTTTCATAGAAATTCTGCGGCGAGACCACCTACTCAGGCGGGCGGGTGGAGGAAGCCGCGTCTCCTTTCTCGTCTCTTCTAGCGATCATCATTCTATTGTATAGGCAAACTGCCAGTTTTGCGCGTTACAGCTATGAAAAATCACGTTTTTCGTTTTTCAGTTATTCAATCTTATATTAATAATTGACTGACAGGCGGATAGTCATAACTCGCAAAAAACCGCGATTTGTAGTATAATTATCGTGTTGAAACAAGTTTTTTGCGACAACATTTCGCCCAGCTCTAGACGGAGCCGGTAATCATGCCGAGCCACCGGCTATGATGTCGGTGGTTCGTGTTTTGTGTAGTGAGGACAGCTATGGCAGACGAATTTGAGAACGGAAATAACATCGGTATCGTCCGCACGATGGACATTAACGAAGAGATGCGCGGGAGTTACCTGGATTACGCCATGAGCGTGATCGTATCACGAGCGTTGCCGGATGCCCGTGATGGCCTGAAGCCCGTACACCGCCGGATTCTGTTCGCCATGTATGATATGGGCATTCGACCCGGCACCGCCTACAAAAAGAGTGCGCGGATCGTCGGTGAAGTCCTGGGTAAATATCACCCACATGGCGATAGCGCGGTCTATGATGCGATGGCCCGTATGGCGCAAAACTTTTCTCTGCGCTACCCACTGGTCGATGGGCAGGGGAACTTCGGCTCAATTGATGGCGATAGCCCGGCGGCCATGCGCTATACCGAAGCACGGATGGCCCAACTAGCCGACGAACTGCTGTCTGACATCGACATGGATACTGTCGATTTTCAGGATAATTACGACGGCACACAAGAAGAACCGGTTGTCCTGCCCGCCCGCCTACCCAACTTGCTATTGAACGGGGCCAGCGGGATCGCGGTCGGGATGGCGACCAGCATCCCGCCGCATAACCTCAATGAACTGAACACCGCTATCACTTATTTGATCGACAACTTTGAGCGCGTCGAAGAAATCACCGTCGATGAATTGCTTCAGTTCGTGCATGGGCCAGATTTCCCGACGGGTGCCCAGATCATCGCCAACGAAGAACTGAAAGAAGCCTACGCCACAGGCAAAGGCCGGATCGCCGTCCGCGCCAAGTACGACATCGAAGAAGATAAAAACGGCATGTTGAAGCTGGTCTTCACATCAATTCCGTATCAGGTCAGCAAGACGGCCATCATCGAACGTATCGCCAACCTGGTACGGGCCGGGCGGTTGGATGGCGTGCGCGACCTGCGCGACGAATCCGACCGGCAAGGGATGCGCCTAGTGGTGGAACTCAAACGCGGTTCTACCCCCCAGACGGTGCTCAACCGGCTGTACAAATTCACCCAATTACAAAGCACCTTCAGCATCCAGATGTTGGCCCTGGTCAACGGGGAGCCGCGTACACTCAGCCTGAAGCGTGCGCTGTTGATTTACCTGGATCATCGTTATGAAGTCATCGTCCGCCGGTCTGAATATGAATTGGGCAAACGACGGGCACGCGCTCACATCCTGGAGGGGTTGCTTAAAGCCATCAGTTCGTTAGATCTGGTCATCCAGACCATCCGCAATGCGCCCGATGTTGAGACGGCACGCGCACAACTACAAGTCCGCTTTGACCTGACCGAACCCCAGGCCGATGCCATCCTGGATATGCAACTGCGCCGGTTGGCCGCCCTGGAACGGCAAAAATTGCAGGGCGAATACGACGACGTGCGCGAGCGCATCGAATATCTGGAAGATCTGCTTCAATCGCCGGGTAAAATCCGCGCTTTGATCCGGGAGGACCTGGCTGACCTGACCGAGAAATTTGGTGATGAGCGCACCACCGAGATCATCTTTGGCGATGCTGACTTCAACGAGGACGACCTGGTTCGTGAAGAAGACATCGTGATCACCCTCACCAGCAACGGGTACATCAAACGGGTACCATCCAGCGAATACCGGGCGCAACGACGCGGTGGTAAGGGGGTGCGCGGTATGACGACGCACGAAGAAGACATCTTGCAGGATGTCTTCTTCTCCAACAGTAAAGATACCGTGCTGTTCTTCAGTGATCGGGGCAAGGTCTACTCGCAAAAAGCCTATCGCATCCCGGAAGCAGGGCGGGCGAATCGCGGCTCCATCATCCATACCGTCCTGCCGTTGGAGCAAAGCGAGCGCGTAACGGCCATCTTGCCTGTATCGAACTTCGAGCAAGAGGGCTGGTATTTCGTCCTGGCGACGAAACAGGGCCGCATCAAGCGCGTTCATCTGCAAGAATTCGCCGATGTGCGCCCCAGCGGTTTGATCGCGATGTCACTCAACGAAGACGATTATCTCGGCTGGGTGAAATACAGCGACGGCGACCAACATATCATCATCGGTACGGAAAACGGCCAGAGCATCCGCTTCCATGAAGACGAAGTGCGCGTCATGGGCCGGCAGGCCGGGGGGGTGAATGCCATCAAATTGGTAGATGATGATGCCTGTGCAGGCATGGACATCATCCGTGAGGAACACAGCCATATTCTCGTCGTCACATCGTTAGGCTTCGGCAAGCGCACACTGGTCGATCAATACAGCTTGCAGGGACGGTATGGCCTGGGCTTGCGGACACTCGCCCGGAATGATCGCACCGGGCCAGTCGTGGCGATGCGAGCCGTATGTGAAGACGACGAAATCATGTTGTTGACCCGCTTTGGCACTGTCCTCCGCACCGACCTCGAAGCAGTGCGAGAGACCGGACGGGCTACCCAGGGCGTCAAACTGATGAACGTCAATCATGGTGATGAGGTCGTCGGCGTGGCGGTTTTACGACCGGCTGAGGCTGATGACGAGCCGGAAGATGCCGCAGACATGAACGGCTCTGGCGATGAAGCTTATCAGCCATCGGAATAAAGATTACCGCGCCTGAGTGGTAACGAAGTGTGCCGCCAGCGTCTGACGTAACGCCGCTGGATCATCAATCTGCACCGTGATGATCGCGGCGTCTGTTGGCTGGCGGCGGCGCAGGTTGGTGCCAGCGTCTAACAGGTCGTCTGCCGCCCGGCCAGAACCAGCGATCACGATGACCGCCCGCCCACGATGTAACTGCCGAGTCACTTCATCACGGGTGATCTGGCCGCCATTGATGACCAGTGAGATTCCCGGCTTGCCGAAGGCACCCAAAATTTCTACCATCATCCGTGATTCAACGCCGAAATCTCCGTCTTCTAGCAAGATAAAGTGCGTATACGCTGGATCAAGCGGATAGCGGGCCGGTGTACCCAGGCGATTGGCAAAGATCGGGCGAATCGGGGTGTGTCGCTCTGCCGGGTGGCCGGGGTAACTCACCACATTGATCGGACATAACCCCACCAGCGGGAAGGTCGCGCCAGATGTACGGTAGGCATCCCCCAGGGCGGCCATCGCGCCGGCCCGTGTGCCACCGAATGCCACCAACATCTGATATTCCTCCGTGAAGGGCACCAGCGCATCCCGCAAGAGGGCGCGAACCGCGTCTTGCTTGGCAAGCGACATCCCCGCCGCGCCGCCATGTAGCACGATGCACCCGCTATAATCGGTTAAGCCTAGCAAGTTCAAGGCTTGTTCGGCTGTGATGCCGTTCGGGGCACGCAGAGCATGGGCTGTGCGTCCGGCCTGTGGGAACGTGATCGTGAAGGGTTTCAGGTGAGTCAAGCGTGTCTCTCCTCGTTGATGAACGAATCTATCTTAGCATGGGGGCAGTCATAGGCCAAACGCCGGGTTCCACCGCTTAAGAGGCGTGCTATAATGGCGGTCGCTTAAGCTAGGCAAGTTTACAGGTAGTTTTCATGATGAGACGACTGCTCTTTTTCGCTTTTGTCCTCGCGCTGACGTCCGGGCCGTTATGGGTAGCCGGGCAGACCACTGGTGTCGAAGCCGAAGCCTACATCTCCGCTAATTTACGGTCAGTCCCCAATATTGAGGGGGATCTCGTCGGTGAGATCCAGAACGGCACCCGGTATCCGGTCATCGGTCGCAGTGAGTTGTATCCCTGGGTTCTGCTGGGGGAGGTGGGTACCGCCGCGCCGAAGGGATGGGTTTTCCAGGATCTGGTTGAAATTTATGGTGATGTATTCGCGGTGCCGTTTACCGAACAGGCCGTGACGCCCGGTGCCGCCCCACCCGCGACGGTCGCCCCGGTGGGTACACCGCCTGTTGATGCACCTGCTGGTGAGCCGACCGCCACCCTCCGGCCTGATCTCCAGGTAACGCCCTTGAATTCCGGGGCGGCAGGGGGCGAAGCCGAACCCCCACGACCAACGCTCACACCGACGCTGACCACACCCCCCGGCCCGACAGGGAGCGTACAGGGCGAAATCAACGTGCGCTACGGCCCTGGGACTGAGTATCAGATCGTCGGTAAGGCTTTCGCTGGTGAATTATTGACAATCACTGGCTATCACACACAGGTTCCCTGGTTGCGGGTGGCCTTCCCGGCGAGCCCCAACGGGCAGGCATGGATCGCGGAAAATCTGTTACAGGTTGATGGCAACATATTTTTAACAGAAGCCGTGACCACCTTGGACTTTAGCACACAGCCGACGCTCACGCCGACGCCCGCCATGCAGGTATCCAGCAGTCGGCCCGGCCAGGCCGACGGGCCAGCGATCAACCCAGGCTTTGCCAACCTCGGCGATACCCTGTGGAACGCCATCTTAGCGCGGGATTTCGTGCCGGAGAGCCAGCGATTCGGTGCGCTCTACCTGGAAAATCTGCAAACGGACGAAGCCATTGCCTATGGCAGTTCGTTCGCATTCAGTGGCACCAGCATCAACAAAATCGCCATTTTGCTTGGTTATTTCGCCGCTGTGGATGGCACCCCCAGCCTGACCGAAGCACGAGACATCGCCAACACCATGATTTGTAGCGAAAACGTAGCCACCAATCGTCTATTGGAAATTGCCGGGCAGGGGGATGCCTTGTTCGGCGCGGAGCAAACCACGCAGATTTTGCAACGGCTCGGCCTGACGCGCACCTTCATCACCGCGCCGTATGACACCACCACCGCCGTCGCCACCGCTACCCCGTTACCCCGCCCGCCGCAGATCCCGATCACCGATGCCGACCAGCAAAAATCAAACCCTGACCCGACCAATCAGGTCACCGTCGAGGAGATGGGCTGGTTATTAGGGGACATGTATCAATGTGCGTATCAAGAGAGTGGCCCCTTGTTGGAAGAATTCGGCACGATGTTTACGCCGCAAGAATGCCGGAAGATACTGTATATCATGGGTGAAAATACCGTCGATGGCATGATGAAAGCCGGGGTGCCAGCAGATGTGCGTGTGTCGCACAAGCACGGCTGGATCAACACAACCCACACCAACGCCGGGATCTTCTACACACCGGGTGGGGATTATGTGATGGTCATGGCCTTGTATCAACCAGAATGGCTGGCCTTCCCGGAGTCTCTGCCGGTCTTTGCGGAAACAGCGCGGAGTGTCTATAACTACTTCAACCCGTCGGATACATTAGGCGCGGTACGCGAGGGCTTTATCCCCGAAGCCGGCCAATGTAATTACACCACGACCGACACCATCGTTACCAATCTGGCGTCTTCAGCCTTTCAGGTCAATAACGACACATCGTTGTTCAACACGGAGAACGTCGTCAGCCCGTCCGACGCGGAGAATGATCCATCAGCGTTGCCCACCTTGCGCCCGACCTGGACCCCCGCCAGCCCCGGCGGTTGATGCCGACAAGAATCAAAAGGCGGCGGTCTATGCCGACCGCCGCCCATCGTCTGCCGGGTGGATGAAAGCTAGCCTTTGACTGAGCCAGCCGTCAGGCCACCCACGATTTGATTCTGCAAAGAGAGATACAAGATCACGGTGGGTGTACCGGCGATCAATGCGCCTGCCGCGAACTTGCCCCAATCTCGGTTAAAGTCGGAATTGATAAAGTTGAACAATCCCACCATCAGCGTCCAGTTTTCCTGGTCACGCAGGATGATACGGGCCAACACAAACTCATTGAACGTGCCGACGAATGCCAACACACCCACTACCGCCAGGATGGGCCGCACCAACGGGAAGATCAACGACCAGAAGATCTGCCAATGTGATGCTCCATCCACCAGGGCGGATTCGTCGATGTCACGCGGCACCGAGTCGAAGAAGCCTTTCATCAACCAGGTGTTGATGCCCATCGCACCGCCCATGTAGATCAAGATCAACCCGCCCACACTATCCAACCCGAATATCGACAGGAACCCCCAGTCGATGAAATCCAGGAAGGGTAAAACTTGCGGGATGGTCTCTACCATTCGTCCGATTTCTAACAAGATGAGGAACAACGCCACCATCGACAGCAGATTCGGGAACGCCTGGATGAGCAAGACGCCCAGCAGAAGCTGACGCCGGCCCCAAAAGCGGAAACGACTGAAGCTATACGCACTCAACGCGGTGATGAGCACCACCAGAATCGTACTGGTTCCAGCCACGATGAACGAGTTAAAGATCCAGTTCCAGAACGGATACGTATCCAACTCGTCGATCATCAAAGCGCGGAAGTTCACAACCACGTCGGAGACTTCATCAACCGATGTAGGCACCAACGATTGAGTCGATAGGGTACCCGTCGGGTTGATGGCCGATGAGACAATGAACAAGACCGGGAACAACGCAAACGATAACGCCACCGCGATGATGATTAGGCGTAGCGTCAACGTGGTAAATTGCTCCCGGCGTGAGACGACCATGCCGGTCTCGACCCGGTTGCCAGAGCCACCGCTAGGGTTGCCGATGACCGGATCTTGTTTTTGGCTGACCTCAGACATTTTCGCCGACCTCCTCCCATTGTCTGGTAAAGCGGAACTGGAACAGCGTGACGATTGCCACCAGCACGAAGATCACAAGCGTGATCGCTGATGCATAACCGTAATCCGCCCCGCGTGATGTACCAAACGCCAGATTATAGGTGTAACTGATCAAGATGTCGGTATACCCCACATCAGTCGGGGTGCCAGGGATTGGTGGATCACCGGCGGTTAACAACTCGATCATGAGATAGTTGTTGAAGTTAAACGTAAAGGATGCGATCAACAGCGGGCCGACCGTCACCAACAACAACGGTAACGTGATGTTCCAGAAGCGTTGCATCGGGCGGGCACCATCGACGGCGGCGGCCTCGTACACGTCTGATGGAATGGCGGAAAGCGCACCGCTACAGACCAACATCATGTACGGATAACCCAGCCATAGATTCACGATGATGATCGCAATCTTCGCCAGGGTCGGGTCAGTAAACCACGTCAGGCGCAGGCCGAACACATCTGCGACGGCATTGGTGATGATCCCCAGGTTTTCATTGAGCATCCCCTGCCACACCAAAATGCCGATCACACCGGGGACGGCGTAAGGGATGATGAGTAACGAGCGGACGATCTTCTTGCCAGGGATGGTGTCATCGTTTAGCACGATTGCCATAAACAGCCCGACGACGAACGTCGTCAACACAGAGAGCAACGCGAACGCCACCGTCCACACGAACACATCCAGCAACGGGCTATAGTAACGCTCGTCTTCGAACAGACGGGCGAAGTTATCCAACCCGATGTTGACACGGTAACCAGGTGTCAGTTCGTTCGTCTCATCCAGTTGGAGTACGTAGCGGTCGCCGTCGAGGGTCGGTCGCTCTAACTCTGACATGTAGACCAACGGACTGATCCGCACACTATTGGGCGCGGCCCGCACTGTGTTCACCTCTGCCAGGATGCTGGCTGTAGCAGGATCATATGTCCCCAGGTCGATGCCGGTTAGCGTGGTGTCATCGAGATCCGGTAGGTAGATATACGCATCGACCGTCTCATTATAGGTCGGTTGGGCCGTCTCTTCGTAAAGGATCGCGCCGCGCACATCATTGATCTCGACCAGATCGGTCGAGGCCAACCCGTCAATTTCGGTAACAGGGGTCGCCGCGAGATCAACCGTCGCCGGGTCAATTTCATCGGGCAGGGTGTTCAGGTCGATGAAAGCGTTTTCGACGCTGTTGTACAGATACCGTTCGCTCTCCGCGAAGACTTCCGCACCTTCGATATAACGCAGAAAATCGGCCCGTTGGTAAGCCTCACTGCTCAGGTCAGCCGTTTGCACCTCTTCACGGGTGATCGTCTCGTCATCCAGTGAGGAGAAATCGACAAAAGCCTGGGCGTCACTGTTGTAAACCCACTCCGGCGGCGCGTAGACCGTCCCGGCGGCAGTTGATTCGAACTGTGTATAAAGCGTGATCTCTTCTTCTGCGATGGCTTCAAAGACCGCCGGGATAACGTCTTGCAGGCTGATTCCGCTCAGGTTGAGCGACTCGACATCGACTTCCGACAGGTTGAAAAACACATTTTCCGTCTCGTTGTAAGCCCAACTGGGCGGTACATAAAGACCGATCACCTCATCGAAGACGTAGTAGGTCGCACCCGCGTCGATCAATTCGGTTTCGCTGGCGGTCGCCAGGTCATCATCACCCTGCACAAAGGCATTAACCGCGCTGTTATACACCAGACCTTGCGGCGCGAAGACCCCTTGTTCCGGGTATTCGTTAACGCGGGTGATGTCACCAAAGCCAGGGATTGACCCTAAAGCCTGGGTTGCCACAGTCTCGCCGGAAACATCGGCGGCGTTCTGCGTGTTGACGCTTGCCAGGTCAACCCAGCTTTCCTCAACTTCGTTATACACAAAGCGCAGTTCAGAGCCGATAAACGCTCCGTCTTCGTCATCCGCCTGGTAAGTTACCGCATCCAGGAAGCCAGGGACGTTGTACGGGCTTTCGATGTCAAGATCGAGTCCATCCAGGTCGAGGTCTTCCACGTTAATCGTCGAAAGATCGACAAAAGAAGACTCGGCCTCGTTATAGACATACCGTAGCAGGAAGGGCTGGCCGGCTTTACCCAATTCGCGGGTGATAATGCCGATCCGTTCGGTCGCCAGTTCATCCGGCGCACCGAAGTAATCCGCTTCCAGATTTTGCAAGAATTGCACGGCTTCGGCCCGTTCCCGGTCGGTAATCGCCAGATTATACCCCTCAAATTCTGCCGGGGTGCCGTTGACGATCAACGCTTGTTCTGGCCGAGCCAGGATGGTATCAATGCGGCCACGTTCGCGGGTGTCGCTATCCATCCACAGGCCATAGTCACCATTGTCATTTTCGTACAGCGTCACCGCGTAGATCAACCCGTTGGCGTAATTAATCATCAAGCCCTGGTCCGGGTCGAGGACGTATTCTTGCTCGAAATCAACCGGGGCGATCTCAAAGCCGTTGGTCACACCTTCGACGGTTTGCCCGTACAGGTCTTCACCCGCGCTGGAACGCTCGAACGGGCCGATGCGCTCCGGGATGGTCGCGCCAGCAGTCAGGTCGATGTTCAGCGTGTTGAGCACGCGCCGGTCGGTAATCTCGATGTCGCGTGTTCCTTGCTCCGGGCGAATCAAGATAGCGTTCGATACCCGGCTGGCACCGCCGCTTTCGGTCATCCAGTAGGCATATTGGCCTTCCGGGTTTTCGAAGACGGTCGTGTCATACTGACGGCCCGTTCGTTGGTCACGGGTCAGGGCTTCTTCCGGGTCGAAGATGTATTGTGGCTGGATGATGAAGGAGCCAAAATCATCCTGCGTTACCGGGCTGATAGATCCAATCTCGATTTCGTCAATGGGATCGTTGAAACTCAGGGTTTCGATGCCCTCATCAGCCAGCGTACTGATCGAAATCGGGCTGAAGCCCTCGATAGCCGGTTGGCTGTTGACGTAAATCGGTTCTCCCGGTCTTGCCAGGTAGGTTGTGCCGTCTTCTTCTTCCCAGTAAAAGCCGAACTCGTCACCCCGTTGCAACACCGTCACCGGCAGTGATTGGCCGGTCTCAACATTGTAGATCATCTGCTGAGTCGCGGTGACGATATACTGGGCGTCAGTTTCGGTTGCTTCGGGTGACCCCATCGTGACAGCGATCTGGTTGATTGGTGCATCGAATTCGAACTCGGTCGTTTGACCGCCGATAGCCCCGATAAGTGGGCCGGGTTGTTCTAACTCTGTAAAGCCATTTGAATCCGGGTTGCCAGGGAGCGCAAAGCCAAATTGCGTTATATCCACCGGACGGATCGACTCTCCCTGCACCGCCCAGGAGATCTCGCCTGTCGCATCATTTATCAACCACAGCGCATAATCTTCTTCACCACTGCGGTAGGGCGTATAACTGTATGTGATCGCCTCTTCCGGCACATACCCCCGTTCGCTAATCAACCCGATGGCTTGATCCCGTGTGAACAGGTGCCCATCCCCATAATTGGTAAACGCTGTTTGGATGGTAAAAAACACCGGGTAAATCACAAGTAAGACGATCAGGATAAGGCCAGGGGTCATCCAACGGAGCGGATAAAGCGATGGAACAAATATGATGATGTTGGTACCCAGTGTGACGATGGCAAATACGATGCCCAGGCCAGGGTCGCCCTCTTGAATTTGTGCATAAACGATGACTAACGCAAAGGCATTGAGCACCATAAGGCCCAGGTACTTTGCGATAGTCCAGATCATGTTTTGTCCATTTTCAGAAAAGGCCAAGTCCTCTGCGGACTTGGCCTCTTGACTCCGAAGACTCATAGCGGAACGCTAGCCGCTAACGCTATCAGAGATCACATTGGTGCTGGAGTCGAAGGTGAAGGTGACTTCAGTCTCTTCTTCCAAAACTAACGGGATGTTATCGCCGTTGAACGCACCTTCGGCACCATAGTTTACGTCCCAGGTGCCATTGATAGCGGCCTTGTATTGGTATTCACCTGCCGGCAGGGTAACCGTCAGGGTGTAGGTGCCGTCACCGGCGTCTTCCATCGTGGTCACGTCACAAGCGGGATCCCAGTCGCCTTCGCAACCGGCTTCATCTTGGTAGTCACCCGGCACACTGACGGACTCAATCATTACGTCTTCCGGCGCGGCGGCTTCTTCCTCTTCTTCAGCCATGTCTTCACCGCTGTCTTCACCCATGTCTTCAGCCATACGCTCACCCATCACGCTATCGGTGATGACCAGGTTGGCGTAATCGAAGGTGAAGGTGACTTCGGTCTCTTCTTCCAGCACTAACGGGATGTTGGCCCCATCAGCTTCGCCACCCAGGCCGTAGTTTTCCGCCCAGGCACCGCCGATAGCGACTTTGTATTCATATTCGCCGGCTGGCAGGGTTACGGTCAGCGCGTAGATGTCGTCGCCTTGTGCTTCCAGGAAGGTCGCTTCACAGGCCGGGTCCCAGTCGCTCGCACAACCGGCTTCGTCGCCCAGGCTACCGGGCAGGCCGACGATCACATCTTCTGATTGAACCAGTACAATCGCTTCGCGGATCTGCGCCGCACCGTCTTCAAAGCTCACGATCGGATCTTCACCCTGGCTGGTGAGCGTCAGCGCGTTACCGGCACCGGCCCAAACTGCCGCCATTTCCGGGATGTTCGGCATCGGGATGCTGTTGGCACCTGCTTCCTGGAACAACGGAATGTTGGGGTCGTCGCTGGTCACACCGGCGAAGACCGGGAAACGCTCGCTGAGTTGTTGCATCACATCCTGCGTCGCGATGAACTCAAACAGGAACTGTTGCGCCTGGAGTTGCTTGTCGCTGAACGCGCTAATCATGAAGCCCTGGCCGCCCAGGAACGGGATGCCAGCTTCCAGCGCACCTTCGGCACCGGGTAAGGCGTCGATGGCGTAGTCAATCCCACCGCGCTCGGCGGTTTCGGTAATGCGGGTGCTGTTCCACGGGCCAGTGGTGAACATCGCCAGTTCGCCTTCTTCAAACAGGCTGAACACAACGTCGTCATCCACATTCGGCACCATCAGTTCTTCGGCATACATTTCACCGTACCACTCTGCCGCCGCCAGGCCGCCTTCGCTGTCAAAGCCGACATCGCCCGGATCGTATGCGCCACCATCACGGCCAAAGATGTAGCCGCCAAATGCGGTGTAGATCGGGTGGTTGTGGTAAGCGTCGCCCGTCTGCACTAAGAACGCATATTGGGCGTCACCGCTGTCACGCAGGGCGCGGCCAATTTCCGTCACCTCTTGCCAGGTAGTCGGGGCTTCCGGTACCAGGGCCGTGTTACGGATCAACGCGATATTTTCAGTCTGGTAGGGTAAGGCCCACAGTTGATCTTCATAGGTGAAGACTTCCAGGGCTTCCGGCGAGAACAGGTCTTCCAGGTCACCCAGGTCAATCGGGATGATCGCACCATTTTGTACGAGCTGACCGACGTTATCGTGCGGCTGGATCAAGATATCGGGGCCTTCACCCGCTTCACCGAAGTTGAGCAATTCCTGGCGGGCATCGCCGAGGCCGATCTCACGAACTTCAATCGCGACACCGAATTCAGCTTCGTACTGCTCACCTAATTCCGTCAGGAGCGGTGCGCGGGTACCATCCGCCCAGATGAGCAGACTGTCGTCCTGGGCCAGTGCCGGGGCAATGCTAACCAATGCCGTCGCCACTGTCAGGATCATGCCCAAAATAAATAGTCTCGTACGTTTCATCTTCAAAAGTTCCTTTCAAAAGTGATCATTAAAACATACGGATTAGCTCAATCGAGCTAGCAGACCCCATTATAGCGAATATGAAAGAAACCTTAAAGGCAATCGGGTGAAAAATGAGGTAAATACTTGTGCAAATCATACGAAAATTCCGCAATTAGGGGATTACAAACAAAAAAGCCGCCCAGTTTGAAGGAGCGACTTTAATGATTGGTGAAATATCTTGCTGTTAAAATTACGATGGACATAACTTGAAAAGATATTCCCACGTATAAATCCCGGTAGCGTGCCCATCCCCCCATAATGGCTGTAGCGCGTAATTGCCCACCATCTGCAAATCTTTGATGGTGTAATCTCTAGCCGGTGTGAGCGGAATCGTCATCAGGTCATCCGGCGCGTATCGATCACCCATAAAGGCGTGCCCGCCCCGGCACTCAACACAGGGGCAGGCTTCGCGCAGTTGTGCCAGCGGATATTGACACGTCATCTCGTCGATGTTCCACTCAATTTCCAGATAACCTTCGCGCTGGTTCAGCGTGATGCCAGTTGGTTTCGGCTTCATGACTCGGACTCGTCACCGTCCAATGTCATCAGGTAAGCACTCAGGTCGTAAAGCTCCTGTTCGGTGAAGACATCAGCATAGCCGACGGGCATTACACCGCTTTCGTAACCATCGACAAGGTATTCATTGGTGTTGAGGATCGACCGGTAGACATATAATGGCGCAGGCATTCCGTCGATACGTTCGCCGGCGCGGTCGGCCAGGTTGAGCATACCGGGGCCGGTGCCCACATCATTGTTGTTCACCATGTGGCAGGTAGAGCAGGCCCATTCGCCGATTGTCCCGTCGGCCATTTCGACCTCATACGTTTCGTTAAACATGCGCTCACCATTGGTCGGGTCGCTAAAATCAGTGATGAAGAAGATCGTATTTTCATCTTCGGCGGTCACCTCATAGCTTTCCATATTGCCGGATGCCATCGTTTCTTCGGTGGTGTCTTCCGCTTCGGCAGTTTCGTCCTCTTCCTCGATTTCTTCTGGTTCTTCGGTCGCCATGTCGTCTTCGGCTTCTTCTTCAACTTCTTCGACTTCTTCCGGGTCTTCAGTCGCTGTGTCGTCTTCGGCTTCCTCGACGGCTTCCGGGTCTTCAGTCGCTTCGACTGCAACCGGTTCCTCAGTGACTTCGACCGGATCCACTTCGTCTATCACGGTCACTTCATCTGCTTCGGGTGTGGTTTCCGCTTCTTCCATCACCTCTGTGATTGACTCTTCGGTGTCCCCACCGCTATCGACCGTCAAGACATATGTAAAGATAATTGCCATTAAAACCAGCAGGACGACCACCACAAGGCTCAAGGCCATCCCAATGACATACCATTGGGTACGTTTTCCTTCCATGTAATTCACTCCAGACCTGTGCAGAAACGCTCAGAGTTTAATCTAAATCGAGCCTGATTGTAACCCTGATTGGCTTTCGCGCAAAATTTCACAGGGTTCGGTCGGTGAGGATTGAACTCTGCCGGGGCTATTGCTATACTCAACAACAATTCCATGCCGTTTCAAGATGAAAACGGCGTTTTTGCTATATCACAGGTGATAGATACCATGTCTTCAGTTAAAAATTGGTTGGCGAATGGCTTGTTGGTTCTGTTTGGGATCGCCATGGGGTTCTTGATTTTGCAGATTGCGTTGCCCTTGCTAGCCGGCAATGATGATGGTCGCCCACGCAATTTGAACATTGGTGAAATCCAGTATCGCGCTGGCATGGGTGATTTGTTCGAGCATCAAGGCTGGTGGATTACCCCGCCGGATGATCCTTATGTGGTGCTGAGTGAACATGAATTGCGTTGGGATGAGGACGGCTTCCGTGTGCCAGCCCAACCCGCTGAAGAATACGCTGTGTTGGCCCTGGGTGATTCGTTCACCGAAGGATCGAACGTGGCCTTGCCCTGGCCCGATGTGCTGGCGGCGGAAAGTGGCTTGCCAACGCGCAACATGGGCTTTCGCGGGTATGGTCCGGTAGAGCAGTCTATCATTATGCAGGAATACAGCGCGACTGCTGATCCTGATTTTGTGGTCATTGGTTTCTTCGAAGGCAACGACCTCTCCAACGCGGTGAGCTTTGAAGGTTGGCGCGGTCAAGAGTTTGACTTGCCCGCACTGGCCCGCGAGATCTTCGTAGACGATGGCTGGACGACCGATAGTTGGACGTTTGAGCACGATCATCCTGGGCCATTCCGGTACCCCATGCGCCTCAACATTGACGGTGATGACACGGTCGAAATTGCTTTTTTCGAACCGTACCTGTGGAATCTCAACGTCGCGACGGAAGACATCGCCCAGGACGAAGCCCTGAACATCACCGCGAATGCCTGGCAAGAGATCGACGCGGTGACTGATGCCTGCGTCGTGATTATGTACCTGCCCACCAAAGGCCATATCTACGCCCCTTACATTATTGAAGAACACCGGCCCCATCTGATGGACGAACGGAGTATTGGGCCAGCCTCTGCCGGTAATGTGGACTTCGCGTTACAAGATCAATCCTTCGATGCTGTGATGAGCCGGTTGGGCAACACCCGCGATGCTGTCGCGGCGCGGGCGGAGCAAGAAGGCTTTCTGTTCTTCGATATGACACCGATTATGCAATCGGCGGTCAGCGCGACCGACCCGTTGTTTTACCTCTATGATACGCATCCCAACCAGGCCGGGCACGATCTTATCGGGCGTTCACTCGCCGATTACCTGACGCAACAGGACTCATGCACCGCTTGACTTGCAAGTCGATTGCGCTCTGCTACAATCCAACAATGCATTTGAGTCAATTGGAGCAATTATTGAATGCGAACTCCTTTGGCCGGTCTCATCGCGCTGGCGACTTTGATAATCCTGGGGGCGTGCCAACAAACCCGTGAAGTCCAATATATGATGGAGGTCACCCGCGTGGTGACGTTGGAAGTCACCCGTGTGAGCGTAATAACGGCCACCCCATCAACCGGCGTGAGCGAGCCAGCCGCTACCGCGTTGGCCTACGCAACCCCGACGACGCCAATGACGCTGACGCCAACCCTGCCGGAGTCAACGGTGGTTCCTGCCACCCCAACCCCGACCATCACGCCGGATCCAGTCCCGGCACCAGTCGCAGAAGACATCATCGTCAGTGAGCAGGCTTTCGAAGGCGGGCGCATGTTCTACCTGCAACCACGCGGCGAGATCTGGGTGATGATCTACGATGATCCAGACGGACAAACCGGGGTCTGGTCAATTTATGACGACACCTGGCGCGACGGAATGCCGGAAACCGACCCCGACATCCAACCGCCGCAAGACTTGGTGCAACCCATTCGAGGATTTGGTAAACTGTGGCGAGAGAACGACACGATTCAGGATGCACTAGGCTGGGCCTTAGATACTGAATACGGCCACTGGACACGCTACCGCTACATCTTCAATGGGAGCGTCAACAGTGCCGGGGAATTCGTACAGCGTGCCGGCCAACACATCCTGCGGAGTCGGGAAGGATTCGAGTACATTTTTGAAGAAGCGGATGGCACCTGGCGGCGGGTTGACCCCGCAGATGAGGGGGACGAATGACTGGTTTAAGACGTTGGCGGTTAGATGTGACAGCACCCTATACCTTGCACCTGGCGGCAGATGCCCGCTTAAGTACGGTTGATCCGCTGGATGACCAGGTGTGGGTGCTATCACTGGGCGCGGTTGATGACCCCGCCCTGGCTTTGCAGACTGCCTATGGCGGGCGTGTCGGCATGGCAAATATCATCCCGATGTGGCAGGTGGACGGGCGGAGCATCCACCAGATGCAGGCTTATGCCGTCGCGCCTTCTGTGGTGACCTTTGCGCCAGCTTACATCCAGACGCAAGCGATGATCACGCCAGATTTGCAATTAACCGCAGAACACTGGTGCATGGAATCGTATGCATTCGGTGTGCGCTATCACTTGAAGAACACAGGCGCACAGGATTTAACCGTTCGGGTTGATCTGTTCGCGCATGTCAGTAACGACACCCGTGATCTGCCACTGGCGATCATGGCATTGGCAGATGGCACCGACGCGCTTTCGATGGGAAGATTACAACGGTTAGAGCCGGTCACGCTGTTAGAAGGTGGGCGTGTCGTCTTGCGAGACGGCCAGCGCGAAGCCAAAGTCGGCCACAGCTTGACCGTCCCTGCCGGGGAAACGATCCCGTTGCGCTGGGTTCACGCTGGTCTGGGCAAGATGGCGGATTCGCTCGACCGGGCGGAATGGTGGTTGGCGCAAGATTGGGACGCGCAGATCACCGCGCTGACCGAAGCGGCGATGGCGATTCCAGATGTGACGACCGGTGACCCCGACCAGGACGCGACCATTGCGTTTAGCGGGCGGGTGCTGGTTCAGGGGTTCTTACGGGCGACAGGCGACCTGCCGTACCCGGTCTTCGTGACGACCCGCCGCCCAGATCGTGGCTTTAGCCAGCGGGGGGATGCCACCGATTATCCGCGTGGCTGGAACGGCATGACCGTGCATCAAGCTTACCTGGCGGCCCTGGCCGTTGCGACGATCCAGCCGGAGTGGGCCAAGGGGATCGTGAGGAATTTCCTCTCAATCCAGGCGGAGGACGGCACGATTGACCTGGCACCGGGCCTGGGCGGCCAGCGAGAAGACCTGCTGTGCTTGCCAGTGTTGGCGCGGTTGGCATGGAATATCTACCAACTGACGGAAGACCTGACCTTCATCGAATCGGTCTTCCCGCCTTTGCTCAAGTTTTTCAATCAGTGGTCGTCGGAAGAAGTCGATGTCGATTATGACACCATGCCGGAGTATCAGGCCGAGCGACAGACCGGGTATGTGTTCTGGCCGACTTTCGGCAGTCGAGAGTCCTGGGCGCAGAACGCCGCGATTCATCTGTCGGAAACACCCGACCTGGCCGCATATATGTTATCGGAATGTGCGGCCCTATCCGCGATGGCGCGTGAGATCGGCAACCCAGGTGCGTATGAACTGACGAATCGCCTGGGCCGCTTGCAGACCTATCTGGCGCGGTTGTGGCGTGATGAACTCAACCGCTATGCTTATCAAGACCGGGATAACGACCGGGCGACCCCTTATGTTGAAATCCTGCCGGAAACCCGCGCCGACGAAGAGCACATCATCGCGCTGGAACTGGACGTCCCTAGCCGGGTGATCGTGCGCTTGCGCGGCGGTGCCAGCCGTCCGCCCAGTGGGACGATTACGCTGGTCGGCGTCGATCTAAACGGCCAGGAGCAAACTGAAACGCTCGAAATCTCAGAGGAACGGTGGGGGTATAGTGCCGGCACTGTCTTGAGTACCCGCCTTTATCAGCGGGTAGACCGCATCACATCCTCCGGCCTGAGCCGGGTGTTCAAGCTCCAGGCACATACTGTAGATTACACTCGGCTGGATATTAACGCGCTTTTGCCCCTGATGCTGGAAGGTCTGCCGGAGGATCGGCTGGAGCCACTGCTCGACCTGCTGACCGATGAAGCGCACTTCTGGCGGCCCCAGGGCATGACCATCGTTTCTGCACAAGATCCGGCCTTTGACGCATCCAGCCGGCGGGGTGGGGGCGGGGTATGGCCGTATTGGATCACGTTGATCGGCGAAGGCTTGCTAGCCAATGGAAAACATGGGTTGGCATCTCGATTAATCAAGACCTTGTTGGCGACACAGACCGCCGTCCTGAAAAAGCAGAAGACCTTCAGCGAATTCTATCACGCCGACCAACCAATCGGGCGCGGGGAAGATCATCACATCGGCGGGATCGTGCCGCTGTATCTATTGCTACGGGTGCTTGGCGTGCAGATCGTCAACGACCGGCGATTGTATACTGGCGGGCCGTTCCACTGGGGCCACCCGGTTACGATCCGCCAACACGGCGTAGAAGTCCGCCGCAGTGATACCGGCACCCGCGTCACCTTTCCATCCGGCTATACGGTCAACCTGGGGGGGGATGCAAGCTGGCAATTGGTCGAGGATATGACGACCGACGCCCCGACCCTGACTCTGCCGCAGACGGTCAGGCCGCCGAAGCCAACGGCGACGGGTGAGACTAAACGGGTTATAATCGACGTCAAAGCCGAAGACGATTAAGCTGTTATTATGGCCGAACCAACACAAGAAACACCTACGATACAAGATATTCTATTCCGCAGTGTCTCTGATGGAATATTGGTCGCGGCCTCTGATCTATCCCTCAAGGCCATCAACCCGGCGGCGGCGGCCCTGCTGGGGGAAGCACCAGAAAATGTGATCGGCCATCCGGTCAAGCAGATCTTCCGCTTGCGGCCCGCACTGGTCAATCTATTCAGCCGGGAAGGCGATCAAACGCTCGATGTTCACTTGCCCCGCCGACGCTTAGCGGTCGGCATCGGCACCAGCCTGGCAAATGGCGAACGAATCGTCATCCTGCAAGATGTGACTGAAAGCCGTGACCTGGATAACCGCCGCGAAGCCTTGATTAAGGCGATCCGCCATGACTTACGAAATCCCATCTCTGCCATGACCGGCTTTGCCGATCTGGTCGCCAAGTTTGGTGACCTCAACGAACACCAGCAGAAGTTCCTCACCCGGATTCGCCAAACATCGAGCAAGTTACATGATGTGATCGGCTCGTTGGTTGATCTGGCCTGGATCGAAGCCGGGATGCCGTTGGAGCATAAACCGCTTCAATTGCGCGAGATCATCAACGCGGCGGTTGATCGCGTGGCGTCATTGGCGGCGGAAAGCCGGGTTGTCATCGCCACATCGGTGCAAAATCCGATGCCGACGGTCATGGGCGACCCTGAACGACTGGAACAAGCCATCTATCACCTGTTGCACAACGCGGTGTCTTACTCGTACCCAGAGCAGACGGTTGTCATTCATGGTTGGGGCGATGACCATGAGATCTATTGTAGTGTGGCCGACCGGGGTATCGGCATCGGCGACGATGAGCTTGATCTGGTCTTTGACCGCCTGTACCGCTCTCAGGCTGAATACGTGCGGAATCTGCCAGGGGGCGGCTTGGGCCTGACGTTGACCCGCACCATCATCAAACGACACGGCGGCGAGATCTGGGCGGCGAGCAACCTGGGTGAGGGCAGTACGTTTACCTTTGTCTTGCCGGTCGTCGATGTCTGATGCAAAAGATACGGATCCGCCTGCCCGCTACAATAACCGGCCTCGGCCCGGCGTTTCATAGCCTGGGGTTAGCCCTCCGCCTATACACCACCGTCCAGATTAGCCAACAACCGGGGTACACCCTCGACTTACAGCACGACGGCCCCGGTTTTGACGGCCAGGCATTCTTGCATCCGGTCGTGCGTGGACTCAGCCGCGCTTTCCAGCGTCAGGAACGCGCCGTTCTGGGGTTGTCTATCCAGGTAGATAACGCCATTCCGCCGGAGTTGGGGGCGTCGGTTGCCTGGCACACCGCCGGGGTGATGGGGGCCAACTTCCTGCTGGGGTCGCCCGATGCGCGGGAACATGTGTTGGCTCTGTCCGCCGAGTCTGCGCCGGTGGCGGCGGTGATAGCGGCAGTGGATGGCGGGCTTGGGTTGGCCGCACAGGACGAAGCCGGTGTCGTCTGGCGGACGCTCCCGGCGGCCCCTTTGACTCTGGTCGCTGTCGTACCACATCAAGCAGATTACCGCCCACCACGCATCCCGATTACCGCGTCGGCGGTGGCCCGTTTACCACTTTTCATCGAGGCTCTGCGCCAGGGAGACCGTGCGTTGCTGGCCCGCCTGGGGGAAAATCACGCATTGCACGCGCACATGGTCGCGCAGGTGCCAGGGTACACCCTCGCGCTGGAATTGGCCGACCACTATCAGGCCGATCTCGTGTTGCCGGTCAACGGTGGCCCGGCCTTCGTCATTTTCCTGGCGAACCGTCAGCAACAATTGGCGGAAGATCTGACACTGGCCTTGCGTGGGGCTGGCATCACCGCCCAGGCCTGGGCCGTTCCGGTGGATACACAGGGCGTCGTCATCAGTCAGGTGCAATCCACACAGTAAACCGCGTTACGCTTTAGATGAAAAACCGCTGAACATCCGGCCCTTCTATTGCACCGCTTATACTTTCTCTCCGATAATTGTGACATTACGAACAAAACAAGAAAGATGAAACGCCATGATGCGAAGAAGACGCCAACCGGCGACTGATGAAGACCGTGAGGTGCCGGAAGGAAGCGTTCAATGGCGGCGGATGGTCGCTTATCTGGCACGTTATTGGAAACTGGTCGTTATCGCATTGGTTGCCACGACCGTCAGTGCTGGCTTGAGCCTGGTGTTCCCGCTGGTTGTCGGCGATGTGGTCGATAGCGTCCTCGGCCAGGGTGATATCGCCTTGCTGGATCAATTCACAATTTTTTTGCTCTTTGTCTTTTTGCTCCGGTCGTTATCCAGCTTTGTCGAGACGTACTTCTTAAATTACGTCGGGGAGCGAATCGTGGTTGATCTGCGGCTGGATCTTTATAACCACCTGCAAAATCAATCACTCGGCTTTTTTGTCAATCGTCGCGTCGGGGAGTTGGTCTCACGCATTTCGTCGGATGTCACCGTGATGCGAACGGTGTTGACGAACAACGTCAACACATTGCTCCAGCAGACCTTTGTTATGTTCGGCTCCGTGATCTTGATGTTCGCGCTCAACGTGCGGCTGACGTTGTTTATCATCGTGTTGATCCCGGTGATCGTGGTCATCGCGTTCATCTTTGGCTTTTATCTCCGGCGGATCAGTACCGAAGTCCAGGACGAAATCGCTGATTCGACCGTTGTCGCTGAAGAAGTGTTCCAGGGCATTCGGGAGGTCAAGAGCTTTGTGCGCGAACCGCACGAGATCCAGCGATACAATGGCGCGATTGACCGGGCCTTCCGGGCGGCGGTGCGGCTCTTACGGGTGCGGGCGGTCTTCGGCCCATTGATCGGTTTCCTGGGCTTTGGTGCGTTGTCGTTGATCCTGTGGTTTGGCGGGCGCGAAGTCATCGATGGCCGGCTGGATGCGGGCGAGTTGATCGCCTTCTTAATCTACGGCCTGACGGTAGCCGGGAGCTTCGCCGCGCTGGTCGGTTTATATACGTCGTTTCAGCAGGCCCTGGGGTCTACTAAGCGCGTCTTCCAATTGCTAGACGAACAACCGTCAGTAAAAGACCAACCCGACGCCCAGACGATCCAGCGGGCAGAGGGGCGGATCACATTTGATAACGTGTCGTTCAGCTACGAACAAGATCAAGCGGTGTTACACGGTATCAACCTGGACATTGTATCGGGCGAGATCGTCGCGCTCGTCGGCCCTAGTGGTGCCGGGAAAAGCACCCTGTTCAACTTGATCCCGCGTTTTTACGATCCAACCGAAGGTGCGGTGCGCCTGGATGGGGTGGACCTGCGGACTATCACCCAGGCCAGCCTGCGCCAGCAGATCGGCATCGTACCGCAAGAGACGTTATTATTTGGTGGCACAATCCGCGAGAATATCCGTTATGGTCGGCTGGATGCGACCGAAGACGAATTGATGGCGGCGGCTAAAGCGGCCAATGCCCACGACTTCATCCTGGAGTTGACGAACGGTTACGATACGATTGTCGGCGAGCGCGGGATCAAGCTCAGTGGCGGCCAGCGTCAGCGGGTGGCGATTGCCAGAGCCATCCTGAAAGATCCGCGCATCCTCTTGCTAGATGAAGCGACCTCTAGCCTGGATAGCGAGAGCGAGCATCTGGTACAAGAAGCCCTGAGCCGGTTGATGGAAAACCGCACCACCGTGATGATCGCCCACCGCTTGAGCACGATCCGCATCGCGCATCGCATCGCCGTGCTGGATAAAGGCCAGGTCATCGAACTAGGGACACACGATGACCTGATGGCACAGGATGGCCTGTATGCCAAGCTCTACGCGATGCAATTTCGCGAGGATCTTCTCTTGAGTTAATCACTATGGATGCCGCACTCGATCTTGTCGCTGTTGGCCCAGCGTCCGGCCCGGCTGTCCTCAGATGGATCGACCGGGCGTGTGCAGGGTTGGCAACCGATGCTCAGATAATTCTGATCGTATAGCGGGTTATACGGCAGGTCATGCGCCCGGATGTAAATCTCGACCATCTCCGCCGTCCAGGTGGCGAACGGCGCGATCTTGAGCATGGGCCAGCGTTTCGGGTCGCGCTGGACGATGGGGGTGTTGCCCCGGTGGGTAGATTGATCCCGCCGCAATCCGGTGATCCATGCTTGATAGGGCCGCAGGGCATTATCCAGCGGGATCACTTTTCGTAGATGGCAACATTGATCCGGCTGACGATCCCACAGGTTCGGGCCGTATTCCGCCGCTTGCCCGGTGACCGTCTGTTGGGGGCGCACACGGATCAAGTTGAGGTTAAAGCGAGCTTCCATCTCATCCATCAGATCGCGTGTTTCCGGGAACAGTAAGCCGGTATCCAGGGTGATAATCGGCGTGCGTGGTGCGATGGACTGCATCATATGAATGGTGGCGATGCCAGTGTGTTGAAAGCTCGTCACGATAACCAGACGTTCCCCACAACGCTCGACCGCACAACGTAAGATAGACTGCGGTGGTTCGGCCTCTAGCTGGCGGTTTAAGGCGGCTAGGTCGTCTATTGGAATGACCATGTTAACCTTCAATCGTTTGGTGCAGAATCGATAAGTAAAATTACCATACCGCTGATTGTGTCTGCTCACAATAGCGATAACTTTAGGAGAATGTTATGGACTTCACCGGCAAAACGGTTCTTGTAACCGGTGCAACGGGCTTCCTGGGCGGGGCGTTGGCCCGCCGCCTGGCAAAAGAAGGTGCGCAGGTGCGCGGGCTGGCCCGCCGCCCAGAGCGCGACGCCTACATCAGAGAGCGCGACCACATTGAAACCGTCATCGGTGATATTACCGACAGTGACCGGATGCATGATCTTACCCAGGGTGTTGATTACGTGTTCCATGCGGCGGCGGCCCTGGGTGGGTCGGAAGAAAAGCAATCGACGGTCAACATGCACGGCACGTATAATGTCGCCCGGTCTGCGGCGGAAAACGGCGTCACACGCTTTATCCACGTCAGCACCATCTCGGTCTATGGGTATCGCAATCGCTTTGACGTAACCGAGACCAACCCGTATGATCCGGGGAAAGATCCCTATCACATCACCAAAGTCGGGGCAGAAAAGACCGTGCGTGATGTGAGCAACCGGCACGGGTTGGATTACAGGATCATCCGCCCCGGCATGATCTACGGCCCGCGTAGCTCCATGTGGACGCGGCAAATGTTCCGGCTGGCAAAGCGTGGGCCGATCTGGATCGGCGATGGCAGTGGGTCCGCTTATCCAATTCATGTCGATGATGTGGTCGATCTCTGTCTGGTGTTGGCAGCTCATCCTGCCGCCAGCAACCAGGCGTTCAATTGCACACCAGATCCATCACCGACTTGGCGCGACTTCCTCGGTGGGTATGCCGAGCAATTTCTAGATCGTCAGACCTGGATTGGTGTGCCGCCCATCCTGGCACGGGCCGCCGCGCCGGTGCTGTCCTTCTTCGGGTCGTCCGGGTCGCCGGTCAAAGATGCGCGGGATCTGGTGCCGTTTCTGCTCAATTACATCACCTACAAGATGGACAAAGCCCACGATCTACTCGGCTGGGAGCCATCGGTAAGCCTGGAAGACGGCATCGCCAGTTGTGAGACCTACCTGCGGGAAAAGGGCCTGCTGGCGTGATCTGGCTGGCATTGGTTGCCGTCGGCTTGGGTGGATTTCTGCTGTGGTGGTTGATCTATGAAACGGAAGGCGTTTACCTGGGGCGGCGGGTCGTCATCTGGTTGTATGATCGCTTCGCCCCGCGTTACGATACCGTCAAAGAATTCAGCCCGGAATACGACCATGTTCTGCTGGCAAAGCCGCTAATGGGCTTGCTGGCACCGCACCAGTCGCCAATGGTATTAGATGTCGCCACCGGTACCGGACGCCTGCCGGAGGCGTTGCTGAATCATGTGTTGTTCCAGGGGCGCATCATCGGGCTGGATCTCAGCCGCCGGATGATGGATCATGCCCAGGCCAAATTCGCCGCCGATGGCGACCGTGTGACCTGGGTTTATGGCCCGGCGGAGGGATTGCCGTTCCACGATGATAGTTTCGACGCAGTGACCTGCCTGGAAGCGTTGGAGTTCTTCTCAGATCCTGACTCCGCGCTGGATGAGATGGCGCGGGTGCTAAGACCCGGCGGCGTTCTGCTGACCACCAACCGCATCGGCACCCCCTGGATGCCGGGCCGAACCCATGACGAAGCATCCCTCGTCGCCCGCTTAGAGCATCGCGGCTTCTTCGACGTGGTGATCGAACCGTGGCAGGTGGATTACCAGCGGGTGTGGGCGCGTTTACACGGCCATGCGGAGCCAGTCGGCGCACGTCCGGCGGTCGAAGTGCTGATCGAACCAGCCGTCAAGATCGGCCCGGACGGACGAATCGAAGTCTTAACGCACAACGGTGAGTTTGTTACAATCTTAAATTATCAGGGGCTATAAGGGAGTGTAAACCATTGAACCCGATTCCATTCGAAATCGCTGATCTCATCAAGACCGCCATTCAATCCGCCCAAGAAGCGGATGATCTACCCGAATTTGACATGCCACAGATCCCGGTCATCCCGTCGAAGTCACCGGCGCAGGGGGATTATGGCTCGCCGGTCGCGTTGGCATCGGCCAAGCTGGCCCGCCGTAAGCCCCTGGATATTGCCCAGGCCATCGCGGATCATATGCCAAAGGCGGATTTTATCGGTGCGGTTGAAGTTGCCCCGCCTGGTTATGTCAACATCCGGCTGGATGCGGGCTGGCTCCATCAGCAGATTGACGCGACCATCGACGCCGGCGAGACCTTCGCCAAATTGAATCTTCACGAGGGCAAGACCGCACAGGTCGAATACCTGAGTGCCAATCCAACCGGCCCCATCACGATTGGCCGCACACGTGGCGCGATCCTGGGGGAAGGTATTGCTCGTTTGTTGGAAGCCGTCGGTTATGAGGTCACCCGCGAGTATTACTTCAACAACGCCGGCGGGCAGATGCGCCGCCTGGGGGAAAGTCTTCGCATCCGCTATTTGCAGGCGTTGGGCCAGTCGATTGACCTGCCAGAAGACCATTATCAGGGTGATTATCTGGTCGAGTTCGCTAAAGCACTGGCGGCGGAGAAGGGCGATAGCCTGAAAGATGCCGATTGGCAACCGTTCAAGGAATACGCCGAAGCGCGTATCTTCGAGTGGATCCGCCAAACACTCGACCGGGTTAACATTCAGCATGATGTCTTCTTCAATGAGATCACGCTGATCGAAAACGGTCACGTCGAAGACGCGCTCAAGCGGCTGGATGAGGCCGGCTATATCTACCGGTCGCCAGTGCGAGAGCAAGAGGACGATGAAGTCAAAGAACTCAACAAAGATCTACCGCCGGCCACTTGGTTCCGGTCGACCAAAATGGGCGACGACGAAGACCGCGTTGTCGTGCGGAGCAACGACGAACCGACCTACACTCTGCCGGATATTGCCTATCACATCAACAAGGTAGAGCGCGACTTTGACCTGCTGGTTAATGTGCTCGGCGCGGATCATAAAAAAGAGGCGGAGGTCGTCCGGCTCGGCCTGGAAGCACTCGGCTACCGTACCGATCATCTGCACGTCGTCTTTATGCAGATGGTTCACTTGCGGCGGGGTGGGGAAGAGATGAAGATGAGTACGCGCAAGGCAGATTACATTACGCTGGACGAGATGATTGATATGACCAGTGCGGATGCCATCCAATACTTCATGCTTCATCGCAGTCCAGAATCACAATTCACCTTCGATGCTGATCTGGCCGTCCAGCAGAGCAATGAAAACCCGGTCTATTATATTCAGTATGCCCATGTCCGTTGCCTGGGGATCTTCCGGGAGGCACAAGCTCGCGCGTTTGATGATGCCGGGGCAGATCTACGCCTGCTGGATGACGAAGCGATGGATTTTGTACGCCTGTGCTTGAAACTACCGGAGACCGTGGCCTTTGCGGCAGATAATCTATCGCCCCATACCATCGCCCACTTCGCGCTTGATCTGGCGAATCAGTTCCACCCGATGTATGACCGGGTGCGTGTGTTCGGGGAAGGCATCGATCCGGCAGTGGCGAAAGCCCGCCTGCGGTTTTACAAGATGGCGGCGGTGACGTTGAAGCGTGTGCTGGCTCTCATGGGCATGTCTGCCCCGGAGCGGATGTAAACATTTTATTTGAAGTGCGATCCTGTTGACAGATAATTAGGAGAGGATGTAAGCCATGACTGAGAACCTTCATGGGTTTGAACTGGTAAGTGAACAAGATGTGCCGGAGGCCAACAGCACAGCGCGAATCTATCGCCATGTGAAGACCGGCGCAGAATTGCTCTCGTTGTTAAACGACGATGAAAACAAGGTCTTCGCGGTCACATTCGCCACGCCGCCGCCGGATGCTACCGGCATCGCGCATATCCTGGAGCATTCGGTGTTGTGCGGGTCGCGCAAGTACCCGCTGAAGGAACCATTTGTCGAGTTAATCAAAGGTTCGATGGCGACGTTCCTCAACGCGATGACCTTCCCCGACAAGACCATGTATCCGGTCGCCAGCCAGAACCTACAGGACTTTTACAACCTGGTCGATGTCTACCTGGATTCGGTCTTCTTTCCACGTATTTCACCGGACATCCTCAAACAGGAGGGCTGGCATTACGAACTGGACGAGCCAGACGGCGACCTGACCTACAAAGGCGTGGTCTACAATGAGATGAAAGGCGCGTATTCCAGCGCGGATGATAACCTACAGCGTATCTCTCAAACCGCACTCTACCCGGATACTGCCTATGGTGTGGATAGTGGCGGCGACCCGGAAGCCATCCCGGACTTGACCTATGACGACTTTAAGCATTTCCACCAGACCTACTATCATCCCTCTAACGCCCGAATTTTCTTCTATGGGGATGATGATCCCACTGAACGTTTGCGTCTGCTGGATGAATACCTGAGCCAATTTGACGCGATTGACGTGGATTCACAGATCGCACTACAAGCACAGTTCGATCAACCCCGCGAGACCGTCGCATCTTATGACGCTGGTGATTCCGATGACCCGCGTGCGATGGTGACAGTCAGTTGGCTGTTGCCGGAACCCGATAACATCGAATTGATGCTCGGCTTTGACATCCTGGAACATATCTTGCTCGGCACCCAGGCCGCTCCGCTGAAAAAAGCTCTGCTGGATAGCGGACTGGGTGAAAATACCGCCGGCGGTGGGTTCAACGCCGGGATGCGCCAGATGCACTTCGCCACCGGCTTGCGCGGTGTGCAGGTGGAAGATACCGAAAAGGTCGCGCCGCTGGTGCTGGAAGCTTTAGGCCAGTTAGCCGATAACGGCATCGACCCCGGCCAGGTGGAAGCGTCGTTGAACACCACTGAGTTCCAATTGCGCGAGTTCAACACCGGCGGTTATCCGCGTGGCTTGCTGATGTGCATCCGGTCGTTTAATACCTGGTTATATGGCGGTGATCCGGTCGCGCCGTTGGCATTCGAAGCCCCGCTGAAGGCCATCAAGCAGAAGGTCGCGCAGGGTAATTATTTCGAAGGGTTGATCCGGGAGTATCTGCTGGAAAATGATCACCGCTCTACCGTCATCTTAACGCCGGATGCCGACCTGGGGAAACGCCGTGCAGAAGCCGAGCGTGAACGACTGGCAAAAGCCCGCTCCGCCATGAGTGAGGACGACATCCAGGCGGTGATTGCCGAGACGGCCAAACTCCGTGAGATGCAAAACACACCGGATTCGCCGGAAGACCTGGCGTTAATCCCCAGCCTGACGCTGGATGACATCGACCGCTCTGTTCGGACGGTGCCACTTGCCCAATCAGAGCTTGATGGCGAGCCGTTGCTTTATCATGATCTGGCGACGAACGGTATTTTTTACCTGGATCTGGCGTTTGACCTGCGGGCACTCACAGCGGAGCAATTGCCGTATTTATCGATGTTTAACGCGGCATTGCTCCAGATGGGAACCGAGCGTGAAGATTACGTCAGCCTCACACAACGCATCGGCCAGAAGACCGGCGGCATCGGCGTTTCCACCCTCATTAACGCGATGCAAGGCCAGGATGACGCCGCAACGTACAACATCGTGCGGTCTAAGGCCACCGTGCAACAGGTCGGGGATCTGCTGGATATTCTGCATGATGTGATGACACGGGTAGACTTCAACGACCGTGACCGCTTTAAGCAAATCGTGCTGAGTAGAAAAGCCCAGGCCGAAGCATCTCTGATCCCGGCAGGGCATCAGGTCGTGGTATGGCGTACCGGCTCACACTTGACGTATACCGGTTGGGTGCGGGAGCAAGTCGCCGGGTTGACGAACCTGTTCTTCCTGCGTGATTTAATCCAGCGCATTGATACCGACTGGGATGCCGTCCGTGAGACCCTGCTCGACATCCGCCGCCGGATCTTCAACCGTAAGGCGTTGACGGTCAACGTGACGCTTGACCAGCAAGACTGGAACGGGGTTGAAGACCGCGTTAAAGGCTTCGTATCCAGCCTGCCGTTTGCAGATGTCCAGATCAACAAATGGGATGCGACCATCCAACCCACCAGTGAAGGCTTGAGCCTGCCCGCCCAGGTGAACTACGTCGGCAAAGGTGCCAATCTGTATGACCTGGGGTACGACTATAACGGTTCGGTGCATGTGATCACCAATCATATCAACACATCCTACCTGTGGAATAAGGTGCGCGTGCAGGGTGGGGCCTATGGTGCCGGGCTATCGTTTGATCGTGATTCCGGTATGGCCCGTTATTTCTCTTATCGAGATCCTAATCTGCTAGATACCCTGCGCGTCTACGATGAAACGACCGCACATCTGCGCGATGTCGAGATGAACCAGGACGAGTTGACCAAGAATATCATCGGCGTCATCGGCAATATGGATAGTTATAAATTGCCAGATGCCAAGGGCTATTCTTCGATGGTACGTCATTTGATAGGGCTGAGCGATGAACAACGTCAACAAATCCGTGACCAGGTGCTGAGTACCACGCTGGATGATTTCCGCCAGTTTGCAGATGCCCTCCAGGCCCTGGCCGATAACGGGGTCGTGGTCGTGCTAGGATCATCAGATGCGATCAACGCGACCAAAGGCAAGATCGAGACTGACCTACAGGTGACCAAAGTCCTGTAACGGTCGATGATCGAATGGTCTGTAACCAGGGCGGAGTGTCAACCTCCGCCCGCTTGATTTGAAAGACAACCAGAGGAGTATCGCTATGGGCTTAAAGCCTGACCACTGGATCCGTCAGATGTCCCAGACGCACGGCATGATCGACCCGTTTGTCGAAAAACAAGCACGCGGCGACATCGTGAGTTATGGCTTGTCGTCTTACGGCTATGATATGCGTGTGGCGGACGAGTTCAAGGTGTTTACCAATGTGCATTCCGCTATCGTGGATCCGAAGAACTTCTCCGAGAGTTCGTTCGTAGATGTGCAGACCGATGTCTGTGTGGTTCCGCCGAATTCCTTCGCGCTGGCCCGTTCGGTAGAATACTTCCGCATCCCGCGCCAGGTGTTGACGCTATGCGTCGGCAAAAGCACCTATGCCCGGTGCGGCATCATCACAAATGTGACGCCGTTTGAACCAGGGTGGGAAGGCTACGTCACGCTGGAAATCAGCAATACGACGCCACTCCCGGCCAAAGTCTACGCCAATGAAGGCATCGCCCAGGTCTTATTCTTTGAGGCCGACGACGAATGTGAGGTCTCTTACGCGGATAAAGCCGGCAAGTATCAGGGGCAACGCGGCGTCACACCGCCCAAAATGGGCTAAACTGGGACGTTTTCGTCACGATCTCGTCACACTACCCCGCTATTATGAAGGATGTAAAGCCAAATTGTTGGTTAAAACCTTAGAGGGGTAGAGAACATGAGCAATTCAAACGTATTGAAGGGCGTCGGTATTCTGGGTGGTTTATTGATAATTGTCGGGTGCTTCCTGCCGATTGTATCGATACTGGAGTTAAATGTAGCGTTCATGGACGATGGTGGCGATGGTGTTTTGATGATCCCGCTGGCGATTATTGCGATGGCCTTGATCTTCTTCAACCGCACGCGCTGGGCCATTCTGCCGGGTTTGTTGATCCTGGCTATTCTGTTGTTGAACTTCTTCGATGTTCAATCCACGCTCAACCAGGATGACTTCGGTGAATTTATGCAGATGGAAATGTTTGGCTGGCTGGTGCTGTTCGTCGGCACAGCGATGCTAATCGGTGTCGGTGTGAAAGGCTTCCTGGATCGCCGGGCCGGCAAGGCGGACGCCCTGACGCCTGTCGCCGCGTAGTAATCTTCAAAGTTTGCTATTCGCCTCTGCTCGACCCTGAGCAGAGGTTTTTGCGTCTTGATTCTCGTCCAGCCCTGGTGTAGATTAACATCTGAGCGGGCACATAGCTCAATTGGCAGAGCGGCGCCCTTACAAGGCGTAGGTTATAGGTTCGAGTCCTTTTGTGCCCACAATCTAAGACTTCACTCGAACAGGCAGCCACTGGGCTGTCTTTTTCGTTTGGAGTGAGGTTCTCCGAGGTGTCCTCTGCTGCCTCATTCACTCTGTCCCGCACAGCTTGCAGGTAGGCGAACGGTGGCAGGTATTCCACACGGTCGATTGCGCCCTCAGTGTTCACGACGACTCTCTCGACCACGTTCCGCAGCAGTTCACGTTG
>DAOTTZ010000031.1:0-25999 GCA_034437535.1 Anaerolineae bacterium | reverse complement strand
GCACCACCAAAAAGCTCTATTCAGCAGTGTCAACGACCTGCCGCCCAAAAAGCGACAACGCCTGGAGGCCTCGTGGGCAGGAACCTTCTACAGCGAATTCTTCTGCCGCATCGACGAAGATCGCTTCGCGACGCTTTACAGCGAAGAAGCCTCGCGTCCGAACGCACCGGTGAATGTGTTGGTGGGTCTGGAAGTGCTCAAAGCCGGGTTCGGCTGGAGCGACGCACAACTTGAAGAGCAGTTCAGCTACAATCTGCAAGTGCGTTACGCGCTGGGCTACCGAGATGTAGCAGACGGTCATCTGGATATTCGGACGGTGTACAATTTTCGGCGGCGACTGACCGACCACATGCAGGCAACAGGCGAGAATCTGCTGGAACAGACATTCGAGCAGGTGACCGACGAACAAATTGCGGCACTGAAGCTGAAAACCAACAAGCTGCGGATGGACAGCACGCTGGTGAGCAGCAATATCCGCCAGATGAGCCGCTTGCAGCTGCTGGTGGAGGTATTACAGCGGGTGTGGCGGATGCTGAAGGCCGACGATCAGGCCCGCTACAAGGCCGATTTCGAGGGCTACACACGCAGCACATCGGGGCAGTACACGTATCACATCGAGTCGGGAAGGGCAAAGACGCATCTCGAGAAAATCGGCTATTTCATGCGTCGGTTGGTGGATGAGTTGGCGTCGGATTACCACGAACACGATGCTTACCGCGTGCTGGTACGGGTCTATGGCGAGCATTTCGCCGAGGAAGCGGCGCAGATCCGGCTGAAAACGGGTGAGGAACTGCGTGCCGACAGTCTGCAATCGCCCGATGACACCCAAGCCACCTACCGCAAGAAGCGCGGCGAGGGACACCAGGGTTACGTGACCAACGTGACCGAAACTTGTCACCCGGATAACGATGTGCAACTCATCGTGAAGGTGCAGACTGAGCCGAATAACACCGATGATGCGGTCATGCTGGATGAGGCGGTGCCCGATTTGGTCGAGCGCACCGATGTCGATGAAGTCTACACCGACGGCGGTTACAACAGCGCGGATGTCGATGAAACGTTGAACGACAACACCATTGAGCAGTATCAAACGGCCATTCGCGGCGGTAAATCCGCCGATGACCGGTTGAGCGTGTCAGATTTCGTGTTCACGCGTGATGGTGATGGCGTTCCGCAGACGGTGCAGTGTCCCAACGGACAGGTGGCCGAGGTCGTCCCCGCTCGGAAAGATGGACGCTTCACGGCTCGGTTTGACGCGGATGCCTGCGCGGGCTGTCCGCTGCTGGAAAAATGTCCTACCAAACCACTCAAGCGTAAGCCGCAATACCGGATTTTGCGTTTCGATCAGCAGCAGGTCAACGTCGCCCATCGTCGCCACAATCAGCGGCAGGCCAAAGCCAGCGGACAGAATCTACGCTCGGCAGTCGAAGCAACAGTCCGCTCGCTCAAACATCCTTTCAGGAATGATAAGTTGCCTGTGCGCGGACACCGACGAATGAGCATGATGATGGTCGCATCAGCGGCAATGACCAATATCCGGCGCATCTGGCAGGATGAACAGGAGCAAAACAGGCTTCCACAACCGCAAAATGGGCTTTTGCGGCGGCTTTTACACTACGCTCGCACCCATCTGTGGCGACCGACTCCCGTTTGTTATCCGGTCACCGCGTGAGTTTGTTCAGTGGAGTCAGGGCACGGTCATAAAATGTCCGCAAAGAGGAATACAGCCAATCGCGCTCATAGAGCGATGGCGTGTAGGTCGTCTCGAAATCCAACGCTTCCGTGCCGGAAAGATCAGCGATCTGTTCCAGGATTTCTTCGTCGGTCACCTTCGGTTGATGATTGGCAGATTTTTTGCGCTTCTTCCGGGCGCGGCGGTCGTGCTTTAGCGGGTTGAACTCGTCCGCGTAATGATCGTAACGGTCATCCAGATTGTTACTCATGGGTGTTCAACTGTCCTTAGATTTTCGCATGTGCAAAGTGGGCCATGCCGGACAGATGTAACGATGTAGGCCGGGCACAGCACAGGCTACACAAACCCACCGGATGCGGATTTGTGACAAACGATTGTCTGTGTGTGCCTGCGCCCGTCAATTATTCAGGGGAGACGTCAGTCAGGCAGGCACACGCACGATTACAACGATCACAGCCATTTTCAAATGCCTTTCTACCTGATGATTTAGACGTAACTTAACGATACAAGAATTATCAAAAGAAGTCAAGAGGGGTCAAGCTGGCGGGTTGAACAAAAAACGAGACACCCCGGCGGGTGCCTCGTCGTGATACCGGATGTTATCCGTCGTTTTGAAGCGTGTTAAGCCACAGGCGGGCATCATCAAAGTTAGGATTAAAGTTCAGCACGGTGTTGAAGTTGGCGATGGCCCGGTCGGTTTCCCCCATCCCGGCGCGGGCGACCCCGGCGTAATAATACGCTTCCTCGACGTAACCGCCGCTGTTGTCGATGATGGTGCGGGCCAATTCGATCATGTCATCATAACGCCCAACTTCGTAATAGGCTTCATACGGCGCGAATTGATACCACAGCATACGCCAGGGTAAGCCCAGATTACGGGCATAATCAAAGGCGATAACGGCATCATCATACATCGCCATTTCCACCAGCATACTGCCCATGTTGAACCAGGCGAAGGCATCGTCGTTATTGACGGTCGCTTCGTCACGGGCTTTGTTAAATGCGTTCATGTAATTGTCTTCTATGTCGGCATCTGCCCCTAGCAGATCCAGGAGCATAGGCTCTGCGCCGCTTTCGTACAGCGTGACGTACACATAATTGAAATGTTGCCAGTGTTCGTTGATGTGTTCGTAACTGTAAGAAAGCGGATTGCCGTCCTGGCCGTCGTAACTATCGAGCGTGTAGAGCGTGCCGTCTACATCGTCCCAGCCGATCACCAGCAGGTAATGTCCCATCCAGCCCTGGTTGGCGCGTTCAGGGTCGTAGCCAGCTTCGATCAACACGGGGAAGCCACTGTAAATCAGGGTCTTGAGTCGTTCAATATCACCGCCATACCGTTTCAGCGCGTAGACTGGCAGTTCTGGCACCTCATTATTGACAAACGAGACCATCTGGTCAGGGCTTACATTTTTGTCCTCATAATTCGGTTTGAGCCAGTTGGCGGCCCGGTTTTGATTATCGGTATAGCCGAAGTAAGACAGGCCCATTGTCAAGGTAGCCGGGCCGCAATTGTTCCAGCCTTGTGCATGATAGGTAAACCCATCAAGCATAAAGGCCGAGGGCAACATCACCGCCGGGGGTGCTGTCTCGGCTTCATCTTCGCTCTGCGCGGTAACCATGCCAACCGGCATGATGCAGATCGCCAGTAAAAGAAAGAGGTATCGCATATTCTATGCCCTCATGATAGTAAATGTCTGATTGTCATCATTATATACGCCACCGGGCCTGTCAATCCTAACGATCACCCGACGGAATACCGGCAGTGGTGATGGTGAACTCGATCACCGCGCCTTCAAAGCTGATGTCTTCCACGTTGATTAACACCGGGCCGTCATCAGTGGGGGTGAATTCGATAATCAGCCGGTCTACCTGACCTAGTGTCTGTTGGGCCAGTTGCGCTTCGCCCTGGCGGATGGTGACCAGTGTTTCGCCGCCAGCATCTACCTGTGCCCGGGCCGACAGTTGATACACCTGCCCGGCTTCGGCATCAAAGCTCAGGACGGTTAAGTTCGCTTTGTCACTCACCCGGACGATGCGCGGGGTCTCCAGTTGGAGTGCGTTGCCGGTGTTGGAAACCACGACTTCGAACGATCCCAGGTCTCCGGTGATGTACGGTGAGACGATCAAGGTGTAAGTGCCGTCTTCCGGCAGGACGACACCGAGCAGTTCAGGATCCACCCCGGCACCACTGTCATCATCCTGGATGTAAACTGTGCCAGAAGGAGTCGTCAGTTCGATCATTGTGTCGAGATCATTTTCCCCTTGCACACGGACATCAATCACATCTTCCGCCTGGCCTTCGAACGTATACACACGGACTGGTTCGGTATCGAAATCCGCCTGGATTGGATCATCGTAAGTGACTGCTTCCGGCGTGATGATGCGCGTGGTCAGGGTGAAGTCCATCATCTCTTCAACCAGATCGTAAGCGTTGACTTCTACGATGTACAGGCCATCTGCTGGCAAGGTCAACGGGCCGACTTGATCCGCGCCGCCGAAGGTCTCTTGCGTGATGCCGTTGCCACTCACACGGAGGTAAATGGCAAAATTAGCCGTATCCAACGTGAAGACCACCACATCCCCGGCTTCACCTTCTACCTCGTAGATCAGGGCCGGGGTCTCGGCGTTGATTGTCGCTTCAATGGTCTCATCCAGGGCCAACGGGGCCGCTTCGATGGTTTCCAGGCGCAGGGTATACAGCCCGGTCTCGGTTCCGTCGCCGTAGAAATAAGTGTAGCTGGTGGCACGGACGGTATATGTGCCAGCCTCGGTGATCTCTAACGGGCCAATGCGTGAGTTCAAGCCCAGGCCGCCGTCGTCATCCTCAGTGATGTATTCGTCATCCGGGCCGAAAAGCTCAAGGTAGGTGTCAAAATCTTGTGATTCCAGGTTAATCATGATGAGATCGCCGGCCTCAGCATCGAAGGTATACTCACGATCCGGTTCAGAGTCAGAAAGGCGGGCTTCCAGCGGGTCATCATACATCAGGTCGGCTGTCGTGATGGTCTCATCCTCTGGCGGGGGGGCTTCTTCCGTAACCGCTCCGGCCAGTTCAAGCGTTAATTGGAATGCCCCGGTACCAGCTTCCAGGCCGACAATGCGCCCATAACTGGAGACGACAATGGTGTAGACACCCTCTGCCGGGATGGTCGTGCGGATCTGTGCGTTCAGGCCGTCGGCCAGGTAATCGTCATTTTGTTCAATCGGATCACCGTCCGGGCCTTCAAGGATTAAGTAAGCGTCGAAGTCGTCTGATTCCAGCGTGATGACGATCTCATCATCGGCTGACGCCGCGAATGTGTACGGCACCGGCTCCCCCAGCCGGTCAATCTCACCGGTGACGACATCGCCATAGGTCAGTTCTGGCAGTGGATCGTCGGCCTGCTCTGTTTCGGGTTCATCAATCGTATCGGCTGGTTCACCTTCGGAGAGGGTGAGCGTGTAATCACCAGAGGAGGCGAACTCGTTACCGCTCCGATAGGCACGTAGGCTGGTCGCGACGATAACATAGGTATCGTCGGCTTCCAGCGTGAGCGAAATTTCCGCATTGAGCCGCCCCGCCCCATCGTCATCTTCGGCGATGACGGTATCATCACTGCCCAAAAGCGCCAGGAAGGAGTCAAATTCGGTCGCGGTCATGGTGATGGTTACACGGTCGCCCGCCTCACCATCAAAGGTGTACAACGCTTGCGGATTCTCATCCGATAGGGTGCCGCTGACTGTATCACCGTATTGAATCGCATCTGATTGTGCCGCTACGCCGACCGCCCCCAGGCAGACCAGCCCCACCAACCACATTATGACTCTCATCGTTTGATTTCCTTTTTGTGTCTTCGTCTGTGCTTGTCATTGTATGTCAATTTGCGCGGTTATGCTGAAGCAATGGGTAAAAGACCGGAAAGCGTACGACAATCGTTATCTGGCTCATTTTGTGATAGGATGAAAGCCGCTTTTAATGTGCTGGAGCAACTCTATGATTGGAACAATCGCCCGCTACTTGAGACCGGTTCTCGAATTTGCCCCGATCCGCCGCACGCGCCGCAATCATGCGCTAGAACACGCGACTGTGCATATGCTAGCCGCCCGCCGGAAAGGTTTACGCATCGCCGGGCGCAGTAGCAACGGGGGTTATGTTTTGATCGGCAATATACCGTTGGAAGACGTCCAGCAGGCGGCGCAAGAAGCCCTGGAACGGATGCAAAACGGCGAAGCCCGGTTAGCCGTCCACCCCAATTGTGGTACCAACCTGGTGACGGCGGGGGTACTCACCACGCTGGCCGGCTGGGTGGGGCTGGGTGGCAAAGACACAAAAGCCACGCCCGACCGCTTATCATTCACCAGCACCTTGATGATCCTGGCGATCTTCATCTCGCAACCGCTGGGCATGTCGCTTCAGAAGCATATTACGACGAAGGGCGACCCCGGCGACCTGGAAATCGTGGATATATCCCGGCGGGAGGTTAAACTCCCCTGGGCGAAAAATCCGTTCGTCATGCATACCGTCACCACGCGGCGGGGTTGAGTGACTGATGCGACGCGAAAGTAACCCGATTGCCCGGCAGTTTGCAACGCTCATTTTAATGGTGATGATGGTAGCGGGAGGCGCGGCGGCCTTTGCCGCGCTGGTAGGTGCGACGAACTTAAGCTTACAGATTTGTGGCGGCGCGATCTTCATCAGCGTGGCAATCCTGGTAATGGGTGCGTTCGTTGTCGCCCGCACCCGTCCCCCGGATGATCTCGACGCCGGCTGAAGCCTCTATTTGGCGAAGTTCTTGTTTTCCGAAACGGCCCGGATGATGAAAACGAGGATAACCGCACCGATTACACCGGCCATGATTGTGCCGATAATTCCACCCAGATCAACATTCAGTAGGCCGAAGACCAGATTGCCGATGATCCCGCCGCCTAAGCCCAACAGCGCGTCGTTCAGCGGGCCATAGCCCTTCCCCCGGATCAGTTGCCCAGTCACATAACCGATGAAGATCCAGACCAGGATCAACACGGCGAACTCGACCAGCGTGACCGTCAAACTGATGACAGCCGAGAAGATCACCCACGCCAGCAAAATCAACCCAAAAAGTACCAATAGCTCAATCATCACTCACTCCTGTTTGTCTAATAGTCTGATATGTTATACGCTATTTGCCCGAAAAAGTTTCAACGAGCGACACTAACGATGAATAAATCCAGGGCCAGTTCCGGCTGGATGCGCCCGGTCTTCATCTTCAGGTCATTTTCCTGCAACGCCCGGTAGATTCGTTCCAGGTCGGGCATATCAAAGCTGTTGCATTGACCTTTTAAGTTTTTGGCGACGAAAGGCGGCACACCGATGCTCTTGGCAATTTCGCCATTGTTTTGCACACCGCGCCCCAGCAGATCTTTGGTCATAATCAGCAGGCGAAACTGCCGCACGATCATGGCGTAAAGTCCTAGCGGAGATTGGCTCTTCTCCGAGAGCAGACGATGTAAGAGATCAAGCGCGATGCGGGCGCGGCCATCCGCGATGGCATCCACCATCTTGAAGATATTGGCCTCCGCGACATACGGCGTGAGCGTAGCGACATCATCTTCGGTGATGGGCTGGCCGTCTTCGACGTAACTGACCAACTTGACAAGTTCGTTATCTGCCCGGCGCAAATCATCGCCAGTCACTTCACCCAGGGCCAGCGCGGCCCGGTTCTCGATGGTCACGTTGTAGGCTTTTTTGGCCCGGTGGATGATCCAGCCGGTAGTATCAGCGGGTACTTTGAATTCGCGCTCAAAGCCGCGTTCGTGGCTGGCGGCCAATTTGGTGATGGGATTCTTACTCATTCCGTCCCGCTCAACCAGCACCAGACGGGCATAATCTGGCAGATTCGGAAGATCGTCTTTAAGGCGGGCGACGTTATCCTTGCCGGTCTGCCCGGCCCCTTTACGTGTGATCCAGGTCAGCAGGCCGGTGACGATTGCCATACGTTTATCCGCCAGGAACGGGTAAGACGACACCGCGTTCAAGATCTCGGCGACGCTGGCGCGGGTGCCATCGAACTCGGTGATGTTCATCTCCGCCTCGGTGCCTGTGCCCATCTCAGCGCGGAGTTTATTCAAGGCTTCCTCAATGCTGAGGTCATCATTGCCATGCAAGACATAAAAAGTCGTCGTCATGATCTCAAACGATCTGATTAGAACAGATACCCTAAGTATCGCCTCGCCGTTGCAATCCGTCAACGCTCCGCGCTACACTACAGGCTGAATCCTGCCAGAAGAAAGCCCTGACTACCCGTGAATCATAAACTGCATCTCGCGTTGATCTTCCATAATCATCAGCCGGTTGGGAATTTCGATCATGTCTTCGAAGAAGCCCATCATAAAGCTTACCGCCCGCTGGTAGACCTGATGGCGCGTCACCCGGATATACGGGCGACTTTTCACTTTACCGGGAGCCTGCGGGAGTGGTTGATCGCCAGGCAACCGCGCCTGTATGACGATCTCAAGCCGCTGGTGGCACGCGGTCAGGTCGAGATATTGGGCGGGGCCTATTATGAGCCAATCCTGGTTATGTTGGAAGATAGCGACAAAATCGGCCAGTTGACCAAATTAAGCGCGGCCATCATGGATGACTTCGACCAGCCCCCCCAGGGGATGTGGTTGGCAGAGCGCATCTGGGAGCCGGGTTTGGCGCGGCCTATTGCCGAAGCCGGGTTACGCTATGCGGTGGTGGATGACACGCATTTTCATTATGCCGGGTTTACAGATGATGACCTGTACGGCTATTACCTGACGGAAGATCAAAACCGGCGGTTGGCCTTGTTCCCGACGAGCCAACGTCTGCGCTATAGCATCCCGATGGGCGAGATCGACGCGATCATCGACTATCTACGCCACATCCACCACACCCGGCCCGGTGCCCCGCTCTTGACGATGGGTGACGACGGCGAAAAGTTCGGGTTGTGGCTGGGGAGTTACCAGCATTGCTGGGAAAACGGCTGGATGGACGCTTTCTTCGATGCGCTGGAAGCCAACCAGGATTGGCTGGAAACGACCACCCCGGCCCGTTATATGGCGGAGCATAACGCGCTTGGGCGTGCGTATTTACCCGCCGCATCTTACATCGAGATGACCGAGTGGGCGTTGCCGGCCCAGGGATCAGCGGCGTTTAACCATGTGCGGCAGGGCCTAAAGGACGAGATCAACTTCGTGCAGATCAACGACCCCGGGCGGGCGGATTACCTGGAGACGATACGCGGCTTTATGCGCGGGGGCTTCTGGCGCAATTTCATGGTGAAATACCCGGAAGTCAATCATATGCAAAAGCGCAGTGTGTACATCAGCCGCCGCGCCCGTGAGGGATTGCAGGGTGAGGAAAAGGCCGAGATCATGAGCGCGATCTGGGCGGCGCAGTGCAATTGCGCGTACTGGCATGGCGTCTTCGGTGGTATCTATCTGTATCACATCCGGGCGGCCAATTACACCAACCTGTTGCGGGCGCACTCTATGCTGGTGGATGACACCATCGCGGTGGAGCAATTAGACTTCGACATGGACGGCCAGGACGAACTGATGGTCAATGCGAAGCCGTTTTCGTTGGTGATCGCCCCGCACGCTGGCGGCGCAATCTTTGAATGGGACGACCTGCCCAGCCGCTACAACCTACTCAACATCATGACGCGCCACACCGAAGCCTATCACATTCAGCTTCAGCAGGCGGGCGAAGACGACCGCATCATCACGCCGGAGATGCCAGAATGGGAGGCCCCGGCCCCGATGCGAGTGCGTGCCAAAGAACCCGGTTTGGATCAACACTTACAGGCGGATTGGCACCGGCGCGGGATGTTGATCGACCATTTCCTGCGGCGGAATACGACACTGGATGAATTCCAGCGGGCTGAATACGCGGAACAGGGTGATTTCGTCACCGAACCTTACACCGTGATGACCGACGGGATCGGCACACCGAGTGCGGTTATCACGCTCAAACGGGCGGGGAACGTGTGGGTTGGCTCTAAGCGGCACCCGTTAATCATCGAAAAGCGACTCGCGCTCACCAGTGGGTTACGAGAGATGACCGTCGATTATGTCATCACCAACCCGGATCCCGCCGCATCTTTGGCCCTGCGCTATGGCATGGAGGCCAGCATCGGCTTTGACGGCGGGGATAGCTCGCTCTGCGCGTTCCGGCCATTGCGTTCTCGCCAGCCCGGCCTGGATGAATCGCTGGGCGTGGTCAAACAGCATCCCCGCCTGCAACGTTATGAACTCGATACAAAAATCCGCAACTTTCGGATCAAGGTCACATTGAGCCGCGCCTGTACGTTGTGGCGGTTCCCGCTGGCCCCGGTGACCATGAGTGACTCCGGCTTTGAGCGGGTGCATCAGGGCGCGGTTTACCTGCACGTCTTTAAGCTCCAATTGGGACCAGGCGAAAATTGGAGCTTCCGCGCCCATTGGCAGGTCAGCGACCTGTGAGAGCCGATTAATTCCAGGCCGGGCCAGGGAAAGCCCACGCCAGGGCTTCGGGCAAGACACTGCGGAACGCGACCAGACCATGCCCACTGCCGACTTCGACATACTGATAATGGATGTCGTCACGTTGGTCTAACACGCGATTCAAGACCTGGGCCGGCAGATAAAAGCGGGTGCGCGTCTCATACCGCCCGACAGACTGGAAGATGCGGCGCGGCAAAGCGGGGGCATTCTCAAAACGACCGACATATTCGCGGAGCTTTTCTTGAGCGATACCCCGGCCCAACGGCGGGGAGATCATAATCAGATGACTGAAGACTGCCGGGTTATTCAGCGCGGCATGGGCCGCCGCAATCGCGCCGACCGCCACCCCGCCAACCCCCAAATTGGTCGAGTCGATACGATACTGTGATTGCAAGAACGGCAAAAGTTCCGTCAGGATGAACGTGTAGTGTTTGTCGTTGCTCACATAGGTCTTGATGCGATCTTTCTGGTCACCACTTTGCACCATCGCAACGACCACATCCTGCATCCGCCCGTGTTTAATCAGCGCGTTGACCATGTACGGAATTTGAAACGGGCCGACGCACCACTGCCCATCCTGTAACACAAGCAAGGGGTATCTCTGGCCGGATGCCGGGTCGTAGCCAGGGGGGGTATAAACCCACACTTTGCGCCCGGCAAAGCCCAGTTGCATACTGTTGATGGTATGCTCGGTGACCTTGCCGCGTGGTACCCGGTTGAACTTCGCCCAATCCGGGAAGGGGCGGGCATGACCCATCCTCAAGACGGAAACGTTCATCTGTGCGGTGTTCATGCGGGTGGTGTTAAGCGGATCTACGCGCCAATGCCGCGCAATACGCCCGGTGATGTCGCGCTCAGCGGCGAGGGGGGTCATGGGGTCATCAATTGCCAGCAGATAATCCAGCAGATCATCTTGGTTGAACTCCCCGGTGACATGCCATAAGGACGTCCCCTCTAGCTTTTGCATAGGCGCGAAGGGAGGATCCGTCTCGATTGTATCGAGATTCAGCGCGACGCTATTGACCCCCATACTGACGTAGATGAAGGTCGCTTTATCTCCCTGTATCCAGGGCCAATCAAGCCGCTCGGCCAATAATGCATCGACGACAGCCTGACGCTCTTGCGCCGGGGCGGCTTCTGCTTCGTTCAAAAATACCTCAAACGACTCCCAGTTCGGCATATAGATCTCTCCCTGTTGTACGATATGGTCTCTATTTTAGCCGAGATACGGCCTAAAACACAACTTGCTAGGAATTCACAGCGATAGCATAATGGGGGTGTTCGCTCTCGTAAACGACTGGAACCCGGTGTGAACCGTATTGCAGGATTCATCTTATTGTATATCGCCCTGCTCGCCCCGGCTGTGATGCAGGCCCAGACCGAGCCTACCGCCGTCCCACCCGGCCCGGCGGGTGCCCAACCTGCCCTGCCGCTGGATGAGGCCGGGAATCAGATCGTCGCGCAGGTAAATGACGATGGAATTACACTGGCAGACTTTCAACGCGCCCTTGACCGCAACCCGAGTCCGTTTAACGACATCGAAGCCTATGACGCAGTGGCCGCGCTGGAACTGGAACGGTTGATCCAGCAGAGTGTGATCGAACAAGCCGCCGCGATGATGGAAATCAATGTGACAGAAGAAGACGTTCAGGCCGAATACGAAGCCATGCGCGAGATCATGCCGGATGACCAGGAATGGCAACGCTGGCTGATGGATAACCGTTTCATCAGCGAGCAAGAATTCCGTGAGCTGACGTATGACGTGTTGCTGACGCAAAAGGTACAGGCCGCCGTTGTGGATAACAGCGCATTCAGTGTGCCGTTGGTCCGGGCGCGGCATATCCTGGTGGCGACACAGGCCGAAGCACAAGCCCTGTATAACCGCTTGCTAAACGGTGAAGATTTCATTGCTCTGGCCCAGGCCAATTCACTTGACCAGACGACCAGTGCCAGCGGGGGCGAACTGGGGGTAGACGGCGGGTTCATCACACCGAACGACCTCACCGTGCCAGAATTAGCCCTGACCGCCGCACAGTTGCCAATCGGCACCATCAGCCAACCGTTGGAGACATCGCTGGGTTGGCACATCGTGCAGACCTTGGACTTACGACAAACCCCGACCACGCCAGAAGAAACAGCCCGTTATAACGCGGCGATCTTCGACCTGTGGTTGCAGGAACAACTCGATGCGGCTACCATTGAGCGATACATCTATGAGCCAGACGAGGGGTAAGCATGCATGGGCAAGAGAAATGCTCGAATCTATAACCTGATTTCGCTCATCTTCGTGACCCTATCCGTGATCTGGATCATTGTGGTAATCGTCATGCTGGTTTCCGGATGAGGCAACGATGAGCCGATTATATAACATCATTAGCACCATATTTCTTCTGCTGACCATCGGCACTATCGCCGCTGTGGTGATTTTATTGCTGGGTAAAGAGCCAGAAGAACCGCAACAAGTCGCGCCAGTGGCGACTCGGTTCGTCGCGCCGACGCCGACCAACACACCGACGCCTTCCGCCACATTCACCGCCACCCCCAGCCCCACCCTGAGCGCGACCGCCAGCCCGACCAACACCCTCAGCCCGACGCCGAGCCTGACGCCGGTACCGTCGGATACGTTGACGCCGAGCATTACGTCCACGCCATCGCCCACACTGACGCCCAGCATCACACCGACGCCGACGCCGAGCTTTACACCGACCAGCACATTCACCCCCCTACCGACGGCGACCCCGACCGGGCCATCGCCCACACCCACACCGACCGACTCGCCGTTCTTATTCGCCCTGCGGAACGACATCGAATATCGGCCTAACACCAACGTAGCCGCGTGCAACTGGCAGAGCATCGCCGGGAGTGTGTTGAACTTCGACGGCCAGCCCGCAGTTGAGCGTTACAATGTGCGCGTGTTCAACAATTTCTTTGAGCAAGTCGTCCAGACGGGCACCAACTCTCTGATTGAACCGATCTCCGGTTGGGAGATCCAGGTGAGCAATACAATCACGACGGATACATTCTTCGTCCGCTTGGAGAGCCTGGCCGGGACGCCGATCTCAGCGAATATTGAGGTCGTGTTCCCGCAGGACTGTGCCCAGAACGTCGCGGTGGTACGCTTCGCCCAGACGCGCCCACGCGGGGGATGACGCCCTGATGAGCGACGACTCACAGAAGCCCGATGTCCGCCGGTATCGTGCGAAAGACCGCAAAGAGGAGCTTGACCGGATCGACTCAGTGATCCCGGCGGAAGACCTGCCCGATGACCTGGCAGAGTTGGCGGCGGGCATTGTAGCGGCAGACGACGCACCGATCTTACCGGCGGCGGACAAAGCGACACCACGCAATACCACCGAGCGATACCCGCCGGTACATGACGACGCCTTCCAGGAGGCGAAACCCGCCCCGGCCCCGCTTCAGCATCCAGGCCGCAAGCCGCGCCGGCATGGTGATTGGCGGCATAACCTGATTGCGGTCTTGTTCTTGCTGGCGACACTGGGCCTGTGCGGATACTTCACCGTCATCTGGCAAAATCCTTATTCCGCGCTGAATCCGCTGGCACCGCCGACCGACTTCATCCTGGTGACGGAAACCCCCGATCAGATCGCCGTCGCCACATATGAGGCCGGCTTAACACTGACGGCCATCCGGCCCACGCCGACTCCCCTACCGACCGTGACATCGCCGCCACCCGTCATCGCGCTCACGCCGACGACCGCGCCCCAGGTACGCTTTACGTTGCAAAGCCCCGGCGTGAGTTACCGGCCCAACACCAACGAGCGGGATTGCAATTGGGCCAGCATTCGCGGCACCGTGAGCAACATCAATGACCAACCCATCGATGGGTATCGCATCCGCATCATTGACGCCAACGAACCAGAACGGCTGGATGTAGAGGCCATCAGCGGTACCGCGCCCGATCTTGGCCCAGGCGGATACGAGCAACTGCTAGGGAGCGCACCCCGCGACCGTGAATACATCCTTCAGTTGTATAACCGCAGTGGGGTGCCCATCTCAGAGCAGTTCTTGATCTTCACCCGCGACTCGTGTGATGAAAATGTCGCGGTGGCTAATTTCGTGCAGATTCCGACGGGATAAAAGCCAGAGTCGCCAGGAGCGCGGCGTGATCAGAACCGGCCCGGCCCTGGACTGCCGCCGCCACCGGCTGAAAGGCCGCCGATGCGAACACGTAATCAATCCGCGCCATCGGGATCCCGCGTAGGAAATAAGTATTCCCCAGGCCCCGCCCTGCCGCGACAAAAGCATCGGTCAGATCACGGGTTAGATCGTCGTATTGCTGGCCGAGGTCGGTCAGGTTGAAATCGCCAGCCAGGATGACGGGCAAGCTCTCAGCCTGTACGCGCTCCATAATGCGGGCGATGACAGCATTACGCACCACGAAGCCATCCGGGATGAAAGGCGACGGTGGATGGACGTTATACACGACGACCGGCTGACCGGCGACCTCAAGCTCAACCCGTTGATGAGCCAGCACATCTTCCCAGGTCATCGACTCGATAATCGGATAGCGGCTGTACAAGCCAATGCCTTGAATCCCGCCGGGGTCGGTCGCCTGATAGGGATAATCCAGGTGCGGGTCGAGCGCGTCAAAGGTGGGATGGGTATATTCCTGGAGCAATACCAGGTCAGCATCAGCATTGACGATCAACGCCAGGGCGTCATCCAACTGATCGTTGTCAAAAAAGAGATTGTAGGTCAACACGCGGATTTGTGGAGCAGACGGCGGCGGGGGTGGCACATCCACCGGGAGCAGACGCCCGCCGAACCAGCTTATCCAGGCCGCCGCTGGCAACGTCAACAAGAGAACCAACCCCCAGCGGCGTGAGATCAAGCAGAGCGGCCACAGCACCAATGCCGGTAAGGTGGTGATGTGTAAAATCGCGTTGGTAAAGGCGACAATCGGCGCGGCTTCATCCCCGATGTGATGAAGCAGTAACGAGCCGATGACACTCAGAGCGTAGGCCCCGGTCAGGGCACGGGCTGTCATCAAGAGCGCATTCCCCCAGATGCGCCAGGCCGGCGGCGGACGATAGGAGTCGGTATCAGGCGTCATGAGCATTAGAACCAATCCCAGGGGGCCAGGGCCGCTACTCTTGCCGGGAACAAAGCCTTCAAAAACCGCACCGCCACCGGGGATAAGTCCTGGCGTAAGGCCAACGACTCCGGGGTGAGTGAAGCAAACATCAACTGGATGAAATCATGGTATCCGATGCGGACGTGTGTAGCCGGTTGGTCGTTCAAGCCGATGCTGACGGTATCGGCATCGTGTTCCCAGTGGAGGTTATCAGCCTGATACTCCGGCCAGGCCATCACTCCCTGGGCGTGTAATTCCGGCAGGAGGGTGTGGACGAGACCCCGCACATCAATCAACCGGGCCATCCAACCGCCGGTTCGCCGGTAATCGGCCTGCAACGAGAGGTCAATCCAATCTCGTGCATAGGCGATCAGTGCATCATCCGGTGGGAGCGACCAGCGCACCCTGCCATTGTTATCATGCACGCGGGCGGCCTCCACCAGCAGGCTCCGGGCGGCGGCTTCGTTATCGACGACGATTTCGACCTGTGTACCACGCAGATCTGGCGCGGCCATGTACCCGTGCAAGCGATCTATCCCGGCGGCGACCAACGACTGCCAGCCACCATACCGCGCCCGCCACAACCATAATTCCGCCGAACGGACAGCCGCCGTGCGTGGCATCCAGTGTTTGTCGTACAGGCGGGCTATGGCGGGCAAATCCGGCGGGGTGGCCCTACGGACGGTCAAGGGGGTGTCTAATTCGCTGGCGGCCTGCGCGTCAAAACTTAGGGTGTAATGAGGCCACACCGGGCCAAAGCCGAAACGGTCAAAGTAATGGCCGGTGGTGTCATCCAGCAGGGCCAGATGTGCCCCTTGCTCGCGCATGTAGGCGATGGCATCCTGCACCACGGCCTCCCCAAAGCCTTCACCCCGAAAGCGATATTCGGTAAACGCGCCGCTGATGCCAGCAACACGCAAAGACACCCCGCCATAGCGAAGTGTCATTTGTTCGATCAAAACACGGCAGACGATGCGATTACGGAACTCGCCGACGCGCAAGAAAGAAGGCTGAAAACCGGGTTTTTCTTGCAGATGATCCAAGCCCATCGCGTGAAGTTCTTTTGGTGTGGCCGGGCGGAGCGTTAACGTATTCAAACCATCCCCGAAAGTCGCGATTCATTACCTTCATTATACGGCGGGATGTAGCCGACGACGATTGTTATTCCGGGCGATCTGGTTCTTCGACCACTTCCAGCCATTCGCCATCGGCGGTGCGAATATACTGCTCGTCATTTTTACGTTTACGCTTGACCGGTGGGGCGTCTTCCTCCCACCTCCACACAGACCGGCTCTTCATCATCCAGAAGAAGAACACCAACGGCACCAACCACCAGCCGACTTTGAGCATAAAAAAGGCGAAAAACATCAGCGGGAAGATCATCCAGACGTTAAAAGAATGTCCCTTATTGTGCCAACACATACCCCATCACCTCCATCTATTACACGTTACACCGTATACGGTAATGGTGGCAAAAAGGTTGCAGACTGCTATTCTTTTTCGCCAATGGTGACGTTGACTTCGGTCAGGTTGCCCCCACGGACCAGCTTAACGACGGTAGATTGCCCGACTCGTTCACCACTCAGGGCGATCATGAGCGCGTCGATGTGTGGCGTCGGCATCTCATCTAAAGAGACGAGAATATCGCCGACCATCAGGCCGCCCGCCGCCGCCGGGCTATCCGCTTCGACGGAAACCAGGATCAAGCCGGTTTCTTGCTCGATCTCTTGCGCGATGGCTTCCGGCAAGCGCACGGGTTGCGCCCCAACGCCCAGAAATCCCTGCTTGACCTTGCCATGTGCCAGGAGTGTATCCACGACCTGATTTATCCGGGCGGTGGTGATGGCGACACTAGCCCCGCGTGAAAAGCCAGAGGTATTCATCCCCTGGACGGCACCGCTTGCAGAGACCAGCGGCCCACCGGAAAAGCCAGGGTACATCACGACATCGGTCGTCAACGCGCCCGCCATGCGCCGCGTCCCTATCGCGCTGACCACACCAATGGTCGCCTGTACCTGGGTCATCGGGCGGCCCAGGGCCAGCACCAGATTGCCGACGCGAAGGGTGTCATCAGCGGTCGCCAACCGCAAGGGTTGCAGATCAGCATCGACCTGTAAAACCGCTATATCTGTGCTGGGATCGCGCCCGACCAGGGTGGCGGGTACGCTTGTCTCGTCGGGCAGGGTCACGGTGATACCTTCATCCCGGCGTAAGACATGATGGGCCGTCACGATAACGTTCGACCGCCAGGCCATGCCGGTAGCCCCCAGGCGTTTGCGCCCCTGCACCTGGATGATGCCCTCAGCGGTCGCCTGGACGGTATCCGCCAGCATGTTGGATAGTGTTTCGAAATGCTCACTCATTAGATTGACTCTCCTTGGTCATTCCTATCATTTGATGGTGTTCAGATGGCTTTGCTAGCTGATCTTATGATCGCACAATCCAGGCGGCGGGACGCCATCCGTTTCGACAGATTACCGGAATCAAAAACCCACCCATCCGGGTGGGTCGTGGTTGATATGGGTGGAGAAATCAGCGCAAGTAAGCGTCGTAGAGGGGTTGGCGCGGGGTGCCATTCGACCGCACCAGCCCATAACCGTTATCCATGCCATCGCCCCAGGCATACCAGCAAGCCGCCGCCACCCCACCGGGGAAGCTGTTCAGATCGTTTAAGAAGCCGGTGGCGTAAGTCGAAGCTTGGGCGGCGATGCTATCGTTGCCCTGCGCGTTGAGGATGCCCCATTCAGTGATCCAGACGGGTTTACCCGGCAAGAAATCCGACCAGATGCGGACGGACTCTGTGATGGCCCCAAAGCTGGTAAAGGGGTGCCCAAGCGGGCCGCGCCCATACGGATGAAAGGCCACCCCATCCGGGCGGATGCCACCCGGTAGCGCGTTGAAGACCTGGCGTAAGTAGATCGGCCCATCGCCGGGGCCGGTGACATGACCGCCGGTGATAATCTTGGTGGTGCTGTCTCGCTGGCGGATGGCCTTGATCGTCTCCGCCAGCAGATGGGCGTAATCCGCCGGTGGGATGGGAACGGCGGCGCGGGCGTGCTCTGGCTTGGTGTCTTGCTCATTCCAGATCTGGTAAGCGAAGACGACATCGCGCCCGCGAAATTGCTCTGCAATGCGCCCGACGATGTTCGCGTACTTGGCGGTGAGGTCACGCCAGCGGTTGCTATCCATCTGCGGCCATACGTAGCCCTGCCCTTCGCCGAACGTCTGATGAGTAAACACCAGGATGATCTTCAGCCCGACATCAACATAGCGTTGCAAGACCGGCAGAAAACGCCTGAAGGTGAAGTCCAGGTCGGTATTGCCGTAGCGATTGGGATCACCCTCTGGCCGGGTCGGATTCAATGAGACGTTGTAGAGGAAGCGCACCCAGCCGAGATTTTTAAGCTGGTTGGGATCCGGGGTGCCTACCGGATTATCGACATCCAGGTTCATACCCGGCACGTTGACCCCTTCGAAGGCGGCGGGGGAGTCGTCCTGGCCGCGTGCCTCCAGCAACCAGGCGGCAGAATACGCCTGACGTGCCCGACCGAAACGAACACGTAACCATTGATCCTGCCGTTGGACTTTTGCCAGCGTCCGCCCGAAGCCTTCGAACGGTTCGATCAAGTCAGATGACCGGACGATCCCGACGACATCCCCATGCATACCGGGGGCATCACGCACGTTTAACTCTGCCACAGTAGGCCGCAGGCGAAGATCGGCCCAGTAGATCATGTCAGTCGGATTGACAACATTGGGCAATTTGAAGCCCTGCAAACCGCCTTCCGCCCGCTGAACCACCAGTTTGATCGTATCCCCGGCGGCGTTGGCAATGGCGGTATCGGCGGTCACAGTTTGCCCCTGAGATACCTGTATATCACGCAGATTGGTAAAGGTGACGACATGCTCGACGCCATCCAGCGTGGTGCTGATCTGCACGTATGCGCCATAATTTAACCGATCATTGGCGGTCACGATCTGCTTGACGCGACCAGCAAAGCCCGCCCGGACGGCCCCGCCCGGCGTGGCGGTGATGTCTAAGCCTTCGTGTACATCGGGGTCACGGTCGCTCGATGTGGAAAATTTACGCTTGATGCGGGCCGGACGGGTGCTTGTGGGCCATTCCAGCACGAAGCGTTCAAAGATATGTTTCGGGTTGTTACGAGTCTCGCCGTAGCGGTCGTCAGCCCGCACGCGCTGGTCTAGCTCTTGCTTGAGGGCCTGGGGGGTATCCACACGGATCAAATCAACCCGCACCACCATCGGATAAGCCCGGCGGATGTGTTGCAGGGCATCATTCCCGAACCAGACGTTGGGAACCTCGATGGCGGTGACGGTGTGAAAGCGGTTCAGATTATTCCCGGAAGGGCCGCGCACCACCGCCACCCGCTCAAACTTTCTCATGTATGCGTCCATCGCGCCGAGCCAATCACTAAATGCGCGATCTGGCAGGACAATTGCATGTGATAGTTCCGACATTGTAAACCCCTATAGCTATCCAGACGACAAACTTATCTCAAACTATAGGTGATTCGCGGCTGTTCCGCAAAAAATGCTAGCGGCTGGCGGCCTGGGCGTCGTCACTGTCTTGTTCCTCAAGCAGTTCGTCGATGGACATGCGCCCCAGGCGACTTTCCGCCAGCAAAGCCCGCAACTCGCTGTTGATCTCGCCGTCCTCCCCGATATGACGATCATAATCGGGGGCATCGGTACTTTCCCAGTTGAAATCATGCTGGGCCAACAGTCGCCCATCGGCGTACACCCGCACCGACCACCGCCCTTCCAGGTCTCGCATATCGTGGAGTGGCAGGCGGTGTGATGGAATCACCAGGTTGCGCCCGCGCTCAAGCTGATACCGGTCTTCATGCACGAACACCGTCTGGCCGTAAAAGTCGGTGAATTCGAACTTCACCCGCCCGACGGCCATCTGTGGCACCCGCACCTGTACGAACGGCTGAAGGTAATCGTAATCATCCGCGACCGGCCAGGTGCGGTGAATGACCGGCTCTTTATCCTCCTGGATGGCGATCACGCCAATATCAACCGGCAAGACGGCCAGTTGATCCGGGTTCATCCCGGCACGGCGGACGGCGGTCAGCGCGTGAGCATGGACGCGCTCCCGCTTGGCGGATCGCTCATCACGCGGGGCGGGGCGTTGGCGGGCCTCCCGGATGATGTCGCGGTCGGCGTCATCACTCGATTGATTGCTCAGGTAGACGACAGCCATGATGACGAAGACGACGAACAAAGCCGCGCTATCAAATATGCCGCCGAACAATAACGCACCCACTACCAGAAGAATGATCTTATCCCGGTTGCTGATCTGGTCGAGAAAGTCCATCAGTTAACGCCGCCTCTCGTTAGGGTCATCACGGAGCAGATCTTCAAGGCTCATCGGGCGTGAGGGGTCATCCTGAAGTCGTCCGCGCCGGGCCTCATCAGATTCTGTGACAAAGTGTTGGCCGTTCACGCGCTGGCGTTTCTCCTCCGAAGAAGCAGATAGCTGGAAGCCATGCAGGCCGATCAAGCTGTCGTCCAGCGTCACCCGCAGATCCCAATCGCCCACGCCGGCGATTTCGTCATTACCGGCCATCGGCAGGTGATGATCGGCCAGCACATTCATTTCCCCTTCGCGCAGATACACACGCATCTGATGCACGTATTGCTCCTGGCCGTTCTGGTCGATAAACTCAAACCGGAGGGTGGCGTGGCGGTCGGCCTGTTCGGGGGGGATGTCGAGCGTGACGAAGGGCCGAGCACCATCGTCGTCCTTGCTAATGCTTCGTGTGCGGCGCATGACCATGCCCTCGCGCCCGGTCTGGGCCGCGATCACCCCGATGTCGATCATCTCGACCGCATGCGGATAATAGTCAATTCGCATCCGCGCCCGTTCGATGGCTTCGCGTGCGTCTGAGCTGGCACGGTTGCCGCTCAATGGGACACTGACGCGCTCTGTGATGGCACGAACGACCTTTTCTCGTACATCCTGGGCCAGCAACGTCCCGGCCATCGCCAACGCAAAGACCGCCATCAGAAGCAATTGCACCTCAGTGGCGATATTGGGTGAGATAATCACCAAAACCATCAATATGCTGAGGATCCCCAGCCAGATAATATTTCGTTTATCTATACGGAGCATGATTCCGCCTTTATTTGTCTTTTACCGTCATTTTAATTATACGAAACTCCGGGGGAAAGGGTCACAAATTGACCGCATAGGTGCGGGTGATCGCCGCCCACTCTGCCAGGGTGAGGGTCTCCGCCCGGCGTTTCGGATCTACGCCAGCGGCTTCTAAGAGGATGCCAGCCTGTTTCGATTTCATGTGCAGGCCGCCGCCCAGCGCGTTTTTAAGCTGTTTACGCTTCTGGCTGAAGCCAGCCTTCACCACGCGGAAGAAAACCGCGCTATCGGGCACGTCAACCGGTGGCGTGATGTAAGGGTCGATCTTGATGACCGCGCTATCGACATCCGGGCGCGGCCAGAAGACCGCCGGGCTGATGCGCGTGACGACCTCCGGTTGGCCGTAATATTGTACGACGACCGCCAACCGGTTCATATCAGGTGGTTTTGCGGTCAGTCGTTCGCCGACTTCGTGCTGGATGGTGAGCACGATGCGGCGCGGGTGGCGATGCCGGTCTAGCAAATGCATCAGGATCGGGCTGGTGATGTAATACGGTACGTTCGCCACGACAAGAAAATCGCGCCCGCCCGCCAGCTTGAGAAAATCCGTCTTGAGGAAGTCCTCAAAGATGAGATACACATTGTCATAGGCGGCAAGTTGTGCTTCCAGCACCGGGCGCATCCGTGCATCAAGTTCAATGCTGAAGACATGGCGGGCACGTTGGGCCAGCACTTCGGTCAGGGCACCTGTACCGGGGCCGATTTCAATTACAACGTCATCGGGCATAATCTCGGCAGTGGCAACGATCTTTTCGATGGTATTGGGATCATGGAGGAAATTTTGCCCCAGGCTCTTACGGGGTTCGATAGCAAATTGCTCAAGCAAACGTTTTGGACTTGTCATGTGGGATCACCTCCTCCATCGGGGTACAATCCACCCTATTGTAACGACGAAAGGAACCGACGCACATGGAAATTCTAGTCGCCACGCAAAATGTGGGGAAAATGGCCGAATATCAAGATCTGCTGGGTGGGTTGCCGGTTACGTTGCTCAGTTTGGCGGATATTGACCTGGGCGAGATGGATGTGGCGGAGACCGGCCACAGTTTCGAGGAAAACGCGATGCTCAAGGCGCGGGCTTATGCCGACGCCAGCCAGAGACCAACCCTGGCCGATGATAGCGGCCTGTGTGTGGATGCGCTGGACGGTGGGCCGGGGATTTACTCCGCCCGTTATGCCGGGCCGGGGGCCAGTGATGCCGACCGGCGGCAGAAGTTACTTGACGCGCTCCAGGCGGTACCAGATGAACAGCGCACAGCGCGGTTCGAATGTGTTATCGTGCTGATTATGCCGCATGATCGGCCAGCCCCTGTGGTAGTGCGGGGCGTCGTGGAGGGGCGAATCGCCCATCAAGCCAGTGACGGGCCGCATGGCTTCGGCTATGATCCGATCTTCATCCCGGTAGGACATACGGTGACATTCGCCGATATGCCAGCAGAGACCAAGCATGACCTGAGTCATCGTGGGCGGGCGGTTCAAAAGCTCAAAGCCATCCTGAAGACATTGACCTAGCGGCTTTGTAAGCGGGCCTGGATCTGCTCGATGTGATTGCGGAGGCCGCTATCAAATTGCATTTCATCGGCGATCTTGTTACAGCCATGCAGAACAGTGGTATGGCTCCGCCCGCCGAAGACCTCGCCAATTTGCGGCAGGCTCAAGTCGGTTAGGTCACGGGCGATATACATGGCGACCTGCCGGGCCGTATTAATGCGCCCGGTGCGCCGCTTGCCGACCAACAGATCAGACGACAGATTGAAGTAATCGGCGGTGATGTCGATCACTTGATCGACGGTGACCTGCCGCCGAACATGGTCACGCGGGCGATCGAAGCGGCGCAGGGTATGCTCGGCCCCTTCAATCGTCAGCGCATCGCGCCCTAGCTGGGCCTTCGCCACGATCTGGTTAAATACGCCTTCCAGTTCGCGGACGTTACTCTGCGCCCGGTCAGCCACCATCTGTAGAACCGAGTCGTCTAAGCGCACGCCGCGCTCTTGCGTCCACATATCCAGCAGGGCCAACCGCGACTCGTAATTGAGCGGCTGAACATCAGTCACCAGCCCACCTTCAAAGCGTGACCGCAAACGGTCTTCGAGCAGGGTCAGTTCCGACGGATGCCGATCTGACGCCAGCACAACCTGTTTGTTGAACGTCGTCAGCGCGTTGAAAGTGTGGAAAAATTCTTCCTGGGTGCTATCTTTGCCGGAGATAAATTGCACGTCATCCACCAGCAAGACATCGACGGAACGATATTTCTCTCGAAACATGGCGGTCGTCTTGGCACGGATGGATTGCACCAGGTCGTTGGTAAACGCCTCCGACGGTAGATAAATGACCTGCAAGCCCTTCCCCTGGCAGACGTGGGCGATAGCCTGCAACAGATGCGTTTTGCCCAGGCCCACCCCACCGTAGACCATGAAAGGATTATAATTACGACCAGGATTTTCCGCGATGGCACGGGCCGCCTCATACGCGATGCGGTTGGCACAGGTGACGATGAGACGCTCAAAGCGCAGGCGGGGGTTCAGGTCGCTTTCGGGCAGGTCTGGCGCACGGGGCCGCCCAACTGCTTCGTGCAAAGGACGAGATGCCGCTTCGTTCTTTTGTTGCTGGGCCAGGAGCTTGAATAATGGCATCTCTTGCTGATCTTCCTCGACCGGATCTTCGACGAAGATTTCAAACGATAACTCGACCGTCTTACCACAGACATCACTCAGCACACGACGCACATTGCGGTACAGCCGGTGTTGCAACATATCGCGCACATATGTATTCCGTACACCAATAACAAAAATGCCATCGGCGGTCACCCGTTGAAAGGTAGCCCCCCGAAGCCAGGTGTCGAAACTCGCACGATCAAATTGTAATTCTAGCTGGCTGTATGCCGCGTCCCATGCCTCTTGTGCATTCACTGTCTTTTTTACTCCCCTATGGACGCTAAAGCCGCGATAGGCAATATAAAGCCATCGGGATTTGCGTCCCCGTTTTGTAACAAAACGTCCAGATGTTGTTTAAATATTGTGAGTCATCGCTGTGATGACTTCCCTCTTTGGTCTGGTGGCGGCGACCGAACCAATATGCTTTGTGGTGTCTTCTAGTATAGCGAAATTCCGACCGTCACTCAACGGGATTCACCCCTATCGCGCAAAATTTTAAGGTTGGGATATGTTTCTTAAATAATGAGCGATGCGCCGGTTTCCATAGAATTTCGTTTTCAAGGCAAAATTTGGGATTCTTTGGGATAATTTGGGTTATATTATCCCAAATTATCCCAAGTATAACGGCATTTATTTCATTTAACACGGTGATTTTTTGCGGCCTGTTTCTTAACATTGGGCAAAGTTCTTTTGAATCCGGCCCAAATTTTGGGATATATGAGGGTTAAGGTTTCATGGTGATAATCACAATACCCATAGGACATTCGACCTAATCACAAGGAACCAAGTAGACTTCGGCACGAATCGAAGGTAGAATATACAATACAACACAAACTTCATAATTTAATCACAGTTGTGGTTTGTGTTGGCCTGTACATAGAAGGAGTTTGGTTGCCGCAATGAATGACCGATACACACAACATGATTCGTATGAAGTTCCGGATGAAGAGGATCGCCCAGACATCATCAAAGTCTCGGCGAAATCTCGCTCTACCGCTGTTGCCGGGGCCATCGCAGGGGTAATCCGTGAGCATCGCTTCGCTGAAGTTCAGGCGATCGGTGCAGGGGCGGTGAACCAGGCTGTCAAAGCGATGGCAATCGCCAGAGGGTATCTCGAACGGGATGAGTTGGACATCATCTTCATGCCCTACTTTACAGAGGTGGACATCGACGGCCAGGAACGCACAGCAGTACGTTTCCAGGTTGAGATCCACCCAGATTACCGGTAAAGGTCTGCTGGCCGCTTGCAGAGATGCAGGCGGTTTTTAGATCAGCAGATGCAAACCAATCAACAACAGCAAGAGCAACATCCCCCGGCGAAAGCCTTCCCCATTCAACCAGCCATCGGATGAAAATCCGACCCACAAGCCGATTACAATTGCCGGTAACCCAAGTAAATAATGCCCCATCACAATCTCAGTAAACTCTTGATTGGTGGCGCGTGTGGCGATGACCAGAAACCCGCTCAACAGTGAGATTAATTGCAGGTTGCTCTTCGCGGTGACTGGCGGCCAGCGCTTGCCAGTGGCATAGACAACGGCTGGCGGCCCACCAATGTTATACGCCCCGGCCAAGACACCGGATAAAAAGCCCAGGCCATAGGCCCAATTTTTGTGCTGGAACCACACCAGGCGCGGTTTGACCAGCATAAACACGGCATACCCAACCAGCAAACTCTCCAGGATTCCCTCAACCAGCGTTTGATCCAACCGGTAAAAGATGATGGCTCTTTGGGATCTCGCGTGGTAAGCGAGAAATGTAATGTGTTTCGTTAGGCGAACAAGTGAAAGCCTTCAAGGGTAACTACTCAGGTGGGTGAAAAGAGTGACTTGGCAAATTGGAACAATGGGTAGAGAATAGCAATATGTCAAAGTATCCTACATGTCCCCCCGAATTAAGCCGCGAAGACC
>DAOTTZ010000030.1:0-11030 GCA_034437535.1 Anaerolineae bacterium | reverse complement strand
CCATCAACTTACCCATTCAGCAGACGAGCCGACAATCCGCATGACAGGCTAAAGTACCATAACAACCACCGGCAAAATCCGCTACAATGCGCTTTTATTTTGCATTGAGGCATGTCGATGGAAGCGATACTCACAGTCGCGCTGATTTTTGTCTTACGTGTGATTAATTATGCGATTGGCACCATCCGCATGGTGACCCTGGCCCGCAACCAACGCCTGATCTCCTCCGTGTTGGCCGCGCTGGAAGCGTTGATCTTCGCGGTAGTCATCGCCGGTGTCGTCAGTGACCTGGATAACATCCCCAACCTGGTCGCGTATTGCCTGGGTGCGTCAGTCGGCAGTTGGGCCGGCCTGATCCTGGAACACCGCCTCATCCGTAGTTATATGATCGTCAATGTGTTCGCCAATACCGACGGTGATCAACTGGCAACCAGCCTGCGCGAAGCAGGCTTCGGCGTCACCAGCAACATCAGCCAGGGACGCGATAGCGACGTGTTGACCATCCGTAGCGTCATCGACAAGCGCGAAGTCAAGCGATACGTCAAACTGGTGCAATCAATCAACCCGCAAGCCTTCATCGCCACCGAAGAAGCTCGCGGCGTCCAGCGGGGATGGCTCGGCGTGGGCCGTAGTGGCCGCCACGTCTAACCCATCAGCGGCAGTTCAAAGCCGAACGTACTGCCTTGATCGACCACACTATCGAAGAAAATCGCCCCCTGGTGCCGCTCAACGATGTTCTTGACCAGGTGCAAGCCCAAACCCACCCCGTCGATGTGTTCGGTCGCGTCCCGCTCCGCCCGGAAGAAAGGCTCAAACAAGCGTTCCTGTAATTCCGCCGGGATGCCATACCCCGTATCCCGCACTTCGACGCGGGCGCGGTCGTCATGCACATATGCCGCCACCTGGATCACCCCGCCAGACGGCGTATACTTGATGGCATTGGTCACATAATTGGTGATGGCCTCGTACAATTGCTGGTCATCCCCCGCCACCCTCACAGCCTCGATGAGATCCGCCGCCACTTCAAGCCGCAACCCGCACATTTTCGCCTCTTGCTCATGCTTTTCCACCACCCGCTTGACCATCGCCACCAGATCAACCGGATCTTTGTATTCTTCGCGGGCCGCCTGCTGGATGCGCTCTAACGACAGAATGTTCGTGGCGATCTCGTTCATGCGCTCCGTCGAACTGCGAATCTGCGCCAGGAACTCCATCGCTTCCGGTTCCACCCGCTCCGCCAGATCAACCTCTAACAGTTGCACGTACCCGTTGATGATGCCCACCGGGTTGCGGAGATCGTGCGAAGCGATACGGATCATATCGGTCTTCAGTTGTTCTAATTTGCTGACCTGCGTATACAATTCTTGCAATTCAGCCAGTTGTTGCTGGCTCACGGCATAAAGCCGCGCATTATCAACCGCAGTGGCGATACGCGCCGCCAGGATATTCAACAGGTCGAATGTCTCCTGCGTAAACTGGCCGGGCCGTTCGGTCTCCAGGTTGATCGCCCCCAGCATCTGATCGACGGAGATCAACGGCAGGGCGATCAACGCGACGGTATCTTCCAGGTCAGTCACATAATCGGCATCTGCCTTTACATCCGGCACAAATTGCGCCTGCCGGGTGCGGATGGTGCGGGCCGTAATCCCATACAAATGCGCGTCCTTATGTGGCAAATTCTTGTAACCGCCCAACGTCTGCGCGATACGATTCCCGTCGTCTTCCATCAAGACGATAAAACCAGCTTCCGCGCCACTCATGCTCACCGCCGCTTCCAGCGCGATCTGCAACACCGCGTCGATCTCCAGCGTACTACTCAGTTTCGCATCCACCCGCCGCAATAACGCCAGTTGATCCGCCCGCTTTTGCAGGGCTTGCTCCGCCACGATGCGCTTGGTGATGTCATGGTTGATCGTCACCATGCCCTTTGGCTTGCCCGTCACCTCATCATGCAAGACGGAAACCGACGATAACACATGCATCTGGGTGCCATCCCGCCGCACCTGGGTTACTTCGTTCTGCCAGTGGCCGCGTTTGATGTACTGCTGTTTGATGATGTCGTCATTGTCAGTACCCGTCATAGTCGTCGGCACCACATCGGTCAACCGTTTCCCTAGCACATCCGCCGCATCATACCCGTACATCTCCTCCGCCGATTTGTTCCAACTGGTAATGCTTAAATCCATCTCCGTCGAGACAATCGCATCAGAGACCGCGGCCAACAAGGACGCCTGATAAGATAGTTGAGCCTCCGTCCGTTTGCGCTCGGTCATATCCTGCGCCACACACACCACCCCCTGCACATTCCCCGCCATGTCAGAAAGTGCGGAGCTAGAAAGCATCACCGGGATCAACCGGCCATCTTTGGCGCGGTATGTCGTGTCGATGTCACGCTGAGCCACCGCCCGCATTAAGCGCGTCGCGGTCGCGCCGTCGGCCAGGTCATCCTCCGCCAGGATCAAATCGTTATACCGCTGGCCGATCAACTCCGCCTCATGGTACCCCAACGCACTCAGCGCGGCTTGATTCACCGTGTTGATCGTCCCGTCGGAGTTCAACACGATCAATAAGTTACTCATGGATTGCAGGATGTTATCCACATAATTCTTAGAGACCGTCGTCTGCTTCAGGTCTTCGATGCTGTGCCGCAGGGCCTCTTCTTTGATCTGCGATAGGCGCAAGAAGCGGTTAATCGTGTTGGTAGCCGCCCCGATGAAAATCATCACCAAAAGCGCGTTGCCAATGTGGATAACCGTCGCCACCCCATCCGAAAACACCTCGACTTGATCCGGCAAGAGGCCGCCCCGCCCGGTGATATACAGACTAACCAACGTGATGACCGACAACCCCGCCATCACCCCCCCGCCCCACACCCCGAACAACAACGCCGCGATCACGATCAACACCAGGTATGTGCTGAGGGTCGGGGCTTCCAACCCACCCAGGAAGACCGTCACCACCGTCAACACCCCCCACAACACCGTCATCAACAAAACACCCACCGCCCCAATGTACCCTTGATGCATCAACACATAAAGCGGGATGAGTGAAATCGCAACGGCACCATATAAGATGCTGGCGAGGAACGGATCATCGCTGACGAACGCGGTTAAGATGCTCGTCACGAACAGACCGCCCATGCTAATCAGCAACACCACATTTAAGATCGAAGCAGGGGGATTTTTGCTCTCGTCTTCGAAGTGGGGCGGGGCGAAGATTTCACGTAATTTGAAGAAAAGCATGCGATGTTTCCTATAAATGGATGTATGACGGTGCTATTTGAAGATAAACTTACTGCAAAAATATTGTACCATGCACATCATCCACCAAGACATTAGAAGTCGTTGGAAACAATTTATCACTGCCGGGCCAGCACATTGGCACTGCATAGGATTTGATGCAATCACCCTGACCAGCCCGCCCGGCAGTTAACAGATTAAAAGTAAGTGCGATCCTTAAAACGGTTCAACAGACGCACCGCCCGTGTCGGCTTGCCGGTGAAATACGTCATCCGGCCTTCTGGATCTTCCAAAAATTCAGAAAAACCCTCCTCCGATGCGACTGCCTCATCACTGATCTTATTAAACCCCATCGACCAATCGTTAAAACTGCGGGCTTCAATGTCGTTCTCATATACCTTCAGCACGTTGGTGTGCCGCCGGTCTTTCTCAATCTTATCATACAGATTATCCACCACATTGCGTTCGCCCTCCAACGCCTGGATGAAAAACCCATCACGATAGAGCAACATCCCTGTCACGTTGAGCGCGTGGTTATTATCGCGGCTGACTTCCAGGATGTCCTTTAACTCCTGGTCTGTCATATCATGCGATGCCAGGCTGACGTAAACCAAAGAAACTAAACTCATACTTCTCTCCTCAAAAAGATAATGGAACACATATTCTTTTATAGATCGTGATGAATGGTATGATGACAAATACCAACACACTAATTTTAATTGGCAAAACAGAAAATAGGATTAAGAAACTATGGATACTCTGTACCAGACTGAGATCATCCGTCTACACCAGTTCTTCGAAGATTGGTTCAACGGGCGCATCCCACAGACGGATGCCGGGTTTGCACCTTTCCCGCAGGCCCTTGCACCGGCGTTTCACATCATCTCACCAGGGGGAGAATTATCAGATCGCGAGTCGATCTTGAATCGCGTCCGCCGGGCCTATAACACCCAACGCGGCACACGCATCTGGATTCAAAACGGGGTTCTGCGCTGGCAACAAGCCGATCTGGCCCTGGTCACCTACGAAGAATGGCAGGAAGGCCCATCTGCAACGGCACGCGGGCGACTCAGCACGGTGGTCTTTCAACATCAGGCGGACGCCCTGGCATGGCTACACGTCCACGAGACATGGCTTTAGCCCCGGCTACCGCTGGAATAACGTCATCATGTAATCAATCGAAAGACCCTGCGCTTCCAGGTGAGCGCGGAGCTTGCGGCGGGCGTCGTGCAATAATTTATACAGCGCGTTTCGGTTGGTGCCCAGTTGCTCGGCGACCAGATCCATCGGCACCCCGCGCAATGCCACCGCCTGGATCGCCTTGTACTGCCGGTCGGTCAGGGCTTCTTCCATCGCCTTAGAGATGATAGCCAGCACATCTTCCCGCTCGATGTTGGTCTCCGGGTTGGGTGGGGCATTATCCCCCGCATTCCCCAACGGGAGCAAGTCACCGTCTGCGGTCATGTCTTCCAGGCTGAAGTCCTTATGCCGCGCCCGCCGTAGATCACTGATCGCCAGCCGCACCGCGATGCGGTTAATCCACGTCGTGAACTTGGCTTCCCCACGAAACTTGCTCAAGTTATCCATCACGCGCAAGGTGGCGTCCTGGGCCAGGTCATCCGCCATGCGCTCTAATTCCTGGTAACTCCGGCCCCGTAGGTCACTCCGTTCGCGAGACAGATAGTAAAAGATGCTCCGCCGCACCCGCTGGCGTAGATCTTCTAACGCCTGCGCCTGGGCCGGGCCGGTCGCTTGCAGGTCGGTCAACCATTCGTCATTCGTGCGTTCGGTCGATGTTCGCCGTTCGTCCGTCATACCACTCAGATCGTCTTCGGCTTGACTTTTTCGAATGTCACCCTCAACCGCAGATGTGCCAACCGAATAGCGTCACCATCGCGCAAGATCCGGCTCTGCTCCGCCACCAATTGTTGGCCGTTCAAAAAGGTGCCGTTCGCGCTGTTCATATCCACCAGATACAACGACCCACTCTTGCGGATGATCTTGGCATGCCGGCGAGAAACCCCCTTCTTCACACCTCCATGCTCAGTCAGGTTGATGACCGGGGCCTCACCGCTGGCCGGGTCCATACGGCCCAGCACCAACTCATCGACTTGATCGGCATCAAAGATGAAAGTGCGCGGGTCATCTTCCACCCCGATGAGCAGGTTCGTCCGGTTTCCAAAACGTGCCGATCCCCAACGCGGATCGCCGTCCTCATAATTTGTGTCATCAAAGCTATGCGTCCCTTCGCGTTCCTTCGCATCGAAGAGAACCGCGCCACAATAAACACATAGCTGAGCCGTTTCACCGTTCATACGTCCACAGTCTGGACATTTAATCACAATTTATTCCCTCACCGCTAGTTTTTATGCTATGGTTGGTTGTATTTTATCATCAGAGTGGCAATTGTAACGCATTTTTGACAATTTTTGATTTGTTCTTCGTATCATTTTCATAATTCTTATCAGCCAGAGGGAGCTTTATGCCGGAAGATTACATCCCATACAAGCCGAATCGAGCCGATTCGTTCATCCTGGGGCGCACGCAAGAGCAGAGCGGCTCCGAATTGCAGGCCGGCTTGCGGGCAGAACTCGACCCGACACCCGTCACGATGGCCCTTTCCAGCATGCGCGGGCGCGTCGTCGCCCAGACCATGAGTTACATCGTCCATCATCAAGGGGCGCGGCACTTCAGCGCATCGCGGATCAAGCTGTTACATGCTGTCATGCTCCAGGAGCTATCCTCCGCCATCCAACACCCCATCACACTGACCATCGCCACCGGCTTTTCGCCCTTGTGCCTCATGCTGGCGGAGTCCTTGCCGCAGGGCAAGATCATCGAAATCGACCTGCCAGATGTCATCCGCAAGCGACGGACACGCCTACGGCGAGCCAATGACATCACCATCCCGGAAAACATCGTCACTTACGACTCCGATCTCAAGTCTATCCCATTGACTGACATCCTGGGCGACGACCGCCCTCACATCATGGATTTCACCAGCGCGTACTACCCGCAAGACGAGATGATCCGCCTGGCGGCTTATCTACACAGCATTCTACAACCCGGCGGCGTGCTGGTCACCTACACCCCCTATGCCCCCGGCGTCGATGCGGTGCGCTCCGCGACCCGGTTCTTCAAAAATCAGATCGGAGATTTGCCCGGCATGGTCAGTAATACAGCGGAAGCCGTTGCCGTGTACCAAAAAGCCGGCTTTGAAACGGTCGAGGTCAAATTGCCGTCTGTCCTGGCGGAGGAAATCGACCTGCCCCGCCCGATGCTGGACATTGAAATTCTGGTGATCGCCCGTAAGGCGTAGCTAGCTGGTCAAAATCTGCGGGAAGAACGTCCGCGCCACCATATACCCCACCGTCTTCCAGGCGGCCTGCACCCGGTCAGCGTCGAAGTGGGGCATACTCACACCCAGCGCGACCACCCCATGCAACGCACTCCAAATGGCGTCGGCTGCTTGCTCGGCGTCGTTGGCTTGCATGGTGCCGTCCGCCATGCCACTGGCGACTGTCTCCTGCAACTGGTGGAACGACTCCTGCCAGCCAGGGCCGCCGCTGGCACTCTCCCGCAAGATAAAATCAGGCCGCTCCATAAACATCAGCCGGTAACGGGTGGGGTTCGCCATGCCGAAGCGCACATAAGCATCCCCCATCAGGCGTAATTGCCTCACCGGCGCGTCAGATTCAGCGCGGGCTTGCCGCAACACCCGCAAAAATTCCTGGTAGCCCTCATCCGCGATGGTGAACAGGATGTCGTCTTTACCGTCAAAGTACAGGTAGATTGTCCCAGGGGAATACCCGATGGTCTCCGCCACTTCCCGCAGAGAGAAGCCTTCGTAACCATTTTCCAGGAACAACGCCGCCGCCGCCTGGAGGATGGCCTGCCGCACTTCTTCGCGCTGATCTTTGCGCCGTTGGCGGCTCCTGGATTTGATGCGGTCTTCACGAGTCATGCGCTTCGCCCGTCACTTCCACCAACCGCTGGCCCCGGCTAACGACCTCCCCCGGCTGGACGGCCACCGCCTGCACCGTCCCATCGACCGGCGCACTCACGCGGATCTCCATCTTCATCGCTTCCAGCACCACCAGCGTCTGCCCGGCCTGGACAGAGTCACCGACTGCCACCAGCACATCGACCACCTGGCCCGGCATCTGCGCGGTGAGGTCACCGGCGGGGCCGCTTTGCTTCCGGCGGCGGGAACCGGGCGTCGTCCGTTCCAGCGCATATTGCCGCCCGTTGATCTGCACATAACGCGACTCACGATGTGCGGCAGTATAAGCCAGCGTGCGCCCGGTCGCCGTCGTCAACACGCGGACGCCATCGGCCCGCTGTTGCTCCGTCAGCATGATCGTCTCATCGCCCACCCGCGCCGTGAGCGTGCCATCCACCCCGCGTTCGATCTGGACGGTATACAGGTTGCTGTCATACTCGTAGGTGAAGATCATGTGCCGTCGTTCGCTCCATCATTGCCGTCGGTCGCTCCGTCATCGCTTTCGTCCGGCTCAACCACACATGAGGGCAATTCCGGGTAGAGAGCTTCCGACAGTTCCTCGAAGCCTTCACCGTCCGCTGGCAGGAGAAGCAGAAGACGCTCTAACACATCGGGTTGATAACGTGTCCAATAACGACCTGAATAAGCCTCTCCGCCGAAGATTACCTCCACCTCGGTGAGAAAGACCTTGCCCTTCTGGCATAGCGCGGTCAGTTTATACGAATCATATTGTTCAAACACGACATCGAAGTAGCCAGTGTCGTACACATCCGCCGCGGAGTCGGGCAATTCAAATGCCTCCAGGATCACATCGCCGGAAGCTAAGCCGCCGCTTCCGCCGTTTACCCAGGTGACGGTCGCCATTGTCTCGGTTTCGCTGGCAGTGACCAACCAGCCATCCTCATACAGCAGGGCATCCGCGCCGATGTTCAATGCCCGTTGCACCGGGCGCGGTAGCTCTTCTTTTTCCTCGTCGTCGTCTTGTGCCAGGGCCGGCACACCAAGCGCGAACAGAGCCAGCAAGATCAAAAACTGTCGCATATGCTATCCTCGTAATCTAAAGCCATCGGTCTGATTCCAGGGACTATACCGATCCGCCTGATCGTCCCCGGCGGCCAGCCCCGGCGCGGAGTCGGCTTCCGCCAGGGCCAGCGCGATCAACGCCAGGGCGGGCAGGCCGCTTGGCTCCGGTAGCAGATCTTCCAGGTGACGATCCACATACCCGGTATCCACCTCACCGGCGATGAAAGCCGGGGAATCCAGCAGAGCCAGCAGGAAATCGGCGTTGGTGGTCGTACCCAGCACGACGGTCTCATGCAAGGCGGCCCGCATCCGCCGGATGGCGGCCTCACGGGTAGCGGCATGGACGATCACCTTAGCGATCATCGGATCGTAATGGATGGTGATCGCGTCGCCGCTCTGCACACCAGCATCCACCCGCACACCGGGCATCACCGGGGCCTGCCAGCGGTGGATTGTGCCGGTCGCCGGCAGGAAGTTATTATGCGGATCTTCCGCGTATAAACGGCATTCGATGGCGTGACCCTGCTGGTAAAGCGCGTCCTGGGCAAATGACAGGGCTTCCCCCGCCGCCACCCGCAATTGCCACGTTACCAGATCAACGCCGGTCACCATCTCCGTGATCGGATGCTCGACTTGCAGGCGGGTGTTCATCTCCAAAAAGTAGAAGTCTCGCTCCGGCGTGACGATGAACTCCACCGTCCCCGCGTTGACGTAATCGACCGCCTGCGCCGCGTCGATGGCGGCGGCGGTGATGGCCTGCCGTGTGGCATCATCCAGCAGGGGAGACGGTGTCTCCTCGATGATCTTCTGGTGGCGGCGTTGTACACTGCATTCGCGCTCGAACAGGTGGCGTGTGTTGCCGTGTGCATCCGCGATGACCTGCACCTCGATGTGCCGCCCGCGCTCGATGTACTTCTCAAGGAATAAGCGTGGATCGTTGAAGGCTTTCTGCGCTTCCCGCCGGGCAGATTCCAGCGCGTCAGGCAGGCCGTCTGCATCGTGGACGATGCGAATACCCTTGCCGCCACCGCCCCCCGCCGCCTTGACCATCACCGGGTATCCGATGCGCTCCGCCTCCGCTGTGAAGGTCGCCACATCAGGCGTTTCGTCCGGGCCGGGCTGATACCCTGGCACCAGCGGCACCCCGGCGGCTTGCATCAGGGCGCGGGCTGTCGTCTTCACACCCATCTGCGCGATGGTGGCCGGGGCTGGCCCAACCCACGTCAACCCGGCGTCCAGCACCGCCTGGGCGAAGGCCGCGTTCTCCGAAAGAAAGCCATACCCCGGATGCACCGCGTCACACCCGGCGGCCTGCGCCGTCTGGAGGAGCGCGTCAGGTTCCAGGTAACTTGCCACCGGGTACGCGAAATCTGCCAGCCCGACATGCGGCGCGTCCGCGTCCGGCTGCGTATAGAGCGCGGTCGCTTCGATACCCAGTTCCCGGCAAGCCCGGATGACTCGAACCGCGATCTCCCCGCGATTGGCGATTAAACAACGGCGCATTATTTCTTGATCTTGATCCGGCGCAAGCCCTGGTATTCTGGCTTCCCCTGGATCTCGCGCCAACGCTCATCACCGCCGTCGGTATGCCATTCGATGACGTGCAATCCCTTCGGGTTCAAATACTCGATGTTGGGCGGCAGGTTAAAGAGCATCTGGCGGATCACGCCGATCAACTCTTTACGTCGCTCCCCGGAGCGCAAGATGAAATATTGCCCCGGCACCCATTCGAATTCCACCGGCATCCCGTTCCAATTGCCTTCCATCTGGATGGGCGACTCGGCCTGGATGCAATTCATATAGATGCTTTGCAGGCGATTCTTCCACAGCGTATGGTTGATGCGCTCTTCAATATAATACGGGCGTGGTTCTGGTGTGGAATAAAACCATTTGCGTGCGTCTGTTGCCATCGTGTTCTCTCCGCATGATCTTGATTAAAACTGCGTCCAGTGTACACCATCGGGGGGCACTCCTGCCAGTGGGCCGCACCAGGATCACGTTTTGCACAACCCTGTTCAAAACTTTGAACAGAGCCTCGAAAACTCTCATGACCTCTCTTGAACTGGTGCTTGCATTTCTCAATCGGAAGTGCTATACTGCGAATTATCTGATCGTCTAGTATACAAGGAGGTGGTCCAGCATGTTAGTGGATACTGTGGAGGTACACCTCTCCTAGACTGGTTTTTTGAGGGGTGTACCCTCACGTAAACCGCAGAGGTCGTGGCTCCGGTCACGGCCTTTTCGATTCTATACTCAGGTTAGTCTTGCATTTGGCCTGTGCCCACCGTCTGCTCATTTTTGCGCTCTACACTGAGAACAAAAGACATCAACAGGAAAGATCCGTATGATGGACATCATTGTTAAACGCAACACCGAAGCCGGCCGCTTTGAGGCCGACCTGGGCGATGGCACGCAGGCTGTCGTACAATATAGCATCAATGACCGTGTGATCCGCTATACATCAGTCTTCGTCCCGCCCGCCCATCGCGGCCAGGGCATCGCCGGGCAGATCACGCGCCACGCGCTCGACTGGGCACGCGGCCACGATTACACCGTCATCGCCCAATGCCCGTATGTCGATGCTTACGTGCAACGCCACCCGGAATATCAAGCGATTACACAGGGCTACCAGGAGATTAAATCATAAGGGTGTGGCTACTTTGCGTTTTGAGTTCATGCAGCTTGCCGCATGACACGCTCTTCTAGTATGCCGCCAGAGGGCAAGGAACCATAGCGTTTTTGGTGAGCCTGTTGTCGGCGAAAGC
>DAOTTZ010000029.1:0-70366 GCA_034437535.1 Anaerolineae bacterium | reverse complement strand
ATAGGCTTTCCAGTTACGCGGACGGTAAACGGCTTTCTTGCTCATCGACTTTTCCTTCTTGTCTGCCCTGTGCCCAGTTTACCCGTTTTTCCCTGTTCATTCAACAACGCCCTTTTTGTCCACTAATTGACGCGAAATCTAGATCTGAACTGAAGATGCGTTCGATCAGGCGTGGCAGGCCCAGTCGTTCCTCGATCTCGTCTAAGATACTGGCGTTATACCCCACCTGCACGATGCGCGGTTGATCCACCCCGGAGACGCCGACGTACTTAAACCGCTGGTCATCGACTTCGCGGGTGCGGGCTTCCTGGACGACGACATCGGTCTCGCCATCCAGCAACGGCCAGAAGATATACGCCTGGGGTTGTTCTTCCGCAGATGGGCTGAAGGTGAACTCAAAGAATTCATCAGAGCGCAGGTAAGCCTCCCCGGAGTCATCGGTGATCCAGAATTCATCGATAACCGATGTATCCACGATGCGCCGTAGGGCCGTGTTGATCTGGTCGGGCATTAGGCCGGCTTGTTCGGCATAGGCCACCATGTAAGCCGCCACCCGTGCCTGGACGATCATCTGCTCTTCCAGCACGGTCTCGACATCTGACGGGATCTCCTGGATGAAACTGGCACTCTGCGCGACGAGATCCGCCAGCAAAATACCGTCACGCTCACGTTGGTCAAGCAAAGATTGGCGAACGGTAATGGCGGAAAGCAAGGTCAACGGGATGACGGCCACCAGAACCAGCGCGGTGACAGATAAAATAATACGACGTTGCAAACTCATCAGCGGCCTCTAATGATTGGTTGGTCTATTATCCATTCTACTGTAAACTGACCCCTTGCACAGCTATTTTTCAGCAGAAATTGGGATTTGTGCTACACTCAAAATTGCCTTTGCTCGATTGTATGAGGAAAAGTCTTATGTCCGACGATGCTACTCGTCTAGAAGAAGCGAAGCAACTTGTAAATCAGCAGAAGTACCAGCAGGCACGCCGCATTCTTGTAACCATGCCAGATAACCCGAAAGCACAGAAGTGGCTTAAACAACTGGATCAACGCTTCCCGGAAGCCGGGCAAAACAGCGAAGAATCCCAGTTAGAGCAAGCGAAAGCTTACATCGACACCCAACGTTATGATGAGGCCATCCGTATTTTACGCGGCCTCCCACACAATGAAACCGCGCAGAAGTGGCTCGACCGCCTGCAAAACCTTGATCGAACGACAGAAGGAGATGCAGTCATGAGTAACGAAAGTATTCCCCCTACACCGGATAACGACCGCTCGGCCACCGATTACAAGATCCCGATGGCCCCGCCGGTGATGGACGCACTCAAAACCAATCTGTTTGACCGCCTGGGCACCTTGGGCGGGTTGAGCGCACTCGGCGCGATCCTGTTCGCGGTCGCCTTTACCGTCGAGATCATCCTCGAACTGGATAGTGACTTTGTGTATGGCATTATCGCCGCGATCTTGACGGCGGTGGTGTTTTATGGGCTGGCGATTGGCCTCTCAATTGCTTATCCCAAGATGCCGCGCAACACGCTGTTCGCCTTTATCGGTATCCCGGTGGTCGTCACGCTGATCGCGGGCATCCTGGGGTTGAGAGGGATCGGCTCGTTTACCGCGTTTGACAGTCAATTTTTAGAATGGATCATACGGTTGATCTACGCTGTTGGGCTGGCCTATGTCTTCTCCAATGGTAGCCGTATCGCGTCCGCGCAGGGTGAACCACGCTTGAATCGTAATTTGTTTATTTTGCTGGCAATCACGCTGATTATGTTCTCGGCTGGTGGCACACGTATCTTCTTCTTGTTCAGTGCCGGGTTAGATCTGCCGGATTTCCTCACCGGGCTAATCGGCGGGTTGATCTACGGTGCGATGTTTGGCGCGGTCTTCGCCATCGCCCTGGGTGAGAGCGACGCCAGCCCCACCACCTGACCATGATGACGATCCCCCCTGCCCTGAGTCATCCCGACCCGATGGTCAAGATCCGCCCGGTGCGCCTGCATGATGTCACATCGTTGCAAGCGACCTGCTGGCCGGATAAGCCATCGCGCTGGGTTTACACGATGGTCAGTCGAGCAAGGCAACAGGCATTGCAGGGACGTGGGTTAGGGATCGTGGTGATGGGTAACACAGACCATCAGACAACTTTGCAGGCTTATGGGCAGTTGACGCTCTGGCTACGGGCGGCGGAAATCAGTGATTTAATCGTCGCCCCGGCCCAGCGTGACCAGGGCATCGGCACCGCCATGATCCAATATCTGGTGCGGGCCGCCCGCGAAATGCAAGCCCGCCGGGTGGAGATCGGCGCGGAGATCGAAAACACACGGGCACTTGCCCTGTATCGTCGGTTGGGCTTCCAGCCGGCCCACCGCATCCAGACGCCGGATGACCCACCTAAGACCATCCAATATCTATTGCTGGAGATACACTCATGCGCGTCCTGATTACCGGCGGAGCCAGCGGGATCGGGCTGGCGACCGCCCACCGCCTGAAGCAAGCCGGTGTTGATCTCATCCTGTGGGATATTGACGAAACCGCCCTGAAGGCGGCGGCACAAACCCTGGGGGTAGATTCTGCGCTGGTGGATTGCACCCGCTATGACCAGATCAAGACTGCGCTGGCGGCAGTCAACACGCTGGATGCAGTCATTCATTGTGCTGGCATCTTGCATACCGGCTTGTTCGAAGCGACCGCCCCGGCCACCCACGCCCGGACGATTGACGTCAACCTGACTGGCACCCTGCATATGGCCCATGCCGTCTTGCCCTATCTGCGCCAGTCTAAAGGATCGTTGATCTTGATCGCGTCGGTATCGGGCTTTTACGGCATCCCGGAATTTGCCAGTTATGCCGCTAGCAAGGCCGCCGTCTTGAACGTGGCCCAGGGTTTGCGCGTGGAACTGGCCGGCAGTGGTGTGCATATCGGCGTTGTCGTGCCGAATCTGGTCGATACACCGATGCTATCCGCCGAAAATCGCCAGCACGCCAGCCTGACCAATGCACAGTCGCCGTTCCTCAAGGTCTACACGGCGGATGACATCGCGCAGACCATCGAGCGCGGGCTGAAACGCCAGCAATTTATGATCTTCCCGGATTGGCGATCTTACCTGGTCTATTTTGTCTCACGGTATGCCGCCTGGATGGGACACTGGTTGACCCGGCGTACCTGGGAGCAATCCAAACGCGGTTAATCTAAAAGCTTTTTTACGGTACACGGTGCCGGTCGCGTGCTATGATTCCAGGCGGAACCCACCACAAGACAGAGGATCACGACCCATGCGAAACTGGATGCAAACGACTTTGAGCGGCCTGTTGTTGATCGGTGCATTTTTGCTCGGCGGGGCACTCTTGCCAGCCCCCATCCCCACCACCGCCCAGATTGACACCATCACCGACCTGGAAACGGCCTATACCCGCGTCTACGAGACGGTCGCGCCGTCGGTGGTCGCCATCACCGCCGATCAACTGCGCGGGGGGAGCTGGCAACCCTGGAGCACCGGCACCGGCTTTGTGGTCGATCAAGCGGGACACATCCTCACCAATTATCACGTCGTGGAAAATAGCGACCGTGTTATCGTCAACTTTTACGATGGCATGACCCTGCGGGCAGAGCTTCAAGCATTTGATGCCGCTTCCGATATTGCCGTCCTGCGGGTTGACCTGCCGATGGATCGGTTGACCCCGGTGACATTTGCTGATTCTGCGATGTTACAGGTCGGGCAGATCACGCTCACCATCGGCAATCCCTTCGGCCAGAACTGGACGTTGACCAGCGGCATTATCAGCGCGTTGGATCGCACACTTCAGGGCTTTACCAATTATGAAGTCGGCGCGGTGATCCAGACTGACGCCGCCATCAACCCAGGGAGCAGTGGCGGCCCTCTGCTGGATAGTCAGGGCCGGGTCATAGGTATGAACGCGCAGATCATCAACGACCAGCCGCGTAACGCCGGGGTGGGCTTGGCCCTGCCCAGCAACCTGGTGGTGCGGGTCGCCCGTGAATTGATCGAAGTCGGCTTTGTGGATTACAGTTATCTGGGCATTAACGGGACGGATGTAGACATTGATACCATCGAAACCTATGGCCTGCCGTTTGATCTGCGTGGGGTGGTGGTTACCAGTGTGGCGGCGGGTGGCCCGGCAGACCAGGGCGGCCTGCGACCTGATACCGAGACAGCGGTTGATGTCATTACCGCGATCAATACCGTGCCCATTACCGGCTTTGATGCGCTGGTGAGTTACCTGGCGGCCAATACCGCCCCCGGCGACATCCTCCAACTGACCGTCTACCGGGATGGAACCTACCAGACGGTGGATGTCATATTAGGATCACGCCAGAGTCAACAATCCTGAACAGTTCGCGTTATAATAGACTCGAACGATTGCGCGAAGGAGAAACGGGCACAGCGATGAGCCAAGAACAAGCGGAATGGGTCAGCTTGCGGCGGGCGGCGGATATTCTAGGCGTGCATCCGGCGACCGTGCGGAACTGGGCGGATAAGGGCGATCTGGCATCTCGACGGACACCGGGCGGGCATCGCCGCTTCTTAAAATCTGATCTGGAACGCCACGCGCAGACTACCCAACAGGAAGACGTGCAACCGATTGAAGTGCAGGTCATCATCCAGAGTGCGCTGGGTCAAGCGCGGATGCAAGTGGGCGAAGGGATGCTGGCTTCTACCCCCTGGTATGCCGCGATGGGCGACCGGACGCGGGGCCGTATGCGGGAGCGCGGGCGCGAATTACTCGACGCCATCCGCCGGTACCTAGCCGATGGTGCCCCCGACGATCAATTATCGGTTGCCATCCGCCTGGGCAAAGAATATGCGGCGGAACTGGTGGACGACGGCCTGACCTTGCCCCAGGCCATGCGCGGCTTTTTCTATTTTAGTGAATTTGTGCTGAACTCGATCTTGAATTGGTCGGAGATCACGCCGCGCTCGACGCCGGAATGGGCGGTGCTGGTGCGCCACGTCAACAACTTTATGAACGCCATGTTGCTTTCCCTGGTGGAGTATTACGAGGAAGAATAGTGGATCGTGCCGCCTGGGTGGCCCTCAGCCTGTGCAAGCACCTGGGGGGCAAGACCTTTACCGCCTTACTGGCGCATTTTGATCATGACCTGCACGCGGTCTTGCGGGCAGATGCAAAGACCTTGCAGGCGGTGCGCGGCATCGGCGCGAAGATCGCCCAGAGCATCCTGGCGGTTGACCTGGACGGTGTGCGCCGCCGCATGGATCAGTGGCAGGCAAACGGCGTGCAGATCATCACCCGGCAAGAGGACTCGTTCCCGGTAGCATTGCGTACCCTGGACGATGCGCCGCCGACGGTGTTCCTGCGTGGGAGCTTGCCAGATCTAACCGGGGCGGTGGCGGTCGTCGGCACGCGCCAGCCCAGCCGGGCCGGGCATCAGGCCGCGCTGGCCGTCAGCCGCTCTTATGCCATGCGGGGTTGTGCGGTCATCAGCGGGTTGGCACACGGCATTGATACAGTCGCGCATCTGGGTGCGATCCCCACGCCGACCGTCGCGGTATTGGGCAACGGCATCCTCCAACCGTATCCGCCGGAAAATCATGATCTGGCGGAGACCATCCTGGCGCATCACGGGGCGTTATTGTGTGAAGTCGCGCCGGATTCAGCGGTCAGTGCGCCGGGGTTGGTCGCCCGCAATCGCATCATCACCGGCTTGAGCCAGACGACCGTCATCGTAGAGACCAGCGCGACTGGCGGCGCGATGCACGCGGCCCGCTTCGCCCAGGCCCAGGGCAAGGATCTACGAGTTTGTGACCTGGATGCCGACGGCAACCGGCAGTTGCGGGCGCAAGGCGTACCAGTGATGGTGGTTCGCCATTGATTATTTGCGCCTGCCCGCGCATGATTAACCCATACACGATCAATCATCAAGAGAAACCTACCCATGCAGTGGAAAAACCGACGGCTCGATGCTTTATAGCGTACCCAGCTATCGCCCATACATTTTTTGATTTTGTAAACCAAGTAAGAGGATAGGATACACGCATGTCAATGTATGACAAGCTGGCAAGCATCGAAGACCGTTATGAAGAACTTGAGCGGCAATTGGCCGACCCGGAAATTACCGCTGATTATGAAAATGTGGTGTCGCTTTCCAAAGAGCGGGCCAACATCCAGGAAATTGTGACCGAGTATCGCAAGTACAAGACGCTCAACACCGAGTTAGACGGGGCGCGGCAAATGCTCCAGGATGAGGACGACGCCGACCTGCGCGAGATGGCGCGGGAGGAAGTCAATCAACTGGAAAGCGAGATCACCGATTTGGAAGAAAAGCTAAAGTTCTTGCTCTTGCCCAGGGACCCGCGTGATGAAAAGAACATCATCATGGAGATCCGCGCCGGGGCCGGCGGCGATGAAGCCGCCCTCTTCGCGGCGGATCTGTTTCGCATGTACGCACGGTACGCGGAAAATCGCGGCTGGAAGGTTGACATTGCCGCCGAAAATGAGACCGGCGGCGGCGGCTACAAGCGCATCGAATTCGAGATCAAAGGCGATGGGGCCTTCAGCCGGTTGAAGTATGAAGGCGGCACGCATCGCGTCCAGCGGGTGCCAGATACCGAAAGTCAGGGGCGCATCCACACCAGCACGGCCACCGTCGCGGTGCTGGCAGAGATGGAAGACGTGGATATTGACCTGGACATGAACGAAGTGCGGGTTGATGTGTTTCGCAGTCAGGGCGCGGGCGGTCAATCGGTCAATACGACTGACTCCGCTGTGCGGATGACACACGAGCCGACCGGCATCGTGGTCGAAATGCAGGACGAGCGGAGCCAATTGCAGAATCGCATCCGGGCCAAGCAAGTCTTGCTCAACCGGCTGTATGAACTGGAAGTCCGTAAGCAACGCGAAGAACAGGAAGCGGCCCGGCGCGGGCAGGTCGGCAGTGGCGACCGGGCGGAAAAGATCCGCACCTATAATTACCCGCAGAGCCGTGTGACCGATCATCGCATCAATTACAGCAGTTATAATCTCTCCGGCGTGATGGATGGTGCGCTGGATGACTTCATTGATAACCTGATTACGACCGAACAGGCCGCTATGCTCTCCGCCACGGAAGAAGACGCTTAAGCATGGCTTTGCTCGGCCCATTGTTGGATCAAGCCTGTGCCCGGTTGGGCATGGTCTCGTCATCGCCCGCGCTGGACGCGCAACTACTCCTGGCGGAGACGCTGGGCGTGGGCCGGGCGCATGTGCTGGCACACCGAGACCGTGATCTGACCGGGGCAGAAGTCGCCCGCTTTACCGCCTGGTTGGATCGGCGGGCGGCGGGCGAACCAATGGCTTACATCCTGGGGCGGCGGGCCTTTTATGATCGTGAATTTGTGGTCGCACCAGGCGTCTTGATCCCCCGCCCGGAAACCGAGCATCTGGTCGAGGCCGCCTTGCGCTTCATCGCCGGGCGACCGCTCACCGTTGTAGACATCGGCACCGGGAGCGGTACCATCGCGCTCACCGTGAAGGGCAACGCACCGCAGGTCACGCTCCACGCGACCGACATCAGCCCAGACGCGCTGGCAATCGCCCGGCAGAACGCGACCGCGCAGGGCGTAGCCGTGACCTTCTGGCAGGGGGATCTGCTCGATCCCTTAATCACCAATGGCGTCCGTGTGGATCTGCTGATGGCGAACTTGCCCTATATCGCGACGGACACGCTCAAGACGCTTGATGTGCGCCATTACGAGCCGCATCTGGCCCTGGATGGTGGCCCGGACGGGTTAGACGACATCCGGCGGTTGCTGGCCGGTGCGCCGCAGGTGTGCAACCCTGGCGCGTTGATCTTGCTGGAAATCGGCGCGGATCAGGGCGCGGCAGTCTGTGCGCTGGCACAGCAAGCCTTCCCTGATGCACAGTCAGTAGCAGTAATCCCGGATTACGCCGGGCATGATCGGGTGGTGCGGGTGCAGTTGGCCTGATGCGTCATCGCACGCTATCAACCCGTGTGACCTGGAAATGAGTCTCGTTGGCGTCCGCGACGATCAGATCCCCACCCGGCAGGATGCCCAACCCACGCGGATAGAAGAACTCCCCCGGTTGGAAGGCGGCTGTTTCATCGTCCAGGGCAGTGCCGAACACATCCAACGACAGGCTAAACCGGGTGATCTGGCCGTTATCTTCGAAGTAGAACACGCTATTTTCATCCACCGTGAAGCCACCGGGGATATACGGTGAGACCGGAGCCGGCAGGCGATCCAGCACGGTGCCATCAAACGAGAAGATTGTCGTTAGCAAGTTCCCGCCATTGGTGAAGAACAGATCTAACCCCGGTGCGACAGCCAGCATGGAGGCATCACGCAGGCCACCAGCGCGGAACGTCGCGTTAAATGAGGTGACGAAGGTGCCGTCTGGCGTCCAGATCTGGATGTCCTCATAGGTCTGACCGCCGACTTGAGTCGTGTTCAAAACGTACAAGCGACCTTCCGGGCCGATCACAAGATCCAGCGGGGAGAACAGGTCGAACTGCTCGACGCCGGTGCCATATTGCCCGAACCAATTCAACACTCTGCCATCTGCATCCAGTTGGAAGACCTTCATCTGAAGCGGATCAATCACCCAGAGGGTGCCATCATCCGCGACGGCGACATCGTGGATGTTAATCGACTCGTTGCGGATGATCTGGACGAAGGTGCCGTCTGCTTCGAACACCAGGATTGAATCCGCCCCGGTTGCGATGTAAACGCGCTCCCCGGCCACATCTAACCGCCCGAAGGCCCCGGTCAGGGTGGTGAAATCGGCGTCTTCGAGCGGTGCGGTGTACTGCCAGTCGATGCCTGTGTCGTCCTCAACGGTGGAGGCCTCCGCGTCTACCGGGATGACCGTACCACCGGGGAAGGCCAACTCTGCCGGGCGGATCGACGCGACCAGATCAAGCACGGCGGCTTCGTACTGCGCGAAATCGGCGCGGGGGGCGGTGGCGAAGACCGGCACCACCACATCCCCCAGGTCGATGGTCAACAGCATGACCTGTAAGTCATCGGTCTGGAGGTCGCGCCGGGCGGCTTCGCGTCCGTCCAGGTCGAGCGTGACCGGTGCTTCACTCTCTGGGATGCTGAGGACTAACAACGCGGATTGCGCCGTCATGGCGCGTAAGCCCACCCGCGATAAACTTTCCGGTTGTTTGCTCAGCGGCGGGTAGATCAACACATTTAGCTCACCGGGGGGCAATGGTACCGCATCGAGTGCGGCCTGGGTGGTGGCGATGCTCATCGCGCCGTAGCGTTGTGTGTCATCGCGGGTCACCCAATCTGCCGGATAATCGAAGCTCAAGCCCGCCGCGACCCAGGTGCCCGTCTCGGTGATGCTCTCTTGCTGGGCAGTAGCCGGTGTGACGGCCAGCAAGGCCGCCAGCCAGAGGATGATTAATGTGTGAATTCGTAGATGCGGTCGATCAACCATTGGGTAGCTTCCTCTTCGCGGTCACCGTAAAAGAACTTGCGCGTCGTCCGCAGGCGCAGGGTATCGAGCAAGCTGGAAATCAAGCCGATGACGAAACTCTGCTGATAGAGATAAGCGGCGTAGATCTGCGGTGGGTTATCGACACGGGCGAAGGTCTCACGAATTTTGCCGATGGAATAGGTGATGGGGGGCAAGCCACGCGGGCGCAGGTCAATAATCAGCGCGATATACCCGATCTCTCGATGAGCGACCAGCACCTCTTCGAACTTGACCATAAAGGCATCTAAGGTCGCCCGGTCGTTCTTGTTTAAGCGGAAGACCTGCACGCCACCGTCCGCAACAGTATGATTGAAATCAGCCATTAGATTCCCTCTCCAGCGCACGCTCGACCTCTGCAACGAGATGAAGCCAGAGGGCTGTATCACGGGCGGCGATGTTGTCATCCAGCCAGAATTGATACTGGATGCGCTGGCGCGTCTCGGCGTCGGTTTCGTCGGCGCGTAACCTCTCGAACAATTCAAGCGCGTCTTTGAAATAAGTATATTGTAAATCCGCCAGGATTGCATTGGCGGCGGCGTTGGTTACATGGCTGAATCGTTCGTAAACGGTATATTTCGGCTGAACCGTCCGCGCCAGATCCATCACCGCCAGCACGAAGTTGCCACAACCAGGGCGCGGGAACTGGTTCACCGCGTTGACCGGCAATTCCCCCGGCGCGGAGGCATACGAGACGACGGTCAGCATCAATTCTTCGACCCAACCAGCTTCTGGATAGTATCGCTTGAAGCGTGGTACGAACGCCCGTACACGGGGCGCGACAACACTCAGCGCGATCAACGGATCCAGGTCGGTCAGCAATCGCTTGAAAATATCCTGAAGGGACATCCACTGGCGTTGCTCCGCCGCGATCCGCATCGCGCCCAGGTCACGTTTTTGTTCGTCGTTCATGTCAGCCTCTGCAAGATTTCGTCCAGAGTATAAGGCAGATAGATGGTATGGTCGGCTCCGTCTTCCAGCAGAGCGCGGACATTGGGGAAGCAATCACAGGTACGTGTGTCGATCAACGCGACCGTATCCACCCGCCCGGCGGGGATGTCGAACAACGCGGCGAACAGACTTTCCGGGTGGAGTGTTTCCGCCGCCGCTACGATGACTCGTTCCGCCCTGCTGTGATCCAACACGGCCCCCATGTGCGCTGTTAGATCAACGGTCAACCGCTGGTAAGTGACACCGGCGGGCACCCGCGCTGTATCCAATGAGAGCCGGGCTACATTGTCGATCAACGTGACCGACTCGCCCCGCGCCTGGAACTCTGCCGCCAGATCGACGACTAGATCGTGTTTTTCCACCGTGACCAGACCGGCCAGAACGATGATGTGCTGGCTCATAAGCGCAGGGCCGTCTCCGCCGCCAGCGGTGTGCCCCGATCCGTGACGGCAGTGGGGGCCGGGTCGAATTCCAGGATGGGATAGGGATAGACATCAGTCATGAGACTTGAAGTTCCTTAGCTCAACCATGTGTCGCTCGGCATCTTTTGCCAGGCCAACCAGCCAACCGATATAGGTCTTATCCAGGCTGTCCGGGTCGATGGTGGCAACGCGCCGGTTGAGCGCGTCGCGGGCGGTCTTCACATTGTCGATGGTGCCGGCCCAACCCAGATGGGCGCGGTGGGCGACTTGCTCATCGTTGTAAGTATCGGGATCGACACCGGGTAGTTGATCGCCGGCTTCATAGGCATCGAAGGTGTCAATCGCCCGGTAAACCCAACCGCTGAAGTGGGCCAGGATCTGCCGGGGCGACCATTTGCCACATGCACCGGGTTTGTCGGTCTGATCTGGCGGGTAGCAGGCCACCAGCGTAAAGAGGTCATCATAAGCCCGGTTAAAGCGGGCGCGGGCTGTATTAAAAGTTTTGTCGGTCATACATCGTCACTTTGAAAACGGTCTATTCATCCTGGATTATACCATTGGTTCCAGCGGGGTTAGCCAGCAGAGCATAGGCGTTCATGTCGCCGGTCTTGCCATCCGCCCGGAAGGTAGTTAGCGGAGTTAATCCGCTGGCATCAATGAGAGTCGCTAACTCATCATCATCGACGTAATGGCAGTAACGCAGGGCATTGGCACCACGCCGCCAATCCAGCAGATAATCATGCCGTTCGACTTGACTCGCCAGCGGCTCCGCCCAGGGGATGATGCGCTGACGGAATCGCTCGAAGGCGTAGAACCGCCATCCGGCGAAGGCCAGCACGCCCCCCGGCGCGACTCGCCTTGCCAGTGACCGCACGAAGGCTTGCCGGTTAGCCGCACCGGGGATGTGATGAAGCAGTCCAAACGCGACCACCAGATCATATGCGCCTTCATCGGGCGGGGCCAGCACTACATCACGCTCGGTCAATTGCACCTGCAAAGATGGCAACTCGTGCAGGGCATCGTGGGCCAGAGCCAGCAATTGCGGGTTGTTATCCATGCCATGATACGCAACCGGCGCGGTGTATCGCTCCGCCAGGTAGACGCCGAACCGCCCGTTACCGCAGGCGACATCCAGCACCCGGCGCGGCGGGGATGCCAGCACGTCGCACACACTCACCCAACCGGGCCAGGCATACCCGCGTGTCTGGTCGAAATCTGCCGCTGTCACCCGGTAAAATCGGCGGTTAACCGCGTTGAGTTGTTCAATGGTTGAATCATCCATTTTCGAGTACAGTTAAGCTAAATACACTTAAGATTAGGGTACATCATGCTGGAAATTAAGAAAGTGGGGATCGGATCGGCGTTTAAGATCGGGGCGGTTTTGTCGGTGTTGCTCTGGGCAGTCTTCGGGTTATTTCTCCTGCTGATTTCATCGCAAGAGGTGATGATCTTTCAGAACGGGCAAATGCAACAACAGCAGATCGGCGGCGGGCAGTTATTCTTTACGTATTTATGTGGTCTGCCGGTGCAAGCGGTCATCGGGGGCATCGGCGGGGCGATTGTGGCCTTTTTCTATAACCTTGCCGCCGGGCTGGTGGGCGGCATCGAAGTCGAGACCGACTTTTCCACGATTGTACAGCAGAATTATATGAAACCTAACACCGGCCTGACGGGCCGCCTGGCGGAAAGCTCCCGCCAGACACCGACGGCCTCCACCCAGGAGTCGATCAACCAGGCGCGTAAGCTCATCCAGACTGAACAATATGGGCTAGCTTACAGTGTGTTGAAGAAAATCCCGGAAAATCCGACCGCCCGCCAGTGGATGAAGAAGCTCGAAGAGATCGACCCGGAGTTACCCTTCCGCGAAGATGACAAGGGCCGCGATGGGTGGTCACCCATCCAATATGATTGAGGTTTATGTTAGACTCGACTCAATCGTATCGTAAACTGAGTAACCTGTGACATGACGTATGATTTTGACCTGGCCGGGCATGAAAGCACCGTCCAGCAGATTTTAATTGAGGTTATCAACGCGCCGGGGCGGTTATCCTCACGCCAATTTAGCCAGCTTGTCCACCGTTACCCACGCCCGGATGGTGGCCTATACAGCCGTAGCGACCTGATTCAAGGATACCGGGCGATGGCGGGTGTGTATGACGGCATCCCGCCCTATGATGAAGACGTGATGGAACGTCTGCGGCGCAAGCCGATTCGCACCAGTTCGGGTGTTACGCCGGTCACAGTGCTGACCAAGCCCTTCCCATGCCCTGGCAAGTGTATCTTCTGCCCGAATGACGTGCGGATGCCTAAGAGTTATCTTTCCAACGAGCCAGGTGCCCAACGGGCGGAACAGAACAGCTTTGACCCATATTTGCAGACTTACATCCGGTTGAAGACGTATTACAACCTGGGCCACCCAACGGACAAGATCGAGATCATCGTGTTGGGCGGAACGTGGTCATTTTACCCGGAGACGTATCAAATCTGGTTCATCAAGCGGATCTTTGACGCGCTCCATGACTTCGGCAACGGGATCGACCGCCGGGCCGAAGTCGAGGCCGCACTCCGCCAGGGATCCAAGCTCCACCCGCAAAACAATCAGACCAACGTCACGCTCTTTGGCAACCAACTCCAGCGGAGTTATAACCAGGTGGTGCAAGATATTTACGAGGGGGAGATGATCCGGTCGCGGGAGATGGTGGCCGCCATCCAACGTGGCGAACGTGAACGCGATACCGTCGATGAGTTCGCCACCTGGTCCGAATTGGAAGCCGCCCACCGTGAAAACGAGACGGCGGCTTGTCGCGCCGTCGGGCTGGTGGTGGAAACGCGCCCGGATCACATCAGCGTGGATGAAGTCTTGCGGATCCGCCGGTTGGGGTGTACTAAAGTGCAGATCGGCTTCCAGAGCCTGAACGATGACGTGCTGACGGCCAACAAGCGTGGCCATGATGTCGCCGCCACCCGTCGCGCCGTCCGGTTGTTGCGGCAGGCCGGCTTCAAGATCCACGCGCACTGGATGCCCAACCTGTACGGCTCATCGCCAGAACTGGACATCGAAGATTATCAGCGGATGTTCGGTGACCCGGATTTCCGCCCGGACGAACTTAAGGTGTATCCGTGTTCGTTGATCGAAAGCGCGGAATTGATGGAACGCTATGAGGACGGCAGTTGGCGGCCCTATACCGAAGCCGAATTGCTGGACGTCTTGCAGACTTGCTTCCTACAAACGCCGGAATACTGCCGTCTGACTCGCGTCATCCGTGATATTCCCGGTACGGACATCGTAGACGGCAACCAGAAGACCAACTTCCGCCAGATTGTGGAGCAACATCTAGCGCGGAACGGCCAGCGTAGCCCGGACATCCGCGCCCGTGAGATCCGTCATCGGACGGTGACGATGGATGAATTGCACCTGGATAAGATCGCGTATGAGTCGTCATGCGGCGATGAGGTGTTCTTGCAATTTATCACCGCAGAGCGCGACATCGCCGGGTTCTTACGCCTGGCGTTGCCGGTTGGGGAGCCAATCACGCCGGAACTGCGCGATTGCGCCATGATCCGTGAGATCCATGTCTACGGGCAGTCACTCGGCATCGGGGCATCGCAAGCTGGCCGGGCGCAACATCTGGGCCTGGGCACCCGGTTGATCGAAGAAGCGGTGAAAATCAGCCGGGAGCATGGGTACCCCCGGCTAGCGGTGATTTCCGCCATCGGCACCCGTGAATATTATCGTCAACGCGGCTTTGAGGATGTTGATCTGTATCAGATCCGCCCGTTGCGTTGAAGAAGTAGCCGACGGCTGATCGGGTTTAATTCCAGTCGGAGCGACCCCGCCCCGGTCGGCGGTCAACCGGCGGGCCACCATCCACCAGGGCACGCCGGGCCTTTTGCACATCGCTTTCGTGCTTGAGCAAGACCGTCAGGGTTGTTTCCAGCGTCTTCTTATCCAGCGTGTCAGCGTTGAGCATCACCAGGGCTTTGGCCCAGTCGATGGTCTCCGAGACACTGGGGTTCTTTTTCAGATCTAGCCGCCGCAGATTTTGCACGACTTCAACCGCTTGTTCCGCCAGCTTTTCCCGCAATTCAGGCACACGCATCCGCACGATGTTGAGTTCGGAATCGTGGGCGGGATAATCGACAAACAGATACAGACACCGCCGCTTGAGAGCTTCGGAAAGCTCACGGGTGTTGTTGCTGGTCAGCAGGACATCGGGCTTGTGGCGGGCCATTATTGTGCCGACTTCCGGGATCGACACCTGGAAGTCGCTCAAGATTTCCAGCAGGAATGCCTCAAACTCGGCATCGGCCCGGTCGATCTCGTCGATGAGCAAGACCACCGGCTCATCGGCTGTGATGGCTTCCAGCAGGGGACGTGCCAGCAAGAAGCGTTCGCTGAAGAACACGTCTTCTTCTTGGGCCAGCCGGTCTGCCGCGTCGGTCAGGGTATCCGCAGAGGACAGGATTTCGCTCAGTTTATCACGCAGGAGTTGCGTGTAGAGCATCTGCTTGGCATATTCCCATTCGTAAAGGGCTTTGTTTTCATCCAATCCTTCATAGCATTGCAGGCGGATCAAACGCTTGCCGGTTGCCCCGGCCCAGGCTTTCGCCAGTTCAGTCTTGCCGACTCCTGCCGGGCCTTCGGCCAGCAGGGGCTTGCCTAACTGGTTCGCCAGGAAGCTCACGGTTGAGATTTCATCGGTTGAGATGTATTGCTGTTTGCTCAGGGCCGCGCTGACTTCTTGAATGTCCTTGAACATAAGGTTTTAGGTCTCTTTCTTACAGTTATTGGGGAAGATCTTACAGCACATACCTTAATCATAAATGGGCTTGGCGATCCGCGCAACGTTCCATCGTTTATGGGTGCATTTCAAGTTAGTGCAAAATCAGCCCTCACCCCGGCGCTTCGCGCCACCCCTCTTCCAACCGTCCCTGCGGGACTAGGCGAGGGGTTGATTGACCTTCCGAATACGCACATTTTTAGTGCAAACCGGGACTGAGGGGGTGAGGGCAAAAACCGCACTGAAATGAAATGCACACTCGATTTACCATCCGGTTTATCATCCAGCGGGAGCCAGCCGCTCAACGGTCACGCACTTTAATTAACCCGGCGCGGTAAGCCTGGAGTAAATCGCGCAAATCCTGCACGCGATCCTGGATGGCCTGGCCTTCATCAGTGGTACGGATGCGCAACCGGCCCCGGTTGGTCTCCAGGATGCGGGTCTCGGAAAAGTGATCGTAGCCGTTTTCGATGGCGTATTGTGTCGTTTGGAAGGGATGGTGAGAGGCCAGCAACAACCCGTAAGAGTTGAAGATCAGCGTATAACCGGCGATCCCGGTCACCGCTTGATAGGCTTCCGCCAAGCCACCGTCGATCACCAGCAATTTGCCGTTCGCCTTGACCGGACTCTCCCCCTGCTTGACCTTGACCGGCACATGCCCGTTGATGATGTGGCCGTTTTCTTCATCCGCGCCGAATTCGCGCAGAATCTTGAGTGCGATGTCTTCGCGGTCACGGAACTCATAATAGGGGTTGCGCGTCTCCTGGTGGGTTTCTTTTTCGGCGATGAAATACCGTTCGAAGGTCGCCATTTTGTCTTTGCCAAACAACGGCGAATGTGCGCCGCTCCATAGATACCACGTCGCATCCAGGCCGTATTGCTTCCGCGCCGGGTCATCGGTGCTGAAGTATCCCTGCCGGGTCAGCCGATCCACACGATCCATAAAGGCTTTGGCAGAGTACGATCCGTCTTCGACTTCGAACTCGTGGAAACTGCCGTCTTCGTTCATCACGATGCACCCATGATAAAGCAGGTTGCCGTTGTACACGCGGTACATACTGCCTTTGGCATAAAGAAAGCGCACATGCTTCTGGAGTCGCTGGCTATTGGCAAAGGACTGGACGAACTTCTCAACGACGGCGGCTTCGGCATCGGTCAGCCGGTAGGGGTCTTCCGGGTCAATCGTCGGCAAGTGCGAGTCGATCAGCGGGTAGGTTTTGCCATTCAGCGTGATGGTGCCGGCGTCGTAGTCGATCTTATCCAGCAAGAGCCGGTCTTCCATGTGGTAATGTGGCCGCCGCATGATGATCTGCGCTTCGACCTTCATCTGGATGATGGTGATCGCCTTTTGCATCCGGGCGAACAGACCGACCTCATGTTCGGTGAATTCCAATTCCAGCTTATCGTTGAGCTTGGGCCGGAATTGTTCGCACGGGTCATCGCCGTAAACGTCCATCGCGAAGGACGCCAGCGGCAATAGGCTGATGCCGTAGCCGGTTTCGAGCGTGTCGGTATTGGCATAGCGCAGGCTGATGCGAATCACATTGGCGATGCAAGCCTGACTGCCACCCGCCGCCCCCATCCACAAAATGTCATGGTTGCCCCACTGAATATCGACGTTGTGGAAGTCCATGATGAGATCCATCACATGCTCTGCGCCGGGGCCTCGGTCGTAAATATCCCCGATGACATGCAGATGCGACACTGCCAACCGCTGGATCAACTCACAGAAGGCCTGGATGACATCGCGGGCACTATCCGTCTCGATGATCGTCTCGATGATGCTCTGGTAATAATCCTTCTGCGCGGGAATATCGGATTGGCTGTAGATCAGGTGGATGAACATGGATTGATAATCATCCGGGATGAAACGCACGACATCCTGCCGGGTGTACTTGGAGGCAAAAGCCCGCACCAATTTGATTAAGCGCAAGATCATCATCCGGCACCAGGCGTCCGGGTTTTCGACCTCAGACATCACCAACGACATCCGCTGTTCAGGATAATAGATCAGGGTTGCCAGGCCGCGCTTTTCTTCGTCAGATAAGATCTCGAAGTTTTCGTCGATCTTTCGCTTGATCGACCCGGAGCCGTTCCGCATGATATGGCGGAAGGCTTCGTATTCGCCGTGAATATCGGAGACGTAATGCTCGGTGCCTTTGGGCAGGTTCAGGCGGGCGGTCAGGTTGGTGATCTCGGTTGTGACGGCCCGTAGCGATGGATATTGGGCGGCCAGTAACTCTAAGTATTGTAAGCGTTGTATATCAGGTTCCATAAATGAAGACATCCTCACTATTTTAAGTATTGGCCTGCGGCCCGGTGTAATCGTTTATAGTTTACCTCATGATGGGGGGCTGGTGGATAAAACAAAACAGCCAGCGGGGGAGGCTGGCTGTTTATGGCGTACCTGGTAGGATTCGAACCTACGACTTTTGGTTCCGTAGACCAACGCTCTATCCACTGAGCTACAGGTACACATCAGTATGTCAAGAAACATAGCATACCCTCCGCCTAACGTCAAGAGTATAATCCAGGGTGATTGTGTGAACACAGACGATTAGGGCCAATGACCTGGTTAAATGGATTGTATGCAGTAGCCGTGTTGAGTGGTGGCGCATCGCTGGTAATCTTAGCGGTTCGTGGGTTCCCATATGTGCATGAGTGGCAGGCCGACCAGCGGCGGGCCTTGCTCAACCGGATGTTGCTGGCGTCGGCCCTGTCGTCGTTCGGCGGGGCCGGGTTGATTACGGTCGCACTCGGCTGGGAGGCTCCGTATAGTCTGTTGACGACGGCTTTCGTGACAATTTTGTTCACACGGACGACGTTCGGTACGTTGAACGCCGATGTGCGCCGCCGTCTGCACGACCTGCATCAGCAGACCGTCGGCGAGATGCTGACCGACATCACCCCCGGTGACCCCGGCGAAGCCCGCTTTGGGGATAAGGTCTACGCGGTGATGACCGATGATGAGACGTTAACCGTCGGGACGCCAGTCGTAATGACTGGTGAAGACGATGCCTATTGGATCGTCACGCCTGCCGGAGAGGAAGGACAACTTAACATATGACCGACCGATTATATATTCCGCCCCACCTGCGCCTGGTTAATGTGGCGGATTGGTTCGACCTGCGGGCGGATAATGCCGCCGGTAGCCCCTGCCAGGACGCCCTGCGTGAGATCATCCAGAATTTGCCTGACCTGGATGTCCAGATCTTGCAACCACTCGGCCAGATCCTCACCATGCCAGATGATGAAGCCATCGATACCGTCCGCGCCCTGCTGGGTGAGACTGATTGCACGCTCGAACCCTGGTCAGCCATCAGTGGCGGGCTGGGCCAGCGGTCACAGCTCATCCATGATGCTGAACGCCGGGCAGATTACACCACCGAGAACGGCACCACCGCCCAGGTCTTGATCCGAATCACCCATACTGAGGCCCAGGGCGGCATCCTGTTTGAGAATCAACTGGCCCAACCCCTGCCGGATGCTCTGCTCCGGGCGGCCTTCCAGCGGGCGGGGGTGGTGGCCGCCACCCAGGATCATCCGCTGGGGGATGTCAAGATCACTTTGATCGAGGCGACGCTCAACCGTAACCTGGGGAGTGGCACCGCGAAATCTCAGCCGGAGGCGACCGCCAACCCGTTTTTCCGCTTTTTTGATTGGATCTTCGGCACCATTGATAAGACGTTTGCCGGTGGCGAAGGCGACCCGACCGAGGCGTTATTCGGCCCGACGCTGGCGACGGTCGAGGCGGTCACATCGGCTACCGAGTACGCGCTGAACAACGTCCTGCATGATAACCTGCGCGTGGTGACGCCGACGGTACGTGTGCAGGTGCGGTGCCCGCTAGAGCGTCAGGCGGCAGTCCAGGCGGATTTTGCCGAGCGTGGCGGCGTGGTGGAAGACGAAGTGCATGACGGCACGATCTGGACGTTGACCGGGCGCATCCTGGCCCCGGAACTGGTCGGTTACATCATACAAGATCACGGCGGGCCGACCGCGCAACTGACCGTTACCGCCGATGTATAACCAACTGAACGCCTAACCCGAAGGACAAATGTGATGAAATTCTGGTTATTGATGACGATCACGATGCTGCTTGGTGTGTTGACCGTGCAGGCGCAGGAGACCGAGACTGATCCGCTGGACTTCCCGACGTACCGCGACCTGACCACGACCGACATCCCGCTGAATGACCCGGTTGACCTGGCGAGTCGTTTTCGCGGTGTAGCGATGGGAGATTGGCTCTCGGTGACGCCGCCGCAATACGCTGTCGGTGACCGTGAGGCGTTATGGGCGTCGAACGCCTTCACGTTTGAGACGTTCCCGGTGGAATCGGATCTGCGGGCGATTGGTGAGCATGTTTACATTTGGGTGGAGCAGGGCGCACCCGTCAGTGACCAGCAGGCGCAGGCCGTCGCGCAGACCTTCGACGAGGTGATCTACGAGCCGGTGCGGGCCTTATGGGGGCCGGAAGCGACGCCCGGTGTAGATGGTGATTCGCGCTTGCATGTGCTTTTCGCTTATAATCTGGGGGCCGGCGTGGGGGCGTATTTCGCCCAGCGGCACACTTACCCGGATGCCGTCGTCACGCCGAGCAACCAGCGTGAGATGTTCTTTGTCAACCTGAGCGCGTACCCCAGCATCACCGCCGGGAGCATCGCCAGCACATTGGCGCACGAGTTCCAGCATATGATCCGGCATAACCTGGATACCAACGAGGATACCTGGTTAAACGAAGGCTTTTCTACCTTCACCGAATATTACCTGGGTTATCAGGATTCATTCCGCTATACCAGCATGTACACGTTCAGCCCGGAGGTGCAACTGAACACGTTCGGCCTCTCTAACGATTATCGCGGCGCAAATTATGGGGCTGGCTTTATGTTCGTGACGTATTTTTATCATCGTTACGGCGAAGACGGCATCCGTGAACTGAGCGGGCAGACCGATAACGGCTTGCTGGCAGTTCAGGCCGCACTGGAAACGCTCGACCCGGCGACCGACGCCCCCGATTTTTTCGCGGATTGGGTGCTGGCAACCTACATACAGGATGAGACCTTCGAAGATGGACGGTACAGTTACCCCGATGACCTGCCAGTGAGCCGCCCGACCATCCAGCGGGTGGGTAGCCCTGTGCCTTACACCTGGGAGGTTACAGCCAACCAGTACAGCGCGGCCTATTACGAGATCGACGGTTTGCAGGATGGGGATAAGCTCGATGTGATGCTGGATGCGCCGGAAACCGTCGGCTTGATTCCGACGACGGCGGCCAGCGGTCAGCGGTTGTGGTATAGCAACCGGGCCGATACCAGCAACACCCGGTTAACCCGTTCCTTTGACCTGCGCGACGTGGATTCTGCGACGTTGACGTTCAAGACGTGGTATGCCATCGAAGAACTATGGGATTACGCTTACGTCAGTGCCAGCATTGATGACGGCGCGACCTGGACCCTGCTGGAAACACCGGATATGACCACCGAAAATCCATTCGGCAATGCGTATGGGGCTGGTTACAGCGGATATAGCGACGGCTGGATCGACCAATCTATCCGGCTGGATGGCTTCACCGGGCATGAGGTCTTGCTCCGCTTTGAGTACATCACCGATGACGCAGTGACCGAACACGGCATCGCCCTTGACGACATCGCTATCCCGGAGATTGGGTACTTTAGCGATCTGGAAGCAGACGGCGGCGGTTGGCAGGCGGAAGGCTGGCTGTTGATCGACAACATCCTGCCGCAGAGGGCCTGGGTGCAGGTGATCGAACTCAACCAGGGGATCGTACAGTCTGTTACGCGCTGGCAGGCACCCGCACAAGGCTGGAGTTTGCCGCTTAAAGAGGGGACAGATCGTGCGGTGTTGGTGGTGTCACCCTTCGCGCCGGTGACGACGGTGCCGGTTGATTACACGCTCCGGGTGGATGTGGCGGGAGAATAGCACAGTGGCCACAGGGGCGATAGTCTATGCTATCGCCCCCGGTTGATGAAGTGCTTACTCGGCGCGATCTAAACGGTAGATCTCGCCCTTATAATCCACCAGATAGACCTCACCGGCCTCGTCCTCACCGAAGGATGAGATGACGTACTCGCTCATCCACATGAGATCATCCTGCCATTCGCCATCCTCGTCTTGATAGGCGAACCAGATGTTGCCGTTGCAATAATCGCCGTAGATGTAAACGCCGTCCAGTTCTGCCAGGGCTTCCCCGCGATAGGCGTAACCGCCGGTCACGGAACAGCCGAAGCTATGATCGTAAGCGATGATCGGCGGGGTGACATCTGTCACGGGTTCGATCTCCGCTTTGAAGATCTCGTTGCCTTCATAGGTTGCCCAACCGAAGTTTAAGCCGCCGTTGACATCACCCGGCACAAAGCTGATCTCCTCGAATCGTTCCTGGCCGACATCGGCGATGTACATATCGCCGTTTTCGCGGTCAAAGCTAAACCGCCAGGGATTCCGCAGGCCCATCACCCAGATCTCCGGTGCGAAGCGGTCGTCATCCAGGAAGGGATTGTCTTCCGGGATGGCGTAAGGCTCCTGGTCGATGTCGATGCGGATGATGGAGGAATACAAATTATCTGCCTTCTGGCCGTTGTTGAGTGGGTCGCCACTGCCGCCGCCGTCGCCAATCGCCACGTACAGGTAGCCATCCGGCCCGAAGGCCAGCATCCCGGCGTTGTGATTGTCGAACGGTTCATCCAGTACCAGCACTTCCTGGCCGCTTTCCGGGTCGGCCCGGTTGGGGTCGTCTTCCAGCACGTTGAAGCGTGCCACCACCAATCCACCATCTTGCTTGGTGTAGGCGATGAAGAATTCGCCGTTGGTCGCAAACTCCGGGTGGAAGGCCATACCCAGCAAGCCCTGCTCAGAATAGCGGCCTTGAATCACGGTGCGGGGCAGGGCTTCGGTCACATCCAGGAAAGGCTCCGGGTTGTAGGTGCCATCTTCCAGCAACAGGACAAAGCCGTTTTGCTCCACTGCGAACATGCGCCCGGTGCCATCACCAGCGTTCGTCAGCAAGATCGGGTTATCCAACCCGGCGACGACCTGTGTCCATTGGTAATCTGCCGGGTCGAAGCGGGTCTCGTCCGGTACGGTCTCTGCTTCGTCATCCTGTGCGCCGACGCCCGCGACAGCGATCAACAAAAGAGCCAGGATCAAAGTGAACTGTTTCATCGAAATTACTGCTCCTCTTCAATAACAACACAACGAAAACCGATAAACCAATCACGGTTATAGCCGCGCAACCAGAAGCGAATCGAGTTGGCGACTCCGTAATCAATATAACTATAAATTCCACTGCGGTAAACACGCCGCGCCAGGTCATTGGCGGGGTCGTTGCGGCCATCGTTGACGTCATAGGGGTAGGCTTCATATTCGCTCAAGACCCACTCAAAGACGTTGCCGGCCATGTCATTCGCGCCGACCCACGACGTACCCTCTGGCCGGCTGCCGACATCAGCGGGGTTGCCGGGGCTGTTCCGGTCGAAGATCAGAAGTTCGTTGTCCAGTTCTCCACCCCACGGGTAGATCCAATCACTGGGGCCAGCGGCGGTGTACTCCCATTCGGCCTCAGTCGGCAGACGCCCCCCCCGCGCTGTGCAGAAATCGCGTGCTTCGACCCAGGTCATATTGGTGCGTGGCTTGTTTTCCCCTGGGAAGGGGCCTTCACTGCCATATTGAGCGTTGGTGATCTCGTTCTGGTCGATCCAGAACGGTTGCTCAAAGCAGACTTCGTGTTCCGGCAGTTCGTCACGCCGCCCAAAATCACTGCCCATAGAGAAACAGCCCGGCGGCACCTGCACCATCGTAAAACCGTTAAAATCACGGGTGACGGGTTCCCAATCCTCGTTACTGGTGACGGGTTCAACCGCCCTTGACCCACAGGCGGCCACCGTCAAGAGGAGAACCGCCAGCCCTAATGTCAATCGCATCATGTAATGTATACTCAACTATCCTTCGCATTCGCTTGTCTATTCTAAATGCTTTATGAGCCAGGCTCTAGTGATATTTATCACAACAACGAAGCTACGATCACCCTACGCTATCATACATTTCTAACAAACCCCGGCATATAATGGCAAGCGTAATGTTTAGTCAAGCAGAGGAGATCTTATGCGAATTCGATTTTTAGGTGTGATGGGCGTGTTCGCCCTGGTTCTGGCGATGTTGGCACCGGCCCTGGCCCAAAATGAAGATCCGACGGTGGAGCCGTTCCCCCGGTTGACCGATTACGAGATCATCGTGGCAGAGCAAATCTTCCAGAATGGGCGCATGTTCTACCTGCAACCCAATGATCGCATCTGGGTGCTGTACTATGATGACGACACACTGACCAGCGGCACCTGGGAAGTCTTCGAGAACACCTGGATGGACGACGAACCGGCCCTGGATGCTTCCGTCCGCACGCCGGATGGCCTGGTGCAACCGGAACGTGGGTTCGGCAAGTTGTGGCGTACCAATGATGATCTGCGGTTGCGCCTGGGGTGGGCACTCGACCCGGAGTTCGGCTTCGAGACGCGCTATACTTACATGGCGGGTGAAGCCAACGCAAACGGCACACCCGGCCCCGGCACCCACACCTTGAACAGCTATTACGGTGGGCACGTCTTTGTGTTTGATGAAGCGACGATGACCTGGACGATTGAATCGGAGAATGACCCGGTTTTCACGCCGCTTGATGCGATCCCGGATGAGATCGTGATCGAAGCGACGGCGGAACCGACCGCGACCGATGAACCAGAGACAGAAAGCGAAGCAAGCGGCGGGTGACCCCATCTTGATCTATTCCGGATTGATCGGTATGCTATGCTCGATGACTTAACGTTAGATGAGCGAGGATAGCAGATGGTCAAACGGATCCTCTTGATAATAACCGGGGTGGTGCTGTTGGCCCCCACGCTGACAGCCGCCGCCCAATCGGATTGCCCGGACGATTGGGGTGATCTGCTGGCACAAATTGCGGCGGCCTGTACGACGACCCCGCGTGATAGTGCCTGTACAGGTCTCGACTCGTCGGGCATTTTTGTTTCCCTGGCAGAAAATGCGACGATCACCAGCGATGAGGCCGGTTTTGTGCTGGCGAATGTCTCCGCATCTTTGCCGGATGCCGTGCCCGGTGTGACGATGATCGGCCTGGGTGATGTGGCCTTGACCGATGTGGTACCGCCGACGGCCCGCTTTAATGCGACGGCGGCGCGTCTGGTGCGGGCCATCTATAACGTGAACCTGCGCGAAGGGCCAGCTACCGATCAAGCGGTGGTGGTGACGCTCAACCAGGGTGACGAGCTTCAGGCCGATGCCTGGAATACAGCGCGTACCTGGGTGCGGGTCGCCTATGACGGACAATTTGCCTGGGTCCGGGCGGATCTCGTCAGCGGGGATGGGCTGGGCGATCTGCCATCGGTCGATAGTACCATCCGCACGCCGATGCAGGATTTCGCACTTCGTATGGGCGATGGATGTGACGACAGCATCTTGCTGGTGCAGACCGCGACCGACGCGCAACCGGTGCCGATGCAGGTTAACGGGGCAGATTTTGCGCTGGCGGGGACGGTCGCACTCCACACAGACCGGCGCACGCTGGCCGACTTCATGGCGGATGACCGGTGGATGGCGCGGTATCAGGTCTTTTTGCCACCAGAAACCGACGGCCTGGAAGCGACAACCTGCGCTTTTACTCGCTTGGATACGCTGGAAGGCGATGTCGCGCTCAATGCCGGGGCCTTCAGCCTCTCTCGCGGGTTGAGCACGTTCGTGTTCGATTGCACGACCGACGGCGAAGCGACCTGGCGGCGCACACTTGGCATCCGCCCGGAACGGCTGGAATCGCTGGCATTTTTAGAAGCGGCGGATCCTGTTCTGCGGGCGGTTGCATTGCCCACCCAGACTGAAGTAGACCAGGCCCTGCAACGCTTGCTGATGGCGGCAGAGGTGCAATATAGCCCGACGGCAACCCCGGTGCCGACGGTCAGCCCGGCGGCGCAACCTGTCGCGCCTCAACCGACGACCGCCCCGGCACAAGCCGTCTCGAATGACGCCCGGCCCGGCGAGTCGTTGGAGTGTCCCGGCTTCCGCCCGACGCATCCGCTGGATATTATGCACTTTGGTTATGTGCGGGCCTACTGGGATCCGGCCCCCGGCGCGACCAGCTACGACTTCCGGCTGTACAATTACGAGCAAGAGTTGATCTGGACGTTCGAGCAACCGACCGCCACGCCCAACGTCCGGGTGGATACGATGACCCCCGCTTTGAATCAAAACGGCGTGCAAGAGCCGACGATCTTCTATGAGATCATCGCGTACCAGAATGGGCAATATCTGTGTAAGACGCAATTGCTCCAACTGCGGCGGAGCATGGCCCCAGACCCGGATTGCCCGACCTGGATGTGGTTTACCGGCGAATGTGAAGATTACGTCGCCAACGATCCCTAGGAGCCTGTTTGAACCTGCGACATCATGCGCTGGCATTGGGTGGTTACCTGATGCTGGCGTTTTTAACGATCTACCCGCTGGTGTTCGCCAATGGGAGCCTGGCCGCTGGCTATGATTACTTTCACTTCCATTGGAACTTCTGGTGGACGCGGGAAGCCCTGACGACCCCCGGCCTTGACCTCTACCAAAGTAATTACATCCTGTATCCGTTCGTCGGCAACTTCGCCTATACCACGTTGTCGCTGTTCTGGTTTCCGTTGTGGGCAGTGCTGGAGCCAGTGACGGGTACGCTGACGGCGATGACGCTCATCACCTGGGTGGCGATTACGCTGATGGGGTATCTGTTCTACGTGTACTTGCGGGCGGAAGGCGTCTCGCCGGGATTGGCTTTTCTGGCCGGGACGGCCCTGCAAGCGACACCGCTGGTACGGTACTTCTATTACAACACCCACATCAACCTGATCGGCTGGTTCTGGCTCCCGGTGCATCTGTTGTTGTGGCGGCAGGTCGTCAGCGCGATCAACACCGGGCAGATCCGGCGCGCGCTGGCCTGGGGCGGCGTGATGACCATCGGCTTATGGGCGATGGTGCTGACCGATCTACAATTTCCGCTGATGCTGGCGTTGTTGATCGTGCCGGTGGGCCTGCGTGACCTGTGGCGAAGTCCGCATCGGGGGCAGATCATCGCGGTCGGTAGTGGCATCGTGGCCGTCGCGTTGGCATTGCTGTGGATCGCCGGGCCGCTGAGTTATATTCTACAGGGGCCGGATGGCAGTTTTGTGCCCGGCGTGGTGGAAGACCGACCGGGGATTCCGTTTCCGGGCGGATTTTTATGGACGTATGATCGCTGGTGGCACTGGGATGTGCCGACGTTGGGCGGCTTCGTCATGATTGCGGTGCTGGCGTCTCTGGTCGTCGGCTGGCGGCGGGATGACCTGCCGCGTGATCGCTGGTTGTGGTTCGCGCTCATGCTCCCGCCGATGATACTGGCGATTGGCCCGGATTGGCAGGTCTTCGGCTTGACGATCCCGATGCCGTATCGCGTGGTGTTCGATCTGACCGACGGCAACTTTCGGATGCCCTGGCGGGTGGGGCCGGTTTACGTCATCGCCGGTTTGATCTTCACCGCGAAGACCTGGACGCCGATCTTGCGGGGCTGGACGCTCCCGCGCCGGGCCGGGCTGATGACAGCGGCGGCTCTCTTGCTGGTGGCGACCTTGCGCCTGTATCAACCGGGGCCACTCCAACCGATTGTCGCGCCGTATGACTTCTACGCGGCGATGGGGGCGGAAGATGTGGCGCAAGATTACGTCATCGTGCAGGCTCCCAGTGGGGTTGGAACCGGGGAATTGCTGGTCGGCAATGCGGAGGCCATCGCGTTTCAATATTACGGGCTGGCGCATGGCCGGCGGATGGTCAACGGCTTTTTAGCGCGGGCACCGTTAGAGCATTTCTTCTACCTGCGGACGGGCGATCCGCTCTTGAGTTGGATCGGCCAGCGGATTGACCTCAACCCGGAATTGGTAGAGTCACAATTGCGGCGGATCATCCCGGAGTGGCCGCTGGGTTACATCGTCATCCATAAGGATTTTGTACCATCGCCCAACGGTGAATCCGTGCGCGAGATGATCGGTTACTTCAACAGTCTGCCGGATCTGTTGTGTCCGGTCTTCATCGAAGGGCAGGCCATCGCCTACCGCACGCACTGGCACCCGGCAGGGTGCCCGCCCCGTACCCCGCCGGAAGTTGAGCCGGGCATCTACCGGGTTGACATCGGTGGGCCGGCCGATGAAACTTACACCGGTTGGGGCTGGTATTGGCGTGAGGACTTCGGCGGTTTGACCGCTCGTTGGACGGGCGAGCCACCGACCCCCGCCACGCTCTACGTTGATTTACCGCCGGGGGCGTATACGTTGGCTTTCTCCGCGCAGAGCTTCCAGCGGGCCAAGACGGTGACAATCCGCCTGGATGATACGGTCGTCGGGGCGGCGGCGTTGGGGCCAGCGGCCCTGGCAGAATATACGGTGGATCTACCAGCCGCTTTGGTCGGGGAGGGGGTTCACCTGAGCCTTACGTTCGAGACGGCGACGACTGCCGCACCCGGTGGCCGTGATCTGGGCTTGATGATCGATTGGATTGAATTTCGAAGGATGAATCCGTGAAACGTGTAACTGGTTGTCTGATTAACCTGGGCTTGATGGTGTTCAGCACCTTGTTGATCTTCGTGTTGATCGAGGTCTTCTTGCGGGCCGGGTTTGATTCGCTCCCGGCTGAAATTCAAGGGGAAATTCAGAGTGTAAGGCAGGTGCCCTGGTCAGAAGAGCATATTCTGCCGCCGGTGCCGTTTCAATCCAGCACGCGCTATCAGGCGCATTTACCCCCCGGCCTGGAAGATCGCCCGGTACGCTGGCGTGATGCCCGCTTTACCTTTTCCACCCGCAATTTGCCAGATTGGGAACACCCGGTCGGCCTGCGGGTCGGGGAGCCAAGCTGGCCGGTCGATATTATGGCCTTTGGCGATTCATTCACCTTCTGCTGGACGTTCGCGGCGGATTGCTGGGTGCAACGGCTCCAATCTCAATACGGTTGGCACGTCATCAACGCCGGGCAACCGGGCACCGGCCCCGGTGGTCAATTGGCGATGATCGAAGAATTCGCCTTGCCGCTGGAACCCGGTGTCGTGATCTGGCAACGGTATGATAACGACTTGATGGACGATTACAACTTCGATCAATTGCGTAACAGGATCCGGGGCCTGCAAGTGCCCCCCAGCCCGGACCCGGTGCGCCCGCCGCGTGGCCTGGGGCAATATTCCGCTTTATTGCATCTGCTGGATAACCGGCTGAACCCGCCGCCGTCTTCCTCCAATTACGAACATGGTCAGGTCATCGAACTGGCGGGGGCCAACTTCTACATCACGACCGAAGAATATCCACCCGGCAACAATACGGACTCGTATGCGGCGGTGGCTTACGGGTTCGAGCGCAACCTGAGCAATTATCAGGCTGGCATCGACATGATCGATGAGGCGTTCGGCGCGCCGGTCGTCATCGTCATGATCCCGTATAAAGAATTGGTCTATGCGGATTACCTGGACGGTGCCTTGAGCGAAGCGTATTTAGACCAGATGCGAGCCAACCGGGAAGCCATGCGGCAGGAATGCGAAACACGCGGTTGGTATTGCCTGGATACACTCCCGGCGTTGCAAGCCGCCGTCGATGAAAGCCTCAACACCGGCCAGATGCTCTACTGGAATGGTGATTTCCACCTTGCGGCTTATGGTAACGCAGTTGTGGCGGGAGCGGTGCGCGATTATCTGCTGGAAAATGACCTGCTAGAACCACGCGGATAAGCGAGCAGGTGGGGGCGGCCAGCCAGTGATGAGCGACCGCCCCGCACGGACGTTATGATGTCCAGAAGGACTCACTCAGATACTTATAGGCATTATCCGGGAAGAGTGTGACGACGGTACCGGCATCGCCCCGTTCCGCGATCTGCCCCGCCACCTGCAACGCGCCGACCATGGCCGCCGCCGCGCTGATGCCAACCAGATACCCTTCCTCCCGTGCTAAGCGACGTGCCATTGCCTGGGTGTCTTCCGTGCTGATGCCAAAATCAGCATCGGCGAATGCTTCGTCGTAGATGCCGGGTGTGATGGCACTTTCCATGTGCTTCCAGCCTTCCAACCCATGAAACGGTGAATCCGGTTGCAGAGAGATCACCTGAATCGCCGGGTTATGCTCACGCAGGCGGCGACCGGTGCCCATCAGCGTGCCGGAGGTACCCAGGCCCGCGACGAAGTGCGTCACTGCGCCGTCGGTCTGCCGCCAGATCTCTACGCCGGTGCCGTAATAATGGGCGCGCCAGTTGGCCACGTTGTTGTACTGGTCGGCGTAGAAGTAGTCATCCGGTTGGTTGGCGATCAGATCACGGGCGGCGCGGATGGCCCCGTCACTGCCTTCTAGCGGGTCGGTCAGCACCAGATCGGCCCCGTAGGCGCGTAAGATAGCAATGCGCTCCGGGCTGGCGTTTTCCGGCAGGAATAACTTGACCGGGTAACCTTTGGCCGCGCCGATCATGGCGTAGGCGATGCCGGTGTTGCCGCTGGTGCTATCCATGATGGTCTTGCCCGGTGCCAGCAGGCCGTCGCGTTCGGCCTCACGGATGATTTGCAGGGCGGCGCGGTCTTTCACACTGCCGCCGGGGTTGGTCCATTCGGCTTTAGCGAAGACGCGCACATCTTCCGGCAGGTGAGCGGTCAGCCGCTTGAAGCTCAATAACGGGGTATTGCCGATTTGCCATTCGATGGTCGTCGGCTCGACCAGGGTGTGTTGATGCGAGATAGAATTGACTTGTCTTAAGGCCGCAGTCATGATAATTGCCCTCTCATGGTTGGATTACACTAAAACAAAACGCCAGCAGACCAAACAAAAAGCATGGCTTTGCAAACTCTTGAAATCTGGAAGAGTTTAGCCACGCTTGGCGTCGTCTGCTGGCGAGAAATTGCCAGTCGATTTGTATTATGCTACCCGATCAAAGCGTGGTCTTACTCTCCAAACTTTGACAGGTACAACAGGAACGCAGGGAAAACATCCCGTCCTCCTCACTTATGTTTACAGCCGAAGTGTAACCCGCTTTGAGGCGACTGTCAACCAATGCAAACGTCTTTTTATAAGTCAATTTAACTGACGATCATCTGAGCTTAAAATGGGCGGAGCCAGGCCCCGCCCAGGGGGTTATTCGTCCGCCGGTTGGTCGTCCGGGGGGGTATCACCTTTGCCATTGCCGGGGGCGTTCGTCCCGTAATCCATCGGGAGTGGTGATCCGTTGACGGGTACGCTGTCATCGATGGTACGCAGGCTGGTGAACATGCTCATCACACGGTGGATGGTCTTATCGAAGTCTTCGCCACTCAGGGCTTCTACCTTCGTCCGCAAGACTTCGGCCACTTCTGGGATGCCCATCAGGAAATCCATAAAGGTGTTGGTAGAGCCGTCACCATTGCCGCCTAATTGCACCACGCGCACATTACCACCCAATCCGGCCATCGCATCGCTGATGGCGCGTACTTTCTCGATCTCGGCATGGGTGACCTGTTCGATGATGAACTGGCGCAGGTTGATCGCGTCTTCGGCGGCGGTGGCGGCGGCCAGTTCGCGGCGGCCTTCTGCTTCCGCCAGGAGCTTGGCTTTTTCACCCTCGGCCTGGGCCAGTTCTCTGGCTTGCAGGGCGGCGGCATCTGCCCGACCGCGTTGTTCGGTGGCGGCGGCGTCGGCTTCGGCGCGTTCGCGGACGGCGGTAGCGTCGGCTTCCGCTTCGATTGTCATCTTGCGGCGGGAGGCTTCCGCCCGGATTTCGGTCGCTTCACGTTCGGCCCGCGCTGGCACCAGAATATCGGCTTCTTGCTGTTGCTCGACGGCCAGGGCGCGTTTTTGTTGTACTTCCTGGTCGGATTCAGCGCGTTCGATGTCTACCCGGCGTTGTACCTCGACTTCGCGCAATTGCAGGGCTTCGCTCTGGGCCAGGGTCTCACGTTGCGCGTCGAGTTCGGCTTGCTCGGCCTCGCGGGTAGCCGCCGCCGCCCGGATGCGTGCTTCGCGCTCGGCTTCGGCCTCGGCTACTGTAGCATCCCGCTTGACGGCGGCGATTTGTGGCGCGGCCATCGCCTCTAAGTAGCCCTGATTATCGACAATTTCTTCGATACCCATGCTCACGATGTTCACACCCATTGCGGACATATCATCGCTGGCGAGTTCCTGTACCCGGTGGGCGAAGTCGTCCCGGTCGCGGTGTATGGCCTCAACGCTCATCTGGCCGACAATGGCGCGGAAGTTCGCGCTGAGGGTATCCAGCAGGATGCTGGTGATCTCAGTACGCGCTTTATCCAAAAAGGCGCGGGCCGCCGTCTGCATGGCTTCGTTGGTACTGCCGATCTGCACCTGCGCCACCCAATCCAGCATGATGGGTACACCGCTGACTGTGTAGACCTCATCTTTTTCCATCTTGATGGTGATAACGGTCAGGTCGAGCTTTTTGTATTCTTCCAGGATCGGGATGACGAACACGCCGCCGTTAGTAATCAACCGGGGGGCTTTGCGCCCATAGACCACCATGACCTCACTGGGCGGGACACGGTGATAATAGCGGATCAGCCAGACGACGAGCGCGATGACAATTAAGCCAGCGGCTCCGATCAAAATCAAACTACTATCCATCAAAATATCCCCTTATTTAGTCTTCCGCACGTTTTTTCTTCACATTGAGCGTCGTACCGTCCATCGACACGATCATCACCATGTCGCCGCGTTTTAGCGGGGTCTCGTTCACCTCACGGATCGGGTATTTGGTGACCGGGCCATCTTCCACGATGGCTTCCCCGACCTTACCAGCCGGCACGCTGATGGTGACTCGTGCTAGCTTACCGATTAGCGTATCCTGGGAGGCGACGGTATCGCTCTGTTGTGTATAGACGAAATGTATAAAGCGTGAGATCAACCGACCGACGGCATAACCGAAGATCACGGCCAACGCCAACACCAAATAGATATTGAGATCTGCAACGGTGCCTGCCAGGCCAATCGCACCGAACGCGGTGAGGAAGCCAGCGATGACGTTACAACCCAGGCCCTCGTTGCCGCCGTCCAGGTCCAGCCCACCGTCCAGGCTTTCCGCCGCACCGCCGAACAACCCGGCCAGGTCGAAGTCTAACGCCTCCCCAACCCCGCCGAAAATCATCAGCAGGAGGTAAACCGCGCCGATTCCGAATGTAATAAGAAAGAACAACTCCATAGCATCGCGCCTCCTTATGCTCTATCATACTCAAATTGTAAATTCGTGCATACGAAGACGTCACCCCAGACTTTAGGGGTAAGGTGGCCGGGCAGGGCCGGGGTGGTTGATGTCCCTGCCCGGTCGTGGTTTATGCCTTGAGGCGTTCCATGTACTTCTGGCGGAACTTGGCGACTTTGGGCGCGATGACCACCTGACAATAACCCGCACCCGGATTATTGCGGAAGTAATTCTGGTGATAGTCTTCCGCCTCATAGAATATGTCCAGCGGCTCGACCTGTGTGACAATGGGGTTTGCCCACATGCCAGTTTGTTCCACTTCGGTCATCTTCTGCTCTGCGATGGCGCGTTGATCGTCATCATGCGTCAGGATGATCGAGCGGTATTGTGTGCCGACATCTGCCCCTTGCCGGTTGAGCGTGGTCGGATCATGAATCGTGAAGAACACATCCAGCAGATCTTCGAACGAGACCACATTTTCATCATAGGTGATTTGTACGACTTCCGCGTGGCCGGTGGTGCCGGTGCAGATCTGCTTATAGGTGGGGTTTGTTACATCCCCCGCCGCATAACCGGAGACCACTTTTTCTACCCCTTGCAGTTGCTGGTAGACGGCTTCCAGGCACCAGAAGCACCCACCGCCGAGTGTTGCTAAAGCCATGAGACTATCCTTTGCTAACGATACGATATAGTCAGGATAGCATAAATGGCCTAAATCTTTCGTCGGAATCGAATGAGATTGCGAATAACCTATCTGTGTGGGTACACTCTGCCCATCATTTCACCCATAGGAGCAATGCCATGAGCACATCAAGCGAAAATAATGTTGTCGATAACGGTGCAAAGCCGACCGAAGAACAACCGATCACCACGACGCACGCCCTCACATTGGAGTCGTCCGACTTGCGTTATACGGCCACTGTCGGGCGGATGCCGCTGAAGAACGAACAAGGCGAGATCGAAGCGCAGATGTTCTTCACCGCGTACACGCTGGAAGACACCGCTGATGTAAGCGCACGTCCGCTCACATTTGTGTTTAACGGTGGGCCGGGGTCGTCGTCGGTGTGGTTGCATCTGGGTGCGCTCGGCCCTAAGCGGGTGCAGATGGAAGACGAAGGCTGGATGCCCGCACCGCCTTATAAGCTGGTCCCCAACCAGCATACCTGGCTGACCTTTAGCGATCTGGTTTTCATTGATCCGGTGGGCACCGGCTACAGCCGGGCCAGTAAAAGCGATGACAACAAAAAATACTGGGGTCTCAAGGCGGACATCGAAGCGGTGGGAGAATTCATCCGCCTGTATTTGACGCGCTATGGCCGCTGGTCTTCGCCCTTGTTCCTGGCCGGGGAAAGTTACGGCACCACACGGGCGGCGGGGTTGGCCGGTCACCTGGTTGATAAAGGCATCGCCTTTAACGGGATCATGCTGATCTCTACCGTGTTGAACTTCCAGACGCTTAACTTCGGCGTGGGCAACGACTTGCCCTATATCTTATTCCTGCCGACTTATACCGCGACGGCCTGGTATCATGGCAAGCTGGCGGATGACCTCCAGGCGAAGCCGCTCCGGGAGGTGCTGGCCGAGGTCGAGGCGTGGGCCGCTACCGATTACACGATCGCGCTCATGCAAGGGGACAGCCTGAGTGACGCCGAGCGGGCCGAGATCGTGCGGAAGCTGGCTCGCTACACCGGGGTGAGTGATCGCTGGATTGACGGCAGTAACCTGGGGGTGAACATCTTCCTGTTCTGCAAAGAATTGCTCCGGGATGAAAAGCGCACCGTTGGCCGGTTGGATAGTCGCTTCAAAGGGATTGATGCGCTTTCGGTGCGCGAGGCGTTCGAACATGATCCCTCTTACTCCGCCATCATGCCGCCTTATACCGCCATGCTCAACGATTATATGCGGCGGGAACTGGGGTACGAGACAGATCGTGTGTATGAGATTTTGAGCTTTGATGTGAACATGAACTGGGAATATGAACGTGGCAAACTGGCGGATACCAGCGACGCGCTACGGATGGCCTTTTCAAAGAACCCATATATGCAGGTGTTCGTCGGGATGGGATATTATGACCTGGCGACGCCTCATTTTGCCGCGCAATACACATTCAACCACATGAACCTTGATCCGGTATTCCGCCAGAACATCCACATGGCAGATTATGAAGCCGGGCATATGATGTACCTGGATCAAGCCTCATTGGTGAAACTGACGGAAGATGTGCGGGCGTTTGTACGGGTTGCCCTGGGGGATTAAATAACTGTCATGTATCGGGCGGGGAGAGATAGAAGCCCCGCCCGTTTGAAGACGACTCAGGTGTTTTCTTGCTTGAGGTCGCTCGGTATGCGGGTAGAGATCTGGTGAATGCCGGTCGCGCCACTGGGGAACGTACCGCGCTGGTTGGTGGGTTGCAGTTCACCATCGCTGGTGTAACATACCACCGAGAAATCATGCAAACCGGGTTGATAAGGCCAATCATAGCGCCACAAAACCCACGATGTATCGCTGAGTGGGTCGCCCAGGTCGGCTTCTACCGGGTCGCCGTCATCGACGGTCACCTCAACCTTCGAGACGCCTTTCGCCCCGGTGTAGGCGATGCCCCCGACCGGGATGTAAAGTTGATTGTCGCGGGTGTACGCCTGATCTATGGCGACTGTATCCACCACCGAGACCGGGTTGACTTCGGCTTCTGCGTCCCAGTTGCGCGGTGATTCTACCCAGTAGCCCGGTTGCCATTCGTCCTGCACCTGAATTTCGGTGATCCACTTGGGCTGTTTCATGCCGTAGAGATCCGGGATGTAAATGCGGAGCGGGAAGCCGTGCTTCTGCTTGAGCGGTTGTCCATCCCAGGCGTAGGCCAGCATGATTCGTTCGTCCTGCCGGATCATGTCAATCGACACCCACTCATCGAAGGTATCGGCGGAGACGACGCGCAGGTGAGTCGCGTTATCCAGCAGGCCCCATTCATCCAGCAGAAGATGGAGCGGCACGCCCGTCCAGCGGGTGGTGCTGATGAGACCGCCCGCGATGCGGTTCGAAATACAAGAGAGCGTCACCCATTGATCGACCGCCTCGTAATTATTGACCAGATCTTGCAGGCTGATTTCCAGCTCTTCTTCAACCAAGCCGGAGACCTTTAACCGCCAGGTCTCGCCGTTGATGACCGGTGGTTGTGAACTGATGTCGATGCGGTAGTGGTCATCCAGCGGCGTGATCTCTGGCCGGGTGCCCTGCGCCGGGATGAGCTTGCCGCTCTCATCGAACTTCGCGCCGGGGGCTGGCGTAGGTTCTGCCGTCGCCTCTACCGCTTCGGTAGTAGGGGCCGGGGTCGGTGTGGCAGTGGCAGAGCGGTTGAGGGCTTCCGAGACGATTTCGGAGCCTTCGCCGGTGCCGTCACCGCTGTTGCGGCCCAGGCCAACGCCGATGCCCGCGCCAATCACGGTGAGGGTGGCGGTGGTGCCGCCCACGCTGACGAGAAATTGCCGCCGGTTGATGCGGGCGACTTGTTTGTCGTCTTCTGTCTGGGCATTCTGGCCGATGCTGGTCAGGTCGTCATAGATCCAGGCCAGCGCACCGCCCCACACCAAAAACGGCACCGTGATCCACAACACACGTACCAGGGCCGACTGTTCGGCGGTGAACTCTGTGCGAACCCACAGGTTCATCAGGGCGAAGACGACGCCGGTCAGCAGGCCAGCGATGGTGCCGACGGCATACACTGATTGAAACCGTCTTTTCTGGAGCAGGTAATAAACCCCGGCACCGATGCCCGCACCCATCCCCATGACCATCATAATCCCCTGGATGTGTTCCAGCGTCTTAGAGATGTCCGAGGTTTCGCCCAGGTCAGTCAGGTTGAAGGTCTCGATCAACCCCAGGATCACGCTGATGCCGAAGCGGATGATGTCCCCGGGTAGCACCCGCGCCATGACGTCGAACAAGTCGAACGGGACAAACGGCAGGCTGAATAATACATTGCCGATGTAATAGATAACGATGACGGGGGCAAGTAAGACAAAGCCGACGATAGCACCGGTAAGTAAACCGGGTTGTTCTCGATCAGTTTGGTTTTCCACACGTATTCCCTCAAATATTTGAACTTGCGATGTTTTGATGTGTATTGTCGTCTGTTTCTTACGTTATATCACACCAAACTTTAATCTGGCATGAGTGCTGTACAAGTCTCGGCCTCAAATTGAGTTTTGGTTTTTCCTGCCGGGGGCTTTACAATGAGGGGCAGATTTCGACACAGGAGCCGGCATGTACATCTTAGACGCGCACCAGGACATCGCCTATAACACAATCTGCTTTGGCCGTGATTACCGGCGCAGTGCCTACCGCAAGCGTTGGCTGGAAGCCGGGACGGACATCCCGGCGCGTGCGGGTGCCGTGACGCTCGGCCTGCCGGAAGGGATGATCGGGCGGGTTGCGCTGGTCTTCGCCACGATCTTCACCGCGCCTGCCAGCCGCCAAAGCCATCCCTGGGATGCGGTGACCTACGCTGATTCTCAGGCCGCTTACCGGCTGGCGATGACCCAGATGGATCTTTATCATAAGCTGGCGGATGACGAAGCGCGGGTGCAATTGGTGCGTTCTTCCGCCGAGCTTGCGGCGGTGCTGGCGACGTGGGAACCCGATCAACCATTGACCGAGCGCGTGCAGGGGTTGGCCATCTTGATGGAAAATGCCGACCCCATCCAGGAACCGCGCCAGTTCGAAGCGTGGTACGAACGCGGCGTGCGGATCGTCGGCCCGGCGTGGCGAGCCACCCGTTACACTGCCGGTACCGGCGCACCCGGTCGCCTGACCGACCTGGGGCGCGAGTTGCTGGATGTCCTGATGGATTTCAACGTGGTGCTGGATGTCTCTCATATGGCGGAAGACGCATTTTATGAAGCTCTCGATCAGTACGCCGGCCCGGTGATCGCCAGCCATAGCAACCCGCGCCGCTTCTGCGCGAGTGACCGCCACCTAGATGACGCGATGATCCGGCGGTTGGCGGAGCGTGACGGCGTGATGGGGGTGGCGTTGTGGAATCGCTTTTTGGATGATCGGTGGCGTAAGACTGATGGCAAACGGGCCATCACATTGACGACCGCGTTAGACGTGATCGACCATGTGTGCCAGGTGACGGGTAGTGCGCGGCATATCGGCATCGGTAGTGATTTAGACGGCGGTTTCGGTGCGGAGAGCATCCCGGCGGAGATTGACACGGTGGGCGACCTGTGGGCCTTCCGCGAGGGGCTGGCCGGGCGTGGGTTTGACGCGGACGCCATCGCCGCCATTTTAAGCGGCAACATGCTCCGCAAGCTAAAAGAAAGTCTGGCACGATGATAGGCCGTCTGGCACAGTTTGGCATCGCCATCGGGGCGTTGGGGGCGGTGTTGATGCTGATGGGGTTGTTCCCCGGTGTGACCGGCCTGGAGCCGACTCCCGGCATCGGCATCGTGCAGATCTTTGCCCTGCTGGTTGGCTTTAGCTGGTTTATCGTCGGCGCGTTGATCTATGTGAAGTTCACATTTTACCTGCGCCAGCAAAGCAACCTGACACAACAGATCGGCACGCGGCTTTCCATGACGGGGTTGGTGCTGGCGGCGATGGCCGGCCTGGCCGATGTGCTGGGTTATGGCTCACACGGGACGACGTTCGACGAAATCAACGTCCTCGGCCAATTGCAAGCGACTGGCATCATCGCCAGTTATGCGCTGGCATGTGCTGGCGTGCTGGTCTATGCCCTGGGCGGGCAACTCAGTGATGACGACGAGGGGAAGTAAACGTTATGCGAGTCATAATTACCGGCGGTACGGGTTTGATCGGGCGGTTGTTGGTCGCGGATCTGGTACAGGACGGCCATGAGGTCATCGTCCTGACGCGCAATGTGCAGGACAAGCACGATGTATTCGCCCCGGCGGTGCGCCTGGTGCAGTGGGACGCACTCAGCCCGGAAGGCTGGGGCCACCTCATCACATCCGATACCGCGATTATTAATCTAGCCGGGGAGAATGTCGCAAACTGGCGGTGGACGCTCACCCACCGGCGCATCGTCTTGCAAAGCCGCCTGGCGGCTGGCCGGGCGGTGACTCAGGCTATCGCCCAGGCGGAAGAAAAACCAGCGGTGCTTCTTCAGGCCTCTGCGGTGGGATATTACGGCTCACGCGGGGATCTATCGCTGGGTGAGATCACCACACCGGGCACCGGCTGGCGGGCGGAAGTATGTAAGCTGTGGGAGGCGGAAACCGACCCGGTGCTGACGCAGGGCGTGCGGCGGGTTCTCTTGCGGATTGGGATCGTGATCGACCCGGCGGGTGGGGCCTTGCCGCCGATGGTGCTGGGGACGACCTTCATGGGCCGCCGCCTGGGGGATGGCAAGCAGTGGGTGCCCTGGATCCATAACGCCGATGTCAGCGGGGCGATCCGCTTCTTGATGACCGCCGAGTCACTCGATGGCCCGGTGAATATCTGTGCGCCTTACCCGGTGACGAACGCGGACTTAATGGCAAGCATCGGGCGGGTGCGCCGCTGGCCCACGTTGATCCCGGTACCAGCTTTTGCGCTTTGGTTGGCCCTGGGGGAGATGGCGACCAGCGTGCTTGATAGCCAGCGGGTTTATCCGTCGGTGCTTCAATCTGCCGGGTACGATTTCCAATTCCCGCAGATTACACCGGCCTTACGTGCGTTGCTCAAGCGGGGTTAGGCTTATGACTCGTCGTCGGATGTGTCGTCATCGCCCTGCATGAGCGATTGGTAATGGTCGCTGTTTTCCAGCACATTAGGATCAAGCGGTTTGGTCGGTGCGTTGGTGCGGGTGAGCCAACCACGCGGCCATTCGATGCGTTGAGTCTCGTCGTTCGCCAGGGTGGGCGGTGTCTCCTCGTCCGCCTGTGCCTGCTGGCGTTGCTGTGCCCGGCGTTTGACTCGTTCCAACGCTTCCAGGGCGGCTGGCGTGCCGATGGCCTTCAGCGCGGCATAAGCGGTGCGGCGCACACTGCGCTTTTCGTCGCTCAACGTGCGGATGAGCGGCTCGACGGCCCATTCCGCCCCTAATTGCCCCAGGATGGCGGCTCCGTTGCGGCGCACCCGCCAATTTTCACTGCGCAACGCCCCTAACAGCGCGACTTCAACCGGCGCACTTTCCAGCGTGAGCAGAGCTTCTGCGACGGCCAGGCGTACCTGCATGGAGGTCTCCAGGTTGTTGAAGACCAGGACTAACGGCTCTACGGCGGATTTATCGCCGGCTTTCGCCAACAGCCGGGCGGCCTTGATGACTGTCTGCGGGTTGTCGCTATTCAGCCGGTCGATGAGGGCTTGAATTTTCGGGTCGATGCGCGGCGGGCGTTCCAATTCGAAGAAGTCATCCGGGTGTTCTTCGCGGTATTGCTTCTCCTGCTTGAGGGTCGCCATCGCGGAGATCATGGTGGAGCGGGCTTCCGGGTCGGTTTCACCTTCCAGCGCGGCTTCTAGCTGAGGGAGTGCCTCATAGGCCCCGATGGCGCGTAACGCCGCCGCCGCCCGCCGCCGGATGTTTACATCTTTGTTTTGTAACGCGGAGACTAACCCTTGCGTGTCGTATTGCGTTTGCAGTCGCCAGATATCCGGCTCGAATTCGTCAGTCACGATTCCCTACCGCTTAGAAGGTTGAGCGTCTTTTCAATATTGTAACATAAATCACATTTCGTCGCGTGTTTGCAAGAATAAGGCTTTTCGTTCGCCGGGGAGTGTCCAATCAAAACCGCAAGCGCGGAAGAAGTGATCGTTTGAGGTAATCGCCATCACTTCGAAGACCGCCCGTTCATGCGCCAGCTTGACGCACGCTGAGACCAACTGCTTGCCCACCCCGGCCCCTTGCATCTTCGGGGAGACGGCCAGACTGCGGACTTCCGCCAGTTTGTTGGAGTAGATTTCCAGCGCGGCGCACCCCACCAGCACGCCGTCTTGCTCTGCGATGAATAATGTGTCGATCAGGTCGCCAAGCTCCGCGACGGTGCGCGGTAGCAGGGTGCGGGCGGCCACGAACGGCGCGATGAAATCAGTGATGGCGGCCAGGTCATCGGGTGTCGCCGGGCGGATGGTGACGGTCTCCATCGTCAAATGAACCCACCGAATCGGGCGATCATGAAGGCGATGAACAACGACGTACCCAGTACGATCCACGCGGTAACGCGCCCCGTATCGGTATTGGGGATGTCGTCGCGCTCTTGAACGGTGACTTCGCCCACCAGATCGACATAAAAGTCGATGGTCTGGCGACCATTGGTCAGCCGGGCCATGTAATCATGCCCGCTGACTTGCGTCCAGCCGATGTGTTCGTCGTCCCAGTCCTCACCGAGTCGTTCGATGATAGCATTCTGCAAGATAGCACGCGCTTCTTCCGCGCTGATCGGTTCTGACATTTAGCGATTCACCTTTAATTCTTCGGAAAAGCGTCCGATGCGGCCCTGTGCATCAACGGCGGCGACGGCCACCGCTTCATACGCCCACCAGCCATCCCAGGCGTTGGTGCGGTTGTCAGTCGTCGGGAAGTGCAGGGTGAAGTTCAGCGCGTTAGCAGGGCGAACGGCCACCACATAACTGGCCGCATCCGGGATCGGCTCCCATACCAGTGTGCCCAATGTGCCGCCATCACCCCGCAGACTCAGGTTACGGGGTGGCGGTGGCCCGTTGGAGAGGGCTTCCAGGATGCCCAGCAGGGTACGAGTGGCATCGACCATGTACGCCGCTTCGATCTTGTCGATGGTGTCGTTGCCTTCGCGGTTTTCGGTGTCTTCCAACGCTTCGATAAAGCGCACCGCCGGATAGCCGGCATCGTCGAATGAGTTATGGTCACCAAAGCGGCCTTCGCGGTCGATGGTGTTCTGCATGGCAATTTCCAGGTTGAGATCATGATTATAGGCGATGAAGTCCAGGCTTCGGGCCAACTGCCGGGCCGGTGATGCGTTGGGGTTCTGCACGCCAGGGGAGGAAAACAGGCGCAAGTTTTCCGCGTCGATGTTGCCAGCGGAATCGTTATAACTGCCGATGGTGTCAATGTTAACCATCACCACATCTTGCACGTTGTAATTTTGTAGGTACTCCCGGATGAAAGCTTTACTGCCTTCCGCGCCGATCTCTTCCGCCGCGAACAGCACGAACATGATCGAGGCGCGGCGGGGTTCGTCACTCATGATGCGGGCCATCTCGATGACCGCCGCCACGCCAGAGCCGTTATCTGCCGCGCCGGGCGCGTAAGCCTGCGAGTCGCTCAGATCCCAGGTGCGGCTATCGTAATGGGCACCGACCACGATCACACCTGCGCCCACATCGGTGCCATTCAGCACGCCGACGATGTTGCGTTGGGTGGTGCGGACGCCGTTATATTCCACCTGGAAGGGTTGTTCGAACACGCTGAAGGTGTTCGGTGATTGTGCCTGAATCTGCTGGAATTGGCTATAGATGTAATCTGCCGCCGCTGTAACGCCGTAATCAGCCTGACTGCCGGCACTGTTGACGTGGCGCGTGTGGAAGCCGACCAGCGTCGCGATGTGCGACATCATCCGGTCAGATTGCACCTGGTTCAGCAGGTTGAACATCTCCACTTCGATGCGCTCTTGCTGGCTTTCGGAGACAAGCGGGGCTTGCTCGGTGCCGGGCATCGGTGTGGAAAACGCCAGGGGCGGTTGCGGTGTGGCCGTCGCGCCATTGATGCGCGGCTCGATGATGAGCGGATCATCTGACGGGCCAGACGAAAGCGTACAGGCCAATGAGAACAAACTGAGCCAAACGACGAATAAGAAACTCTTGAAGTGCGGACTCTTCACCATGCTTATCTTCACTCACAACTCCGGGGACGAATGCATCTATATTGTATGAGTCCGTTCCCGCTTTGAAAAGTCTACGTCGTTTGATCGTCGGTTATTCGTCGCTCGTGACGATGGCTGGCAGGCTGAGATCACAGGTTTGTGCGCTGTCAATCGTCGTCGGGCAATCCACGACGGTTTCGTCGGGCAAGGTCACACCGAAGGTATCGCTTGCTTCCCGGAAGAACAACGACTCCGGGTAGCGCACGATTTCGTTTCGCACCTCGGTACAATTCCAGTCTTCGGGGATCTCGACGCGGGTCGTGGCGGAAACGACGAGCAAGCATTCCCCACTTTCCAGGCGTTGCCCGTTCACATCGCGGGTGCCTTCCAGGCTGAGGGCACCACTGCGTTCGGCCTGGAAGTCGATCAACGAGACCGGGACTTCCGCCGTGTTGACCAGGGCGAAGGCCGAGCCGTTGTAATTGGCGGTCAGGGGTTGCGCTTCGCCGGTGACGACCTCCGCGACGACTGGCTCTATCGCCTCGACTTCGACCACCGTGCCGCCAAACTCAGAGTCGGGGGCGTCGTTGTCATCATCGCCCCCGCCACCACCCAGCACAAGCAAGCCGATAATCGCCAGCAAGATGACCGCGCCAATGCCACCAAATAACAACGTGCGCGATGATCCAGCTTTTTCGGCAGGCGGGGAGCTACCCGCCGGTGCGGTGGCTTGCGGGCTGGCGGTGGGTTTAGCCGGCCTGGAACGGGTGCCGACACTGGTGGGCATATCCAGTTCTTCACCATAGGCCGCCGCCAACGCCTCGACAAATTCCATCGCAGTCTGGTGCCGGTTTTCCGGTTCTTTTTCCAGTGCTTTCAAGATCTCGCGCTCGACCGCCTTTGAAATATCCGGGTTGATGGTGGTTGGCGCGGGGGGCGGCTCGCTGATGTGACTCAGCGCGATCTGCATCGCGGTATCCGCCCGGAAGACCTGACTGCCGGTGACGATCTCGTAGACGATGACACCCAGCGAATAAATATCGCTCTGGGGTACCACACTTTCCGAAGCGAGAGCTTGCTCCGGCGAGATGTAACGCGGCGTGCCGAAGGCGGTGCCCATCGTCTTGTCGATCTCGGTCTGTTGTAAGACCAGGCCGAAATCGGTCAGGATGGCGCGGTCGGTCTCTTCTTCCAGCAAGATGTTGGACGGCTTGACATCGCGGTGGATAATCCCGGCTTCGTGGGCGGCATCCAGCGCGGCGGCAGTCTGAGAGAGAATGTGCAACATGCGCTTGATCGTCATGCGCTCGCCCTGGCGTTGCAAATCGCCGATCTCGTCGGCAAAATCTCGCCCGCGCACCAACTTCATCACCAGGAAGTAAAAGTCTTCTTCCTCACCATACTGGAAGATCGGGATGATGTTGGGGTGATCTAACACCGCGACCGCCCGCGCTTCCCGCAGGAAGCGTTCTCTCAGGAAAGAGTCGGACTCGATCATCTCTTGAGTCAGCACTTTGACGGCGGCTTCGCGGCCCAGGTTGATGTCTTTACCAACGTAGATACGCGCCATACCACCGGTTGCCAGCACACTGGTTAATTTGTAGTCGCCCAGGGTCTTACCGATGAAGGGATCCTGAGGCTTTTTCTTGGTCATAAACGCTCATCCTTCGCTTCCGCAGATAGTCACGCGGGTATTATAACGCATTTACGTCTAAAAGCGGCAAGACGTAGATGACGGGTTCTTCGTAGGGGTGGGCCTGGTGGATGGCTTCGACAACGGCCCTGGCCTGGTCACGGCGGCAGAACGTCTCGATGCGCCATTCTGGCTCCGCGTTGATCTGGTTGACGCTCCCGCTGTGGGGTGTGGCCGCGTCTGACGGCTTGAAGCGACCGACGCCCGCATTGGTAAACGCGCAGTGGGTGTAATGGCCGACGATCCCACCCCCGGCGGCGGAGATGGCATCCAGCACATCGGCCAGATTTTCTTCCGGCACCGTGTTAACGATATAAACTTGCTCGAACTCCATCACAAAGCACGCCTTTCGCAGCTTAAGAATCAAAAAGGGCATGGTGGTTGACCATGCCCTTGCTATTGTAGCGGATTAACTTTCGTCTGCCACGATCTCGTAGGCGGTGCCATCATAGACCACGATCACACGCTCACCCAGGGCCAGATAATCGCCCAGTTCCGGGATTTCCGTCAGCAGGTCGAAGTATGCATCGCTGAGGAAGACGATCTGCTCGGTGGTCATGGTATCCGGTTCGAAGGTTGTATCCGTCCATACCCCATTCACCTGGATGAAGGTCTTATCTTCGACGGTGGTGAGGGCGTTATCCTGGCGGCGTTGCTCGCCACTGCTGAGAGCTTCATCGAAGGCTTCCCCTTCCATTTCCATGTCGGCAGGGGCCGCTTGCTGGATGTTGGGAGCCGTTGGCATGGCCGCCGGGGCGTTGGCATCTCGCAGGCCGCCGATGTCATCCGCCGCATCCACCGCGCCCTGGCCGCTGGCAACACCGGCCAGTTCTTCCGCCTCTTGTGCGAAGCCTTCTTCGGCCCGGTCACGCCCGGTCTGCGTCAGGATGTCGTCTTCTTCGATCAAGAAGCTGGTGTAAGGCGTGATGATGCCATAGCGCACGCTGAGATCCACGATGCTATCGACCAACTCGTCGCTTTCACCATTGAGCCGGATCGAAGTCAGCAGATCCCCGATGCGGCGGGTAGCCCACAGCCGCGCTACGAAGGCTTCACCGCCGGCCCGCTCGCGCAGTTCCAGCCCGTCATAGAGGAAGCGTTGGGTCTCGCCGTTGACCTCGCCGCTGAGCGTCAGTGTGAAGTCTTCGATGCCATCACGGTAACGCCCGACGATGGTCAGTTGCTCCCCGGCGAATAGGTCGGTCACAGTCTGTGGGTAGAGCAATTCGACAAAGGCCGCGCCGAAGTCCAGGTCGATACTGGTTAGCACCGGGGCACTGATCTTGTTGTACAGGCTGGCGACCTCTTCCTCGATGCGCTCGAACGGGCGCACATAAGAACTGGTGCCGCGATAATCCTGCACGATTTGATCCAGCAGGAAGGTATCGACATCATCGCCCACACCAAAGGTGAAGATGCGCACCTTATCGGCCTCGGCGGCTTGCAGGTTCGCCAGGATCTCATCGGTGTAGATTACGCCTTCGGTCGCTAATCCATCGGTGAGGAATAGAATGGTCGTCTCACGGTCGGGGTCGGCCTGGTCGATGGCCGTCAGCAGGGCCTCGTTGATGTTGGTGCCGCCCTCCGGGAAGTTGTTGTCTACCCAGTCGATAGCCTCATCCGCGTTAGACGCCGGTTCGAGTTCGCGGCTGTAGATGCGGGCACCGGTGCTGAACATCACCACGTTAAAGCGGTCTTGCGCGTTGAGGTTTTCCAGCACGTAGCCGGTCGCTTCCGTCGCTTGATCCCACTTTTCGCCACTCATACTGCCGGATTGATCCAGCACGATGATGACGTCTTTGGCGATGACCTCATCATCCGGCACGGTGAAGGGGGGCTGAACCAGCAACATGAAGAAGCCGTCTTCTAACGCGCTTTCCCGGTAGGTTAGCAGATTGACGTTGATGGTATCTTGCGCCAACCCGTAGAACAGGTTGAAGTCTTCGCCCTCGTTGTAATTGCTGGCTTCCCAACTGGTGCGGAAGCCGGTCGGGCGTGGGCCGTCGTCGATGATGGTGCCGATGTTGTGAGTTGGTGAATAAACATTGCTGATCGGGTCGTTGCCATCGACCGTCACGCTGATGCTCATCAGCCCGATGCTCCGTGAGGATAGTGTGTCGCTGTTCATCGGGAAGGTGTATTGAATCAGGCCGTTTTCCACTTCGAGAATCTGGCTGTAGCTGAATTCAATCCGGCGTGATTCGCCGGGCGGGATGGGGAAAACGTTGGCCTGGATCGCGCTATTGCCGATGTATTCCAGCAGGGCCGGGTCACGGTATTGGCGCACGATGGCATCGTAGATCTCGCGTGCTTCCCCCGCTGGTAGGATCTTGGCCTCAATCGGCTGGCCGTCGATGAACATGGTCAACTGGTCGATGGCGGCTTCTTGCGGCAGGGGGAAGATAAATGTACCTTCGGCCAATCCGTCGCCCTCGTTGGTGAATTGCATATCGACGTTGGTCGTGGCGATCTGGTTTTCAATATCGACCGTCACACGTTGATAATCAATCTTGAGCCAGGATGGATCGGTAAACACACCACAACAGGGCGGGTCGATTATATCCTGGGCCTGGGCGATGCCGACGCTGGAAAGCAAAAGGAAGAGTAGCAAAAAGAGTCGTTTTTTCATCAGAACTGCACCTCGTTATTCAATGGGTTGATGTGTTTTAGACGCCACCGGCTGGCGGATTGTTCCAATTTGGCACACAGCGATTTGGAAGCATTCGTGGTAGGATTAAAGACATCAACAGACACAATGAGGGTGAAAGCATGCTGAAGTTTCCGAAGTCAATGCTGGGTGTACCGCCAATATTGATTGTCGCGTTGTTCTTCCTGCCCTGGGTGGCGTTCTCTTGTGGCTCATCCACCGAAAACGTCGATGCGGAGAGCGGGATGACCTTCACCATGACCGGTGGTGGTGCTTTTGCGGAAGCCTCCGGCTTTAACCTGATGATGGGCGAAATTCAACCGACTGGATTAGCCGCCGGGGCCGTCGGCGGCGAAGTCGATGAGACATCGGAACAAGTCACGGGGGATTTTGAAGTCGTGTTGATCCCGGCCTTTGTGCTGTTTGCAATGGCCGTCGTCTTCATCAGCGACCAACTGCTGAAGGGATTATATGTGGGCAGTGCGACCGGGGCCTTGTTGGTGATGGTCTTATACGCGCTGGATCTACAGGGTGATTTATCCGAAGTCAATGACTTGCTCACCGCGCAGGGGGAGACCACGACCATCGAAATTCAATATCAAATCTGGTGGTGGCTGATGGGGGGATTGATCGTGTTGATGATGATCGGCGGTGTCCTGTACGATAACCGCGCCAGATGAGCTATAATGCAAAAGAGTATTGGAAACAATGATTGTCTAAATTTTGAGGGAATACCATCATGAGCAATGATCCCAATCGTATCGTCCAGCAACACCGGAGCCAGCGGGAGAACAAGAGCCACAACACGATGGAGACCTACCAGGTCGAAAAATCCAACGCGCCGCTCCCTGGCTGGCAACAAAACATCCTCTATGTGCTGGCCTTCATCGGCGTGATTGCGATCATCGTCGCCGGGCTGGCTGTGTTGGGCGTCATATAAGGTCGCGGGCGGCTGGCATGGCATGCATCGCCGCCCCACCTGGAGGACCCCGCATTGACTGACCCCAAACAAAAAGCACAGGAATTCAAAGACGCGGTTGAGGCCAAGATTCAGGGCCTGGTCAATGACTTTGCCGAAGGCAACATCAGCCGAGAGCAATTCCACGTCTTGTATAAACGCTATAACGACCGGTTGAAGATCGCAGATTATGCGCTGATGAGTGGTAACCCGGATGCGGTGCAGATCGCCGCTGGTGGCCCGCCGACTATCGCCATCCGTGACGCCCATATGGGCCGCGCCCTGGGGTTGATCGTCTACCACAATAAGGCCGAGACAGTGCTGGAATTACTGGGCGATTTTGAGATCCCGATTCAATTGATTCAACCAGCACTGGAAGACATCAGTATGCAGATGCTGGCCCGTAAATTGGTAGACCAGCGCATGGAAAAGATCGAAAAAGATCGCTGGTTGGTCTTCTTGCCGGGCAAATATACGACAACGGTCGTGCTGTTCGCGCATGAACCCGCTCCGGCACAAATCCGTGAGTTAGAGCGGCTTCAGCATGATTTCGAACAGGCTAATTTTGGCAAGCTCCAGGCAGACCGCATCAACCCGGATGACCTCGGCTTCCCGTTTCTGGTTTTCGTCCGCAAACGCTATCAAAAATAGAAACGTTCATCATTCGTTTGTTCAATCTTATGTTATGCTTTGAGTATAACGATCAAAAGTTTTCATGGAGCTAAACACGGATGTCTACAGACGCACAAGAAAAGGCCCGGGCTTTTCGTGATACGATCATGCAAAAGCTGAATCGCACTGTGCAGGAATTCGCATCCGGGCAGATCAGCCGGGAGCAATTCCAGGCTATTTATACCCGCTATACCGATCAACTGACGATTGCAAACCTGGCTGTAGCCTCCGGCGATTCAGGTGAACTGGATCTCGTCTCCGGCGATGGTACCACTACCATCGCGATGCGCTCTGCCTTGCAGGGCAAGGCCGTCGGTTTGATGATCTACCACACCAAGAGTGGCACCATCGTCGAGACACTGGGCAACCCGGATGTGCCGATTGCGACTATCGGCCCGTTGCTCAACGATATGTCGGGCGATGTTAGCCGGGGGCGTCATGTTGAGCCGACTGTCAAGAAATTGGGTGACAAGCAATGGTTGGTGCTGGCGGCAGGATTATATACCATCCTAGTGACTCAGTTCCGGCATGAACCGGCCCCGCGCCAGATCAAAGAGATGACGCGCTTGCATACCGATTTTGAGGAAGCGAACAAGGTTGCCCTCTCACGCGGGATGCCGAGTGCCGACGATCTGGCGTCTCCGTTCCTGGCATTTGTTGAAAAGCGGCGTAAGTGATGTGTAGTCTCTAAGGAGAAAGAAGTGCAAGCATCAATCGTGTTTTTCTTGTTGTTGCTCGGTTCGGCATTTTTTCTGTTTTTCGTCAGCATGTCGCCCATAATCTGATAGACTGAAATCAGGTGTTGATCAAACAGGAGATTTTGTGCATGCGACGTGTTCTGATTCTACTTTTGCTGGGGTTGATGGCTCTGCCGGTGGTCGCCCAGGATGATGGCGGGGACGAACGGCAAGAAGAAGTCATCCTGCAACCGTTTGACGTCGGCGTGCTGTTCAACATCAATGACGGTATCTTAGCTGACTCAATCGGGCCGGGACGCCATTTCTACAATCCGTTTGAGCAGAGTGTCACCTGAGCCTGCCGGGAGCTGTACCGCTCCCGCTGGAGCCAATGCCGCCGGAAGACGAAGCGGATACTGACGGCGAATAGATAACGCGATCAACCGAGAAAGCGTGCTGTTAGCGGTGCGATTTTTCGCTTCCATCCTGACCTGCTCATGTTCGAAAAGTTGCAAATTGTTGTGGGGGTAAAATGGATAAGCTAGAGAATATATATAACGTTCACTGGGTCAATGAAAGCCATGATATTGTTTATGCGAAGTATCCTATAGATTGGACTTGGGATGACTTTTACATGATACGTGAGCAGGTACATGCGCTTGTTGATTCTGAAAATACGGCGCGGGTTGATTTTATTGCGGATCAGTCTGCTTCTATCTTGCCTAAGGGTTCCCCTTTCGGACATGCAAGGTCTGTTATTCAAAACAAGCATCCCAGGGTCAAGTTGATAGTTATTGTTGCAAGTAATGCGTTACTGCGCTCAATGGCTAACATTGCTTTCAAACTATCTGCGGAAGCACGCTCGTCTTTCCGTCTTGTGTCGTCTATCGAGGATGCGCTTCAACTTATAGAGACAGATCGTTCTGCGGAATGATGTATTTATCGAACGCAAGACTGCAACGTTAAGCTGTGCCGATAATGGCGCGCTTTTTGATTCCTGCCCGGCATCTGTCATCGAGTCATAAACGAGTTATTATCGCCTGTTTAGCCTTCTCTCATGGCTGATCGTTATATTATTCACAAAGGATGGGGTTCAATTTGTTGGAATAAATCGACCCAGGAGTGATAATTTTAAGATGACCTTTGAACACAGAACCCATATTTCAAATGTGCTGGTGATTGGATCTGGTGGGGCGGGTTTGCGTTCGGCCATTGCCGCGCATCAGGCTGGGAGTGATGTCGTCGTGGTCGGCAAGCGGCTGAAGAAAGACGCGCATACCGTGCTGGCGGCAGGCGGCGTCAACGCCGTATTTGGATCACGAGATCCACAAGACACCTGGCAACAGCACTTCGTGGATACCATGAAAGAGGGATATTTCCTCTCTGAACCGCGCATTGTCGAGATCATGACGCAGGAAGCCCCCGACCGGGTGCAAGAATTGGCCGATTGGGGCTGTGAATTTGCCCGCACCGAAGACGGCCAGATCGACCAGCGGTTCTTCGGGGCGCACAAGTACCGCCGAACCTGCTACGCCGGAGATTATACCGGGCGGGCCATCCTGTACACGCTGGCGGATAAGGTCGAGGAATTAGGCATCGACATCCACGAGCATCAATATGTATCACGCTTGCTGGTGAGCAACGGTAAGTGCTTCGGCGCGATGTCCTTCGACATCATGAGCGGCCAGCGCACCGTGTACCTGGCCGATGCCGTGATCCTGGCGACGGGCGGGCATACGCGCCTGTGGCGGCGCAGTTCATCCCGCAGGGATGAAAACACCGGCGATGGGATGTACCTTGCGCTCCAGGCCGGGGCAGAACTGGCCGATATGGAACTGGTGCAATTCCACCCGACCGGCATGGTCTACCCGGAGCAGATGGCCGGCACCCTGGTTACGGAAGCCGTGCGCGGGGAAGGCGGTCACCTGCTCAACAGTGCGGGTGACCGCTTTATGTCCAAGTATGACCCGGAGCGCATGGAGCTTTCCACCCGTGACCGAGTCGCGTTGGCGAATTATACCGAAATCCAAGAAGGACGCGGCGGACCGAACGGTGGGATCTTCCTGGACATCAGCCACCGTGACAAAGACTTCATCCTGGAAAAGCTGCCGCGTATGTACCGGCAATTCCTGGAAACACAGATGCTCGACATCAGCCAGGACGCGATGGAAGTCGCACCGACTGCCCACTACAGCATGGGCGGTGTTGTCGTCGATGCTGAAACCCACGCCACCAGCATCGAAGGCTTGTATGCCGCCGGGGAGGTGACCAGCGGTCTGCACGGGGCCAACCGCCTGGGCGGTAATTCACTGGCGGAGATCCTGGTATTTGGTATGCGCACCGGCACAGCGGCGGCGGATTTCTCCAAGAATCTCGAAGTGCAATACCGCAGTAACGCCGCCATCCGCGAAGCTCATGACGACCTGAACGCGATCATGCAGGCCGGGGACGAGATGGTACGCCCGATGCAACGTGAACTGCGTAACGTCATGTGGGATAACTGCGGCGTCGTCCGTTCGGAGGATAAGCTCAAGCAGGCGTTGGTTGATATTGCTACCCTGCGCGAACGGAGCGCAAACGCGGATGTCCGCCCGACTTCCGAAGGGTATCAGGATCTTGCGATTGCGCTGGATCTGCGTTCGTCCTTGCTCTCCGCAGAATCTACGGTGCTGGGTGCGCTGGAACGGCGCGAGACACGCGGTGCCCACAACCGCGATGACTTCCCGGAGATGGACGACGCGCTCAAGGTCAACTTCATCACCCGGCTGGACGCGCAAAGCGGTGAGCTAACCCTCTCCCGGCGAGATGCCCACCCGATCCCGCAAGAACTCCAGGCGTGGCTAGACAATGAAGAACTGGAAGTCGCCGGGCGTCTGCTAGAATAACGGGTTACGATCAACCAGTAACGATCAAAGACACCCTCTAAGGCTGAGGGTGTCTTTTTGTTAGAAAAATTTCGGATTTGCGCGGTCTCAACCGTGATAAAATGACCTGATTGATGCGATTAAGCGATAAAAAAACAGATGAAAATATTGCTCGTCGAAGATGATGAACTGAATGCCCGCATGTTGTTGGAAATTTTAAGCATCTCCGGGTACGAGGCCGTCCATGCACGTGGGGTTGATGAAGCAATCGGCATGTTGGAAACGGAAACCATCCAGATGTTGGTTGTCGATTGGATGATGCCCGAACGTCCCGGCATTGACTTGGTGCGGCATGTGCGCGAACACTTCGCAGAGCCTTACCGTTACATCATTATGGTGACGGCTAAAAGTGAGGCGAGCGATGTGCTGGACGGGCTGGATGCGGGCGCGGATGATTACATGAAGAAACCGATCAACGCGGCGGAATTGCGGGCGCGGATCGCCATCGGCCAGCGGGTGGTCAAGTTGGAGAATCGCCTGCGAGACCGGTCCTTATACCTGGAACGGGCCAAGCAAGAATGGGAAGCGACGACCGATAGCATCTCACAGTTGATCTGCCTGATTAACCACGAAGGCCGTGTGATCCGGGCCAATGCCACCATCGAATTGTGGGGCCTCACCTGGCAGTCCGATGCTCACGATCAATCGCTGGCGGATCTCCTGGGGAACATCTACCCGGATTTCGCCGCACAGATGCGGAGCATCTGGCCGAACGCGAAGCATCAGCTTGCCAGGGGGTTAGAATTCGAGTGGGAAGGCAAAGACGCGCAACGCGGCCATCATTTCTCGGTGCAATACCAGCCGATTAACCCCTTTGGAGACATCAGCGTGGAAGATCATAGCTTCGCGGCGGTCAGCATCCAGGATATTACCCAACGTAAACAGCTTGAATTGGCGTTGCAAGAAGCCCACGCGAAATCCGAGGTCTTGTTGTTGAACATGCTCCCCGCACCGATTGCGGATCGACTCAAAGCAGGGGAAACCCAGATCGCGGATAGCTTCGATGATGCGACGGTACTATTTGCCGATCTGGTCGGCTTCACCCGGCTGGTCGATACCATGCCGCCCGATCATCTGATCCAGATGTTGAACAAGATCTTCTCGATGTTCGATGACATCAGCGAACAGCATAACGTGGAAAAGATCAAGACGATTGGCGACTCTTACATGGCGGTAGGTGGCATCCCGCGCTCATCGGCTCATCATCCTGACGCTGTCATGCGGATGGCCCAGGCCATGCTCAAAGCGGTGCGTAGCTTTAACGAGACGAGTGATTATAACCTGCAATTGCGCATCGGCATCAACACCGGGCCGGTCATCGCCGGGGTGATCGGCTCTACCAAGCGTATGTACGACATCTGGGGCGATACGGTCAACACGGCCAGCCGGATGGAGACGACCGGCGTCGCTGGCCGCATCCAGGTGACGCAAGCCACTTATGAACGAGTCAAAGATCAATTCGAGTTCGAACCACGCGATTCGGTCGAGGTGAAGGGCAAGGGCCAGGTCTCGACCTACCTGCTCAAATAGTGCAAAGCCGGTATATAATGGGGGCTGACTGCATAGCACAATGGAGACATAGATATGGGGAAAAAACGCCGCCGGCGATCCCGCAATCGCAATGATAACCGGCCCAAGACACCAATCACTTATCAAACCGGTGATATGTTTGCCGATACGAGCAAAATCAAGGCGATGGCCTTTGGTTGCCACCCGGAAGGCGAACTGAATACCGAGCTGACTATTCGCTTTCGCAACAAATATCCCGATCTCTACGCGGAATATCTGCGCCGGTGTGAGGCGAACGAATTCCAACTGGGGCAGACCATGCAATACCAGACTCGTGATGGCATGATGGTCTTCGTGTTGGGGACGCAAAAAGACAAGTACATGACGATGGCATCGGGTAAACAGATTGAAAGCGCGTTCCAGAGCCTGCGTGAGCAGATGGAAGAACATAACATCACCAGCATCGCGATGCCGCCCATCGGCTCTGGCATTGGTGCGCTCTACTGGCACAAGGCCCGCCGCAACCTGGAGCGTGTCTTCAAAGATTGGCAAGGCGCGATCTACGTGTACATGCGCTAGCCCCAGCCAATATGAGGCGGCCAGCCCTGCATCGCCGCCTCATGCCGTCATATTGCCTTAAGCTCAAGAATCCACAACCGGGAGCGCGGCACACATGCCGTCTTCCAACACCACATCTTCACGTACCCACGCGCCGCTTTCTACCTGCCACCAGGTGAAGCCATCGGTGCCGTTGGTCTGCGCCACTGCGTTCTGGGCGACATTGGCTTCCAGCATGCCGACCACATCAAAGTTTGTGCCGGGGCCACCGCGCAGGTTCACATTTTGTGCGGCGGAAAGTGAACAGACCAGCACCGCGCCGCGTGCTTCAGTATCGACGCTGTAGGCGTCAAAATATCGGGCGTCGTAGACCGTCTCAATCGGCCCGCTGACCCAGGGCTTGGCGGCGGTGTAGCGCGTCAACTGGAACAGTGGGATCAACGGGAAGCGACCTTCTATACCGAATAATGCCGCCTCGATCAGTTGATAACCTTCCGTCCGGGCGTTCGGGTCGGTCGTCAGCCCGGCGGAGCGAATCAAGTCGTCCACGCTATCACAGGTTTGCCGCCCGAAGTAATTTTCCGGGCCGCAGGTCAGCACATCCGCAAAGGTGCTGGCGTCGTTATAATCCGGGCTGTTGCCAAAGGTGAACATCTGCGGGCGTTGTTCCGCTGGTGTATCGGGGTCAATGGCGGTGCGAAGGTCGGTAAATGACCGTCGTTCGATATTAAACGCGGTATCGCTACAATTTAACTCGTTGACCAGACTATCCACCAGGAAGCCAGCCCAACCGCTGGCACCCTCATAGGTGTAGATCGTCACCGGCGGTAAGTTGGCGCAATTCGGATAGGCCGAACGGGTCATTTCCTCACGGGCGAAATCCAGGTTGAAGCCGACCGTCTCTGAGAAGTTGCGCGGCGGGCCAAACGCGATGCCTTCCGGGATGAAATGCTTGACCGGCGTGCCGCGTCCGTCGCGCACTGTCTCGATGAAGCCGTCACGATCCAGCACAGCGGAAAAGGCCCGGCGGACGTGTATGTCGTCAAAGGGCGGTTGGCTGGTGTCAAAACCCAGGTAGAACACGGTCAATTGTGGTACGGCATAGGTTTCGCCGCTAAAGTCTTCGTTGGCGAAGATCGCCGTTTGTTGAGAGGCCGGGATCGGCGCGAGATCGACCAGACCATCCCGGTATAACCGGAAAGCGGTGGTGGTTTCCTCTGTCCGGGTGTATTCGACCACGTTAACGTTGCCCCCGGCTCGTAAATCTGGCGGGAAGAAGGGATTGGCGACCAGCGTCAATGTGTTCGTCTCCAGGCTGGCTTCCGCCAGGGCAAATGCACCACTGGTGATTAAGTTACCGGGGATCGTCCATTGGTCACCGAAGCCGTCCAGGGCTTCACGCGGGACCGGGGCCAACGTCCATAACGAAGCAATCGAGTCGAAATAAGCGTAAGGTGCGGTCAACGTGATTTGCAGGTCGTTGCCCTCCGCGCTGACCTGGGCCAAGGTGCCATCCCCGGCGGCCTGGCCCTCCGCACAGCCGGCGATGCGCTGGCCGACGACATCCGTCGCATAATAACCGCCTTCGGCCTGGCTACACAACCGCTGGATGCTGTACACCATGTCGTCGGCGTTGATGGTGCGGAATTGCTCAAAGGTATCCTGTACCGGATCATACAGTACCCAGGGGATGTCATCGCGTAGCGTAAACGTCCACGTCAGGCCGTCGATGCTGATCGACCAGGACTCGGCCAGGGCAGGGTTGGGTGCGCCGGTCAGCGGGTCGATGCGTGTCAGGCTCAGGAACAGGTTGGGTAAAATTTGCGCGTCTGCGGCGGATGACGCAAACAGCGGGTCGAACGTGGTGGGGTAGCCTGTCCCCGCTACACGCAGGGGCACGCGCTCGGTTGCATCGTCCTGCGCCAGCGTGCCGAGTGGAATCATCAGCAGGGCCACACACAGCCCGAAGATCACTTGTCTCATATCGGTCTCTCTCTTGATTGATGTCGTTGCCAAAATTCACCGCCATTATAGCTCACTCCACCCGGACGGGGGGCAAGCGTAGCTTGATGATGGGTAATCAGCGGGTCTACACTACCTTTCCGCGCCAGGATGCATTACAATATCGGAGTCAAAGCAAGCTGTTATGGAGGTACTCATGCCGGGCAAACGTAAAGTTACAGGCGTTAAGCCGCAATTCGGCAATAACCGCAGTCACTCCATGAAGGCCACCCGCAGAAAGTGGAAGCCCAACATCCAGAATAAACGCTTCTACGTGCCGGAACTCGACCGGTGGGTGCGCTTGAAGGTGACAGCGAAAGAGATCAAGACGATTGACAAGATCGGCGTGCAAGAATTTTTAGCACGTCAGGGCCGCACATTGAAAAGTGTGCTTTAGGCACCGCCGCGCCGCCGCTTATATCGGCGGCGTTTGTCTTGTCTCATCATGTTGATCCCACCCCATTTGATCCCGGCATTGGCTCAGGATCCTGACCACCCCGAACAAGAACGATACCAAACGGCATTATGGGCGGCCATCACCCGGTTGACCGCGCAATTTTACGCGCCGGCCCTGCGGCAAATGATGGCGACCGTCGGCCTGCGGGGTGACGCGCTCGACCTGGCTTGTGGTAGCGGTACCAAGAGCCGGTTGTTGCTGGATGCTGGCGTAGCCCACGTCACCGGTATTGAGATCGACGCGGACGAACTGGCCCAGACTGGCCCACCCGACGACCGGCTGAACTTCCGGCAAGGCGATGTCTTGCGGCCTTTACCCTTCCCGCCTGCCAGCTTTGATGTGTTATATGTGGGAAATCCGTTTTTAGACTTGTTCCCGCATTTAGAATCAGCCCGGCAGATGCTCAAGCCGGGGGGCGTGCTCTTGCTGGAGACGAACAACATCATCCGGCCCACGCTTTACGCCTGGGATCGTGGCCTGCAAGCACGGGTGGATGCCGCCTACGAGCAAGCCATCAACGAGACTGACTATGCCGCTGGCACCCGCTACGAAGCGGCATTTTATGCCGCCTGCCGCCGGTTGGATCTGCAAGTTGCGGTGGCTTCTGTCAGTTATCGCCCGCCGTTTCCGCCGCCGGTGGTTGATTATCTTTCTGCGTTGTTTGCCTGTCACACCGCGCCATTGATCCGCCCACATCTGCCGGTTGATGATTTCGACAGGTTGCTTCAACTTTACACACCGGCGTCACCCGCGTATCTCTTTCAGCGGGCGGATGCTCACTTCGTCGGCACAATTGTATATGCCATTATTTATTATTAATTCATGAGTCTGGTTAGGGTATAATCGCAAATTGGGCTACAATATAATATCAAGTTTGTTACTTTGGGGACGTCGAATTATGCGATTTGATCACATCATTATTGGCGTTAAAACGCTGAAAGATGCGATGCAAGATTATGAAGCCACTGGTTTTACGGTGCATTCGGGCGGCCAACATGCCGCCGGGACGACCCATAACGCGATTATCAGTCTGCGTGATGGATCTTACCTGGAGTTGATCGCCCCGACCGGGGAGAAGCCGGAAGCCGGGACGACGACGACAGATTTCGCCGCTATGCTGAAGAACACCGAAGGCATCATCGGCTACGCTTTCCAGGTGGATGACCTGGACGCGGCAGTGCAGGGCCTGCGCGACCGGGGCGTATCTGCACCAGAGGTAACCGCCGGCCAGCGCACCCGTGACGATGGGGTGGTGCTAAAGTGGCGGTTGGCCCGGCTGGTGATCGGTGGGGTGACCGTGATCTTGATTAGCGACGAGACCGAGCGACACTTGCGAATCCCCGGTGCGGAAGAACGAGTCACCCATGCGAACCTGGCCCTGGGTGTGCGGTCTCTGCTCCATGTCGCGGCAGATCCAGCGGCGGTGCAAGCGCAATTGGCGGCCACCTTCGGCGTGACGCCGGATGCAGAGACCGGTATTTTGCGGGTGGCCGATGTCGAGATCAGCGTGATCGCGCCAACCACCGACCTGTTGCAGGAGATCCACCAACAGCGTGGGGATAGTGTGTGGCGGGCGATCCTCACCGGGCCGGGTGAGATGTATAAACGCCTGCCGACCGAGTCCTTACATGGGGCGCAACTGATTATCGTCGGTAGTCGTGAAACCGAAGACTAAAAGACTAAATGTTTGATTGGCTGATTATCGGCGCGGGGGTGCAGGGTGTCTCGTTGGCGGTCGCACTCATCGGGCGGGACCGTGTGCCGCGTGACCGGGTGCGCCTGCTGGATCCGCACCCGGTACCGTTGGCCCGCTGGCGTCAAATGACGGCGGCAGTCGGGATGACCTATCTACGGTCGCCGGGGGTGCATCACCTGCACTTTGACCCGTTCTCAATCCGTACCTTTCGTCAGACCAAACGGGGGCGTCCGCTGGATGAGTCGATCCCGCGTTATGAGCGACCCGCGCTGGCATTGTTCCGCGCTTATACTGATTATCTGCTAGCGCGTTACGCGATCCCAGATCTGATGATTCGCGGGCAGGCCCGGCGGTTACTGCGCCACTCGAACGGCTGGCAGGTCGAGACTGACGACAGCCGGTTAGTCGCCCGCCGGGTGATCCTGGCAATCGGGGCGTCTGATGCATTACGGGTGCCCGGTTGGGCCGCGCCCTGGCCGCATGTTCAGCACATTTTCGCGCCGGGTTTCATGCTGGATGATGGCCCGGCGTGTGTCGTAATTGGCGGCGGCATCAGCGCGGCGCAGACCGCACTCCGGCTATCGGCAGAGCGTGACGTGACGTTGTTGACGCGCCATCCGCTCCGGGTGCATGATTTTGACAGCGATCCGTGCTGGGTGACGTCGCTCTGCCTGGATGCGTTTCACGCGACTGATGATTATGCCGAACGGCGGCGCATGATCCGTGATGCGCGGCATACCGGCTCGATCCCGCCGGACATTCACACCGCTTTGCAGAAAGCTCAAGCCGCCGGACGCTTACGCATCCACCGGGGGGAAGGCGTCGCGCTGACGGACTCGACCCTGACCCTGGCCGATGGTGACTCAATCCAGGCGGATCAGGTTGTGCTATGTACCGGCTTCGAACCGGCGCGACCGGGTGGGGCCTGGCTGGCTGACGCCATCACGCGCTACGATCTGCCGGTGGCCGGGTGCGGTTATCCAGTGGTTGATGAGACGCTTTGTTGGGCGGATGGATTGTATGTGGCTGGTGCATTGGCAGAATTGGAGATTGGGCCGGTGGCTCGTAACATCATCGGGGCGCGGCTGGCCGGGGAGCGACTCAAGCGCATCAGCCAGCGGTGAGCAACCACAGCCCGACCCCGATCACCCCCAGAACCCCACCCACCAGGATCAAGCGACGAGCTAACCGCAGTAGATCCGCCATCCGCCGGATGAGTGAGCGCAGACCGATGAAGATCATCGCCCCGGCGACGGCGGTTAATGGTCCGCTCCACGTCGGCCAGGGGTTGTTAAAGATATAAACTGACACGATCCACACGATGAAACCGAGCGACCCGCCGATAATGCCATCAACCCAGGGGCCGAGGTTGGGTAACTTGAGCAGATAAACCAGGGTAAAGGTCAGCACGCCGCCGACGAAGACCGCGTTCCCGACGACTTCAAACAACGCCTGGCCCAGATCTTCGGCGTCACCATCCATGATCGACCCCAGGCCGGCGATGAAAGCGGCGATGGCGATGTCGCGCAGGCCCTCCGGCAGGCGACCACGCAAGCCCATATAAATCGCCCGGAGCAAGGCCGCCCCCGGCAGTAAGTACCCCAGGCCGATCTGTAACGCTAAGACGTAAAGCTCACCACCGCTCATCTGGTTTCATCCTCCGCCAGCATGACCTTCACTATTTCGACCACATCCAGAATATCTGGTAGATCATCCGCCCACAGGGTCGCAATATCCAGCCGAAATGCGGGCAAAAGCGGGGTCGTGTGGGCATCAGTACGCGGGATCGGTTGGTAATAATCTCCCTGACGGCGGTAAAAGTGGCACAATTGCCGTTCCGGGTCGATGATCCAGTATTCTTGTACGCCACCCGCTTCGTACTCGACTAGCTTTTCGCCGTAGTCAATCGCCACACTGCCAGGGGAGACTACCTCGATGCAAATATCTGCCGGGCCATCGGTGTACGTGGCTTGAACTCGCGCACGGTTGGCGTTTAAGATCACCTGTAGATCTGGCTCTCGGCGGCTGATGCGGTCACCCAGATCAAGCCGCATGACAAATGGCTCACTGAGCACCTGTGCCACCGGACGGAGCGAACAATAGGTCTGGAGCAGGTGGCGCAGATAATCTACGATTTGCGCATGACGCAACGTGACAGGTGACATCTTGACCACGACTCCATCAATCCACTCATGAAAGGTCTCGGCATAGGTTGCCATGTAATCCGCTTCACTGACGGCGACCGCGACGACGGTGCCCGCCGGGAAGCTCTGCGGGATGCGAACGGTTTGACCGCTTATGATGGTACCTCCTCCTCACGTTGATCGGCCACCAGATGCACCAGCACGCTGTTGCCTTCAAAGCGCACCTGTTCCACATGCATAAGATACGACCAATCCGCGAATGAGACAATCGGAATACGAATGACTCGTAGGCCAGCATCCAGCGTGTCGTATACCATGCTCATCGACGAATCAACCCAGCCGAGCAGATCACGCAGGGCCGGTTGAATGACACGCGGGATGCCGGGAATCTCCCAATTCACCAGCGGACTCGACTCCATCTGGATGACGGCATAGATTCGTTCGTCGTTTGATTTGAGATCCAGGCTAAAGCGGGGCGGTGTGATGCGTGGTTTAAGTCCGAGATCGTACTGGCCGAGGGGCTTCATCCCGACTTTGAGGCCGGCACTGGCCGTCAGGTTGACCCCACAGGATGGTTCGCCGCTGTGGATGCGAACGTTCAGGTCGTCTGCCTGGACGTACCCCACCAGATGCAAGGATGCCAATCCCAACTTGACGCCCATCGGCAGGGGGAAATCGGTGTCTTCGTCTACCCCGCGCTTGACCTTAAAGCTGGCCTGGGATGCGGTGATGGCGGCATCTGTCGCGCAGATGAACACACTTGGTTCGTCAGTCTGGGTGATGACGGGCGGTGGCGTGGCCGGGTGTGGGGCATCGGGCACGGTCATCAGCAGATAAAGTTGCCGGTTGGCGGTATGCACGCGGTCTACCGTCACCGGGAAGCCGAGCAACTGCCGCAGGTTGGGGATTTTAACGGCGGGCAGGCGGGCCTTTAACGCCGGGATCACGGTGTTGTTGATATACAGACTCACGATGGCCCGCCCAATCGGGTTGCCGCCGTTGACCTCACAGTCGTCAATGTGGATCTGGATGCTTCCGCCAGGGTCGCTATTACGTGGGGGCTGTAGCCGGAAATTACCGCGCACGGTCAATTCAAACTGACTCCCGCCCAGTTCCGGCCCGCGTTCGCCATCCCGGTAACGATAAAGCCGAATATCCAGCGTGGGCACCTGGATGATAAAGCCGCTATCCCCGCTGTGGGGTAGCGTGAAGACCGGATTATCTAACGCGGTGTAAGTGATCATCACCGAAGCAGTGCGGATGACCCGTGAGCCGCTGAATTGGTCGATGTACCCCGCCAGGATCTGATTCAAGAAGGCTTCGTTCAGGCTGGCAAGCACATTACTCATCGTCGCGCTTCTTCAACAGCAAGCCGTTGAGGATATAATGCAATTCGTCCAGCTTGGGCAGGGGTTTGTAGATCAAGAAATCCGCGCCGGCCTGTTCGATTAGATCTTTTTCTTCGTCCGGGTTCATGCGGTAAGCGGTCATCATCACGATGACGAGATCATTCAAGACCGCGCTTTCTCGTAACCGGGCCGCGACCATCACCCCGTTGATGTGATCGGGCATTCGAATGTCTAAGAGGGCCAGTTCTGGCAATTCGTCAGTATATCGCCCGCTATCTACTTCCCGGATCCAATCAACCGCGTCTTCCCCGGTGCCGAAGGCGACCCCGCCAATGCCCATGACTTCATACATTGCCAGGATCATATCGTACAGGTCGGGTTCGTCCTCTAGCAACATCCAGGTAGACATCAGCCCATCTCATTCCGTTGCTTGATGAGATCACGCAGGACGGTCTCAAACACGTTGATTTCCGGCAGGGGTTTGTAGATCAGTTTGTCGGCATCGGCGCGGGCGATGACGGCTTTCTCGTCTTTGGGCGATAACCGGTACGCGGTCATGTAGACGATGGCGGCATGCCCCAGGTTACTGCTCTGGCGCATCCGTTCGGCCACATCGACCCCGCTCACCTTGCCCGGTAGCCGGATGTCAATCAGGGCTAGCTCCGGGATCTCGTCTTGGAAGTGCCCACTTTCCACCGCTTCGATCCATTCCATTGCTTCTTCGCCATTGGCGAATGCGACACCGTTCACGCCCAGGGTGTCATACATCGCCAACACCATATCATACAGATCCGGCTCGTCTTCTACGACCATCCATGTTGTCATCTGATCGCCCTTTTACATTTACTCATCATTGTGCCTCTATTGTCTGCTCAATTGGCGGAAAATGCCAGTCTTCCCTGAGATTTGCAATAATTATGTTAAGTTTGGCGGGCCGGGCCTAAAATCAAAGACCAGCATCTTTTATAATGGTAGAGTTGTCTATCCTGCCATCTTTCACCAGATGTGATGCCGGTGGGGTGCAATTTGTGTCAATTAAGTTGAGGGTTGTTAGTCTATGCAAATTCGCCGGGATTATTCGCGCTCGTTTTTCACAGGTAGACGGCGTGGCGGCATCGGTGCCCGCGTCCTGTTCCTCATCGGCTTGTTGCTGGGGGGATTGGCCGTGTTCTTCATGTTGAACTTCAACCGTCTGCAATTGGCCGCGCTGGATGCCGTCGGCATGGCCCCCACCGCGACCCCCTTTGCCAGCAACTACGCCCGCCAGGGTATGGAATTATTCTATGGGGGAGACCTGGACGACGCGATTATCGCCTTCGAAAATGCTTTACAGCAACGCCCGGATAACATTGATTACCTCTATGAATACGGTAGTATGCTGATGGAAGCGGAACGCTTCGAAGAGGCGTTGATCGTCGCCGAACACGCCATCGACGTCGCGGCGGATGATCCGCGTGGTTACGCGCTGAAGGCCCGCAACCTGATGTTTACCGACTCGCCCCAGGCGATTCAGGTCGCCATCCAGGGCGTAGACGTTGACCCGACCTTCGCACCCTTATACGCCGCACAGGGTGTGGCGTATACCAACCTGGGCCGCTGGCAGGAAGGGCTTCGCATGGTCACACGGGCGCAGGAAATCGACCCGAACAACATCTTTGTGCAGATGTCGATGCAGTGGCCGTATGTCTACCAGGGCAATTATCGCGCCGCCATCGAAGCATTAGAGCGTGCCATCGGCCTAAACCCGAATCTGGTCACGCCATACTTTTATCTGGCCGCACTCTATAACCTGAATCAAGTCGGCGAGCCGGAAATGGCAATCGCCACTTACGAGCGCATCCTGGAGATGGACCCAGACAACGAGAAAGCGTATCTGCGCTTGTGCCAGGTCTACGCCGGGGTGGATCAAGCGCGGTTTGATGTCGCCCAGCCGTATTGTGATCGGGCGATACAGATCAACCCGGAATATGGCGATGCCTACGCTCAGCGCGGGCAGATGCAGTACGTCCGGCGCAATTATGAAGGCGCGATTGAGTCGTTTGAGGATTGCGTCCGTTATGGGTCGGATAAAATCGAGTGTTGGTACTTGCGCGGTTTTTCGCATTACCGGTTGAGCCAGTGTGAGCAAGCCTGGGACATCACCAATGAGGCCCGCCCGATGGCCGTCGAACAGGGCTTGCCGACCATTGTCGAAAATATCGACAATGTGTTGGATGCGATCACCCAGCGATGTGCGGGCTTCAGCGGGCAATCGGTACCGACGCCCGTCCCACCGACGCTAGCCCCACCTACACCGATTGGTGGTTTTGGCGGGTAGCCGATCATGCATATCAAACGCGATTATTCACAATCATTCTTCGGGCGGCAACAAAAGCCGAAGCGTAATTATACGCGCTTGCTGTTCTTCTTCGGCTTGCTCATTGGCGGGCTGGTGGTCTTCGTGACGGTCAACTTCGATAACCTGCAAGCCCAGGCGTTAGACGCAATTGGCATGGGGCCGACGCCGACCCCACTCCCTAGCGATCTGGCGACATTGGGCGATCAACTGCGTATTGCTGGTGATATGGAAGAAGCCCGTGACCTGTTCGAACGGGCCATCCAGCAAAAGCCGGATAACATCGCCTATCGTTATGAATATGGCACGTTGATGATCGACATGAACGCGCCGGAAATCTCATTGGCGCAGGGCGATGCCATCCTTGAACTGGATCCATCCGACCCGCGTGGCTACGCTTTGCGGGCGATGGCGATGGTGTGGATGGGAAACTCTGAGTCTGCGATTCCGGTGGCCTCCGCCGGGTTAGATCTTGGCGCGGGGTATGAATCACACCTATATTCAGCCCTGGCGCGGGCTTATACCAACAACGGCGAATATCAAGAAGGCACCGAAGCGGGGGCGATGGCGATCCAGGCTGACCCTGGTGATGCCAACGCCCGCCGCAGTTACGCTTACTCTTTGAGTTGGGTTCGGGCCAACGACCAGGCCATCGAGCAATTGGAAGCGGCGGTCACGCTCGACCCGACCAACATCAGTGCCCACATGGAACTGGCCCTGCAATATCTGGCGCAAAACCGCGATGCAGAAGCCATCAACACGTATGACCGTGTATTGGCGATCCAACCGCGTAATGCGCTGGCCTTGCGCCGGCTGTGCGGGACGTATCGTAAGGTCGGGCAGTTCGAGCGGGCGTTGGGCTTCTGCCAGGATGCGGTAGACGCTGACCCGACATCGACCGGGGCGTGGTATGAGTTGGGCTTGTTGCAATATAACGATGTCTCCAACCCGCTTCAGATGCAATCTGCGATGGAATCCTTCGCGGCCTGTGTAGAACTCGATCCATCTAACCTGCCGTGTAAGCACCGGTTGGGCCTGGCTTATTTTTACGTCGGTGAATGTGACCCGGCCTGGGATACGTTGCAGGAGTCACTTTTGATGGCCCAGGCCGCACGCGGGCAAGGCCAGGATGTGACGACCACGCTGGATAACGTTCAGGCTGGCTTGCGGCTTATCATCGCGGAATGCCCCGGCTTTGGTGGGGAAGAGGTTGCCCCGCCCACACCCGAACCGACCGACCCGGCGAACCAAGAAGGGATTTAATGTATGTATCTCAAAACACCGAAACGCTATTCCGGCGGCGGACGTAGCCGACGTGGCGGCGGCTTCATCTCGCTCAAGCGGTTGGTCTTCCTGGTGGTGATGATCGGCCTAATTGTGGTCGGCATCGGCGTCTACGAAAACCGCGATATGCTCCGGCCTTATGTGGAAGAAGCCGCCGGGGATATGGTCAACGCGGCGCAGGACGGCGTGAATCAGATGCGGGCGACCCCCGTCCCGCCGACTCAGGATCCGACCAACGACCTGACGCTGGCAAACAACGCCTGGCAACGCGGCGCGATGGGCGATGCCGCGCTTTATTACGAGAACGCCATTAACGCCCTGCCAAATGATGTGATCGTCCATTACCGGCTTACCATGTCGCTCATCAACCAGGGCAATTATGACAAAGCCCTGGATTATGCCGAAGACACCATCACAGCCAATCCCTTCTGGCCGGATGCCTGGGCCATCCATGCGATGGCCCTGAACCGGATCGACGCTAGTGCCCAGGCGATTGCATCGGCCCAACGGGCGTTAGAATTGGTGCCGGAGGCGATGGTACGTGAACTGCCGGATATGGCAAGCTCACGGGCGCGGGCGTTGGCCTTCCTGGGTGAAGCTTACCTGAACCTGGGCAACGGTGAACTGGCGCGGTCTTACATCAACCGGGCCTTAGAACTCTACCCGGAGAGCTTCGAGGCGTTGCAGGTGCGCGGGCGCATCAACCAGGAAGTCAACTTTGACAACGCCAGCGCGTTGAGCGATTACAGCGAAGCGTATGACATCGCACCGAATATGCCTTATCTGGCGATCTGGGTGGCACGGCTGAGTGATGATGAGGCCGCGCTGGAAATGTACCAGGATTTACTCCAGCAGAATCCAGGTAATCCGGTCGCATTGTTTGAGCTTGGCTCGTATTACTTCCGGGTGGAAGGCAACCTGAGCGAAGCCAACAGTTACTTTAACCGCTGTGTGGATGCCGACCCGAACAATGCCCAGTGTTTATGGTTGTTGGGGCGTACCTTGCTGGATGCCGAGTCGCAGATCTTCGACCCGACGCAGGCGGTGCAGTACATCCAACGGGCGCATGACATCACGCCGGATAACGGTTACTATCTTTACTGGCTGGCCCAGGCTTATATGGATCTGGGCGAATGTCAGCGTGCCTTGCCTTACATGGAAAACGGGATGCGGATCGCACAGGAAGTAAGCGACCAGGGCTTAATTGATGCGTTCGACTTCGCGCTAGGGCAGGCCCGCCCGGTGTGTGGGGTGCCCGGTACAGGCGGCACCGAGACGCAACAACCGACGGAACCGCCCCCGGTAGATAGCGAAGACGCCTGAGTGATTACATCAGCACGGCGGCAGGTCGTCGTAAGACTCCGGCCATGTTTCGCCATAAAACGACAGATATTCTGTGACGTGTGACGACCAGTAATCGTTACTGTGGTCGCCAATCGGGTTGATGATGTATTGATGCGGAATACTGCGTTCTTTCAGCCGGTCAGAGAGGGCTTGTTGGCTTGGCCCGGCAGAATCCGCCGCGCCGTTATCCAGGTACATCCGCAGGTCGGCTTCTGGCAGGAGCGATGAATTCTGCGCGATTTCCAGCGGGTTGAACAATGATGGCACAGCGCGTAAATCTGACGGGAAGAACGCGCTATGCCCGCCCACCGCGCCGAACACGTCTGGATGACGAAAGCCGATGCTATACGCCCAGAAGCCCCCGCGTGAGATGCCGCCAATAGCCCGATACTCGCGGTCATCCCAGGTGCAGAACTGTGATTCGACTGCGGGCATCAGTTCATCCAGGATGTGAGTCTCGTAAGATTGCTCCGGCGGGAAGCTGTTGACCTGGCCCAGCGTGCCGAAGTACGGCATTACCAAGATCATAGGCGGCAAGGCCCCCAGGCGGATTCCCTGGTCTAGCGCGTTGATCGCGCCGATCTCTTCCCATTGTTGTTCGCGGTAACTGAGGCCGTGTAGCAAGTACACCACCGGGAAGCGGCGTTGAGTCTCCACGTAACACGGCGGGATGTACACCCGGTAACGCAGGTTTTCGCCGTTGGCGACTTCACTGCGGAAGGTCGTAAATTCTTCGATCCTGCCATCGGTGTTATCACACGGGAACGGCGTCGCGGTAGGACGCAAGACGGCGGTGGTGGTCGGCGCGACGGTCGGCGTGATTGTGGCGGTGGCGGTCGGCGCGACGGTCGGTGTGCGCGATGGCTGGGGGGAGATGACCACCGCGACCGGTGTCGGTTGCGGGGCCATTGGGTCGCAGGCGGCCAGCCCGACGACCAATAAGCCAAGAAACATCATCCATCGAATGTGCATAGGATTTATCCGTTTACAGGTCACTGCTTGGAATCATAGGCAGACGCTCGTTTTTTGGCAATTGCAGGTTTTCAAGTTAACGCCCGCCCGATGCATGTCTCGAATTGTTCGCGCCGTTGGGGCGTATTCAACAGCGATTCATCTACGATGACGGCATCGACACCGAAATCAACCAGGGTGGATAGATCATCGAATGATTGCACGGTGCCATAAGGCAAAAAGCGGGTATAGTGGGGTAGACGTTGGCGCAGGTCGGCCAGCAGAGGCAAATCACGCGCGGCGGCGAAGGTTGGCTCGGTGCCGATGGCGACGGCGTGCGGCACGAGCGCGTGCATCGCATCCATCCCGGCGGCATCGCTGACCTGGACGATGGTGCTCATCTTGCACCGCTGGCACAGGCTGACGACATCGCGCAGGGTGGTCGCTTCCAGGTGGTCGGCATATAAGATGGTGCCATCGGCCCCACTGGCGCGGGTTTCCAGCAGGTTATACGTGCTGAGGATATAATTCTGGCTGATGACCGGGGTATGCTTGAGGGCGCGGGCCATTAGCAGAAGGTCTTCCATGCCCTTGCTGTAGATCGTCATATCGGTGAACAGCGTGACAGCATCAACACCATAACGCACGAAGCGCAGGCCCGCCGCCACCGGGTCATAGGTGGCTTGCAGGCGTACCTGGCCGATCACGGTCAGGTAATCGCCCCCGGTGACGACGTTCAACACCGGCAGGGGGCGCGTTTGCATATCAGCCAGCGCGATGATGGCCGGAATCGGCGTTTTCGTCTGTTTGCGCTGGAGTTGTTGCTGGCGGGCGGTCAAAATTTCATCAATTGCGGTCTGTGGGATCATCAGCTTGACTTTTGTTCTGGCGTTCTAAGCAAATTTCATTGTACTCTATAAGCAAGGCGCGTCAGGTTGATTTTTCGTTTACACCCGATAGAATAGAGTATGCAAATAATTGAAAGGATTATACTGTGGATATTACCAACGATGATGTGCGGGACATTGCCGAGCTAGCCAAGCTCGAATTGACCGATGAAGAGGTAACGACATTCGCCGGTCAACTGACGGCCATTTTGCAGTATTTCGAACATCTTCAATCCGCAGATACCTCTCATGTCACCGCGATTGCCTCCGTCTTGCCCTTGAGTAATGTGCTACGTCCAGACGATGCCCAGGAGCCACTTGCTACCGATGAGGCGATTGCCAATGCCCCGGATGCCCAATCAAACCAGTTCCGTGTCCGGGCGGTTTTGGACGAGTAGCCGGAGAATAAATCATGGCAAAGCATCGTTTATTGCTGGTAGAAGACGATTATGACGTGGCCGAGATGCTGGTGATGTACTTCGAGTCTCAGGGCTACGAAGTCATCCACGCCGATAACGGCACCGATGGCGTCGCATACGCCCGATCTAAGTTCCCTAATCTGGTCTTGCTGGATGTGATGTTGCCGGATATGGATGGATACGACGTGTGCTTGCGCTTGCGCCGCATGGCCCTGACCAAGTTCATCCCGGTCTTGTTTTTAACCCAGCGCGATGAACGGGCTAGTAAGGTTAAGGGGCTAGAACTGGGGGCCGACGATTACATCACTAAGCCGTTTGATATTGACGAGTTGCGCCTGCGCGTGCATGGGGCCATCACCCGCGCCACGCGGGAAAATCTGCACGAAGCACGTACCGGCCTGCCGACTGGTCCGCTGGTACAAGAGGAGATCAAACGGCGGCGGGCCGATGACCTGGATTTTGTCGCGCTTGGTTATGAGGTGGAAGGCTTTAAGGCGTACCACGATGTCTATGGGTTTGTCGCCGCCAATGACGTGTTGAATTATGCTGGCAACCTGATTCAAAAGATCTTGAGTGAACATGGCAGTGAAGACGATTTCGTCGGCATCCGTGACGACGAATTTATCGTGCTGACGCATGTCAACGATGTCGAGACGTTAGACGCCCGCATCAAAGAGCAATTTGCCAACGAAGCCCGCGCCTTTTATTCGTTTATTGACGCTGACCAGGGCGGGCTGGTGATTAATCCCGGTCAGGATGACGAACACGTTGTGCCACTCATGACGTTTTCTTCTCAGGAGCTTGAACTGCGCTCCGACGCCTATTAGATCGACCGCTTGACGGTAAATCCACGATCAAATGCTTGACGGCGGGGGGATCACCTCCGCCGTTTTTTACGTTTTTCGTCAGATGCGGCATAATGCAAGGTATCCTGTCTTATACTGAGGATTTCATCATGGCGAAATTGATTTACCAGGCGCGGACGTCGCGCAAGCCATTTGTAAGGCGGCTCATCTTCGTGTTGATCGGTATTATCGTAGTCGGGGGGACGTATTTCACCTTAGAGTTGCTGACCGAACGCCGGGGAGAGCTAGAACGCGGCGGAGCCATCAACCCGGATGTGCTGGACATCGGCAAGATCGCGGCAGGTGTCGCGCTGGGCCTGTTGATTATCCGGGCGGTGTGGTTGCTCTTGCGCTTGATCCGTAGCCGGAACGAAGGGGTGCGCGTGTTCGACCGGG